>CAZBQJ010000002.1:159927-268229 GCA_964494085.1 uncultured Candidatus Peribacteria bacterium
TGGTCGGGGAGCAGGGACTTGAACCCTGGACCTCCTGGTCCCAAACCAGGCGCGCTAGCCAACTGCGCTACACCCCGACAGTGTTTTTAGCCTTGTTTAAAATTAGAAACCGACTGCACAAAGCGCCAAAATTCTAAGGTAACCCCTCACTCAAGTCAAACTAATTTCCTAAACCGAAGATTCACGCTATTCTATACATATGTATATTTCCTACCATCAAATCCCTGGCTCCAAAGTATATGATAGCGATGGGCATTTAATCACCCGCCTTACCCGGCTTCTGATTGATCCGGACAATGGTCGAATTTTGGCTTTAGAGACTACTTTAAAGGGGCCTCATTTGCTTTCACCACAGGACATCCTTTCCTGGAAACGACACTATCTGACTCTTGGACAACAGTATGAGTTCCATTCCCCTGCCGATTTGGTGCGGGTTCAAAAATTACTAAAATTCCAACAGCCCTTTCTCATCGGCAAAAAGGTCCGCACTGAAAATGGAACATTTCTGGGGACAGTCCAGGATTTCAGTATAGATACTAATCGTTTTATCTTGGCCAGTATTTCAGTTCAAAAAAGGATTTTTTTATGGAAAAAGCAAACTCTCTTAATCCATCAATCCCAAATCGTCGAAATTAAATCTGAAGAAATCATAGTTAAAGATACTTTGGTCACACTTCCCGTTCGCCAAAACTCTCTCGGTAAATTTGGTTTACGAAGGTCTCCCACCTTGGACCAGGCATTATGCGAGCCTGTAGACCATACATCTCCTTAAAGTCAAACTCCTTTTCATGGTCATAACCAAACACATGTAGTAAAGCATGGACAAAAAGGAATTCTATTTCATCCTTCCAATCAACTCCATGTTCAACAGCTTGTTTCTTTGCCGTTAAAGGCTCTAAAAATATTTGTCCGACCAAGTCATCCTTGGGGAACCGATTCTCCCCCATAAACGAAAATGACAGCACATCGGTCACTTTATCTTGGTGTCTGAAATCTTTATTAATTTTACGGATTGCTTCTCTATCTACATAATTTAGCTCCAGCCGTCCAGCCAGATCATTTTTACCTAGAATCTCCAGAGTCATTTTCAGCCATTTTTGTAATTGTAGATTGGTGGGCAGTTTCACTCCGGCCAGGTTTTGTTTCTCCAATTTTAACATTTCCATCAGATTATTGTTGTCCCGCTATTTCATAAGCCACAATTGCTGTCGCTGTCGCCACATTCAACGAATTGGCTCTCCCCAGCATCGGTATATCTATAGCTCCATCACAGCATGCCAAAATATTCTCATTTATACCATCTATTTCATTCCCCACAACTAATGCCAGTGGTAATTCGTATTTGGTTTTTCTGTAGTTCTTCGACTGATCAGTTAGCTCCAAAGCCCAAATCGACTTACCTTCTGAGCGTAGTTTCTTTAGGCAATCTGCAGTTTCTTCAAAATATTCCCAGGGAACTGTTTCTACAGCCCCCAACGCGACCTTTTCAATTTCTTTATTCGGCGGTTTCCCACAAATCCCACAAAGATAAATCTTTTCGATCAACAGTCCATCAGCAGTACGAAAAATAGAGCCGATATTGTATAGGCTCCTCACATTGTCCAATACCAAAGCCAGCGGCAGTCTTCTCATGGCTTTAACTTTTTCAACGCTGGGTTTAGAACGTAATATTTCCTGATGTGTCAGCTTGTGGATCACTTTGTCTATAGTTATTTGCCCATGACGACGTCTGTCTACTGGCGACTATCTTATTCGCATTTTCCAATAAATTCAAAAATTCAGTTTTGCTCATCCCCTGTTCCGCCTGATCTACCGAAACGTGTTGCCAAAAGCCATTACTCTCGGCTGCCGCTAAATATCTGCCATACCACCATCTCTGACTATCCAGATTAAATACTAGCCAATTTTTAGTCGGTTGGTCAGTCTTGGCCAATTCAAATTTTTCTTTCCAATCCATCACATTGGTGGCACCCAACGCCAATTTCAAAGCTTCCACTCTGGTAATCGGCTGTTCCGGCCGAAAAGGACTATTTTCCTCTTCAAAATAACCTCGGACCAAATCCAATTCAGAAGCCATATTGATAGACTTGTAATAACGATAGGCTGGATAAACATCAGGATACAATATCAGCGGATCCAGTCTGATCGGGAAATTGGTTCTTGTACTGAAAGTAAACAAACATAAGCCAATATCTTCCTGGCATTCTGTCAGGAACCTTTGGTTATTCTTTTCCAGGTTTAAATATTTTACCGTTAAATCAGTGGCTTCTCCACGGCTCAATCCACTGGTTTCTTGTGCCGTTACAGTTGTCGCAAAAAACATCGCCAGGGAAACCACTAAGCTTAACTTCAACGCCAAATTATACAGATCTTTTTTCAATGTTTTTGTTTGTTTGCCACGACATTATAATCAAGTTTATTCTCTCAAACAAGCTCACTCTCAATTTTTAATAATTTCTGTCTACAGCTGTCCAATGGCTTCATGGAGGGAGTAAAAACGACCTGTCAATACTTGTCATGTCGAGACTAGACAGGTGTCTAGCTGTGTCCCTTTTATTGCCAGTCTTTGTCTATATAGGTGTTCGCTGTCCGTTAGGACTGAGCCATGGCTTGCAATAGAGGAATATAAATTGGTTTAAAATTCTCAAAAAGATATTGTCTATCGACTTCTATAGACGTCACTTCGATATGTCTATACTTGTCGAAGTGACTCGATGGGTAGTTTCTCAAATTAGGCTCTGAGAAGGGTAGTATTCCTCGACAGTCGTCCATAGACGACTGTCGACATTTTTTATCGATGTCTATAGACATCGATAGGCGTCTCGAATATACTGTCTTCTGAGTCCAGCTAATCAATTTTTATGGCCAATGTAATTGACCGCAAACAGGCAGCCGAAATGCTCAATGTATCTATTCGTACAATCGATCGATATATTCAAAAAGGTACCTTGCAAAAGGAGGAAATTAATGGGCGTATTTTCTTGCGAACAGGGGATTTGAAACCTCTTCTTGAGCAAAAAAAGCTCCAAGACAAATACCTTTCTGAACTATCCTCTGAACAGTCGGTCGAATTATCTTATGCTCAGGACGAAGAGGAAGGGGATAGTGATATTTACAAGAGATTATATGAAGAGCTACAGGAAGAATTGAAAACGAAGCAGGAACGACTGGAAGGCGCTAATTATCGTGTAGGTCAATTGGAAGGTCTTTTAAAGGAATCAGTTCCTCTACTAGATTACCGCAAAGCCTTGGCCCTGGAAGCGGAGAAACGCGAAGAGATCGAAGATTTATTGAAAACCTTCGAAAAAGATAATGAGATGCTTAATCATACAATTGATTCCAAAAGTACAGAGGTAACACATTTGTCAAAAAAACTAGAGTCGGAAAGGTTCAATAAAAAGGTTTTTATCATTATCTTGATTGTCCTTTTCTTACTCCAGCCATTGTGGCTTATCTTTCCTGTTTCATAGCAGGTAAATCCAGGCTGTCAACTTCACTGACAGTTATCTGTACTTCAGGTTTATAAGCTTGAATTCTGGAGACAATTCCACCGGTTTGTTTGATTGAATTAGCCAAGGTTTTTGGGGCGCCAATAACTTCGAAATGAAATGGCGCAGTCAATATATCTCCTCCCAGCAATATCTGGCCATTAGGGATAGTATCAAAACCCATATTTTCCGGAATTACTCTTAGGCCATTGATACTAATTACTTCAGCTCCGGCCGAATCTAATTCATTCAATAAATCCGTAAACCAGATCGCCTCCAATTCACCATTGATATCAATTTGAATACCCGGTCCTTTCGCCGGCAATTCACCCGCTAACACCTGGTATTTGATAATATCGTTTTTAATACTGTTCAAAACCATTTCTTTATTGTTACTGTCCGAGAGTTCTTTCTGTAATTCACTGATTTGATCTCGCAAACCCTGATTACTTTGTTTGATTATTTCAATTTCTCGAAAAATATTTACGCGACTTTCCCGGTTGTAAAAGGCATTTGCCCGGGAAAACGATTTAGACTGAAATGAAAACAATCCACCCATCAGCAGACCGGTACCCAGCATAAAGACGGCTCTCCACAAATTGTTTTGATTAATTTTGGGCATATTTAAACAAGTAATCTCCATCATAGGCAGGTAGGACAATCTCTTTTAATTTCTCCACCTGAAAGCCGATCTCCTTTTTTTTGATCCGATCATAGAGATCAGGATAGGCATGCCGGTCACTCAGTCGATTGGCTATCAGTTCGACATCACCGACAACCTCTAATTCAAATGGGGCGGCAACTTTGACCTTATTTACCAGGACTTCACTGCCCAGCGCATTAATCGTACTGTTCAATGCCAATCTTTGCCCATTGATACTCAGGCCGGCTACTCTCGCAGTATGAAGCAGGTTTACCAAGTCGCGCAGATCAGCTGCATGGATCAGACCGGAGTTCTCATCAGTCCTTTTGGTCGCTCCATCGGTCAGAGTAATTTTTAACCCGGCACCACGCAGTATAGTGAGACTTAATTTTTGCTTTAATTGATCAAGTATTTCCAATTTTGCCTGAGCGGCAGTCAGAGCCAGTTTCTGTCGGTTATCCTCAATTTGTTGGCGTAAACTGACAGTCGTCGCTTTGAGATTTGTTCTATCTTGATCAAAACTGGCCAATAGGTCATTTTGGGCATTTAATTCATCTACCAGATAAGAGTTTGCTATGACTGAACTCTGGAATTGCGCAGACACCAAAAAACCTATCAGTAATCCCGCCAGGATAAAGCTTATAATTAAGGCGTTAAAAGATTTAAAGGCTTTCCAATTCATGCCACAATTTTAAAATATAATCTTCAGCAACGCTAGTGATTCCGAACAGCTTCTTTGAATTGCCGACCACGGTCTTCGAAATTAATAAATAAATTATAGCTGGGAGAGGCGCAGGACAGTAGGCAAATCGTATTTTCCGGACTTAATTCAAAGGCTTTATCTACACATGTCTTTAGATTATCAGCAAAAATTATCAACGGGCTGTATCCTCCTCCCGACTCTATTATCCGGTTAATTGCTTCAGCAATAGCCTTTCCTGTTTCGGGTAGCAAAATCAGATTTTTAAGGCCTGCCTCGATTATTTTTTCAGCTAATTGTTCAAACCGATACCCTCTATCCAAACCACCGGCAATCAATGTAGAAATCGGTTGATGTCTTCTCAGTGCGTCAATCGCCGCAATTGTCGATTCGGGAGTTGTTGAAATCGCATCATTATAAAAACTGATCCCCTCATAAATCCCTACCAATTCCAAGCGATGTTCCAAAGGTTGAAATTCTCTTATAGCCTCTTTTACTGTAGGCATTGGTACATCCAATAATTTTGCCACTTCATAAACTGCCAGGATATTTTCCAAATTATGGCGTCCCTTCAATTTAATATTCTTTTCCTCGGCAATTATTTCTCCATCTGCTTGAGCCGAAATCTCTAAATCTTTTTCAATAATTTTACTTCTGCTGCCATCATTAAATGGTTTAATGATAGGTGAATCCACAGCCTTCAAAAAGGCTTTTTGGTAATCCTGTAAATAATTTTTTAAAGTCGAATTTCCGGCGTTATAGACAATTGCCAAATTCTTTTTAGGATGAGCAATTAATTGCATTTTTGCCTGAAAATATTGTTCCAATGATCCGTGATAGTCGAGATGATCAGGGAAAAAACTCACCAGTACGGCGATATCGGGCGCGCCGCCGGAGATTCTCGACGTGCGGTCATCATAGTTGCCACCGCCGGAGATTCTCGACGTGCGGTCATCATAGTTGCCACCGCCCTGAAAGTCTTCCAATTGGTAGCTGGACATTTCAAAAACGTAAATTTTATCCGCAGAATCATTTTCCAGATAGTCCAGGGCGGCGCGCCCGATATTTCCGATTAATTCCACCTGCAAGCCACTTTTCTGCAGTACCTTATAAATCAAACTGGCGGTGGTGCTTTTCCCTTTCGATCCGGTTACAGCTATTACCTTCCCTTTATTAAGTGAAAAAAACATTCTCGTAGCAGATTCCAATTGCACTCCGCCTCTCGCAGCTTTACTGATTTCGGGAATCCGAGGATTGATACCGGGGGATTTGATAATCAGATCAAATCGCTCCAGATTTTCCAGATAATCCGGGCCAAGTTGTAATGTAACTCCACTTCTTTCTAAAATCTCCTTTTCCGCAGCAGAAAAATCAGCTTCACTCCGTCGGTCAGACACTGTGATATCAGCATCTGTAAACATTTTTCGCAGGAATCTCAAAGTAGCTTGTCCTTCCCGCCCAAAGCCCAGTATCAGTAGTTTTTTGGCTCCCCATTCTCTGATATTCATACATTTTTAATTAGTTTCCAAAATTCCTCCGGAATAAAACCCTGTTCCATGGTTGTCAGCGTTGCGGATTTCAGCTTTTCCCAATTTTCTATTCCCAATTTAGGTTCGATATTTTCAACAAAATAATTCACCAGAAAATCCTCTTTGTACTCTGGCTTATTACTGAGCATCCATAAGGCCACTTGGCTTTCTTCGGGTGTTCCAACACATTCAAACGGTTTGAAATTTCTTACTCCTAAAATCTCTTCAAATAATCCCAGTAAATCCTTTCGGTCCAATAAATTTTGGCCAAAAATCTCCAGCATTTTCCGCTTTTCAATGAACGGAGCAAGAATCAAAAAAACAAAGGCACATTTTGGACAATCCCCACACCAAAGTCGTGGTTTTATATCCTGGTTAATTTTAAAGTTACCATTACAGCTGGAAAACTTCGTGGCATATTCAGAAAATTTGGGCAGACCAGCAAAAATTTCAGCTATCCGCAATTCATTCCAAGCACGCAAAAAACTAAAATATTCGATTTCGGTAGAAACATTTTTCTGCACATAATCACGAAAATCTTTTTCAAATTCCCCACTTTTCGAATATTGGTGATTAATATCCATATCATGGAAAAGTAATTGTCCGTAGTCAGCGGATTTTTCCAGTGATAAGACCAAATATTTATAATCACCCAGAATTGACATTACTACCAATAAACATGATATATAAGCCGTTATCGGTACATGACCATTGTAGGCGCCGGCTTCATTTAAGGAAAACAAACCAGGATCAATTTCACGCCGAACGATTATTCTCGGCTTATCTATAATTTTGGCTGTTTCTCGAATCGGACCCGCATCGCGTAATGAAAACAAATCCATTTCAATCTTATTTTTTTTCAATAATTCCGCCGTAACCAGTGAATCCTTTCCACCTCCGATGGGGACCAGCGCACGATCTGCCAACTGCAGTTTAAGCGGAGTCGAAGCCGGTTTATCGGTAAAGGGGAAGTTAATCAGGCCGCGAAAATCAATTTCATTCCGATAAAAAAATTCTCCCAATCCTTTTTGATAAATCTTTTGCCAGAACTCAGCTTGGCCTTTATTCAGCTCCACACCTGCCATCATTTTTGGCAAAAAAGTCTTGTAATAACTGATCCCTCCGATCATCAAAAGCATTTCCAGACTTCTTTTCAAAGCCTCTTTATCAACTTTCTCCCATCTTTCAGCGCTGACCGGTATAGTCAGTTTCTCTATAAAGTTGATTTCCTGATCCAGAGCATAAGCCAATTCAATTTTCAAAACCTGTTCCTCCAGTTGAAATTGATAATCAAAACCCTTAAACCAGAATTTTTGGTATCTGTTCGCTTGTGCCTGCTCCATTTCTGCTTATATTTGCCAATTAATCAGATTCTATATTACCATAAACCAGCAAAAATCTATATCACCAGCAATTGGACAATCTAGCGGTCCACAAACCTGAACATTTGATTACCAGCCGTGGGCTGTGGTTCTTGGGCTTGGGGGCGTTGGTCTTGCTGATCACCTTCTTTTTTGACAATAGTCTCTTGAGTAGGGGAGTAGAATTACGCTTTTCCGGGCTGGATGGTCTGATGCTTTACCTGACAGATTTTGGCATGCTCTTTTTTGCTGTTTTGCTTTCTGTCAATCTGTTGACCCAGAAACATTGGCGCTGGTTGGCGATTTTAGGCCTCAGTCTTTTTGTCAGTTTTGAAATCAGTTATCTGCTCAAATTGATCTTTCAAGTACCCAGACCTTATTTCAGTTTGGAACTGGCGACAATTCCTCTTACACAAGCTTCGGGATATTCTTTTCCCAGTCTGCATTCAGCTTTTTGTTTGGGAATCGTCCCTTTCCTGGGGAAAATCTATCGGCCTAGATGGCAGCGAATTATTGCCTTTGTCATCGCCATTACTATCGCTTATAGCAGGGCTTATCTGGGCGTACATTATTTCTCCGATATTATTGCTGGAGGAATGATTGGTTACAGCGTTTCCAAAATCGCCATTTTCGCAGAAGAACAATGGCATTTCACCGGCTGGTTTCTGGGACATGTGAAAAGTAAGCTGGAGTTGCGTCGCCAAATCGCCCATTTGGTAATCGGTGTCGTTATAGTATTTTTAATTGAATTAAAACTGCTTACCCCCAATCTATTGCTGGTAATTTTGGGTTTTGGAATATTACTTTCATTTACTTACAAGCGCTGGTCAATCCCTGTAATCCATGAGATATTGCAGCTCTTTGAACGCCCCAAAGATATCGCTACCTTTCCCGGAAAAGGGCCAATCTTTCTGATTCTCGGATCGTATTTTAGTTTACTGCTTTTTCCCATCGATGTAGCCAAAGCAGCTATCATGGTTTTGGCAGTGGGGGATTCGGTGTCTCATTTAGTCGGGCGTTATTTCGGGCACACCAGAGTCCCTTTTAGTCAGAATAAAATGCTCGAAGGTACTGTTGTCGCAATTGTCTTTTCCACTCTGGGTGCACTGCTTTTCGTCAGTTTTCAGCAGGCTTTTCTGGCTTCTTTGATCACTATTTCAATTGAATCTGTCTACCCCGAAAAAATGGCCAAATATCTCGATGATAATCTGCTGGTTCCGCTTTTGGCCGGAACCCTCATGCTGCTCGTTTAATTGAATCCGGCAAAAAAGGACTCCCTCTCACTCGTATGGGCCCCGTCGCCCCAGCTTCGCTCGAGGGAGTCCTTTTTTGCTAAAGCAATCTATTTATTTTTATTGGGGCGTCATGTATAGTTTTCATCGCTAAAGCAACTTATTTTCTAGTGTAAATGTCTAAATCAGAACAACCTCAAAAAACCCGGCATGTGGCTGCAGTACCGAAATCCCCCAGTGGTGAGTTTATTGACCGCAAACAAAAATTAGTCGATTTGAGAACCGCCGGGTTGAATCCTTATGTCAATCGCTACGAACGCAACCACACGGCTGAAGAGGCTTTACAGGCGGCTCAAAAAGCAGTTCCACGCGCCCTGGAAGAGATCACCGCTGATCCTCATGCTGATATCAAGTTGGCCGGTAGACTGACCCTGATGCGTCCGCACGGTAAACTGACTTTTGCTCATCTGAAAGATCATACCGGTAAAATCCAAATCTGCTTTATGCAGGATTTTTTGGGGATTGATCAATATAAATTACTGCGCAAAGTTGATATCGGAGATTTCCTGGGGGTCCAGGGGGAGTTGTTCATCACAAAACACGGTGAAACCACTCTTTTGGTCAAAACTTATACGCTACTCAGCAAATCACTTCGTCCTTTACCGGAAAAATTCCACGGTTTAGCCGACACAGAAACTAAATATCGTTATAGGTATCTGGATTTATTGGCGGATCAGGATTCCTGGAAGCGTTTTCATTTCCGTACCAATTTGATCAATGAAATTAGGAATTATTTAAATAATCATGGTTTTGATGAGGTCGAGACGCCTATTCTCACCAGTATCGCCTCGGGTGCCGCCGCCAAACCCTTTGAAACACATCATCAGGCTTTGGACATGCCCATGTATTTACGTATAGCTCCGGAGACCTATCTCAAGCGTTGTATTGTTGGCGGCTACGATCGGGTTTATGAATTTGCCAAATGCTTCCGCAATGAAGGAATTGACCCCAGTCATTTACAGGAATTCACCATGCTGGAGTATTACGCTTCTTATTGGGATTTTCGGGATAATATGAATTTTACTGAAGCCATGATTAAGGCTGTTTTGGAAAAACTATTGGGTTCTTTGAAAGTAGAAACCATTGATCGCGATGGAAATATTCAAGTAATTGATTTCGGTGGTGAATGGCCTCGTCTGGATTTTGTGGAATTAATCAAAAAAGATTGTGGCATCGATATTCTCGAACATTATGGCGATGCGGATTCTCTGCGTGCAGCCACCAAAACCGCTAAAATTGTCATCGAAAAGGCGGAAACCATGGGCTATGGCAACCTCTGCGACGCGCTCTACAAAAAAGTCAGCCGCCCTCACTTGATCCAACCCTGTTTCGTCATCCGCCACCCTGTCGACACCAAGCCCCTCGCGCGTCGCTCCGATGATGATCCTCGTTTAGCCGACACTTTCCAGCTTTTGGTGAATACCTGGGAAATTATCAACGCTTACTCCGAATTGGTTGATCCCATCGATCAACGCGAACGCTTGGAAAGGCAGGCCGATGCCAAAGAGGCCGGCGACGAAGAAGCTATGCCGATGGACGAAGATTATCTCTATGCCATGGAACACGGCATGCCGCCAATGAGTGGTTGGGGCATGGGCATAGATCGTTTTACCGCCTTACTTACCAAGCAGGATAATCTCAAGGACACTGTCCTTTTCCCGATTATGAAGCCACTGCAAGCGCGCGAATAGCGTTTGCAGAAATCTCTGAGCTAAATCTTCAGTCCTACTTAAAAACGCCATGTCACCAGGAATTCCTAAAACCAATTCAAAACTTTACCATCGCCTGAAGCGTTTCTTCAAAAAGCATCAGATTCCGCTTTTGGTCATCTTTTTCGTGATTTTCTTCCTGGTCACTTTCATTATTTCCGTGGTCGGAGGGTTGCGGGTTTTCTTTCCCTATTTGGGGCAGCTGACCGGGATTCCTTTTGGCCAGAAAAACTACCTGATAGTTTTTCAGAATAACCATGAATTGCGCCCCGGCGGAGGCTTCATCTCTTCTTTTGCCACTACTCAATTTATCGCAGGCTTCCCCACCAAATTACAAATTGAAGACGTTTATGGTGATATCGATGAGCATCAGCGCCTGACCGCCCCCTATCCCATGGAAAAACTTTTGGCTGATCAATGGTACAAAGGTTATTCCTTTCGAGATGGCAATTACAGTCCAAACTTTCCTGATTCGGCTCGGGAATTGATCCGTTTGTATCAGCTTAGTCGGCCCGGGGAAAAGATCGATGGAGTAATCGCCTTGAATTTCAGTGTGCTGGAAAATTTATTAAGTGCCTTGGGTCCGGTCGAAGTCGACGGTAAGTGGCTTTCCAAAGATAATTTATTCGAAGAAATCACCAATCAGGTCAATGATACCGATCTCCATAATGTTCAATCTTTGGCTAACCGCAAATCAATCCTCAAACCTCTTTCCAACGCTATCATCAAGAAAATACTCCTCAATCCCTTTAAATTAAGAAAAATCGCTGATGTGATCAGTCGCAGCCTCACTAAAAAGGACTTACAATTATTCTTCTATAATCAAGGCTTGCAACAATTGGCAGTTAAAAATGGTTGGGCGGGAAGGTGGCCAACCCAGGTGGAAGGGGATTTTCTGGCGGTTAACGAAGCCAATCTCGGTGGGATGAAATCCGATCGTTATATCAATCGGCATATTACTTATCGGGTTAAATTCAGTGAAGAATATTTTCAGGGAGTAGCCAATCCAGAGGCTAATGTAACGGTCGATCTAAATCATTTCGGCATCGAGAATATCCCTCTTTCAGGGCCCTATACCGGGTATTTCCGCGTTTACAATACTCCGTCTGAAGTGCATTCCGCTTTTCAAACCACAACACCGGATCCGGCTCAACAGGGGCGTACTCAACCATTTAGCCAAATAGTGAAATTACAGCCGGGGGATACCCGGGAATTTACTGAAACTTATCAGCTTCCAGTCGGAGTGATCAAAGATAAGATCTATAATTTGTATATTCCCAAACAGGCCGGTACTCACGAGGATCTTTATACAATTATTATTGAATTACCGCGAGGATATCGCAATGAAAGTATTAGTTTCGACACTCGCGAAAATTTCGCCTTTTGGCAAGGGCCCCTCACCAAAGACCTGCAGCTATCACTCAAAGTAGTCGAAGATACGACTCCACCGCGTTTAATTTTGCAGGAAAATACTGAGCTGAATAAAATCTCTCTGCATTTCAATGAAGACCTCAATCAGGATTATGCCGCCGACCCTTTCAGTTATCAGGTTACCGACCTGGATATTATCAATTCCAGTCAGACTGACCAGCTCCGCTTGAAAAAAGTCATTACCACTTCCAAAGATGTTGACCTTTACTTATACGGTGAAACCATCCAGCCCGAAGAACGCTACGGTGTCCGCCTGAAAAACCTTCGCGACATTCACGGCAATGTCCTCAGCGACCGTCAAATCACCGTTGTGCAGCGGTTGAAATAGATATCCGTTCATTGATCAACCCTCTTCCAAGCTGCCCTAATCACCCCTATTCCCCGAAATCGCCTTCGAAACTGCGGGATTTTTCTACTGAAAAGAATTTCATTTGTTCTTTCTTGAATGCCAATTCAACGCGCCCGACCGGGCCACTGCGATGTTTGCGGATAAACAGATCAGTTACACCGGCTCTTTCGGTGTCCTCTTCATAATAATCTTCGCGGTACATCATTAAAACCACGTCAGCATCCTGTTCGATGGCGCCGGATTCACGCAAATCAGAGAGTTGAGGAATTTTCACCGGCCGCAATTCCACAGCACGGGAAAGCTGGGACAGAGCCATGATAGGTAGCCTCAATTCACGCGCCAGGGATTTCAATGAACGAGAAATTTCCGAAATTTCATTGACTCGATTGGTTACCGCGCCATTCATGCCATTGACCGTCATTAATTGTAAGTAGTCTACTATCAGTATATCCAGGCCATGTTCCATTTGTAGACGACGCGCTTTGGAACGCAGTTCAGTGATGGAATTGCCAACCGAATCATCGATAAAAATCTTCATCGAATAGAGTTCATCCATGATCGTACCTATTCTCATGAAATCTTCTTCTGACAATTTTCCCGATTTAATTTTCCAGGAATCAACTCCCAGCATGGCGCTAAACATTCTTTCCACCAATTGTTCTTTACTCATTTCCAGAGAGATAATCCCTACACTACGACCTGTTTTGGCGACATTTTGAGCGATATTGAGGGCCAAAGCGGTTTTACCCATCGCCGGACGGGCGGCCAGAATCACCAGGTCAGATGGCTGTAAACCGGTTAAAACATGATCCAGGTCTTTGAAACCGGTGGGAACTCCTTTGTACTTGTCCCGGGTATTGGGATCATGTAATTCAGTAATTTTATCGTAGGTGCTGTTTAGGACGTCTTTGATATGCACAAACTTGTCTTTGATCGTTGCCTGAGAAACTCCGAAAAGTGATTTTTCCGCCTGTTCCAAGAGGATTTCCAGTGGTTCCACTTCATTGAAGCCCAGGCCGGTAATCAAATCACCGGTTCGGATCAGTCTGCGTAAAGTAGACTTTTGTTTGACGATCAGCGCATAATTGTAAATGTGCGTAGAAGTGTGGACCTCATTGGCCAAAGTCACCAGGTAACTCGCCCCACCGACCAGATCCAGTTGTTTACGATCGTCCAAAATGGTTTTGACCGTCAATAAGTCGATCGGTGAACGTTTTTCGTATAAATCCAAAATCGCCCGATAAATCAAACCGTGAACTTCATGATAAAAGTCGTCCTGATGCAGCAGATCCGCGATCTTGACGATCGCCTCTTTGTCTATCAACAACGATCCTAAAACAGCTCTTTCAGCTTCCAAAGAATGCGGCGGTACTTTCAGTCGATCTTCCATGCAAGTTTATTCTAAAAATAATTTTAGGATGAATTAAGCTTTGCTTCATAATCCTTCTCTACCTTTTGTCTATACTATTTTCAGCAGTATTAAAAGTTGACTATCCGTTATAAAACTATGCTTAACTCTAATTATCGACAGAAATTTGGCCAACTGGGCGAGCAAGTAGCTGCCCGGTTTCTCCAAAAAAATGGCTATCGGATAATCCAAAAGAATTTTTTAATCCGAGGTGGACAAATCGACCTAATCACGATGTCGCCACAATCCAATTTAGTTTTTGTCGAAGTAAAAACCCGTCAGGCGTCAGTCAATTATCAGGAAATACTGATTTCAGCCAAGCAACTGAAAACACTTCAAAGCACCGCTCGGCATTTCTTGGCCACCATCGCTTTTCCATTTGTAACTTGGCAACTCGACCTGATCTGGATAAACTTTGATCAATTCAGTACAGATCCTCGTTCTGGAAAAACCGTCAAAGCCAAAATCAAACATTATCAAAATATTCTGGAAGTATGAAGGTATCACCTAAATTACGGCTTATCTCGATCATTATACTGTTAATCGTAGGCAGCGGATTTATCGTTTTCGCAGTTTTTTTCAATCGCGGCACTTTGGAGGTAATCGCGGATTTACCCTATAATGTCAACATTATCGGTCTGAAAAGCCAGTCCTGTACGGTCAATCCCTGTGCTATTACTTTAGCTCCGGGTGATTATAGTGTTCAGATCAGTAAAACAGAGTACCAAACGATCAGCGACCAGGTGCAATTATCGATTGGTCAAACCATTACCAAAAGCTATCAGCTTCAGCCTGTTCCTCGGTTCCAGCCATTCGGTTCCTGGAATCCGGATCGACTTTTCTCCAATCAGGAAACAATTTTAGCGAAACTTTCCAACCTGGACTTGTTTATCCCCTCCAGTCACTGGTCAATTATTTCCAATCAGCTCGGTAAGCTCAGTAATTTCACTTATTTGGAAGTCAATTCAGCCGGTACCTGGATAGTAGCCGAGACAGCGGAACAGGCTTTGGCCATCCCTTTATCCGACCAACAATCCAAGCCAATCAACTTACCTTTATCGCTCAATTATTACTTCGCTCCCCACAGCTCAGTTATTTATTTCATCGCCGATAATCCAGATAATTCTTTACCAGCTCTTTTCCGCAAAGATTTATCGGTTGATCAGCCACCGGAATTATTGATCAACTTTATTCGGACTATCGCCAATCCTCGCTTGATCATCAATCAAGAGCAAACCAAAGTCGCTTTGCTCGAACAATCCAACAATCAGCAAGCCAATCTTTACCTGATCGATTTACAGGCCAAAACCCGCCAGCTGGTCAATCAAGAGGAATTAATCAGCAATTTTCTCTGGCTACCTACCCAACAGGCCAGCGCAAATGTCGGCACCAATTCAACTTCCCCCAGTCAGAAATTTATCCTGGAAAAAATTAACTCCAGCACGCTGCGTCCCAATCTCTATCTGGCTGATAGCGCCACTCCGGAGGATCAAGCCTTATTGCCGCTTGATAATGACCTCACTGATCTTTTCCCCATCGACTCTAATCATCTACTGATAGCCCAGGCTTTCTCCAACGCTTTAGCTCCTTCAGCACCGGGTTTCAGCATAGAAAACTTTGATCTGTCCACCCAAAAACTCCAACCCATCTATAGTGTTTCAGACCTGGCCTTGCCCCAAAAGATCCAGTATGAGAGCGCCAATCAAACGCTTTATTTATTAATTGCCGGTACTGTTTACAGTCTCTCGCCGATTCTCTAAGATAGTAAGGAAAAATAAAACCAAAAAATGGAACTCAACCTGATCCAATCGGCAATCCAAAAACGACAGGAGACTGGCTTGCCCATCGTGAATCTGTCTTTCGCCGACTTTACTTTTTATGGAAGTTTACTGACCCGTAATAATATTCAAAAGGCCTTCATTAATATTTTCAAATACCCTTATTATTATCCCACTGCCAAAGGCGAATTGGAGGCCCGCCAGGCGATCAGTCGTTATTACCGGACCTTGGGGCAGGAAGTCGATCCGGAAAGCCTCTTGATCACTTCTTCTATCAATCAAAGTTATCTCTATTTACTGAAAATATTTTCCGCGGAGGGAGGTGAAATCCTGGCTTCCAGTCCCCACACTCCCGCCTTGGACGAAGTCGCCGGTATACTGGATTGTCAGATCGCAACTTTTCCTCTAAATGAAAAAGATGGTTGGCAAATCGATCTGGATCAATTGGAAAAATCTATCAACAAAAACACCAAAGCAATTTTTCTGATGTCGCCACATTTACCAACCGGCGCCATCCAAAAGGAAGAAACCATCTCTAGACTCGCTAAAATGATCAAGGGGAAATCGATTGCTCTGGTGGTAGACGAGTCATTTTCCGACTTTATCTTTAATCACGCCAAACTGCCGGTAATCCCGGAAATCGTTGGCCGGGATCAGTTGGTTATTTCACTTCAAGGACTGGCTAATTCTTTCGCTTTACCCGGTTTTAAAATCAGTTGGATTCAGGCCAGTGGCCCGGACGATCAGGCTCAAGCCTTTTTGCAAACACTGGAGTTATTGGGAGATACTTTTCTCAACCTCAACCAGCTAGCCCAGACTGTCCTTCCGGAAGTGATCAAATTTTCTCGTAGATGGAGGAAAAAGTTCCAAAAGACAGTAGAAAGAAATCGCGATATTCTGGTCAGCAAACTCTCCAAATCCCCTCGTTTGAAATTCCATTTCCCCGAAGGAGGTTTCTATGCCTTTATCGAAATCCTGGACGAACAGGGGAAAACTCAAACAGGAGAAGATCTGGATCAAAAATTTGTTGTAGAGCTCCTGGAAAAAACCGGCGTGTACCTGCACCCCGGGCATTATTATGGGAAAAAGTCCCCCTGTTATGCGATGATTTGTTTCCTCCAAGAGCCACGGATCTTACGGAATTCACTGAAGAAAATCGTTAAATTCCTCAAACCGCCCAAGAGTGCTCGAAAAGAGTCTTCCTCAGCCAAACCATCCACTATTGACAAAACCAAAGTAAAATGATTTAATCGCATCTTTACTCGGTCAATTTTTTCAACAATGTACCCACTTAATGAATTGTTAAGTGCAGCTGGTTTGGATGAAAAAGAGATACCCGTTTTCATTTATCTGACCAACTGTGGCGCTCAATCTGCCGGTAGTACTGCCAAGAGGCTCAAATTAAACCGTTCCACTACTTATTTGATTCTGGAAAAAATGGTTCATAAAGGGTATCTGCAGAAAGAGAATAAGGACGGTCTAACTATTTTCTCAACTGTTCATCCACGCTTATTGGTCAATCAATCACATCGTGAAATCGGCGAAGATTTAATCAAACTGGCCAAACTGGAAAAGGCCATCATTCAGTGTCAGGACGCCAATAGCCCTACATCCAATCAACCCAAAGCTACTTACTACAACGGTAGAGAGGGGATTTTGAAAGTGATGGAACAAATCATAGCTGAAAAACCCAAACTATTGCGCGCCTATATCACCAAAGCTTTTCAGGATTTCATGATGGAAATCAATTATACAGCCAATTACCATCTGCCCCGGATTCAAAATAATATTCACATCAATTCGCTTTATCCGACCAGTGACATAGAAGAGAACTGTTTGACGGATGATCGTGAATTGAGAGAAACCAGGGCCATCAACGCGGTTTTTGACCCGGGAGTGGATTATCTGATTTTTAATGACAAAGTAGCCATTATTTCGATGTCAGATCATTTCGCCACTGTTTTGGAAAGTCCGGCGCTTGCCACAAGTTCCACCAGGTTTTTTGATTTCGCCTGGGCTCAGGCCTGTCAGATCTGAGCTTGGCTATTTGGTTTCCATCTTGAACACGAAATCCCAATCTGGTTCCGGCGGAAATAAAACACATTTTTGCGAACGCGCGGCATAGACATTGGCCAAATAATCACGCGGCCATTTGGACAATACTTCTTCGTTGAAAAACTTCAAAGCCTCGGCAAACTGTCGATTGAAATAAAGCGTCAGACCTTTATTGTAGGCTTGAATTAGAGCTACCTGGTCTTCTGACAATTGTCCCTGTTCACCTAGCAATTCATAAATCTTCACAGCTTTATTTTTCCCTTTAACCTTGATCAAGTCTAAAAATCGGCATTCAAAGTGCTCTTTGATCGCCTCAAAAGTGGCTTCGGCTACCATCACCTTGGTTTGATATTTTTTATTGGCGCCTTCCAGCCGAGAGCCCAGATTCACAATGTCACCGATCACTGTATATTGCATATGTTGACTCGAACCCATATTTCCCATAACCACCGGGCCGGTGGAAATACCCACGCGGAAATCAATTTCCGGTTTTTTCTCGCCGCCCGGAAGTGGGGCATCATTACGCCATTTTTCCAGTAATTTCGGGAGTGCCGCTCGCATTCCCAGGGCAGCTTTGGCGGCATTAATCTGGTGATTTAGTCCTTCAAAATAAGCCATTAAGGCGTCTCCTTCATATTTATCAACAATCCCGTCATTGGCGATCACCACTCCGGCCATTACCTCGAAATATTCGTTCAAGAGAGCCACTACCGATTGAGGTTCCAGGCCTTCCGAGAGGGTGGTAAAACTGCAAATATCAGTAAAAATCACCGTAATTTCCTTTTTCTCCGCCGATCTTTCTACCCCTGTCCGATCATTTTCCAAAACACTTTTTTCCACCCCGGCATTGACATACTGGCCGAGCGCCCTGGCGACCTTGGTTTTCTGTTTAGATTCAGTCAAATAGCGGTAAGCATAACCAACAATCGCCGCCAAAACAATCGCCAACGGCGGATAAACCAGGTTTAGGATTAGGCCGCTAGTGCGGAAACTCAATGGGGCTGCCACCAAAACGTAAAGCAAAAGTAAAAGCGCTGTTCCCGGCAGCCCCCATTTTATCGTTAGGCCAAAAATAAGCAGCATAGTCAAAGCCACCAACAGGACAATCGTCAGAGCCTGCCACGGCAGGCTCTGATTGTAAAGCCATGCCCGGTCCAGAATAGTCTGGATGGCCTGAGCATGGATGGCTACGCCAAACATAGCGTTATCTTGGTCAATTGGAGTTAAATAATTATCACCGGAATCCCTGTACCAGACGCCAATTAGGACAATTTTACCCTCTAAGAAACTTGGATCAAAGTTAGCAGGATATTTTTCATCTAATACATCTAAAAACGGAATATAGGTAATTTTATCTTGTTGGTAAGCATCATCAACAAATTTCAAGGTTTTAGCCGTGTAGTTTATCAACATTCGGGAGTTATCCAAGGGGATGTCCATGGTCTTTCCTCTTGTCAGAAGTGAAAGTTTATCCGCCGATATTTGGTAGCTGACATTTGCTAAACCCAAATATTTATTTACCAATTCTATTGAAATAGCTGGATAAAATACATTCTTATACAGTAAAAGTGGCAAAGTATGATAAATGGAGCCGCTTAAGCCCGGCCAAACTCCATTATTTCCCACATGATCCTTATCATACTGAAATATAGGATCCGGCTGGTATGGTTCTGTTCCTAAATCAATTATTGAATGATTGGGAGTGGATTGGTCCAATAAGGTCGAACTAATAACAAATATATTATCATTAGCCTTTATCAAATCTGATAGAGCTTGATCTTCTGGGCTTATCTTTGCATCAATATATCGCTCTTTAATTTGCTCTGTAGTCATTGACGACAAGGCGTTTTGCAAATCTTCCCGACCGATGACATTACTTGGAGAACGGAAAAAGATATCCATTCCAATTGAAGATGGATGATGTTTTAGAAGATTAGAAACTACTTTTGCATAATTACTTCTCGGCCATTCCAAAAGCCTTCCCAGTACATGAACCGCATTACTATCAATCCCAACAATCACAATCGGATGCTCCGTTGGTCTTTCATAATAAAGGAAATTACTCAGTTGTTCTTGACTCTTCTGCAGTGGATTTAGCCAAGCCAAAGCAATAGCTACCAGCGAGACCAGAATCCCCCAGCCGATAACACCAATTAATTGTTTCTTTTTGAGGGTAATCATGAATTGAAGATAATCCTCTTATTGTAGCATAAAATGAGCAGTTGAGCCAAAACAGTTCACAAATCCTTAATAAATAATTTAAGAAAAATTTAACCTAACCTTATTGACATAAAGATGGCTTTTGTTATGCTCAAAAAGCATTGAGGTTGTACCTCCAATACAGAAAGGCAATGTCATGTCCGGACCGGGAAAGAATGATCGTTACTCTTTGAAGGATGCTGCTGCTGACACCAACAGCAGCAGTCGGGAGACCTCTGAAGCTTGGCACTTCGCTCGCGAAGATTGTCAAAATTCGGATCATCCTACCGACCAACATCTAAGTGAGAACTGGGGTCGCACCCCGGACAAGGATCGTTAGATCCAGGGAGTGCGAAACCTCTCGTTTAGATCATCAGCCCGCCTACTGAGAACAAAGTAGGCGGGCTCAATCCACCCATCATGATCTATTTTACTTACAAACAGGATCAGCACTTGTTAGCTCATTTTTTGGAGCATTTATTGACTGTCGCGTTATCAAAAGCTAATTTTTCTATTGGTAAATCCAGCACGGGGGCAGGTTATTCCTTCATCACCACCACTGAAACCAAGCTCGATTTGGGCCACTTGATCGGCCTAATCTCTGAAGAGGATTTCCATCAGCACAAAAAATTAGTCATATCTGAGGAAAGTAGTCGGATTTTATATAGAAATCACATCTTCTCAAAAATCGTTTCCGATAATTACAGTTCTCTAAATAGTTTTTGGCATAAAATAGAAGAATTGGAGCAGTTAAATTTTTCTCAATTAATACAATTACCGGCTCTTTTTCAGTTACAGGAAATTAATAATCAGCAGGAAATTGAACAAATCAGTGCTTATAACGATCACTTTACCCCACCCGTCATCACCAGCGAATCAGCATCCCCTAAGCCCTTGGTGAGAGAATTACTGTACTATATTCCTTGTGACGGCTATTCCGAAGCTTTATTAATTTCCAGTTATTATCATCTATTGGTCAAAGCACTACGACAGCATAATTATCGTCAAGGGATCTCCTATCAGCTCAGCTCACTCTTATCCAAGCCAGCTTCCAAAGGTTTACTGATCAGTTTCTCTTTTATCACGCAGTTTCCAGAAATTACTTTGCCATTAATCGCCCCGGTTGAGTTTACCGATTTAAAATCCAATTTTTTGGAAGAAATTGAGAGGAAAGATCAGTCTTTTACTAGTTTATTCCAACAGAAAATTGAATGGGGAACAAGTTATGACCAGGAAACTTTGCTCAATTCTTTTGCTATTGAAAATATCAACTCAATTATTAGTAAAATATTAGCCAAGGCCGAAGTTTACGCAGTTAATTTCGGCTAAGAAAAGCCCCCAGCCAGCTAAGCTGGGTGGGGGCGCTACCTCGATGTTGGGAAACAAAGAGGGTTTGGATTGGCTGAGGCACCTTCTCTACAGAAGAGCCTGAGTCAAAAGTTGTAATTAACTGAGAAGAAAAAGAGTACTCGCCCCACCCCGAACCTTGCGGTCCGGGGTGGGGTTTTCCCGGCTACCGGAAGAGAGCATAGAGGGGGACGCTCATCGACCGGGCCCAGCTAAAGCTAGGACTTGTTACGGCGGCGGGTGGCTACGAAAGCTACCATGAGCATATAGAAGAGTAGGGCGGAGTTACCACCCGACCCGACTGTAGCGCAGGAGCATCCGCCGCCATCGCCACCGCCGCTTGCAGAAGCAGTACCACTGTCACCAGCAGTACCACCGGTGTTGATTTCACCGCCAGTACCACTGTCACCGGCGGTTCCGCCGGTTCCGCCAGCACTACCGCTACCACCTGATCCGTCCAGCTTGAAGGGAGCCTTGGTCACTTCGCCCGTGAGGACGTTGACCTCGACACCATAGCCGGCAGGAACTTTTCCAGGGGTCCCATCGATATCGATGGCGCCGATCGGCTCGCTGTTAAAGCTCAAGCGAATCGATCCTTCGGTGCAGCCGAAAGCGATGATCGGGTAGAGCTGCTCTACTGCAGAGTAAGTCGTCCCTTCCACACCGAGTCCGACACCACCAGCGTTGGCCTGGTATTTATTTCCGTTATCTACTACCTCCTCATGGCTAACCCCTTGCGGCGTCGCCACATTCGTAGTGCCACCCGTAGGCACCACCACGACAGCCAGTGTTTTACCAGCCGAAGCCAGCCATTTGATCTGCGTACCGGTTACGGCACCGATCGGCCAGTATTCACCGGAGCAGTTGCCTCCGGTGAAGTTGATCAGCTGATCAACTCCACTGCCACCCTTGCTGCACGATCCACTGAGGTTTTTCACTCCCCAGTCGAACGAGCAGGCGCTGGTTACCACCATGCAGCTGTTGCAGGACAGAGTCCCGCTCCAACCCGCGCCCATTTCTGAAGTGCAGGTCTTGCTGCCGAGGTTGCTACCATCGCATTGCTCGCCCGTGTCCAGCATCCCATTTCCGCACGTTTCTGGCGGGATACAGGCACTGGAGTTGAAGGTGCAGTCGACCTTACAGGAGAGGGTGCCGGTGTAACCGGAGCCCAGCACGCTATTGCAGGTTGCCCCGCCCAGCGTGCTTCCGTCGCAGTCTTCACCGCTATCGATCGTCCCGTTGCCGCAGCAGACGCCGCAGTCCCCGGGACAAGTCGCGCAGGTTTCAGAACCGTTACAGGTCGAGTCACCGCAGGTCGGTGGAGGAGGCGAACAGCTTCCCGTCCCGATGGTCGTACAGCTCGTACAGGTCAGGGAGCCGGTCCAACCGACACCCTTGATCGACGCGCAGGTCGCGCCACCGAAATCGCTTCCGTCGCAGTTTTCAGGTCCCTCCTTGATGTTGTTCCCGCAGACAGCGGGAGAGGTGCAGCTGGAAGTGTCCCAGCCGCAGGTTCCGGCATTGCACCCGAGGGTGCCGCCCGTGAATCCCATCCCGATCGTCGTACAGTCTTGATCGTTCAGGGTGTGAGCGACGTTGTTCGGATCGCAAGTCTCCGAGGAGCCGAGCGAAATGAACGAATCGCCGCAGGACGCGTCCTTCTTGGAGATCATGAAGGTGCCGTCGGACCGCGACAGGTAGAAAGTACCCGTCAGTTGCCCGACTGCGCCGTAATCATCTGTGTTGACCGCGTCGTTGACAGCGTTGTCCCAACCCATCACCCCCACGATCTTGGTTCGGCCACCCGAACAGGTGCTGCCGTTCCAGGTATAGCGGTAATGGTCAGAATAGTCGTAGTTGAGGTAGAAGTACTGGTTGACTCCATCTCCGGCGATGCTACCGTTGGGATAGGAGTGCTTGGTCGGATCACTGCAGGCCGACAACTTGGTAGCCGTCGAACTGGCAATGTCGATCGAGTAAATCTGCGATTTGGTGTCGCCGACCTTCCACCCACCAACCAGTAGCTTGTCACCGCTTTGATCCAGGCCAATACCCAATGAAGCGTAACCAGTCATTCCAGCCACCGACCAAAGGGCGCAACCACTCAGGTCCTTCACTGTCGCCAGTCCCGTGCACCTGTACAAGGCCGCCGGCGAACTGTCAATCAGATAAAAGGCCTTATACCCTCCGCAGGTTTTCCCGGCAGGGCAGGTTACGATGGAGACATTGGCTTGCATGGAGGCGTAGCCTACCACACCGGTCATGTCCTGCCAAGTCGGGTTGGTCGCGAAACCATTCGTACTGGTCAGAACGCCGAAGGTACCATACGTCAAACCATCCCGCGAACTTGCTCCGTAGAGGTAGACCACCGGCGGGTAAGTTCCGGGCACCTCCACCACCGAGGCGACTACAAAGTCGCCGCCGGAGGAGACGGTCTGAACCGGAGCCGCGTTGGCCCGAGGGGACAACGCGAACAGAACGAACAAGGCAGCCACGAAGGCCGCCAGAATGAGTTTAGCTTTCATGGCTTTTTCCTTTCTTTTTCTTTCT
Source organism: uncultured Candidatus Peribacteria bacterium (assembly GCA_964494085.1). Taxonomy (GTDB): domain Bacteria; phylum Patescibacteriota; class Gracilibacteria; order UBA1369; family UBA1369; genus CAZBQJ01. The sequence goes on from CAZBQJ010000002.1 coordinate 183,767, forward strand.
CTGTTTGTCAAAGAACCTGCCTTATGAATACCACAAAAGGCTAGTCTTGTCAATTCCAACTAAATGTGTTCTGACTACTGCTGAATTACGTATTCCAAAGTTGAATTATCAGTAGGGACTTTTACCTGAATTGTCTGATTAAATGGGCCAGCCTGGCCTTCCGCACTGATGATATTGTCCTTACTGGCTGGAGGTGCTGAAGCCGATGGATTTAATAATTGTACTTGATATTCCATATAGGGAAGCATATGCGCTTTATAAGTTAAATTGACCGCTGGATTATCAGTATAGGAGTCACAAGTACTCTGCCCCTCACAACCTACCAATGAAGAAATAACTGATAAAGTCAAAGTTGGCTTGGCATAGTCACTAATAAAGTCCTTAACTAAATTTACCTGACCCGTCTCGAGGTTTTTGCCCACTGGAAAAGAATAAGAGCCGCCAATTGGGTAGGGCGAGGTCTTGGTATTCAATAATTCAAAAGTCTTAGTTGTATTTTGTTGAGTATTAAATTTGCCTTCATAAAATTGTGAGTCCCAATCATCATATCTTGAGACGTTAATGGATTCTAATGGATTTAAAGTAATACTAGATCCATCCATTTTACTCGCCTTAATCTGCCAGAGCATAAAGACCTCGCCTCGATAGGGGTTCTTAGTAGTGTAGAGATAATCCATCTTACAAACTTTCTCCCCACTACCCTTATCCCAACAATTCAATTTCAGTCTTTTATCTTCCGCACAAAACTCCTCTCCATTTTCGCAGGGGCCGCGAACGCGTATTTTAATATCATCAATATTAACGGTGCCTCCGCTAGTATTCACTCCAAATAAAGGTATGCTCACTTTTTCTCCCACGTCCAATTTGCCCCAGTTACAAGGATGATCAAGCGCATCCGGATCAGGAATCACACCTTTGAATTCAAAGGTACCGCTCGTCGTTTTTGGCGGTTTCTGCGGATTGCATCCGCCAACAACTGGATTTGACCCTTCGCCATGCCAGGGGACATTGCCTGTCCATGGAAAAGGTTGAATATAAATTCCGTTCACTGTTGGCACAAACAATGAATTATTAGCGAGACCCTGAATTTTGAAATTGCCACCGCTGGAAGATCCGCTAGTATTCGCCCCCACCGCACCCTCTGCACTATTGGTCAAAGTTCTATTAACCCAAAGAGCCTGTTCTAAACCAGCTTCAGCATTATAATAAGCTGTCGTTCCTTGTTTGACATTAGCGGCTTGACGGCTGGAATCAGTAACCATTGTAGTTACGCCAATCGAAAAAATTACGATTACACTGATCAAAATAACCGAAAGTAAAATTGATAAACCGGGGAGTTTCTTTTGACCAGCTTTTTTGACAACTGTATTAGTTTTTGTTTTGGGCATTAATTTGCAGTTTTTCTTTATTTTAACATATTCTCTATTTGACAAGCTAGTGAGCTTTTCTAATTTAGATTTTATGATTGATAGTGGTAATGTTGTCCAAGCATTGTAATATTTCTCTTTTATTCACAAAGACATGGATGAAATAAAAAAAGTTATAAATGATTCAATCAGGTCAATAGAACAACGCGGTGTACAAAATCTGAATGCCGACTATCCATTTATGATGGCTAATAAAACAGCCTTTAAAAGTATATGTGATTCGTTAATTGCTGAAGCCAAAAAATTAAATATAGATTTTGTTGCCGGAATAGAAGCGACGGGTTTCCCCATGGCTGGCGTTTTGGCGTTCTCTCTAAATCAGGGCTTAATAATGATTAGAAAAGAAGGAAAGTTACCTGGAGCAGTTGTTTTGTCTGAAGAGTTTTTACTCCCTTATAAAAATGAGAAAATAAAATTAGAAATTCAAAAAGACATAGAGCTGAAAAATAAAACTGTTTTACTTTTTGATGAAGCAATCGATAGCGGCAATACTTTGAAAAATGCCGTGAAACTTTTATATAAAGCTGATGCCAAAAATGTGATTGTGCTTACAATAACCAACTATCCAAATTTAAGAGACATCGAAAGAGCAAAAGTGATTTCATTGATATTTGGGGAATATTGATTGACATATATCTAAAAGTTGATATTTATTAAATGCCTTCACTTTGTGAAGAGAGAGCAAGAAAGGAGGTGATTTTATGAAGAGCATTCCCTTGATTCTCGACTCCTTCGAGGAGGTTCAGGTTGGTAAGCGTGAAGGGGGATACAATCCTGACACGCAAGTATGGGAAGGGGATTCCAAGGATCTGGCTGAGCAGGTGGAGTCCAGGCAAACTCACCATCGCGGCGAGGACCATTGAACCCTACCTGAAAATATGCCCTATTCCCGAAAGGTGAATAGGGCATACCCTAAAGTATAAACTCTATGTAGCCATGATTCTCCTTCTATCACAACAAAATGATGCACATTGTGATTTAGTGGTTAGTGAACTAAAAAGCAGATCATGCCCTTTTATAAGGTTAAATAGAGAAGACCTTTTTGATGATTTATCAATTTGCACAGATATTAACTCAACTAAAATTAGTAAAGATGGAACAAGGGTTGATATAGAAGAAATAAATGCAATTTATGCTCGAGGTTTTTCTTTAGATGAATTAACCCCCTATCCAGATGGTGAACTTAATGGGTTTTTTAAAAATGAAACTCAAGCATTCATATATGGGATTTTATTAGATCACCCAAGATGGTTTAATCATCCAGCTAAATCAGAATTTGCTGCTCATAAATTGATTCAGTTAAAACGCGCCAAGGCTGCAGGTTTCAAAATACCTGAGACACTAGTGACTAATGATCCCGTTTCTTTACAAGCTTTCGCAAAAAAGCATTCGAGAATAATAAACAAAGTTATAAATCAAGGCAGGATAGAAGTTGGTGGACAAACAAAACTTAGTTTTGCTCGACTATTGTCAAAAGACAGCATTGATTATGAAAGAATAGAAGTATTACCTTCTATATACCAAGAATATATAGAAAAAGACTTTGACATAAGAGTCACTGTAGTGAATGAGCATATTTTTGCAGTCTGTATCCATTCTCAACTTAATAAAGAAGTAGTGGATTGGAGAAAAGAAAGAGTCGTTAATATTCCTCATACTGAGTTCAATTTGCCAATCCACATAAAAAATAAGATATTAGAGTACATCAAATCCTTTGATTTAAATTATGGAGCACTGGATTTTGTCATGGATAAAAAAGGAGAATTAGTTTTTTTAGAATTGAATCCAGAAGGGCTATGGGGATGGCAAGAGGTACTTTGCAATGTTAAGATAACGAGAGAACTAGTAAACTCACTGATCAGTATGGCTAGCTCTCAATAAAAAAGGTTGGATTATTTTAAAAAACCAATATTCGCCGTTTTCCATTGTCCAAATTTTTTACCATTTCCCCATAATCCATTTCGGCGACAGGCAAAAGGCTTAATCCGAACCTTTCTTCCCAGTAAGTTAAATTATCCTCACGGTCTGATTCTAATTCAATAAAATAGCCCAATGGCGAAGGAAGTCTGTCAAATGAAAGCAAGACTTCACCTTTCGGTTCGGTGAATTCTTCACGATATTTCTCCAATAACATGCGGTGCGTGGTTAGGCCTATCGTTTGGGCATATTCATCATCTAGTTCAGCCACCTTTTTTAAATTTATATTTTTACCGAAGCTATCCTTAATTTCTTGTTCAAGATTTTTTAGTTGGGACTCATTTTCAGAAGAAGCTTCTAGTTCTAGGTTATAATGTATTCCATTATGAAAATTTTTCTTTTTCAAAGTAACAATCCATCTAGGAAAATGCCCCCTTTTAAGTGTGGAGTGACGAATTCGGAGTAATATCCCATTTTCCTTCATTTCTGAATTATCAAAATCTGGGACCCAATCGCGTTGCAGTGCATAATATAATGGGGTTAATCCATTTTGAATGGCCACTTGGCGAATTTTTTTGAATTGATCAACATCCGAAACTATATATTTCTTTTCAATCTCTTTCTCCCATTGATTATTTGACATAATTAATCAAAGTATTATGTTTTAATCCACCAAATAATAACATGCTGAACAAAGTAAAAAAAGTAGAGGTCAGCGCCCCTGCAAGGATTCATTTAGGACTTATTGATTGCGGATTTGCAACAGATAGACAATACGGAGGGGCAGGGATCTCTGTTGATGGATTGTTTACAAAATTAACTTGCCGGCCATCAAAAAATTGGGAAATAACTTTCAATGAGTTATTAGACATTTCTCAAAGAACTTTTCTAGAAGTAGATAGTTTGCTCAATCGGCTAGATGAATTTGTACATCCGTCCAGCATAGTAGTTGATTCTATGGCTCCTGAACACACTGGATTTGGATCAAAAACAGCTTTATTACTCTCAATAACAGCATCTGTATTTGCAGCGGACCAAAAAGAGATCAATAAAGATGAGATAGTGAAGATCACCAGGAGAGGAGGTGCCTCAGGAATAGGGGTAAATTCATTTTGGAACGGAGGATTAATAGTAGATGCCGGACATGCTATCGCCAAAAATGAAAGAGTCTTCACTCCCTCTTCTTGTCGCATTCCAACTCGGTTGCCACCGATTATTTCTTCTAAAGAGTTGCCGCATAATTGGAGAATTGCGTTGTTTTATGACCCAAAAACATCTAGGGTCGGAGGCGAAAGGGAAATACAATTTTTTAGGGAAAATTTACCTATAGAAAACCTTCAATGCTTAACTACAATGGCACTAATTTTTCATGGTCTGTTGCCAAGTGTTCACGAACAAGATTTATCTTCCTTTAAGAAGATAGTTCGCAGCTTAAACGAAACTGGCATGAAAAAAGTCGAAGTTGCCTATCAAACTACGTCCACACAGCAATTTTTAAAAAATCTTTGGGAGAAAGAGTGTGGGGCTGGTCTTTCTAGCTTTGGCCCCGGAGTTTTTGTTATTGATGAGTCTACTGGGAATGATTTTATATTTGCCGAAAATATAGCCTCAAAACTCGGGCTACTAAAGATAGGAGAATATGGATTTAGAAATTCTGGAGCTTCAATTACCACTGAATATGGCACATAGACTCTCATTCAATGAATTACAATCTGAGGAAGTTTTAGGTAAACTAGCATTGAAAAAGGATAGAATTATTCCTTCGCGTCGAGGGTCAGTATTGGTGGCACTTACCAGTACAGAACGTGTCATAATAAAAATTGCTGATAAGCAAAATTTTGAAACAGAAAACATTTTAGTTCCAAGTAGATCGGAAGGAATAAAAAACGAGGTTGAAATATTATCTAAATTGAGAGATGGAATTGGACCCAAGGTACTAAACTATTTCGAAGATGAGAAAATAGTTTATTCAGTTTTAGAATACTTTTCTGGTCAAAAATTAGATTTGAATGCGGATGTGACGAGAGTAACAACCTGTATTAGGAAGTTATTGGGAAAATTATCTATTTTACATTCTGAGAATGCCATTCACGGTGATATCCAACCAGAAAATATCTTATGCATTGAAGATTCACATGGGCAGATTATCGATTTAAGATTAATTGATTTTGAATTCTCAAGAATCATGGGAGATTCAAGACCAAGCCATCCTGGTTTGTATCACTTTTTGTCTCCTAAAGCAGCTTCTAAAATAATATTGAAAGAAGGGGATTTTTCGATGGATCTAGATGAAGAGATATTTGCAATCGCTGCTACTTGCCTAGCTATGGTGAGAGGTAGTTCATTTCCACTCGACTATGGTCCAACGGTAAACAGTAGAATGGAGAGGCTTTTGGAAATAAGTAAGGCAAGATATTCCACTAAAAATACAAAATCAGGATTAATAAATCTATCTAATGTTTTAGTCCATTTATTAAATGGTTTAGCAGAAGAAAGGCCAAAATCGGTAAACGAATTAGAAATAATGTTGTTTGGAAGTCAGAACTAAACGAGTTGGTTTTATTTTCAGAACTTTTTAGAAAAATTTAATCTTTATTTAACACCGCTCGTTTACGCTGATGGAAATTATTCATCAGCATGCCTGTACAGGTTCATTCATGTTTAATCGTCGGAATCGAAGGAAAACTTCTGGAAATTGAAGCGGATATTTTGTCCGGGCTTTCGGCTTTTACCATCGTCGGGCTGGGCGACCAGTCGGTGCAGGAGTCATGGTATCACAGATGTTTACAAAATCAGCTTTCTGTTGTAATTAATGATTAGTTTCTGAACTGTTTCCGGCAACATCAATATAATTGTGTTATTGTGAAAAAATGGTCCAACTTCATAGTGGGGATAGATGTAGGAGATATTTTTATTCTCCCTGATAAGTCACAATTGCCGAAATTTTTATGTGATAAAGATTTGCCGACCGGACAAGCTGTGCTTACCAACCTTCCTGATAGTGACAGCCAATTAGTCGAAATGGAAACTCATATGACCGGACCCGGTCAAGAAGTTGAAGTTATTAGGTTTAGTGTGACTTTGGAGGTATTGTCTAAGCTTAAAAAGCTAACATCATTCAATTAAAATGAATCTGGTTTCATTAGTTGGTCATCCATGTTCAGGTAAATCAACCCTGGCCGAAACAATTGGCAAAGAATTTGGAGTACTATGTGTGAGTGGCAGCCAAATACTTAAGGATTCAATCCAAAAACTTGGCCAAGAAGAGCAGCCAAAGATAACTTCCAGGGCAGATATGAATACTTATCACATACGATGGAGAACCCTTCATGGTATTTCAGCAATGGGAGATTATGCGATTCACTTGAGCCAAAGAATCCATCCGAAAGTTGTATGTTTTGAAAATCTGCGTAATTTTAGTGATGCGGGAAAAATTAAGAAATTGGGAGGATTAATAATTGCACTTCATTGTCCAGTATCAGAACGATTTAGAAGGTCAAAATCAAGGGGACGTCCAGTGGATGATCTCACACTGAAGAAGTTTATTGAAACTGAACAAGAAGAGTACGATTCGGGTTCTCCATATGGTTCACACGTCTCCAGAGTAATGAAATTAGCCGATGTAAACCTGGATTCTAGTTTGAGTTTTGAGATCATCAAAGCGCAATTTATTGAAGGAATAACTGCTCTTGGTATTGTGCTAAAATGAGATTTTTTCAAAAACCAGTACCCGCCGTTTTCCATTGTCCAAGTTTTTTACCATTTCACCATAATCCATTTCGGCGACAGGCAAAAGGCTTAATCCGAACCTTTCTTCCCAGTAAGTTAAATTATCCTCACGGTCTGATTCTAATTCAATAAAATAGCCCAATGGCGAAGGAAGTCTGTCAAATGAAAGCAAGACTTCACCTTTCGGTTCGGTGAATTCTTCACGATATTTCTCCAATAACATGCGGTGCGTGGTTAGGCCTATCGTTTAAGCATATTCATCATCCAGTTCAGCCACCTTTTTTAAATCCACCAAACAACAATATCCTGAACAGAGTAAAAACAGCAAAGGTCAATGCTGCCGCCAGGATTCATTTGGGATTAATCTATTGCGGATTTTTTTATAAATATTTAATCTTTATTTAATGTCGCCCCTTTATGCTGAACAAAATAATTTATCAGCATGCCAGTTCAAGTACATTCATGTTTAATTCAGGGCATTGAAGGCAAACTTCTGGAAATAGAAGCAGATATTTTGTCCGGGCTTTCGGCTTTTACCATTGTTGGGCTGGGCGACCAGTCGGTGCAGGAGTCCAAAGAACGCATTCGTTCAGCCATCCGCAGTACGGCGGTTAATTACCCGACTCAAAAGAAAATTATCAATTTGGCGCCGGCCTCGCTCAAAAAACATGGCCCGTCTTTCGATTTACCGATCGCTATAAGTTTACTGGTCGCCTCGAAACAAATAGACCAAGCCAAATTGGCCCAGACTTTATTGATTGGTGAACTGGCTTTGAACGGACAATTGCGGCCGGTGAGGAATGCCCTTTCCATAGCCATTTTTGCCCGGAAAAATGGCTGGGAAAAATTAATTCTGCCGGCTGAAAATTTTCAGGAAGCCAGTTTGGTAGAAGGGCTGGAATTATTGCCATTCCAGAATTTGCAACAGGTCATTGATTATTTAATTAATCAGACAGCTCCTCCCAAAATCTCCCTGCAGACCGCCCCGCCGGCCCAGCCCACGACCAACTATTATTCCTCCATCCAGGGCCAGCGGGAAGCCAAACGGGCTTTACAGATAGCCGCTGCCGGCGGGCATCATTTATTGATGTACGGACCGCCTGGGGTAGGCAAAACCATGTTGGCCAAAGCCCTTCCGGAACTACTTCCGGAGCTTTCCACGGAAGAGCTTTTCGAAACCATTCGTATCCATTCAGCCGCCGATCAATCCTGCGAAAAACTGCTTCAGCGGATCCGGCCTTTTCGCCAAATGCATCAGACTAGTACGCTCAATAGTCTGATCGGCGGCGGCAATCCGATCAAACCTGGGGAAATTTCTCTGGCTCACCACGGCGTTTTATTTATGGACGAATTTCCGGAATTTCCCCGCGCGATTCTCGAATCCCTGCGCCAGCCTTTGGAAGACCGTCAAATCCACCTTTCCCGTACCGGCCAACAGGTCACCTTTCCCGCCAGTTTTACTCTTATAGCAGCCATGAATCCCTGTCCTTGTGGATTCTATGGCGATCCGCAAAAGGAGTGTCTTTGCACGCCGCTGCAGATCAAAAATTATCGCCAAAAGCTATCCGGCCCGATTTTGGACAGGCTGGATCTGACCGTCAGTCTGCCAAAAGTTAATTTGGATCTGATCAATAGTACTAATCTCGACCAGCCGCTTGAGCAAGTTCAACAATCCATTAATATCGCCAAAGAAAGACAAAGAAACCGCTATCGCGGCCAAGCAATTCACCAGAATTCCGATCTCAATTCAGTCCATCTGCGTCAGCATTTATCCTTGAACGACCAGGCGCGAGATTATTTGAAAATTATCGGTGAACGTACCCTGCTTTCAGCTCGAGCCCAAACCCAATTACTGCGCATCGCCCTGACCATTGCCGACCTCAAAGAACAGGATCAAATTACCAATATCGAATTGGCCGAGGCTTATCAGTTTAAAGCTATATCAAGCTAAAAGTCAGTCAAAAGAAGCTTCCAGGTTTATCCATTTTGCTTTCGGTTATTTTGATCAGCTTTTTTGACAACCTTATTAGTTTTTGTTTTAGGCATTAATTTGCAGTTTTTCTTTATTTTAACATATGGATTTGCTTATGCGCCAGCAATGCTTTTTAGGACGGAATTGATTTATAAAACGAGTTGCCCACAGAACTGGCAGTTTTTACCAGCTTACTTGCCTACCTACCGTAGTGCAATTGACCGACATAAACCTGAATTAGTGAGATTAACTGTTTATTAAAAACATGTGTTAGGACTACTGGAAGCGCTGTTGAATGATAGACATTTTTTCGTTTAAGGCTTCTTCAATATCTATATTCATTTCTTGAGCGAGCATGAAAGTTGATAGAACAACATCAGCCATTTCAAGTTGAAGATGTTTTAAACTGTTCTGGTCTAATTTTTCATCTCGTTGATGTTTGAAATGTTTCAGTATTTCATTTGATAATTCACCCAACTCTTCTTGTATTTTGATCGCGGCTATAAGTATGGAAGTTTGATCATCTCTAGTTGGCATTTTAGGGGTGATGTACTCCCTAATATTTTTTATGAAAATTTTTAAATCATTGATATTAGTTTGGTTGGACATAATTAAATAAAAGATTATATAGAGTAGTTTTAATTACATTTATATACTGGTCCGTTAAATGCCGTTTATAAACATTTATGTAGGATGGATGAGTAGCAGCTACATATATAATATCCCCAACTTTACTGACTGACTGTATAAATGCATTTTGTCTTTCTATATTTATTTTAATATTTTTCAGAACAACTCTTGATACTTTTTCGCCTAACATCACAACAATTTTCGGTTGTAGCTCTACCAATTCTGTATTTAAATTATGGGAACAAGATCTAATTTCATCTTTTGATGGATAACGTAACTTCCCATGGTCATTAATTGGAGCGCACTTTACTAGATTTGATGAGTAAAAATTTATCGAAGGAAGTTGCTTTTCAATCTTTTCAATTAATCTGCCAGACATTGTATGGGGGTCTAATGGTTTATTAAATTTATCCGTAACAATTTTTGATGATATCCCTAACCAAATAACCTCTGCGTTCCTTCGCAAATCCAGTATTGGTTTTTGATATAACGATAAGGGGCAACGTTTACAGTGGATTATTCCTGCAATCATCTCTCTAATAATTAAGTTGATTTGTCAAGGTAATGTATTTTGCAATAATCTCATTTGGTGTAGACGAGAAGTTTTCTATATAAAAATTGAATTGTTGTCTATCAAGGATATGTTTCAAATCATTATCCTGCTTTAAAGTCAATAATTTTCCTTTAAGTTCTAAATCATGATAAATCTCAGTCCCATGGTATGGCCTATACCTAAAAACACTTGTTCTAAATGATGAAGGAGTTTTTAGAGATAGTTCTTTTAATGAGTATGCAAGTTCATATGTGTTCTTACAATCTAATTCCGTTTCTCCAGGGAATCCATAAATAAAATAACCTTTAATAGATATTCCAGAAGACATAATTTTGAAAATTGTATTTTTAATTAATTCGATATCTGAAGTTTTATTAATGCTTTTTAGTAAGCTTCTTGACCCGGATTCAATACCAATGAATAATTCACTACAACCGCTTAATGATAATTTCTTTAGATCTTCACTGGTTAAATTTTTAAATGACATGACGTGAGCCATAGCTCTCCAATTAATCTGGTGGTTGTTAAACATTTCTGTCGCTCTTTCAACTGAATGTAAATTTTTCAAGAATAAATCATCTAAAACCCTAATGGAACCAATATTGGAATAAATCTCTTTTAAGTGAGTAATTTCTTTTGATACATCTTCAATATTTCTTTCACGAATACCAATATTTTTATTTTGAGATCTTGCTGCTGCACAAAAAGTACAATTATATATACACCCACGACTTGTAACAATCGATACCTCCATCTTTGAATTGAGATGATTCAAGACTGGTTCATTACTAAAAAAAGACCTGTCTAATGGTATATTTGATATATCGTGTTGGTAGTATTTCGAATTAATGTCAACTATAAAATAATTGCAATTCTTTGAGTGTTGGAATGGAGGCTCTTTCATTTGGTTATTAACCAAGTCACATATAATATTTTCTCCGTCCCCCATTACAATATCTATCTTTGATTCTGAATCATATTTAAAAATATCCTCGTATAATGACTTTGTAGATAAGCCACCAACTATAATATGAATATCTTTATTGATATTTTGAATAATTTTTTTTACTAAATGATGGTTGGTAGTAAATACATTCATTGCTAAGACCTTGAAACTTCTAGCGTTAACCGTATCAATAATTTGATTGACAGGAATATTGTAGGCGACAGCATCAAGTAATTTGGTTTGAATACCTTGATTTATTAGTTTAGTAGCTATGTATCCTAGTCCTAAGGGAGGTAAAGAATCTTCATCATAACCTTCGACCTTATTTTCAAAGAGAGGTGTATTTAGAACTATTACTTCAGAATCTCTATCTAAATCTTTAGGCATAAATTCAGTTTATAAGCTTATTATTTTCATAATTTCTTCATGTATAATATTTATTAAAAGATCCGGACATTCTTCTGAGTTTAACTCCAATACTCTTTACTAGAGTACTTTTACCTACTCCATTCGGTACATCTATGGTGATAAGTTTACCCATAAATTAATAAACAAAGCATATTAAACTTTTTAAGAATATCTTGATTTGACATTATGTCAAAATACAACTTCCAAGATTTGACAAGTTACTCTAGAAATATTACTTTCGGTATAGGTGACATGGTGTCATCAGGATGTTTAACACAAACCCAAGCAAAGTAGGACAGCATGTCTTTCTGGGATTCTTTTGGTGCAACCAATCATGCTTATCAGCAGTTTGCCAACTCGGTGTGGGGCTAGATCAAAAAAAATAATTATCAATATGCGCAAAATTAAATTAAAATATTTTAGTCAGATCGAGGCTCTTTGCCTTTTGCTTAAACTCCCGGGAGACGATCGGGCGATTGAAAAAGCTTATGATCAGGTTGCCGCTTATGACAAACGTAAACACGCCTATATTTCCCTTCAGGATTTTGAAAAGGCAGGGAATGAATTAGAAAATGAACTGATCTCCACAAAAAAATTCATTACATTGTTGAATAAAAAAGGTTTACTCAAAAAAAATACTTTGGAAGTAAAATTGGAATTCGAGAAAAAAATGAGCGCCAAGGAATTCAGAAAAAGATTAAAATTGCCCTCAATAGGAGAATTTTAAGAAAATTTCACCTTTATTTAATGTCGCTGGCTTATGCTGATCAAAATAATTCATCAGCATGCCAGTCCAAGTTCATTCATGTTTAATTCAGGGTATCGAAGGAAAACTTCTGGAAATAGAAGCCGATATTCTTTCTGGTATGTCAGCCTTCACCATCGTAGGACTCGGCGATCAGTCGGTTCAGGAGTCTAAAGAACGTATCAGGTCAGCCATTCGCAGCACTGCAGTTAATTACCCGACTCAAAAGAAAATTATTAATTTAGCGCCAGCCTCGCTCAAAAAACATGGCCCATCTTTCGACTTACCAATCGCCATTAGTTTATTGGTTGCCTCTAAACAAATTAGACAGGAGGCTGTGGAAAAAACTTTATTAATTGGAGAGCTTGCTTTGAATGGCCAATTACGGCCGGTGAGAAATGCCCTTTCCATAGCCATTTTTGCTCGGGACAATGGCTGGGAAAAATTAATTTTGCCAGCCGGAAATTTTCAGGAAGCCAGTTTGGTAGAAGGGTTGGAATTATTGTCATTCCAGAATTTGCAACAGGTCATTGATTATTTAATTAATCAAATCGAAGCTCCCGAAATTTCTCTAAAAACACCCCCGCCAGCTGGAGATTCTCGACATGTAACATCATCGAAGATGACGCCTAATATAGAATCTGGCGCCAACCGCACGACCACCTACTATTCCGCCATCCAGGGCCAGCAGGAAGCCAAATGAGCTCTGCAAATAGCCGCCGCTGGCGGGCATCATTTACTGATGTATGGACCGCCCGGCGTAGGCAAAACCATGCTTGCCAAAGCCTTGCCGGAACTTCTTCCGGAGCTCCCCACGGAAGAACTTTTCGAAACCATTCGCATCCATTCCGCCGCCGATCAACCCACCGACCAACTGCTTCAACGGCAACGCCCTTTTCGCCAAATGCATCAGAGTAGTTCACTGAACAGCCTGATCGGCGGCGGAAACCCGATCAAACCCGGCGAAATTTCCCTGGCTCATCGGGGCGTTTTATTCATGGATGAATTTCCGGAATTTCCGCGCACCATCATCGAATCTCTCCGTCAGCCTCTGGAAGATCGTCAAATCCATCTTTCCCGTACCGGTCAACAGGTGACTTTCCCTGCTAATTTTACACTAATCGCTGCCATGAACCCCTGTCCTTGTGGATTCTCTGGTGACCCGGAAAAAGAATGCCTATGTTCGCCTACCCAGATCAAAAAATATCGTCAAAAACTATCCGGGCCGATATTGGACAGACTGGATTTGCTGGTCAGCCTACCTAAAATCAATCTCAATCTGATCAATGGAGTCCAGCCAAATCAGCCCATCGGACAAATCCAACAGTCCATAAAAGCCGCTAGAGAAAGACAATTATATCGCTATCGTAGCCAAGCAATTCGCCAAAATTCCGATCTCAATTCAGTCCATCTGGGGCAGCATTTGTCTTTGAACAACCAGGCTCAAGATTATTTGAAAATTATCAGTGAGAGAACTTTGCTGTCGGCCCGGGCTCAAACCCAGCTATTGCGCGTCGCCTTGACTATCGCTGACCTCAAAGGACAAGATCAGATCAGCATCTGGAATTAGCTGAAGCCTACCAATTTAAAGCTATCAATATTTGATTTTTTGGAGAATATATGCGAAAATCGGCCCAATCTCGGATAATGATCCTTGATTAGATAGAAAAGGAGTTCTCCAATGCGCAAGGTATTTGTTGGCATCATCGGTTTGGGTATCATCGGGCTCTTCGCTTCGGTCAGCCAGGCCGACAACGACACTGTCTCGCAGCAATCATTCTCCCCGACAGTCGATCAGGGCGGCCGAAAACCTTTTCGACAATTTGGTCCAGACTCTTACAAAGGTGTCTGCACCAAAACTATTCATTTGTATTTGACAAATGATATCCCCCATTTTTTCTTGCAACCGAAAGAGTGAGGCTCTTCAAACTAAAATTTTCAGTAATTGCTTTACCAATTCTCCCCGCCCTTGTATAATTCGAACCGCTGGTTCCAGACGTCACAGCTACATTCTAAGTAAAAATATGTTTATTATCGAAGGGCAAAAGCAACTGCAGGGGACAGTTAAAGTCGGCGGTTCCAAAAATGCCGTTCTGCCAATCATTTGTGCCGCGCTGCTCACCAAGGAAAAAGTTACTCTGCACAATGTTCCCAAGATCAGCGATGTCGGAGCTATGTTGAAAATCCTCGAATCGATGGGAGTCAAAACCGGCTTTACCGACCACACGATTACCATTGAAGCCCACAATCTCTCCAATAGCAAAATTGAGGAATCATTGGTCAATAAAATGCGCGCTTCCATCCTCTTATTCGGTCCCGTTTTGGCGCGCCTCGGTGAACTCGACCTCAGTTTCCCCGGCGGTTGCGTGCTCGGCAAACGTTCCGCTCATGCTCACACTTATGCCCTGCAACACCTCGGCGCCGAAGTGATTCGTTCCGATACCCGCATTCATTTGCGTACCAAAAAACTGACTGCCGCCAAAGTTTTGATGCCGGAAATGTCCGTAACTGCCAGTGAAAATGCCATTATGATGGCCGTGCTGGCGCCCGGCCACACTGAATTGAAATTAGTCGCCGCCGAACCGCATGTCCAGGATCTCTGTCATTTCCTCAATTCCATGGGCGCCAAAATCAAAGGCATCGGTACCCACTATCTGGAAATCGAGGGCGTCACTCACCTCCACGGTACCGAATACACAGTTACCGGCGATTATTTGGAGGCTGGTACCTTCGCCATAGCGGGTCTGATCACCGGAGGTGAAGTCCGCATCGAAGGGATTCCCACCCATCAACTCGATAGTTTTTGGCAAAAATTGGACGAAATGGGCGCTCGCTACCTGTTGGAAGAAAACGCCGTTACCATTCGACCGACTAAAACCCTCCACGCCCCAACCCCGCTTCGCACTGCTGTTTACCCATCATTCGCCACTGACCTCCAAGCTCCTTTCTCAGTTTTACTCACCCAGGCTGAAGGTGAATCACAAATTTTTGAAACCCTTTTTGAAGGGCGACTCAATTACCTTTTTGAACTGGAAAAAATGGGCGCTCAAATCGAAATGCTCAATCCCCACCAGGCTAAAATTCATGGTAAAGCCCGCTTACGCGGCAAGCCCATCGCCTCTATCGATATTCGTGCCGGAGCAGCCATGGTGCTGGCCGGTCTGATCGCCGAAGGCATTACAGAAATCTCCAATACCAATTATGTCGACCGTGGCTACGAGGATTTGGAAGGCAAGCTAACTGCTCTCGGAGCAAAAATTACCCGTGTGGAGATCTAAATTGCCTCAGTCTAAGCACTCGTCCAAGAAATTTTCCCTTCAGTATCGACCGAACCCTCTACCGTGCCATCGATATCAGTTCTATAAACAGTTGCTCCAATCATTCTGAAATTTTCCAAAGTTCCAGGAAAAGGATGCCCAAATTTATTCTCTATTCCACAGGAAATCACTGCCCAGGAAGGTTTAATCCTTTCCAAAAATGGTAGAGTACTACTGGTTTTCGATCCATGATGACCGGCTTTCAAAATATCCGCATGCAAATGCAATTCCGCATGTTTCAGAACTTCTGTTTCTTTTTCCTGCTCTAAATCACCGCTAAAAAAGGCTTTGTATTTACCATAAATCAATCGATAGACGATCGAGCTGTTATTGATATTATTCATTCCTCGCCCTCGCAAATCTTCCCAGGGATAAATCAAATCCACACCGATTTTACCGAATTTATAATCATCTTTCCCAAAAATATAAATGGGCCGGATACCCCTGGCAGCAATTAACTGTCGTAAATTGTCATAACCGGCGTATTCGTATTTCACCCCGGTTAGCATGATATTTTTGACCTGATAACGTTTTAATACCTCTACCAAACCGTTGATATGGTCAGCATGTGGATGACTGACTATGACCAGATCAATTGTCCTCTCATAAAAGGGCATTTCTTTACTGAGTTGCTCAATCACACTATTGTCAGGGCCCCCATCATTCAAGATCCATTCTCCGGCCGGTAAGCGCATCAAAATCGCATCACCCTGTCCGACATTGAGAAACCAGATATGCAGTTTCCCATCCGGTAAAGCCGCCCCACACCAGATTGACAAAATCAGCACGCCAAAGCTAATCACCACCGCAAATAGCCAATATTTATCTATGAACTTTCCCATGGTCGCAGTCTAGCGCTCAGCCTTTGCCAAATTATTAAATACATCTAAAAAACCCCACCTTCTCGAATTGCGGCTATTTAGTTTCTGCCGCCCGGTACGGTGGGGTTTAGTAAAGTTTTAAAACTTCCAGAATCGCTTATTTCTTTTTCTTCTTACGTGTGAACAAAGCGCCCAGACCCCCGGAACCGAACAGTAATAGTCCGAGTTCAGGGCCGGTCTTTGGTAAAGTCAGGTAGCTGACCAAACCTTCACTTTCATTTCCGGAAGCGTCTTTGGTAGTCAATTTGAAGTAGTAGAGCATATCTTCTTTCAAATTGTTGAAATCATAGCTGGTGACATCTTTGTTCAAGACTACACCTG
The DNA here is from genome assembly GCA_964494085.1 of uncultured Candidatus Peribacteria bacterium. Taxonomy (GTDB): domain Bacteria; phylum Patescibacteriota; class Gracilibacteria; order UBA1369; family UBA1369; genus CAZBQJ01. The sequence continues at coordinate 200,613 of CAZBQJ010000002.1, forward strand.
GGCCATAAGTCGTTCCACGATCTGTAGAAAGATAGACCACAAAGTTGGCAACGCTGGCCATTTGATCTGCTTTGGTATTCCAGGAAAGGTTAACCATCATACTGCTGACCATCTTGGCCACCAGTCCACTAGCCGCATCGGCAATTTTAGTAGTAGATGTATCAGTAGGAGCCTCTACCGGGGCCATTCCATCAAAAGTAGTGGCGCTGTTTTGAACATCCATCAAATTTCCAGCGGTATCCTTTACTTTGATAGCAATCAAATTGAATTTTTGCGCTTTCATATCAGCAGTTGTCAAGGTTGCCACTGAACCGTTTTGACTAATGGAAACCTTGGTTACATCGGTAATCTTGGTATTGTCATTGGCATCTGTAATGATGAAATTCTCGGCGGCATTGGTTAGCAGTACTACCGGTTCGGAGAAAGTAACTTGAACTGTATTGGCATCATTTGCTTTCACGCTAACAAAAGTTGGTGGAGTAGTGTCGCCTGGAGTTGTATCAGTCGCAGCCGGCTTCAGAGTTGAACTGTCCACGGCATCTGTGCCGCTGAATACTGCTGTATCGCTGGTTCCACTGACAATCGGATTACCGGATAAGTCTTGGATTTGAATTCCGGCGGTCAGGATGTATTTGGAATTTTTCTTTTGATCGGCAGTAGTCAAAAGGACTGTCTTGTTGCTTTTGTCTGTACTGTCAATTTCGGCTTTATTGATGGAAAGCAGGTTTCCCAAAAAGTCATCTTTGATAGAAAAGGCAGTCTCCGCCTTGCTGGGAGGAAGTTTCACCGCTTCGGAGAATACAACTTTAACGCTGTTCTTGAATGGGGCAATCGCACTGACTACCTTTGGAGCTACTTTATCATCAGCGGCCGGAGGTGTAATAGTGCCACTGGCCTTGGGAGTCGCACTGACTTCAGTACTATAAAATTCACTTTCATTGGCTGCCGCATCATAAGCCGTTACGGCAAAATAATAGGTCTGATCATTTTCTAAACCGGTTACTTTATAGGTCAGAACATCTCCTGTATCAATCGGGCCCAATGTGTAACTGGCAGTATCGGAAGCTACGGACTGTGTTCCATAAAAAATCTTATAACCTTTCACGGCTAGATTGTCTGTAGCGGCATCCCAGCTCAAAGTCACCTGCTGATCGCCAGCGACAGCTTGAACATTTTCCACGTCAGACGGATATGTAGTATCGGTTTCAGCGGCTACCGTATTGCTTTCCGGAATCGGAGTGTCGCTGGCGTCCAGAGGAGTGTCAGCGGCCGCAGCAACCATGGTATTGGCCGTAAATGTTCCCAAAACCAGCAGCATAGCCAGAGATTTAACCAGGGTCTTTTTATTCTTCATCTTAGTATTTGTCATAGAGAGTGATTTAGTTTGTATTTTTTATAAATCTCCACATTGTAGCACAAAACCGAGGCTCATTGAAGACCTAAGTTAAAAATATTTTCTAATTCCAGGTTGACGGCAGTTGTGAATATGTTGAATTCTGGCTCCCAGGCTTTCAAAATGCCAAATTATCAATATAATTCATAGGAATAAAGTACCAAAGTCTCACATGAAGATTAAAATCAGCCCCTCCATATTAAGTGCCTTTCCGGCTATCCATTATACCGTAATTGTCGTTCACAATATCGACAACAAGCGGAAAATATCCAATTTATCGCAATTATTGCGCGGGACTGCCGTCGTAGCAAAAAATGAATTAAAGAAAATCGAAAAGAAGGATTTATTCAGTAGAATTACCGAGCTTTCTCTGGATGATGGCTCTACCTTCTTGGAGAGCTACCTTTTGGGCTCAAGAGTAAAAAAAATCCTTAATGGCAAAGATGTTGAAGGCAAAAACAACCTGATCAACCTGGTTAGCCTGGTTTCTTTAAAATATTTTTTACCGATTCATGGGGTCGATCTGGACCAGGCGGAAACAGACTATCTCTTGGATCTTTACCAACCTAAAAAAGGCAAAAAAACTCCGGAATTGGATTTCCAGCCTGAAACCAGCCAAATAGCCCTCTGGTTCCCCAATCTCGGTAATTGGAGCGAAGAAGACCTCGATCGATTTATCAACGAGATCAACAGCCTCCTCAGCAAGTATTTTCAAGCTCAGATTGCTGAAGTATTTCACCTGGACAGTGTCAATCCAGAAGCTGATCTGGGTTATCGGTCAGAATTAGAAATCGCTTTTCAGGAAAAAAAGGCTCAAGAACTACTTTTAAACCCCATTCCAGCCCCAACCATCAGTGAATCTCCCGCCATTACTCCAATTACATCGGCTGCGGCGGAGGCACAGCAGCTCTCCCCGCGACCGGCTGATCAATTGAAACAACTCTTAATTGACATTTTACAAACCAATTTCCCTGAATTAAGTAGTCTGGAATCTGCCCAGGATTTGGAGTTACTGGTCAGTATCGAGCTTCCGAAAGATCCCAGCCACGGTGATTTGGCTTCCAATCTCGCCATGAAACTGTCTAAATCACTCAATCAGTCTCCTCAGGAAGTAGCCGCCAAGCTTTTACCACTGATCGAAGCCAAACGGTCAGAATTACCGGTTTTGGCCAGCGTCGAAATAGTCAGCCCCGGTTTTATCAATTTCCGTCTAAGCTCCGGTTACTTTGAAAATTGTCTTCAACAAATTATCGCTAAACAGGAAAAATACGGGGAACAGCAGCTCGGTCAGGGGAAAAAAATCATGATTGAATTCGGTTCATTGAATATGGCCAAACCTTTTGGGGCACATCATTTTTTGACCACAGTTATTGGTCAAACTCTGGTCAACCTCTATCGAAAACTGGGCTATCAAGTGCTGGCAGCCGACCATCCCGGGGATTGGGGCACTCAATTTGGTAAAACCATCTATGCTTATAAGCATTGGGGAAATAAGGAGGCTATACTACAGGATCCCATGAATGAATTTTTGAAATTATACGTACATTTCCATGAAGAGGCGGAAAAAGATCCGACTTTGGATGAAGCTGCCCGTGCCGAATTCCGTAAACTTGAGCAGGCAGACCGGGAAAATCTGGATTTATGGAAATGGATTATCGAGATTTCTTTGCAGGATCTGGATAAAATCTATCAGACTATGGGCGTGAAGCATGATCGTCGTTACGGTGAGGCCAAATACAATCAATCCTGCCAGGAATTATTGCAGCATGGGAAGGAGCTGGGCGTTTTTGTGGAAGGAGAGAAAGGTGCTTTTATCGCCAATTTGGAGGCCGAAAATTTGCCTCCGGCTCTGGTTCAGAAAGGCGACGGTACCAGTCTTTATCTCACCAGAGATTTGGCCAGTATCGAGGAACGCTTAAAATCTGAGGTAGGATTGCAGGAAATAGTCTATGTAGTCGATTCTGCTCAAACTTTACATTTCCGTCAGTTATTCGCTGTCGCCCAGAAACTCCATTTGGCCGATCCAAATTATCCTCTTTGTCAGTTCAAGCATGTCCCCTATGGTCGGATGAATTTTGCTGATGGAGCAATGAGTACGCGTAAAGGTAATGTAATTCTGGGCTTGGATCTGATCAAAGAAGCCCTTCGTCGTTCAGAAAGAATATTGACTGAAAAGTCGGCCGGAGCAGAAGAACAACTTCCTGAAAATGAAATCAAACAGCTGATTCAAGGGATGGCCATTGGATCCATCAAATACGCTATACTAATGCAGTCACCGGAATCCGATTTCGTTTTCGATTGGGATAAAGTGTTATCCTTTGAAGGCAATAGTGCGCCTTATCTGCAATATACCTATGCCAGAACACGGAGTCTGTTGGGAAAGGCTGCCAAAGCGTCTCCAGAGGCTGGACAGGATCAGGCTACATTATTTTCTGTGGATCAGGAGACTTCTCCGGAAGAAGCCAGTTTGAAGCCCTTTGCTTTACCGGCAGAGCAACATCTATTACGACTTTTACCTTTGTTCCCTGATAAAGTCAGCTTGGCTGCCCTCAGTTTTAAGCCCAATACCCTCACCAATTACCTGCACGAGTTGGCCCAGGCCTTCAATTCATTTTATGGGTCAGTCCAGGTTCTAAAGACTCAACGAGCTGATTTACTGAAAGCCCGTTTGGATCTGGTCAAAGCCACCTCCCAAGTAATCAGAAATGGTCTGCAAATATTAGGGATTACCGTCTTTGAACGTATGTAATCTAGCTCCACTCATCAGAAAAAGCCCTCGCCAGGAAACTGGCGAGGGCTTTTTGAAATCAATATTTTTCCTTAAGCGTTGTGCGAAGGGGTAGATCCGGAAGCCTGACGAGTAGAATCACCATGCTTTTCCAGTTCACCTCGGAGGATAAAATGGCTGATAATAATGAATGGAGTAACCAAACCTTGAATAATATAAGTTCCCAGTTGAGCTACTTCAAAGGAAATTCTCCAGAAGAAATTGAACCAAACACTGGAAAGGATGTTACCAACGATAGTTACAGCAATCCCAACCAGGATATAAGAGGTATTAAGTATTTGCTTGCCCGGATTATAGCAAAACGAGTTTAAACAGCAACTTTAAAGCTGAAGATCGTCGAAACTTTCAAAAATACCCTTTAGTGTGTTCGTCTAGATATAAATAAAGGCATTATTCGTCTTTTATTGAGAAACTGGAGGCGGCACCCGGGTTCGAACCGGGGAATGGCGGTTTTGCAAACCGCTGCCTTACCACTTGGCTATACCGCCGCTGGAACCTTTAGATTGACTTGCGTGAAATAATTTTCATGGCGGAGAGGGAGAGATTCGAACTCTCGCGGCCAGTTGCCCGACCCTACAGGATTAGCAATCCCGCCCCTTCAGCCACTTGGGTACCTCTCCATAAACCTTTTCCACGCATTGTCGAAGATCATTTCATTTAGTTCTTTGCCCACGAATATTAATATGAAGGTTTTAAAAATGCAAAAGCAAATATTATCTGAAATTTCCTTATCAATTAGCTAAACCACAATAATACAACTTGGTATTGAAAAATTTATCAGAATAATTATATTCATCAGGATTTGAAATTTAACGTAATGACCATGATAGAGAAAAATGACCTTCCGGCAGCCGAAATCGACCATGAGCAATCCAGTCCGGAGTATCGTGTCATGAATGCGATCTCTCGCAGTTACATGCTGGAGCAGATCAACGGCCCTGCCAGGCTCGAATTGACTAGAAACTCCGATACCCTCAAAGCCAATCCCTTACTCGCAGAGATCGGCCTATATGATGTAGTCACTCTACAGGACAACCAAATCATCACTCTCCGCAAAGCCACTCACGCTGAGATTCGCTCTTTCCTGCCCAAGGCTATTTTCAAAGAAGCGGACATCCCTCGTTTTTTTGAAATAAACTCCTATATCAAGGCCAAAAATGAGCATGATTACCTTCCTCCGGTACTTCGACCCAGCGTCCCTCCCGACCCAATCAGTGGCCAGACTAAATAATCAATCGCTGTAATTTGCCGAATAGGTCGATTTGGGTGTATAATCTGGAGATATGCCGAAACCCATTTCTAGTACCCCGAAAATATGGCTTGTGGTAGCCATTCAGTACTCAGAAAATCGTTCAATCTTGGTTGGTTTGCTCTAATTCTTATAACGACGACAATTCACCACATGGTCATTGACCATTCCCACGGCTTGCATATAGGCATAAGCAATGGTCGAGCCCATAAATCTAAAACCTCTTTTTTTCAGATCCTCGGCAAATACCTCCGCTTCTCTGGTTATCGCCGGGATGGCTTGCTGATTTTTTCTTTTCCCATCGATCGGCTTTTCATCAACAAATCTCCAGATATATTTGGAGAAACTGCCAAATTCTCGCTGTATTTCCAGAAATTTCTGGGCATTGTTGATAGCCGCTTTTATTTTTAAACGATTTCTAATGATGGCCGGGTCTTTCAACAATCTATCCACATCTTTTTCAGTAAATCTTGCCACTTTCTGCGGATCGAAATCAGCAAATAACCTTCGGTAGCCTTCCCGTTTATACAAAATAGTTCGCCAGGACAAGCCGGCCTGCGCACTTTCCAGGACCAGAAATTCAAATAGCTCGCGGTCATTTTTGAGCGGTACGCCCCATTCCTGATCATGATACTTCTGCATCAGCGGGTCGCCCTCTGCCCATTCACAAGAATTATTGAGAATCTTCATATTTTAAAAACTGGCGGAGAGAGAGGGATTCGAACCCCCGAGGAGCTTGCGCCCCTAACGGTTTTCAAGACCGCCGCGTTCGACCACTCTGCCATCTCTCCGTATCTTAAATGTGCCGAAAACGCTGGCATATTAACCAACTTTAAGCCTTACTTCAAGAAAAATTTATGCTTTTCTAATCTTTCTTTAAAAGGATCTGGTTATTTTAGTTTTACCAACTAACACCAATACCTATGTCCACTCCGATCTCTTGTCATCAATTGCCACTGGCCGATCTACAGATCGATGCCAATTTTCAATCCATTATCAGCAGATCGGGCCGAGAAATCACTTTGCGTCGCAAAGAATTCCAACTACTCAAATTCCTGGCCAACAACCTCAATTCTGTCATCAGTAAATACGCTATTCTGGATTTGGTCTGGGAATTCAGCAGTTTTGCCGGCAGCAATACATTGGAAGTGCATCTGAGTAGTCTGCGTAAAAAGATTCAAAAGATCTCCCAACAAGTCCGCATCGACACTATTCGCGGTGTAGGCTACCGGCTAACCACCGATAAAGCTATAAATTCTTCAAATACTTCACTGCTTCGTCCAACTGGCGATCATAACCTTTCTCCTGGTCACCGTCTTCCGGAAGCACTTCTCGGTCAGGTTTGATCCCTATTTCATTGATATTTATACCATTGGGAGGATTCCAACGGGCAATCGTGAATCTCAAACTCGAGCCGTCAGGAAGTGGATCGACTTCCTGAACTGTTCCTTTGCCAAAGCTGGTTTCACCCATGATCAAACCACGTTTAAAGTCCTGAATAGCGGCTATAACAATTTCTGAAGCAGACGCAGAACCCTTATTGGTCAAAACTACCAAGGGTAAATCGGGAAATTGCGGATTGCCGGTAGTTTTCAATTTTTCATCTTCTTTGGAATTGCGGTATTCCACAGAAACTACTTCCTGCTGCCCACGAATAAAGGCAGACAAAATATCAATCGAACCCTCCAGGTAGCCACCACCATTATAACGCAAATCCAGAACCAGACCTTTGGGCTTTTTTTGTTTGATCTGATCAATAATATAATTGAATTCAACTTTTGTATCGTCACTAAATTCATGAACCGCCACTTGCCAGATACCACTTTCAATTTCTTTGCTGGTGACACTTTCTACGGTAATTTTATCTCGACTAATTTTTACCTCAAAAGGCTTGTCCTTACTTTTACGCGAAATAGTCAATGTTACAGCAGTACCTTTCTGTCCCCGAATATTGGTAATAGCATCATAAAGAGACATATTTTCGACTACCTTGTCATCTATTTTCAAAACTATGTCGTCAGGCAAAAGTCCGGCTTTTTGGGCGGGCGAATCTTTTACTGTTGAAACGACTACCAACTGAGCGTTATGCACGGTTAATTCTGCTCCGATTCCTTCCAGCTCTGAATTCAGACTTTCGTTAAATTCAACAGTTTCCTGAGGATCCATAAATTCCGTGAAAGGATCATCCAATGCTGCCACCATTCCCTTTATTGCGCCATAAGCCATTTCTCCCTTATTCAACTTCTCTGTATGGATATACTTTTTTTCCAATAAATCCTTGACAGTCCACATGGTCCGTAAATCCAAATCTCCACTAGTCGTTGGCTGGTCGAGCCCCAACAAGTCTCCCAACACACTACCTTGAGCATTGCCGGTCGGTGTGACCAGACTACGGGTAGGCAGAGTGTTCCCGGCCAATAAACCGGTCGAAAATACCACTCCAAAAATCGCAATATAACTGGCTATCCTAGTACTTTTCTTCATAAATTCTCCTATTAAAATTCTGCTGTGATTTAATTCTAATTCAAAACGGATTGCGCCGATTATACACTAATCGGTCTGATCTGTATTCTTTCAATACTCTTAGCCAGTCCGGTCTGTGGGTCCGTTTCTAGCAGCAAGGCATTAAAGACCGTGTCCCCCTCGGCTACTTCATGTTTCACCGGTCTTTGAGTCAAAAAACCGGTAATAATCTCCTCTTTGCGAGCTCCAATAATCGAGTTGATCACTCCGGTCATCCCCACATCGGTCAAGTAGGCGGTCTGTTTAGGAAGGATTTGTTCATCCGCGGTTTGGATATGCGTATGAGTTCCATAGACCAGACTCACCCGACCATCCAAGAAATGTCCCATAGCCATTTTTTCCGAGCCCGTCTCGGTATGCATATCCAGAACTATCGCCGACAGGGTTTCCCCCAGTCGCAGTTGTTTTTCCTCCAGTTCATCCAGGATTGTTTCCGCCTTTTTAAATGGGTCATCCAGATTTCCCGGCATAAACACTCTGCCCATTAAGTTAATTATCGCGATTTTCCGGCCATTCTGCATCTCTATAACCGCATATCCACGCCCCGGAGCACCTTCCGGATAATTGGCCGGCCTGATCAATGGATAATCTTCCTGATCGAGATGTTTGTAAATCTCCGCCACCCTCCAAATATGATTTCCACTGGTAAAAAAATCTACTCCATAACCGCGTAACTCTTGAATTTTATTATCTGTAACACCTTTGCCATGATGAGTATTTTCCGCATTGGCGATCACAAAATCTATCTGCTTTTCTTTTCGCAAGTCTGCCAATACTTTCCCCAATGTTTTTCTGCCTGGCTTCCCAAAGACGTCTCCGATTATCAATATACGCATAGCTGTTTTATCAAAATGTAGAGTTGATTATACTATTCCCCATCATAACCGCAAACCAATCAATAAACTATTTCCAAAACTGCGTTTTATTTATTTTTAAGGTAAATCTCAGCCGGGTTTCATCCTGACCAAGTATAAATTGAAATACATTCCTCCTACCTGTACAGGGTAAAATCTTGACGGTGAGTATTTGCTCACCTATCATCTGAGCAATCTAAAAATTATTTAACCAAGCGTAAGATTATGGCTATATCATTAGAAAAACAAAAGGCGGTCGAATTGGCACTTTCACAAATCGAACGTACTTTTGGTAAAGGATCAATCATGAAAATGGGCGAACGTCACAACATTGCTATCGAGACTTTCTCCACAGGTTCCCTATCATTGGATTTGGCTCTGGGAGGCGGAGTGCCAAAAGGAAGAATCATCGAAGTATACGGGCCGGAAAGCTCTGGAAAAACTACACTTACTCTCCACATGATTTCTGAAATCCAAAAGGCCGGAGGCATGGCGGCGTTTATCGATGCGGAACACGCTTTGGATCCTGAGTATGCCCGTCGTATCGGTGTAAATCTGGATGCCTTACTGGTATCCCAACCCGATAGTGGCGAGCAGGCTCTGGAAATAGCTGAAACATTGGTGCGTTCAAATGCCATAGATCTAATTGTCGTTGATTCAGTCGCCGCTCTCACCCCAAAGGCAGAAATCGAAGGAGAAATGGGGGATTCACACATGGGGCTTCAGGCTCGTTTGATGAGTCAGGCTTTACGAAAACTGACAGCAGCCATTAGTAAATCCAAAACAACCGTTGTTTTCATCAACCAATTACGCATGAAAATCGGAGTAATGTTTGGTAACCCGGAAACAACAACCGGTGGCAACGCTTTAAAGTTCTACGCTTCTGTCCGTATGGAAATTCGCTCAATCGGTAAATTGGAAGAAGGCACAGGGGATGAAAAATCCTATACCGGTAATCGGGTCAAAGTAAAGGTTGTCAAAAACAAAGTTGCCCCTCCTTTCAAAATCGCCGAGTTCGATATTATGTATAATAAAGGTATCAGTAGAGTAGGTGATTTACTGGATCTCGCTACACGTTTTGAAATCGTTAGAAAGGCTGGAGCCTTCTACAGTTATGGTGATAATAAAATCGGTCAGGGTCGAGAAAATACTAAAACTTTCCTCAGTCAACCGGAAAATAAGAAAATGCTCCAGGAGTTGGAAAAGGATGTCTTGAAAGTTGCCAAAGCCGAGGCTGCCAGCAATATCGCTGATCCTAACAAAGCTTCACAAAGTGTCACGGACGAGCCTGTGGCAATCGATGATCCTTTGGAAGCTATCAAGGCAGCCCGCGATTCCAAAATCACCGCCACTGGTAACACTTCAGCTAAAGTATCCTCAAAAAAGTAAATCATCATAAATTTCCCTCTTGTTCGCCTCAAAATGACAAGAGGGAGTTTAAAATAAATAACTGGTCCGATGACAAAAAATCAACAAAGATTAATTAATTATTGTTACAATCTTCTGGCCATGCGGCGCTACTCGATCCATGAAATGGTTCAGAAGCTTGAAGCCAAAAATAGTAAGTTGCTCAACCTTTGTACCGATCAGGAATTAGAAGAGATCTTAGCATCCTTGCTCAAGGCTAACCTGATCAATGACCAGGATTACGCTTTTTTCTACATCGACAGTAAAATCCGTCACAAACCTATTGGGAAGATCAAAATCAGGCATCAATTACGCCAAAAGGGAATTGCCGATGAACTAATTACTCAGTCATTAAACAAGGCTCAGATTGATGAATTGGAATTAGCGGGCAAATTACTTTTAAAAAGGGCAATCGTCTATAACCTTACTCAACTTCAAGACCGGAAAATTAAAGGGCGTTTATTGCGATATTTAGCCAGCAATGGTTTCAATGGGACGACTTCGTATCAGGCTTATCGAGACCTAGTCAGAATGCAGGTCAATCAGGACAACAGTTGAAAGTTATCCATTTTCGATCATAGCTTTACAATTCCCTCTATCTCATGTAAATTTAAGCTGATAAAGGATTAGTTAGATCTAATCCGGGCTTTTAACTGCGTTTAAATATGCAATCACAATTCCTTTCCGCTATCAACCAGATTTGCGATGAAAAAAATATTCCCAAAGACCAGATTGTCGAAACAATCAAAGCTGCTGTAAAAGCTGCCTACCGTAAAGACTATGGCAATAAAGAGCAGAACATTGATATTGATCTGGATGAAAAACGGGAATTGATTACTATTTACTTGGTCAAAGAAATCGTCAAGAAAATTGAGGATCCTGAAACTCAAATCTTATTAAAAGAGGCTCAACGTTACAATAAATCCGCCAAAATCGGGGGTGAAATTCGAATTGACGTTACCCCATTGGAATATGGGCGCATTGCGGCACAATCAGCAAAGCAGGTTATCATTCAAAAGATCCAGGAAGCCGAGCGCGACATGATGTATAACACTTTTAAGGATCGTGAAAATGAACTGCTAAACGCCTTGGTCCAACGAGTTGAATATGGAACCGTCCACGTTAATCTGGACAACAAGTTAACTACCATCCTCCCCATCGATCAGCAGATTCCGCGCGAGCGTTATTATGCCGGACAGAGAATCAAGCTTTATCTGGATCGAGTAATTAAAACAAGTCGCGGCCCACAATTAATAATTTCTCGCAACCATCCAAATCTGGTGATGAAGCTATTGGAATTGGAAATTCCGGAAATCAAAAGCGGCTTGGTTGAGGTGAAGGCAATTGCGCGTGAACCAGGAGTCCGTTCGAAGGTTGCCGTCAGTTCCAATGATCCCAAAATCGACCCGATCGGGTCTTGTGTCGGCCAAAAGGGTGTGCGTGTTCAGAATGTTATGGACGAGTTAAATGGGGAAAGAATCGATATTATCCAATGGTCAGACGATATTGAATCCTATATCCGTACCGCTTTGGCTCCGGCTAAAGTTGCCGCCATTGATTTGGATGAAACGGATAAAAGGGCCAGAATTTTCGTCAATCCCGACCAACGCCCATTAGCAATCGGAAAAAATGGTCAAAATGTTCGACTAGCTTCCAGATTAACCGGTTATGAGCTCGATATCCTCGACGTCGCCGAAATGACAGCCAATGCCGAAGCTGAAAAGGCTGCCGCCAAAGTAGAGGCAATTAAAGATTTACCAAATGTTTCAGCCGAAGCAATCGCCAAGCTGGAAACAGCCAATATGACCATGGTAGAACAGCTCAAAGGTCTTTCAGTAGCGGATATTGCTGGAATAGAAGGTCTCAGTCAGGAGGACGCTCAAACCGTCGCCGAAGAAGTAGCAAAAGCCAGCTAGTTAATATTTATAAAGCCACGCCCCAAAGAGCCAGCTGCCAAAGCTGGCTCTTTGGGGCTTTCTATGCTAAAATGTAAGGATTTATTTATGGAGATATGGTCGACCCACAAAGCCTCAAAGATCCAGGTCATGAAAATATCCCGATAGAGGGCTCAACAATCCCGTCATCGACGGATATTCAAGCAGCTCCTCCCACAGCAGCGCAACCTACTCCACCTACAACCACTCCCGTCTCTTCCAGTCAAAAAGCGACTACAACTACTCCTGCTATCCAGGAAATGTCCATCGATAGGGCCGAGCTGGCATCCTCAGAAGAAGCTCAAAAGATGGAATCGGGTTTGGCTAAAATCAACCGTCTGGCAAAGGAAAAGGCCACTCAGGAAAAAGCCAACTCGATGGGTATGAATTACATCGACATCGCTACAACCCCCATCAATCCCGATTTGTTAAAAATTCTCAGCCCGGAGGTGGCCAGAGCCAATCTGATTATGCCTTTTTATAAATTAGGCAAAAAGTTACGCATCACGGTAGCCCATCCGACCAACACCGAAACAAGAGAAGTCATCAATCAGTTAAAGCGACAAGGCTATCTGATCAATGTTAACCTTTCCTCCGACGAAGGGATCTTAGAAGCTCTGAAAATCTACAAAACCGATCAGTATCGAGTCAAAGAGCAGATTGATACCAAGCTGGATGAAGCCAAAATCAAAACTTATGAAAAAGAGTTGGCTGATCTTTCCAAACTGGGTGAAAAAATTTCTACTGTAAATTCAGAAGAGGCCGTTTATATGATCAATGTCGGGGCACTACGCGCCGGGTCTTCGGATATACATTTGGAAGCAGAAGAAAAATATGTGCGTGCCCGTTTCCGTATAGATGGTCAATTACATGAAGTGTTCCGCATCGACAAATCAGCCTGGAACAACATCTCGAATCAGCTCAAATATCAAGCCAAACTCAAACTAAACGTTACCAATATCCCTCAGGACGGTCGTTATAGTTTTCAGGTAAATGAGCGACGCATCGATGTGAGAGTTTCTGTTTTACCGACTGAATATGGTGAAAGTTTTGTCATGAGACTTTTGGATTCCGGCAGGCGCTTAATCTCCTTTGAAGAACTGGGTTATAGTGGTCAATATTTACAAAAAATCCAAAAATTAACAAAAATTACTCATGGCATGATCTTGATGACTGGTCCAACCGGTTCCGGTAAAACTACCTCGCTTTACACCATGCTCTCCAAATTCAATAATCCAACAGCTAAAATAATTACTTTGGAAGATCCGATAGAATATCATTTAGAAGGAGTTTCCCAGAGTCAAATCAATGAAAAGGGCGGTTATACATTTGCCAGCGGCCTGCGCTCAGTACTCCGTCAGGATCCGGAAATCATTATGATCGGTGAAATTCGTGACTTGGAGACAGCGGAAACCGCTGCGCAGGCCGCTTTGACCGGTCACGTTCTGCTTTCCACACTACATACCAATTCAGCTTTGGAAACCATCCCACGTTTGGTCAACATTGGTTTACAACCGTTTATGATCGCTCCGGCCTTGCACACCGTTATCGCACAACGCTTGGCCCGCCGGATTTGCCCTAATTGTCGTGAAGAAAAGCCTATACCTGCCGCTACACTGGAAGAATTAAAAAGAGTAGTTGAAACTATTAAAAAGGTGAGGCCTTCGGAAAACCTGGTTATACCGGCAACCTTACCGGTCGCCACTGGTTGCGAAGTTTGTAGTCACACCGGTTACAAAGGTCGAGTTGCAGTAGTCGAGATGTTGGAGGTCGATTTTGAATTAAAAGATTTGATCCTCAATAAAGCCAGTATGACCAAAATGATCGAGTCAGCTCGTCGTAAGGGAATGATTACCATGCGCGAAGATGGCGTCATCAAGGTATTGCAGGGGATTACCAACTTGGAAGAAGTTCATCGTGTTACTTCAATCAATTAATTGCAGAGATTTGCCAGTTAAATTGAGAGTTTTTGTAGATCAATCCGGCTATTTCCAGTTTACTGATAGTAGTCAATAATTGAGTCCTTTCAACCTCGTCCGCTCTTTCATTTACCAGTGAATCCAGCTGGTCTGTACTATATTCGTGCATTTTAATCAGGTCATAGATTTTTTTATCAAAAATACTCCACTCGCTTTGAACCAGCTTTTCCCCAACTAATTTATCGTTCAGCATCCCTCTCATTATTAGGCTCTCTTGAACATCTTTGATCGAGTCGACCAATTGAGCCTCGCCTTTTTTGATCAGGTTATTGCATCCTTGGCTTTGTATGCGTCCCGGGTCGCCAGGAAAAGCCAGGATTTCTTTCCCTTGTTCCAAAGCATATTTAGCCGTAATCAAGGCGCCGGAACGTTTTGCCGCCTCTATCACAATCACCGTGTTGGCCAGGCCGGCTATTATTCTATTGCGTTCGACAAATTGATATTTCCAAGTATTTGTCGTCATCGGATACTCAGAGATTAAAGCTCCTCCTTTCGAGAGAATTTTGTCAGCCAAATGTTGATGTGTGGCCGGCGTGACTTTATTTATTCCTGAAGCCAAGACTCCAATAGTTCTACCGTCATTTTGCAGAGTTCCGGCATGAGCCGCCGCGTCAATACCGAATGCCAAACCGCTGATAACAGTAATTCCCCAGGTCGAAAGACTCTTGGCCAAACTAAAAGTCAGTTTTTCCCCCGCTAGGCTGGACTTTCTCATACCGACTATAGCAACGCGCCTGGTCAGTTCATTTATCGGTTGTCCTTTTCTATAAAGTAAGTATGGAGGCCGTCCAATGTGCCTCAATTCCTCAGGAAACTCTTGATTTGCTTTTCCAACTAAAAAAATATCGTTTCTCCAAAGTAAATCCAGACTCTTCTCCAGGTCCAATTTTCTCCTCCAGTTCAGTAAGTCATCGATGTATTCTTTCCCCAAACCAGCCTCCTCTAATTCGATCTGCTCAGCCTTTTCCCAGGCATATCGAAAATCACCAAAATAACGGTCTATTTTTACCAATTTATCATAACTGGCCCCTGTTATATGCCAGAAGGCATGTATATATTTTTCCATAGTAAAATCACTATAGAAAATGTTGTTGAACCCTGAATGAAATAGAGATTAATTGTAGTCCCCAACCTTCTTATCACCTACTATACGGCCATTATCCAGTTTGACGACCCTTCTTTTTAGAAAATTAACCAGCTCTTTATTGTGAGTTGTCAAAATGATAGAAATGCCCTTTTTATTAATATCCTGAAAAAGTTTCACGATTTCCAACGCTGTTTTGGGGTCCAGGTTTCCAGTAGGCTCATCTGCCACTATCAAGCCCGGTTCATGTACCAAGGCTCTGGCTATGGAAGTCCTTTGTTTTTCACCTCCCGATAATTGAAAGGGGAAATGCTTTTCTTGATCCGACAATCCAACCATTTTCAAAACCTGTCTGACGCGAGGCGTTATTTGGGATCTTTCCACCCCGCATACTTCCAAGGCAAAAGCTACATTTTCAAATACAGTTTTCTGGGGTAGTAGACGATAATCCTGAAATACTACGCCAATCCTTCGGCGATAGTACTGTAATTCCTTTTGGTCCATTTCAGTAATCCTGTAGCCATCTACAGTTATATTACCAGCCTGTATCCGCTCCGCTCCAATCAACGCATATACCAAAGTTGATTTACCGGCACCTGATGGGCCGATAATCGATACAAACTCACCTGGAGTAATGCTCAAAGAGACATTATCCAGTACGCGTTTGCTTTTATAGCTTTTTGTTACTCGATCAAAAATAATCATCTTCTGTATTTTAGCATAAATGGGTGAAAGTCCAATCAAAATACACTTTTGAAAGAGACTAATCGCCGACTATTCATCTGACCAGCCGGATGAATAGTCGGCCAGCATTACTTGTGATACTTATCATGTATTTCTTTCAAACGTCGATTAGTCAAATGAGTATATATCTGGGTAGTTGTAATCGAACTATGTCCCAGCATTTCCTGAACAGACCTGATATCCGCTCCATTTTTCAATAATTCCGTCGCAAAACTGTGTCTCAATTTATGAGGAGTAACCTTTTTGATCAGCCCGGCCTTTCTAGCATAGTTCCTGATTGAATATTGAACCATTGTAGTGCTGATCCGTTTATTCTCATTACGGCTCATTTTGGCGGCCGCCATCATCTCTTTGCCTCTACCATGATTAATAAAAGCCGGTTTCAAATCATCGTCGCGTGCGCGCCAGTAGACGTCCAGGGCGGCCGCCGCCTCCGGCGATAAAAACACAATTCTGTATTTCCCACCCTTACCGATAACTCTGAACTCCTTAGTATCCAGATTGATTTGTTCTCTATCTAAATTCACCAATTCACTGATACGCAGACCGGTAGAATAAAGACATCGCAGAACCGCATAATCTCTCAATCCAGATATCTTGTTTTGATCCACCACGGCAAATAAAGCTTCCAATTCATCTCTTTCCAAAAAGTCCACAGTTCTAGCGGGTATTTTTCCTAATTCAATTTTCTCTGGCGCCAGTGTAAAGTAATCCTGTTTGATCAAATACTTTAGAAACGCTCTCAGAGCGATAATGTGATAAGCTTGGGTTTTTATGTTCAGTAAGGGTTTCCCATCCTCATCTTCCAGTCTATTTAAAAATAACCGATATTGGTCTATCTGGTCCAAACTGATTTCACCAATCAATGTCTGCGGCTTTACAAAAGCCGCGAATCTACTCAAATAGTGCCGGTAATTTTCCAAAGTCTTGGCGGCCTGATTCTTCGTAATTTCCGCATATTCCAAGAATTTCTTTAGCGCTTCTGCAATTGTAATTTCTTTTTTGTTCATTGCTAAAATTCTAGCACTGAAAAGAAAACTGCAAAAACATTTGGGCTAAGATTACCTAACCTTTTTCGGTGGGCGGCGGGGTTTATTGTTTACTGCGTTCATAAAGGGGATTATCTTGGCTGATTCGATCTTTTTCTGGTCACCGAGGACAAATGCTACTGTCGCTTTATGTTTCATGCAAAGAACAACTCTTTTATTGGTATTAAACAGTATTTCTGTCAGTTCCGGCTGCTCAGGCTGCAAGTCTGTTAATGTATAGACCTTGTCATCAATGTCTACCGCAGCAATAATCCTAGTTTCCAAAACCAGCAATTCATCATTACAAAGGTTTTCTTCGCAGCGATATTCCGACTGGTCAACAGTTTTTGCGTAAACATTATAGATACCCTCTTTAAGTCTATAATCATCAATATATTTTCTATCAAAACTGGACGTTATAGTCCTGAAGTAGCCGTTGTGCTCTTCAATATCGACGATTTTTGCAGACGGTGAATTTCTTCTATTGTTCATCTTGAGTGGGATTTAAGAGAGGTTATCTTAGCAGAGACTCGATATTTGTCAAAAAGTAAATCTATGGTATAGTAAGGAGATTATTATTCTTACTCTCCATATGAAAAAAGGATTTCTCAGACTTCTACTCTTTGTCCTGATCTGTCTACCAATGTCTTTCATTACAGTGGACGCCGCCAAGGTAAATCCCGGTGTCACCATGCATCAGGCCTCCAGGGTTATCAATAAATCCATCGATTCTTTGAGTGTGTCCTGTCAGAGTTTGCCAGTGAAAGCTGTCGTCTATGCAGGTCAGTTGCAGTCTATCGAAGTCCCTGCACAAGTTGAGCCAAATCAACTATTCACTGTAAATGTCACCATTACCAATACCGGCAATACCCCTTGGTTCTCCAGTCGCAGTGGTTGTAGCAGACAATCTTCTACTTTCCTCGGCACCACTCATGAACAAGACCGTCTAACTGGCTTTTTCGCGCCGATAGTCTTTGGCGATACCAACTGGTTCAGTGGAAACAGAGTCGTCATGAGTACCCCCAGGGTGGAGCCGGGCCAAACCGGAGTCTTTTCTTTTATCGCTCATGCTCCCCAAACCCCCGGGTTCTATCGTGAATATTTCGCGCCAGTCGTCGAAGGCCAAAGTTGGATCAAAGACAAAGCTGAATTCAGTTTCGATGTACAAGTTGGCCAATTACCGGAAGGATCGGATAAAGTGCTTTCCTACACCAAAGATATTCAAAGCAGCATTAACCTCATCGATCCACAATTTTTTGGAGAAAAGAAAATCGAAGTCAGTCTTTCCAAACAGGCTATGTATGTCTACCTGGGCGATAAAATCATTAAATCCTTCCGTGTTTCTACAGGCACGCCTACCCATCCCACTCCACTCGGTACTACTCATATTCAATTTAAACAGGAAGTTAGAGTAGCCGGCTCAGTACCTCACTACATCATGCCAAAATTCATGCAATTCCGATCAGGTGGATACGGTATACATGCTTTACCGAGTCTGGCCAATGATCGTGGAGTCTTTTGGCGTGAAGCCTTAAACCATATCGGTTCAGCCCGTAGTCACGGTTGCATCAGATTGCTACCTGACGATGCCAATTTCCTGTTTGACTTCACCGATGTTGGCATGCCAGTCAAAGTTGTGCGGTAAACATTGCGGCTTCCGGTCAGCTCTTCTATAATGCCCACACTTAATCGTTTTTATGGAGCAGTCTGGCTTAGAAATGCTCGGGAACTTAAATGACATGCAGCAGCAGGTCGTTTTGCAGACCGAAGGGCCTATTTTGGTGCTGGCCGGAGCCGGGTCTGGCAAAACCAGCGCTCTCACTTCCCGAATTGCCTTTATGATCAAAGAAAGAGGAATTTTCCCGGGGAATATTTTGGCCGTTACTTTCACCAACAAAGCAGCCAATGAGATGAAAGGTCGTATTCTCCGTTTGTTGGACCATGCAGACGAAAGCATGGCCCCTAATATCGGCACTTTCCATTCCACCTGCGTCAGAATTTTGCGTAAGCAGATCCATCAACTCGGCTATGATCGCAGTTTTGTGATCTACGATATGGCCGATCAGCAACTACTGATGAAAAGAGTTTTAGAAAGCCTTTTGATCGATCCTAAACAATTCAATCCCAAAGCCATCTTGAATTTCGTTTCCGGCGCCAAGAATGAATTGGTCGGACCGGAAGAGTATGCCAAATTCGCCAATAATTATTTCACCGAAAAAGTCGCTAAATGCTATCAGCGTTATCAGAAAGAACTGCAAAAAAATAATGCTTTGGATTTCGACGATATTATCATGAAGACAGTCGAGTTGTTTCGACAGTTTCCTGCAGTTTTGGATTATTATCAGGAATTATTTCGCTATATTTCCGTTGATGAATATCAGGACACCAATCATGCCCAATACATTTTGACCAATTTATTGGCGGCCAAATACCGCAATCTCTGTGTCATCGGCGACTCCGACCAGTCCATCTATTCTTTCCGCGGAGCCAATATCCACAATATCCTCAATTTTGAAAAAGATTATCCCGAAGCAAAAGTCGTTTATCTGGAACAAAATTATCGCTCTACACAGCTGATCCTGGACGCTGCTCACCATGTAATCGTCAAAAACACCCAGCGTAAAGACAAGAAACTCTGGACCGAGCGAGCCGGTGGAGAAAAGATCACCATGAAAACTTTATCCAATGAAAGAGACGAAGGTGAATTCATCACCAAAACCATTATCGGTAACATGCAGAATTCCGACGACAAAGATTTTCGGAAATTCGTTGTTCTATACCGCACAAATGCTCAATCCCGTGTTTTGGAAGAAGTATTTTTGCGTCACACTATTCCTTATAAAATCGTTGGAGGAATCAAGTTTTATGAACGCAAAGAAATCAAAGACATCATCAGTTATTTGCGAACTGTCACCAATCCCAACGACAGCATCAGTTTGCTGCGCATAATCAACATTCCCGCTCGTAAAATCGGGCAAAAGACCATCGAGACCATTCAGGAATATGCTCTCCAAAATGATTGTAGTTTCTGGGACGCCCTTACCAATATCGATCGTATTGAGGCGATCCGTGGCAGTAAATCCAAAGCTTTGGAGGATTTTGTTGAATTAATCCGCGCTCTCCAAAAAATCAATCAGGAATTCACTGCTTCCGGCGTTATCAAACATGTTTTGGAAATGAGTGGTTACAAAAAAGCTATTGATGATGGCACAGCTGAAGGGGAGTCTCGTTTACAAAATGTTTATGAATTAATCTCTGTAGCCGGCAAGTATGACAAACTCGAGCCAGGGGAATCCCTAAGTATCTTTCTGGAAGAAATCTCTTTGATCGCTGATCTGGATAAATTGGATGAAAAAGACAATGCCGTAACTCTGATGACTGTTCATTCAGCTAAAGGGTTGGAGTTTCCGGTAGTTTTCCTGATCGGCCTGGAAGATGGAATTTTTCCTCATTCCCGTTCACTGATGGAACGTCACGAAATGGAAGAAGAGCGTCGTCTGATGTACGTAGCCTTAACCCGCGCCAAGGATAAACTCTATTTGCTCAATGCCCGCAACCGTCTACTTTACGGTGAATCACAAGCCAATCCAGCCTCTCAATTTCTCAAAGACATCCCTGAAGGGGTTTTATACAAAGAGGAATCCGCTGATGAAAGGTCCGTCTGGTCGTCATCACAATATTTCCGCAATACCGCCCAACTGGGATATGCTCCCAAAAAAGCCCTTCCGGACGAAGGCTATCCACTGACTGATGAGCCACGTTTGATCCCTGAACCGGCAGCTTTCACTGATGAAATCGGTTTTCAAAAAGGTGACCTGGTTTATCATGAAAATTTCGGCGAAGGCACAATTTTGGAAGTCAAAGGCGGGGTCGCCACGGTCAAATTCGAATCCCTTCGCTATGGCACCAAAAAACTCGCCCTATCAGTTGCCCCACTCAGAAAACTCTAGCGCTCACTCTTACAATTTATCCGCTCGCGCCGCTTTCTCTTCGCGTTCGCGTCGCTCACGATCAAACTTGTCGTCTTTGATTTTATAATATCTTTTGATACTTCTTTCCGTGCCGTAAGCTATGTCACAAAGCATTTTGGCTTTCTTTTCTTCTGAAATCGAAGCTTTTTCTTTCAAACAGTTCTCAATCGGGTATTTGAAGTTAAAAGTAGTCGGATGATAATCCACGATTTGCTCACATGATTTACAATAAAAAACCAGACCCGGAGGAATGGGGGTATTGTCCGGCGGTTGACTATTAGCCACGCGGGGTCGGCCGCCTCTGTTTACGCCGCCACGCCTCGGCGGGCGGCTGTTTCTATTTCTATTTCCACCTGGTCTGATCATAAATTATTTTCTTGAAAATTAGAGGTCCATTCTATACATTTGGGGCTTTTTGTCTGAAGACTGGCTGTCTTCCCCAGCATTTTTCTTGGTCGGCTCACCGCTGACGCTATTGGTTTTCTGGGCCACCACTAACTTTTTAGTTTCACCAAAATTCGCTGAGAAGGCATTACGATGTGTTTCTTTGGTTCTTTCTTTTTTTCTTTGTTGAGGTGACATGGTATCGCGTAGCATCGTTTTCCTCAAATTCTCATAAAGCTTATTTTTCTCATAATCAGTTTTGCCGCGTGGATCTCTCTCTGAGTAATATCCACCACTTCCACCTTTACTGACTGGCGTTATGTTTGCCATTTCCGGCTGAGTTTCAGGAGAATTAACCAATCTTTCCGGCTGGTTCAGCACCGGCATATGAGTCCTTTCGGAATTGACCTGAACCGTTGGAGAAGCAACCGTTTTTGGCGTCGGCCTTAATTCTACTTTCTCCATGATTTCAAACTTCTTTCGATAAGCCAGATATCCTCCAATACAAATCATTACAGTTGATATCAAGGCCAGCATCACACCTATTTCCGATCTTTTACTCAAGATATTTAATCCAAATAGTGGGCTGAAGTAGACGGAATTTACCAATAACAGCAGATACATCGAGCTGAAACCAGCCATCATTTGCAGTTTACCGATTTTACTTTCATCGAGGCCTTTGACAATTGACCAATCCAGAGCTTTGGCCAGAGTAGTAATCACATTTAGTAGCGATATCATCAATAACGAAAAGCCCACCAGGTAAAGCGGTCCTGACAGTCCTGTATAGGTATCTCCGCTCCGAAAAATATCTGTATCACTAAACCAATTCAGAAAAAGACTGATCATCATCAGACCTGAGCCGATTAAGTTTAATTTTTGACTACTGGACAAGCTTGACCAGATATTACTTCGTTTACTTTTCATCCGTGACAAAACAGTTATTTTACATTAGTATCTGACTACTTGAAATTTACTAGATTAATCGTCTTTGAACAATATGAAAATTGCCATTGATGTCCGTGACGCTAACGGCGAAAAAACGGGCAAAGGATTTTTTACCTATGGGCTGGTCAAAGAAATATTGGCTCAAGATCGGACTAACCAATACCTGCTTTACTCGGATAAGCCCGAATCCCCCTTTCCCAAACAGGATAATGTTCAGTTTATCACTATCAATGAACTGGGGCTGCGTTGGCATTTGGCAACTTTGAAGGAGCTCAAGCAGGTAAAGCCCGATCTGTATTTATCGCCTACCAGTTTCATCATTCCCAGTTTGGCCCCTCGCTGGTTAAAAGTAATTCCCGTTGTCCATGATGTAGTAGCCTTTTTATTTCCACAAAGTCATTCGAAAAAGGCGGTATTTGTCGAAAGGTTGACCCTCAAACGCGCGCTGAAAAAGGCTTACAAAGTTTTTGTCGTTTCAGAAAACACTCAGAACGATTTGATCAAATTATTTAAATATCCTAAATCTTCCATTGTCGAAGTCCCTTGCGCCCCTCATTCCATCTACGGTGAAGAGCCAAATCCACAAGATAAGGCCAAAGTTTTTCAAAAATACCAACTTCCGGAAAAATATATTTTAGGTGTGGGTACACTCGAGCCCCGCAAAAATTTTTCCACTTTGATCAAAAGTTTCGTTATTGTGAAAAGAAAATTCCCTGAATACAAATTGGTAATCGTCGGGAAAAAAGGTTGGCGTTACCAGGATTTAAATAAGCAGGTAAAGAAATACCAATTGGAAAAAGAAGTGATTTTTACCGGATACATGAAAGATGATGAATTACATCACCTTTATTACGGTGCTGAAGTATTTGTTTTCCCTTCTTTGTATGAAGGTTTCGGCATACCTCCTATCGAAGCCATGGCTTCCGGATGCCCGGTCATCGCCTCCAATACCGCTTCATTACCGGAAGTGATCGGCGATGCCGGGCTTTTGATCGATCCCAAAAACTCCATCAAAATCGCCGATGCCATTATCGGTTTGATCGAAAATCCTCAACTCCGAAAAACTCTGGTGGAAAAAGGTTTCCATCGATCACAGCGTTTCACCTGGGCTGAGTCTGCCCAAATAGTCTTGAACGAATTCAAAACTATCAAAGACCAGCTTCATCCACAATCAGAATCCCAGCAGGGGTAGTGAATTATTGATCCATTGAATGATCGGTCCATATAATTCCGGCATTTTTGTTTGCCACAGTATCAATAAAATTTGCCCCACAAAACCGGCCGCCAGCGGAACAGTCAGGTTGTCATCCAATTTACCGGTCCATAATTCGACCAGGCTGGCCGTCAAAGCCATCGGGAGAAAAATTATCCAGGCTTCCGGCATCATTATCCAACCGACCAGTATATTTGTCAGTAGGCCAGCCAAGAATCCTTCCAGAGTCTTTTTTCGTCGAATCTTGGTTCGTCCAAACTTGATTCCGACCAAAGCCGACATCAGATCCCCAAACACTGTGTAAAGCATTGCCAGCAGCGCAATCGGATAATCAAACGCCGCAAAGCAAATAATCATCGAGGCAATAAAGAAAATGCTGCTGGCAATGTGGTCCTTCTCATGTCTACGGAGAATATCAACCACCATCGGCAGTTTCAGCTTGTACTCCAACCTGATGTATTCAATTTCCAGTAGTATTATCAGAAAAGCCGTCAAAGCCAGAATCCCCACTCTGATCCCATATAACCCCGCGACAAAAGTATAGATTACCAATATCGGCAGAGCCAATAAATGGATAAGTTTACGGAGTAATTCTCGTCGTAGGGACTTTTTGATTTCTAATTCATGCATCAGTTAATTTATTCGGTAATCTCCAATAATTTGCCGGCAGTTCTTCCAAATACTTCAGGATAATAAGTTTCCTGAGCCAATGTCGGCAAGTCAGCAAATTTCCCTACTGAAGTAGCTCTGACATAATAATCCAATTCATAAACCCCTTTTGGCAAGAAGTCGGCAAAATACATCAGCCGATCATCCTTGATTTCAGAATGCTGGAAATACCAACTGGAGCAGTCTGCATAGTAACATCCCTTTTCCTCCTTCTGTAACCCCTGTTCCGCAGTGTTTAAATTGAAATCAATACCTTCCAGTCCGGCCGGCAAGAAGTCTTCTACCATCAGATAATGGCGATCTTCCGGAGTAATGATAGTCAAATGTCCATGCAAATTTTGTCCAACCTTGACTGAGTGGAGAGGATGTTCCATCCGGGTATCATCGATCGAATAGTATTCCTGAACCACATCTATTCCTTCATTTTCAGCCTTTTGTTGGTCGATAGGGAGATAGTATTGCAAATCCAGATCCGCATACATCTTACCGGTTCCTATTTTCTGGAAACTCAATTCATTATCCAGGTTATTTGGCAGTAAATCTTTCAGGACTATTTGCTGTTTTTTCACTTCAAAGACATTGCTGGAAGTAAAGTTGGCATCGAGAATCTGTTCTCCATTCAGGCCAATCTGGGCTTCGAAAGCAGGGGATAATTCATTGGATGTTTTCAGATATTCAATCAATGCCAGCAGGGAGACTGCGGTTTCTTGGGTAGTTTCAAAATGCCCTCCTTTTTTACCCATTAATAATCCGGAAACAATTTTCGGAATCAAAGGATTATCAGGTTGGATTCTATTCAAAGTTCTCAGCACCACGGCAGTAGTTCTGGTATTGGTATCAAATAAGCTATAATCCAAATCCTTTTCAGTGATTGTCGCTCCTCTGGGGGTTTGTTCGGCGGCATTCTCCAAATCTTTCTTCAATTCAGTGATTTTACCGGTAATTCCCTGATCGGGTTTTTGAGCATTTAAAGTTTGCAAAGACATAGCCAAATAGGCTTTCGAGACTACTCTCAATAAATCCTTTTGGTCGTATAAATTATTATTTAAAGCCAAATCCCCTTGGCCAACCTCAGACATTACATACAGGACAAAAGCTTTGTTGTTGGCGGTAAATTTCGGATCTTCACTAACATTCGCCTTTCCGTAAACATAATTATGCAAGTAGCCCAACGCTTTATCCATAACTGCTTTATCGACTGCGTATCCGGCCAATTTTGCCTGATATAAAGTATCTACCATGTAGGCGGTCAAATAAGCGTTACTTTGTGAATTAAGCCATAAACCAAAACCTCCATTGGGCTGTTGATTTTTGTATAATTGTTGTAGGCCGGCGTTAACGTTTTTATCCATTGTAGCAGCAGGCAAATCCTTGGTTTGGAATTTACCGGTATCGATCAACTGTTTCAGCGCCAAATTTGGCAATATACTACTCGCTATCTGTTCAGTACAGCCGTAAGGATAGCTGATTAAATATTTAAGCCCCTCATTCAAAGTTCCCGCCAAAGTCGCGGCAATTGAAATCTGCAAACGACCTTTGCTCAGATCGAGTCCACTCGGTAACCACACTTTCTCCAGCTGTTTTTCTTCACCGTCAAGCACTTTTCCAACCGCCACGGTCTCCGGGAAGCTGGATTGATGAACAGGTAGATTGAACTCAACACTGTCACCACGCTCACCCCCGTTTGCTACCGCTATAAATTCGATCTTGGCATTTTCAGTATTACCGACCCGGATCTCCCAATTGACCTTTTGATCCGTACCTGACTTTACTACGATATTTTGATCAGCCGGACTTTTCAATTCCAGGCCGTCGGCTTGCAAGGTCACTTTCACATTTTGTGTGTCAGCAGTGTAATTATGGACAATCGCCGAAATCTGCATTTCATCACCACTGGTCATGAAGCGAGGCAATACCGGTCGGATCAATATATCTTTGTTTACTACGAAAGAATATTTACCACTACCCACCAAAGCTTGTGTGGACTTGGTATCATCACTGATACCCACAGCCATCACCTGCCAAGAAGTTAAATTATCCGGCAATTTGAATTCCACTGAACCATTTCCACTTTCATCAGTAAATAAATCAGCCTGATAGAAAGCCGTATCTTTGAATTCACCACGCTTGGCCAAGGCTCCACCACCACCACCTTTCATACCGGCCTCCACTTGTACATTGATTCGGGACAGCGCTTTGGTCAAAGTTTCGGCAAAACTGACTCCCAGCATCCTCTTGCGATAAAATACGTTCAGGAGGTCTGCTGTCACACTGTTTGTTAATGACAAAACACTTTCGTCCACCACCGCTATCGATAAGTCCGCCGCCACTGCTTTTCCGGAAAAATCTGTACTCTTCACTTGTAATTTCACAGTCTCACCGGGGGCATAACGGGCTTTATCACTGTTCACGGCAATATTTAGACGCTTATTCTCAGTATTTACCTGCAAGCTGGCATAGCCAACTTTGAATGACGCTACCTGTCTTTCATCAACTCCTCCGTCGGCTGGAACCCCCAATCCGGCGTCATAAGCATTCCCTTTGACTATCACCACCGAAACAAAAGCATTGGGCTGAAAACGTTCAGTAATCGGCACTTCAATCGTTTGGGAATTGGAATCCAGTTTGATTACTTTTTGATCCAGAACTTGATCTTTTTCATAAGTCACCAAAGCGTAGACATTTCGATACGGTGATTTAATCAAAATCTTTGCCGTATCACCGACCTTGTATTCCATTTTATCTGTAACCAATTCAATTTGATCATTATTTTCACTTCCCCAGTTTACAAAATCGCCACTACTGACATAAACGCTAGTCGAGCTTTTCACCTGATTCCCCCGACTATCTTTGGCAGTTGCTTCGATCTTGAAATCGCCACCCTGCTT
This sequence comes from uncultured Candidatus Peribacteria bacterium, assembly GCA_964494085.1. Taxonomy (GTDB): domain Bacteria; phylum Patescibacteriota; class Gracilibacteria; order UBA1369; family UBA1369; genus CAZBQJ01. The sequence continues at coordinate 227,669 of CAZBQJ010000002.1, forward strand.
TAAATTAAATTCTACGCTACCCAGACCATCGCCATCAGTTGTGACATTTTTGGTCTCCAACAGTTTATCATCATAGTTATTTTCGAAATAATAATCTCCATCCACACTCTTTCTTTTCACAGTATTCCAAGTCCTTTCATAGCTGGAAACCTGCAAAGTCTTTCCGGGCATGGTTTTTCCTTCTGTAGAAACCGCTAAAACCTGGATTTTGGCCGGCTGGTCTTTGCTGACCAGATAGTCCTGGCTCCTCACACCGAGATAAAATTCACCTTTATGCACAGCCATATCGACACGATTGGAGACACTTTGATTGTTGGCATTGGTAACGGTCGCTTCCAGGGTATAGATCTGACTAATCTTCTTATCATTGAGGTTGAAGGGAAGGCTGATCGTAGCCACGCCCTTGGCATCTGTTTTGCCGGTTCCCTGGCTGATTACCTCACTACCGCTTTGGCAGCCCCAGTAACAGAAATAACCTTCTTCAGCAAAACTGAACCAGCTTCCGGCCAGTTTATTGGCCAATTCTTCAGGCAAAATATAATAATAATCCTGACCTTTGAGAGTCCATTTTACTTCGGCGTCCGCTAAGGGCGCGCCAAAAAAATAACCTACTTCCACTTTGACTGAAGCGGTTTGTCCATTGATATAATCTTTTTTATCCGGGGTTAAATCCAGTTTATAATCCGGTTTTCGGTATTCATAAACTTTGAAACTGGCATCGAAGTTATTCAACCATTCCGGGCCTTTTTGATCGATCAATTTGGCCACAATCTGATAATCTCCACTGCTGATATTTTGTCCCAACTGCAAGTTGCCTTCAATTGTACCATTGGCGCTGAGGCCTAACTCCTGCTGATAAATCTGATTACCTTCTGAATCAAAAACAGTTACGGCCATCTTTTTACTTTCCGGCAGTTGGAATTTATAGTCTTTTTCCTGACGCAAAATCCCTTTGAAAAAAACTGCTTGTCCCGGTCGATAAATCGGGCGATCTGTGTAGAGATACATATAATACTGCGGCGTGACGTTTTGGTAATCAATATTGAAATTCCAGGGTGCCACACCATCGCTCCAGGTAGTATGGGTAAAAGTTTGATCGTTGTCTTTGGCTCCAAATACCAGATAATCCAGATAATTCCCATCAGGATTTTTCGGGAGGTCAATTTTGGCGATACCATTTATATTAGTGACAGCCTTCAATGTATGTTTTTTGGCGGAGTCAAATACAGTAATATCCATATTATTAATGGGTTCCCCATTTTGTAGGTCGGTCGCCCAAATCATCATTTGTTCAGCGCTGTATTTGACGGCTAAAGCAGATCTGGAAATCACCAGGAGAGTTTTTTCTACTTTAGGAGCTTCCTGACAGCCCGGGTGGTCAGTTTGCCAGTCATACAAACATCTGGTCGTAGTGACATTTGGAGCGGAAACTTCCAGATAATAAAATCCGGGTAGCAATTTACTGCCATTTAACTGATCCAAATCCATTAAAGTATGTCCTCTCTGATTTAATTCCAATTTCACCGGCATTTCTCCCACCCACTCACTTTCACCCCTTGGTACGCTTAAATCATTATAATTAATATAACCATCAGCATACATATTGGCGAAATCATCATTGGACAATTTTTTCAATTTTATCTCAGCTTTATCTATATTGACCGATTTCAGGTAAAAAGCAGCAGCTTTGCTTCCGTCCACTATGCTGATATCAGTACCTTTTTCCAAATTAAATGAGGGTTTATAGTTACCTGTACGGAATTTTATTACTACCGGTTCAGCGGCAATATTTCCAAAGATATCCTGAATTCCTTCAGCTATTGTCACAACATAATCAGTTGCCGGCTTGAAATCATAACCAATTCGCAAACTATTGGATGATTCATAGATGTTTGCATCCGGAACTATCACCGTGCCATCATCATTTTTATTGGTCGGACTGACATTAACTTTGTTCTGGAAACTATGTAGATTGAGCGGATTAGAGAATTTGAAGATGGGGTTGGCTAAGCGGTTGTCTTGTCCTTCCGGCAGATAATCGCTACTGAGTATTTTCAAGGCCCCCGCTACATTGAAAGAAAAAGACCGGTCTTCGACAGTGGTCAAAGGTCCCTTCATCCCTTTCAGTCCTGATTTTATCAGTAAAACATACTTGCTTTCGGGTTGTAGCCCTGTGCTCGATTCAATTATTAAACTCTGGGCGAGTTCAGCCTGATCAGGGATTTCCGGTTTGGGCAGATCAACTGCTTTTGTGTCGGTTTCTACTTTGACATCGTCCAATTGATTCATTTCCATCAATTGATTGGACCGATCCTGCTCAGCTTTCCAGTCATTTTGATTGAAGTATCTCACTCTCACCGACTCTTCTACGGTTTTATCTTTTTCAATTCTCTGTAATTTAATCATTTCGCCTGCAGATCCCAAATCAACAGCTTGATTGAAGGTCACTTTCAAAGCACTCTTCGGGGAAAAATCACTATCATTTTGCGCGTCTGTAGAAAGCATCGAAAGCACTAAAGGTCTTTCAGTTTCAAAGCTTTGGCTAAATTCCTCTTCCGTATAACCGCCATCCGTTACCGCCGTTCCTTTTGGTACAGTCAGGGTATAGCTGGTAGCTTTATTTAATCGGTCGGGAATAAATTGCAAAGCCGAGGTCCCCAACCATTTAAAGCGACCATTCACCGCCGGCTCCAGCCGAATCTCGGGGAATTTATCTCTTCCGGCTGACAAAGTAGTCAGGCCGCCCAGCGGCCGATCAAACATAATATTTATTTTTGCGTCAGCCGGAACATCGCTGGAGCCGGCGTTTGGCGTCATCAAAACCACTTTTGGCGCCGCCACAATCTGATAAAATTCACTGTATTCACTTTCCAAAGATTTCTGGAAAATACCTTTGGCCCCAGTTCCAATAGTAATTTGATAAGTCTCCCCAATCTTGATTTGATCAGTAGGAGCAAAGTTCAGGGTATTACCTTCCCAGCTAAACGAACCTTCCAAAGCCGGAGTAATTTTAAAGTTTTTTTCCACTGAAGAATTATTCATCAGTTGGCTAAAGGTAATCCTAAACGGTGCATTGACAGACATTTCTCTGGTCCCTCCCTTGAGTAGATAACCTTGAACCACGGGGGCCGGTATCAATGGGTAGGTCGCCACTCCAGCCAAAACCAGAATCAGCAAGATCACAAAAGCCGTCATCCAGCCTTTGAAACGACGATCTGACCAAAGAGAGAAACCTTTATCTGTCTTCGTTTCCTTGTTTTTTTTCATATTTTTATTACAGCTAATAAACTTTGAAACTATTTCCAAAATCCCTTTCCCTTATCCAGACCAAGGCCTGATTCTTTGGCCAATTCCTGGTATAAAGTTTTTTCCTTTTTGGAAAGTTTGGAGGGAATAATCACGTTGATTTTCACAAAATGATCGCCTTTTTCTTCGCTGTGTAATTTCTTTACTCCATAACCCTTCAGTTTGAAGACCTTTCCCGGTTGTGTTCCTGCGGGAATTTTCACTTTCACTTCGCCCTGGAGAGTCTTTACCTTTATTTCTCCTCCTAAAATTGCCATCAAATTACTGACTCCTTCATTACTATGGACATCATAATTGTTTCTTACCCAATCTTTATGCGGAGTGATCCTAATATGTACATACAAATCCCCGCTGGGCCCACCATTGACCCCGGGTTCACCTTTTCCGGACAATCTGACTACTGAATCATTATCCACGCCCGCCGGTATCTTTACTTTAATATTCTCAGAACTCTTTTCCCCGCCCCGCCCCGGCCTGGTAATCATCAATTCTTTTTCAGATCCAAAAGCGGCTTCCTCAAAAGTCACCCTTAGTTCAAATTCCAGATTTCTACCTTTGCGAGGGCCGTTACTGCGGCCTCCAAAACCACTGAAAAAGGCTTCGAAAATGTCGGAAAAGCCTTGTCCATCGAAATTCGACTGGAATCCATTAAAGTCAAATCCTCCGGCACCATATCCGCCACCTCCGAACCCGCTTCCTCCGCCGGCAAAATTGGCCCCCGCTTCTCCAAATTGGTCGTAAGCGGCTTTTTTCTGTGGATCACTGAGCGTTTCGTAAGCCTTGTTTATCTCTTTAAATTTTTCCTCGGCGGTTTTGTCGCCCTTATGTTTGTCCGGGTGCCATTCCATCGCCAGCTTGCGGTAAGCCCGTTTAAAGTCAGCTTCTACAGCATCTTTCTGCACTCCCAAGATTTCATAATAGTCTCTAGCCATTTATTTACTAACAGCTGTTAAAGTTTATTCCAAAAAGATTCTGGCACTAAATTTAACAGATTGCTAATTACATAACAAGATCAGTAGAAATTTTCTTGTAATTATTCCCAACTTATTGCACAATCAGCACCACTAGGTAATATTATCTGTCTTTGCGACCATAGCTCAGTTGGTAGAGCGCCTCGTTGACGTCGAGGAGGTCAGAGGTTCGAATCCTCTTGGTCGCACCAGTAAGAACCTTTGGCCGTGCGGTCCTATCGTCTAACGGTTAGGACGTCGCCTTCTCAAGGCGAAAATCGGAGTTCGATTCTCCGTAGGACTACCAAGTTGCCCGACTAGAAGAGTTGACTTTATTACAAAAAGTGCTATAGATATAAATATAGATTTTCTCAACAAATAAATAGTTAAATCTACCTATCTAATCCGTCTAAAGTAGACTGTATCTTGCTGGCAAGTTATTTGCTTAGTCTTGCCGGCAGAATAACATTTTGCTTTTTGAAAACTCGGTTGATATTTTCTTCTAAAAGAAGGAGGCGAGAAATCAACATGCCTATTAATCTGAAGATTCGGCCTGATGTTGCCTCGTGGTCGCGAGAGGAGTTCGTCCGAGAGACGCCTCCCTACTCGATCGCCCTCGACGGTATCGTCAGGGGTCCTTCCTGGTGGAACATGAAGGACAAGCGAGCCAACTTTAACCATCATGAGGATTGCCACAGGCAATCGACTCGAGCGACCTGTGAGCAGGTCTATCTGGCCATTTTGCAGGGATTTTACAAATCTTTCCAGAATGGCGACATCATCGAACTGAACATCTATGTCAATGACTGTGATGAGGATGTTTGTACGTCGGTTTTCCTCCTCCGCAACCGCCAGATGATCGGCAAAGGCGAAAGCAGTCGTCTGCGTCGTCTGGTCGAAACCGAAGGGAAGATCGATGCCACGGGAGGATGCTACAGGCTTTCCGTCAAAGCTCAAATCTGGGCAGAGTTTGCCTGGATTTTCGCGCCCTATCGCCGTTTCCGTTTGAGTGGAGGTCTCTTTCAAAGGGATCCGATCGCCTACAAGCAGGTGATCGATCAGGTGGGGGAACGCATCATGGCCAATATTCAAGGTCGTGGTGAATCCATTCCTTTGACCAAGGATCTGCTTTGCTACCAACGCATTGGCGGAGGGCCCAATTGGTCCATGATCATCGAAAAGGGTGAGTACGGTCGCCAGGGCGCCATCAATGATGGTATCGAGGCTTTCGTCTCTGTTCGGGAACGCCAGGATGGGAGTTATTCCTATACTTACGGCAAAATCTCCGAATGGATCCCCTTCGATGTCACTGGCTTGATGGAGCACCTCAACCAAATCGATGGTTTGACTGGTCACTCCGATTGCCATGGCGGTTCGGACACGGTCGGTGGTTCTCCCCGAATCAGCGGCTGTAAACATAGTCCTTCAGAAATGGAGAAAATTATCAACGAGTATCAAGCTCGCAAATAAATAGAGGCTGGTCAACGCTCCTTAACCGGAAAAACGTGCCAGCCTCTTCAACATTTGCTCTTTTTATCAAGCAAACATATAATGGGCCTGCTAAAGAAATAAACATAAAAGGTCATGGACCTAAAATTATCCTGGGATTTATTCATCATCGTTTTCTTTGCCATCGTTACGGCATACAGTTTTATTATTGGCCGGGAGGATACTTTGAAAATCATTATCGGCACTTATGTCGCTACTCTTTCCGCTGATGGTTTTGGCAATCTCTTTGAAAAGTTTGTTGGCCAAACCAGTTTTTTTACCAAACTGATCAAGTTTCTGGGCCTGGAAGGCGGTCCGACAGAACTGACCGGAATTTTCAAGATACTTCTCTTTATTACAGTCATAGTATTACTGACAATCTTTGGAGATTATGAAGTCCAGGAGGCTCCGGAACAGAATTCTTTTATAAAAATCCTCATCCTTTCTACTTTAGCCATACTCAGCGGTGGATTGATACTCAGTACAGTTATTGTTTTCGCCAATGGCGGAAGTCTGATCAGTGGCACTTCGGCCATTTCTGATACTTTCAAAAATGTTTACGATCAATCCCGCTTGGTCAGAGGGCTTCTCGACTGGCATGACGTCTGGTTTGCCCTGCCCGGATTACTGTTTGTAGGCATCAGTATTATCCAAAAAAATAAATCTTCTTGATTTGTGTAAATTTCGTAAGTAAAATTGCGCGCGTTAGGTAAACGTGTTTTTGAAATTGATGGGTCAGTAGCTCAGCTGGTAGAGCAGCGCCCTTTTAAGGCGATGGTCCCCGGTTCAATCCCGGGCTGACCCACCAAATGGAATAAATTGAAGATTTTTTAAACTGAGTCCGACTTAATTCACACTTGATCGTCAAGGTGTTTTTGAACTGTTTACTTGATTATCCACTTTCTTTAATTAATATAATGACACAGCTTGTTTCCTAGAGAAACTGCCAAGACCATTTAACTAGTCAAACCCATGGCCGAAACCTTGTATACTATTCAAGAGGCTGCAGAAGCAGCAAACAAATCAGTACAAACTATTCGCAGGGCGCTCAAGTCAAAAAAGCTCGTCGGCAAAAAACAAAAAACTCCCCAAGGATTTAATTATCTGATCGGCGAAGAATCATTATTCAGTTTTTATAAAGTCGAAAGACCCCATGGAAAAGTCAAAGGGGCTAATTTGAGCTCAGCCGAGCAAACTTCTCTGGTGACCGAGTTCGCCTCCAAAGAAGAGGTTCTAGATCAAAAAAAAGTACTCGACCGTTTGGTTGACGAAAATCGTAAGGACAAAGATACTTTTATGCGCTTCGTAAAGGTCTTCCAGGAGCGTTTCACTTCTCTGGAAAGTCAGGTAAAACTCCTAGAAGAACCCGGCAAGAAAAAACGCTGGTTTGAATTCTGGAAGAAAGTCTAGTAGCAACCGGCTCTAAAAATGTCCAAAACCGATCAAAGACCGTTGTTGAAAATTTTCCTCATAATTTTGGCCGGTCTTTTTTTTATGGTGTTGGCGGGTTATGTTTACATTGCTTATCTTCTGCCGGTCCCCGAGACGCTTTTACTCAATCCTCGTCATCTTTCCACCAAAATATTTGATCGTCAGGGGACTTTGTTGTATGAAATCCTCAGTCCTGCGGCAGGGCGCAAAACCTATGCCAAGCTATCCGATCTTCCCCCGCTGTTCATCAAGGCTACTGTAGTCAGTGAAGATCAGGAATTCTATCAACATTCGGGAGTTGATTTGGGGGCTATGGGTCGGGCACTTTTTTTTAATTCGATCAATCAAAAAATCACTAGTGGTGCCAGTACCATCACTCAGCAACTGGTGCGTAATTTACTGGGAACCAATCGCGATCGGAACCTTTCTGAAAAACTCTTGGAGGCGGTCTACTCAATTCGCCTCAGCCACCTCTACTCCAAAGACCAGGTACTGGAGCAATATCTGAATACGGTCTATTTCGGCAATCTGGCCTATGGCGTGGCTGAGGCTTCACAAAATTACTTTGGCAAGGATTTAGCCAACCTCGATTTGGCGGAAATCAGCATCTTGGCCGGTCTGCCACAATCTCCCGCCAACTATAATCCCTTGGTAAATTTGCCCAAGGCCAAAAAACGCCAGCAATATGTCCTGAATCGCCTGGTCGAAGCAGGGGAGATCGCTCAATCCGAAGCCGATCAGGCCGCTCAGGAAACTCTCCATTTCGCCAGTGGCAAAACCTCCATCGAAGCTCCTCATTTCGTCCATCATATTCTGGCGGAGTTGGAGGACCGCTATGGTCAGGATTTCGTTTATAGTGGGATTTCCGTTACCACCACCCTCGATTTGAATCTCCAAAAGAAAGCTCAACAAATCGTTGATTTCCAACTCGACAAGATCAAAGACAAGCATGTCACCAATGCCGCCGTTCTGGCGGCGGAACCGGACACCGGCCAAATCCGTGTTTGGCTGGGCAGCAAAGATTATTTCGATGACCGGATCGCCGGTCAGGTAGATCTGATCACTTCGCTCCGTCAGCCCGGTTCCGCCCTCAAACCATTTCTCTATTTACTGGCTCTCCAAAAGGGCTACACCTTGGCCTCAATTCTGGAGGATCTCCCTCTCAAAATAAAAACTCCCCAGGGAGTTTACGCCCCTCTCAATTACGATTTGGATTTTCACGGACCGGTGCGGGTCAAAGAAGCGTTGGCCAATTCTTTCAATATTCCCGCTGTCCGTCTGCAGGAGAAACTGGGTACCGCTAACTTCCTCAACTTTCTCCGCCGCCTGGGCTTGGATAGTCTGGATCAACCGGCCGAATATTATGGGGATTCGCTGACCCTGGGCGGCGGAGAAATCCGTTTGGTTGACCTGGCCAACGCTTACTTAACTCTAGCGAATTACGGCCAAAAGAAGCCGTTTTCCGACCTACTTTTGATCACAGGTTCCAGCGGTAAAACGATTTATCGATGGGCTCCTCCGGCCGGACAAAATATTCTTGGACCGGCCGCCCGTCAACTGTCTTACTTGATTATCAGTGCCATCAGCGATCCTCAGGCCCGTTTGAAAAGTTTTGGTCAGGGCAATGTTTTGGAGCTTTCCATACCGGCAGCAGCCAAGACCGGCACTACCAGGAATTTCAAAGACAATTGGACTTTTGGTTTTTCTACCAATCTTTTGACGGCGGTTTGGGTGGGCAATGCCGACGCTACACCCATGCAAAACATCTCCGGAATCGATGGAGCCGGACCGATTTGGCATGATTTCATGGAATATTTTCATAAATATCAGCATGCCAACCTCGGCAAGTCTTCTGTCTTCCGTATCCCGCAGGGCTTGAAGCAAATCTCCATTTGTGTCATTTCCGGACTTCTCCCCGGAGAAAATTGCCGGGCCAATTTGGAAGAATGGTTTCTCGTCGGAACAGAGCCACAAACAGTCGATAACTTTTGGCAAAAATTCACTTGTCCGGATGGTCCCAGATATTTCATCGTTTATCCTTATCCTTACCACAGTTGGGCCAATGAGCATGGTTACAAACCAAATCCTTCCTGTCAGCAAATCTCCTTTTCCACTACCACCAATGAACAACCGGACAATCCATTGGAATTGATTTCTCCTCTGGCCGGTGACGCTTTTCAAATAAACTCCAATATCCCCTTGGAAAGCCAGAAAATCCCGATCAGTCTGGTCTTGCATCCATTTACACCGGCTGATGCGCCGGCTGTGATTAGCCATCTCCAGCTAATGATCAACGATCAAGTGATCGAAACCCGGTATCTAAGCGACTTTACCGCCCCTCTGGAAATCCATTCGAAATGGTTACCCAAAGTCGGAGCACATACCCTGAAAATCACCGTTTACTCTTCCGACAGCCAAATCATCACTTCCGAGAGCCTAAATTTCCTGGTTAGCTGAATCGTCAAAAACAGTAGTAGTATAATAATTGTCCGCCTTGTCACCTGTATTATTGAAACGAATGGGTCCTACGAAAGTTAATATTAGTGCTTGCCAGTGAGCGAAACACAAAAAACAGCTGGAAATCAGTCAGAACTGGCTTAATTGACATCAAAACAACCCTCAAGTAAATTTCCCCAGCAACTAATCCGCAACAGATTTAGCGTTTAAGTAGTGAGTTCTAAGGTCCTCACCCTTTAGAAAATATTCTTAAGCGCTGAGTACAGCTGAAACGGTTGATCCCTGAGTACGTTGAAAAATAGCGGGTAATCGGATCGGATAAATTATCGATCAGATTGCAGCAGGTGCATCGTTGGGTTTCCCCCCGGGAACAAACTTCATGATGGCACGGCAAGGGTTTACTGGATTAATGGCCTGTCTAAAAGGTCCGGTCTGCTTTCGGGCGGAACATCTAGGCTAATCCTGACAATGTTCCCCATCAAATTGGCCATCCGGCCAAATCTTTCAAAGTTTATCTCTAAACTTCAGATCCGCTTTTACTCAAGTAAAAAAGGCGGTCACAATTGTATGCGACAGATCTATTCTTCGTGTACGCAGGTATTTATCTATATATTTATTTCTAATTATGAATTTATCAACAACATTTGCGTCTTTACGCAAACAGGTTGCTGGTATCAGCTTGGTAACACTCGTTGCAGGTCTCTTTGCAACCGGTATTGCTACTGCTGCCACTACACACGTATTTACTGACGTGCCGGCTGATGCTTGGTACGAACCTTATGTAATCGGACTCTCCAACGAGGGAGTTATCGATTCCACTCAAGACATGTACAGACCAGGTGACCTGGTCAACAGAGCTGAAATGGCCAAGTTAACTCTCTTCGTTTCCGGTCTTCCTATGGAGAGTGCTTCCGCAGCTCCTTATAAAGACGTTCCTATGGGTCAATGGTATACAGATTACATCTATACTTTGACAAAGAATGGAATCGTCTCCGGTGATAAGAAGGATGGTGTCCCTACAGGATACTTCAGACCTTCTGACTCTCTAAACAGAGCAGAAGCTACCAAGATGTTGGTTAATGCCGCCCAAATGGCAGAAGACCTCACTGGTGCTCCTCATTTCCCAGATGTCAATGTTTCCACTGACTGGTTCGGCAACTTCGTCGAAACAGCCTTCAACAACGGTGTTGTTTCAGGCTACCCAGATGGTACATTCCGTCCAGCCAATAACATCAACAGAGCTGAAGTAGCCAAGATGGTTTATCTGAGCATGAACCCTGCAGTTGCAGGATTCTCACTCAGTTCCGCTGCTGCTTCTTCCAAAACCGGTGTTCAACTGATCTTCTCTCAAAATGTTGATCAAGCTACAGCTGAAATGGTGGCCAACTATAAGATCGTTGACAGTTCCGGCAGCTCACTCGCAGTTACCAGCGCTACTATGTCATCTCCTGACACAGTCGATCTAGTTACAGCCAGCCAGACTGCCGGCAAGACCTACGAAGTCACAGCTATGAATGTCAAATCCGATGCCGGAGATGACATGACTAACACTGACTCCGTATCTTTCCTTGGTTACGGTTCAGATGTTAGCGGTGGTGATTTGAAAGTTTCTCTCTCCACTGAAACTCCTGTTGCAGGTTCTATTCCACAAGGTGCTACTGGTGTAGTATTCACTTGTTGGGATTTCCTGGCTTCCAGCTCAACTCCTGTAACTGTGAAGAGCCTCAATGTTCGACGTGTAGGTCCGGGTTCTGAAACTGCTTTCGTCAATGTATACCTATACAGAGGCGACCAGCGTGTCACTACCGGCCGTTCCATCAACAACTCTTCTCAGATGGTTCAGTTCAGCAACATCAACCAGGTTGTCAACTCCGGCGATAACGCCAAAATGTGTTTAGTTGGTGATTTATCAACTTCTTCCAGTGGAGGTGTTCATGCCTTTGAATTGACTACATCCGGTGATGTCCTCAGCAATTCCAGCGCAATGACCGGATCATTCCCACTTCGTGGTGCTGATCAGCTCATTACTACAGCTGATGTTGGTACTTCAACCATCAAGAAAAACGGTTCTTTGGACGAAGTAACTCTCGGTTCAACTGGCGCCCGTGTTGCTCAGTTCGAAATCGATGCTGATTCTGCTGAAGATCAACAACTTCGCAGATTGGCTATCTATGTCAGAGGTAGTGTTCCTACAACTGCATTACAAAACTTCAAGCTCTATGCTGAAGGTAATGCTTCTCCATTAGCTACTGCTGCTAGCGTTGGTCCTAACGACCTCGTTACTTTAGTTCTTGCTTCTCCATTCAAGATCGGCAAGGGTGAAAACAAGATTTTCTACCTCACTGCTGATGTAGTTGGTGCTAGAACTGGTGATGACGTTAAGATTTACTTCGATGAAACAACTGACGTCTTCATTACCGGCGTAACCTTCGGTTATGGTACTCGTGTTATTATCAACGCCTACGATGGTGACGATCCAAATGCAACTCCAGGTGATTTTGATGATCAATACTCTTATGTATTACTAAAGGGTTCTAAATTCACTATCGCCTTCAATGGTCCTGCTGCCGGTGACATTGCTGTCAACCAAAAAGACGCTCATTGTATGGATCTAAGCATTACTAATGCTGCCGGTCTCGATGTAACAATCAAAGACTGGGTCGTTAACTTAACTACTACTGGTGGTGATGCCTTAGTTGGTGCATCTGGTAAAAACTTCACTTCAATTGAATTGGCTGAAGTAAACGACGATGGTACAATTGCTGGCAACCTTCTTGGTTCATCTGAACTATTAGGTGGCGCTGGTACATCTACTGAAGATGTAACCCTCAAGGGTACATACACTATCGCTAGTGGTGAAACAAAGAAAGCTGCTATCATTTTTGATGTAGCTAACAACCCATTAATCGATGGTGGAACAGTTAAATGTTCTCTCTTGGCTCCTACAGGTAATGACCAAGTTAAAGATTCTAACAATGATCCATTAGGTGCTGCCAACATCACTCCTTCTTCTACAATTGGTGGTAACACTATGAACCTTGTTGCTTCTTCTTTGGCATTCACTAAGAACAGCTCCCCAGCAAACTTCACTAAGTATGCTAAGGGTACAAACAACGCTACATTGTTAGCCTTCCAGGCTAAGGCCGGTTCTTCACTTGATACAACTATCAAGTCTCTAACCGTTACCGCAGACAACTCAATTACTACTGCAGCTGATCTTTCTGCTACTACAAATGCTGCTGGTAATATCACTATGAGTGCTCTACCAAGTGGTGCTGGATATGTAACAGGTATTCCTTTGACTCCTGTTTATACTTGTACAACTAACCCTGTAACTACAGTTACTACTGTTGATACAACTGGTGCATTGACATCTATCAACCAAACTCTCACAACTGCTGGTACTGGTTGTTCAGCTGTCACTCTAGTAGGTCCTACAGTTGTTGACGATATCAAGAATATTGTTGATAGCATCGGTATCTACGATGGTTCTGGTACATTAGTATCTGAATTGAAGAGCTTCCCAGCTTCTACAGCTGGTTCTAACATGGCAACTTTGACCTTCAACAACTTGAATATCCCAGTTGCTAAGAATGCTACTGTAAACCTCTTCCTCAAGGGAATGGTTTCCAACAGCCTTTCTGGAGCAGCCATTGGTGAATTCTACCTATCTGGCACTCCTCTCGTGATCGATGGAAGTGGTCAGACTGTTACTGGTGTAGATATCACTGCAGTTGATGCATCTAATACAAATGAAGAATCAATCATTGTACTTGGATCTTCTCCAGCAGTTTCTCCTACAGTTACAGCATCTAACGATCCTAAGATCTTTGCTGAAAATGACACTCATCCAGTATTCGGCTTCACATTGAAGTCAACTGATGGTGCCAGTACTCTGCAAGACATGACTGTAAATCTCACTTCAACCGGCGCTTTGTTGCCAGTTGATAGCGTGGCTCTTTACAGCGCTACATCATCTGGTGCTTGTGACACTGGTACTACAGCCCTCAAGGGTTATGAATCAGTTGTTGCTTCTACTCCAACTACTGGTAGTGTTAAATTCACTAACATCGGTAAGACTCTTCCAGATTCACAGAATGTTTATCTTTGTGTATCTCTGAAGTCCAAGACCATAAGTAGTGGTCAACCTCTATCTAAGACTGACATTGGTCTTGTCAATATCGTCTTCGACAAGGTTCAGGATCAAAGTGGTACAAATCTAGTTGTTCCTAGTATCACTCCTTCTATCAGTTCTAGCTTCTTCTTCAAGGGCGTACCTACCTTCACTCCAGTAACTAACGATACAGTTTTGACTTCCTCAACTGATATCTTCAAGTTCACTGCAGGCAGCATTGGTTCAGTAAGCTCATTGAATCAATTAGCTATTACATTTGAAGGTGTAGCTCCAGCTGCAGCAGGCTGTGATCTCTATAGAGGTCCAGATGCTAGCACTATTGGTACATTATTAACTGCAGCACCTGTTGCACCTGCTGGTCAGGTTGTAACATTTGGAACTGGTAACTTCGTTGGTGGAGTTGCTACTCCTTGGGTCAATGGAAATGTATATACAGTTAAATGTACTTACACTGGTCTACTTTCTGGAAACAGCTCCAAGGCTAAATTAGCTTCCCTCACAGCTGCTAATTCTGATGCAGTTATCTGGGATGACAGTAACGGCGCTCCTGTAACAGATCTCACTGACGCTACCGGTTTCGGTCTCGTTGATGACATTCTGTTCTTCAATGTAATTCAAGGTACTAAGGCTTCAACTAACTTCTAATTTATCCTCACGGATTAATTTGATGTTTAAGAGCTAAAGCACACTGAAACATTCAAAAAAACCGCATGGCTCCCCGTCTTCGGACGGGGAAACCCAGCGGTTTTTTTGTGTCTATTTTTTAAAAATATAAATATTTAAGTAATTTGAATATTTATTAGCCAGTATTTAGCTAATTTAAGCCATTATTTTTTTGTAATAAATTACCAGACCATGGATTCTAACTCTTGACAAGTGGCATGAAATATTGTATATATTTGATGTTCTTTAAAGTTTCTCAGGTTCCTCGAAATCTAGCTCCTGAACATTAGTTCAGGTTAAGAAAGGATGATGCAATGGAAAATATGATTCAACGCTGGGTTCTCACCCTCGTGATCATCTGTGGGGGTACCCTGGTGGGTATTCTCCCCGGCTGCAGCTTCGATAGTTCCGGACTGTTCAAGGATGGTACAGGTGGGGCTGGAGGCGCTGCCGGATGTGAAGCCAACTGCTCCACCGGTGGAAACACCACGAGTAGTGGCGGATCCAGCGGAACTACCAGCGGATCTGGCGGTACCACTGGCGGTTCCGGAGGTTCTTCCGGGACCGGCGGTCAGGGGGGCGGCTGCACCATCTGCCCTACTCTCTGTGGCAACGGTGTGATCGATCCAGATGAAGTCTGCGACAGTACAAATTTCGCCGGAAGGGACTGTGTCTCCGAAAAAGGCACAGGTTGGACCGGTTCACTGTCCTGCAACCTCGATTGTACGGTCATCGACGACAGTGCTTGCCAACCTCCCTGCGGTAATAACGCCGTGGAAGGTGCGGAAGTCTGTGACGGGACGGCCCTCAATGGGAAGACCTGTGAGACGGTGCCCGGCGGAGAATTTACCGGTGGAGCACTGGCTTGCCAGGCAGACTGCACCGGCTACAAAGTCACGGGCTGTTCTCCACTCCCGGCTCTCTGCAACTCCGGCGACAACGGCACCATCGACATCATCAACGCCAATGGCGGTACGGAAGTGGGCGTTCTGCTCCACTTCCCGCTGGCCGCCGAGTTTTACTCTACGACCATGCCCACCAACAAGGGGTTCAACGGCAACAAGTTGCCGGGGCAGATGGTCTTGGCCGGGAATAACGGCGCGAGTTTCGTCCTCAAGAAGGGCGCAACCACTACGCCTCAGACCTGGTACAGGACTACACTGGCAACGCTCCCTTCGCCCGACTGCGATGGGGCAGGCGTCAAGAGCCAGGCCTGCCTGGACAAGGTCGCCAAGTCCTTCCGGTGTCAAATGGCACCCTACAACGAAGGCGGTCCCTGTCCTTCACCTGTGACCTTCACGGCTCAGTCGCCCTCGGCTACCCACAGCGACGCTACGGCCGGCTGGCAGGTACTCCTGGTCGATCTGGCCTGTCCTTAGGGCACACATCCTCTTAGCTTAACCAATACCAGGAGAAGATTTTAACAACCTCTTGCCCAGAGCTTGAAAGGCTGTCAAACAGCCGCAAGGTAGTAACAGCAACCAGGCCCCCGGCAGAAAACCCCAGCCCCGCGCCGTCCATTTGGACGGCGCGGGGCTTTTCTTGTTTTTCAGTCCTTTTTCATTTTGACTTCAGCCCTTTCCGTTAAAACTGAAAGCAGTAAGCTGCCTGGCCAGAAGTATCGGCACAATCAAATCGCCCTAGAATACGTCACTAGCGCAGCTTATTTTTCTCAAAAAAATATGAAAAAAACAGTAATTTTTGATACATCGGCATGGATATCTTTTTATTCTAAAAGTGACGTAAATCATTTTTTGGCTCTAAGAGAACTGAACAGATTCGTTAAAACTAATTATTCAATAATTCTACCAGAGCCAATCCTTTTGGAAATAATCTCTGTTCTGTTGAGAAATGGATTCCATAGTAAATCAATTAGGAAAAACTTGGATAATCTAGATGAACGTTATGGTGTCAAGGTTTACCATATCCCGCTCCAAAGAATCACTAATAAAATGATGGTCTTATCAAATTTTACCAAACTTAAGGCCATGGATTACCAAATTGTTTGTCATGTCTTGGAAATATCACCAACAAAATTTGTTTCATTTGATAAGAAACTCATGAGCAGCTACAATTACTATGCTAATTTCAATAGTCTATGAAAAAGGGACACAAAATAATTAGGCTTTCCAAAGGAAAAGGTAAGAAAATGAGTAAAAAGGAAATCCTCAAAGCCCTTAAAAATTTTGGCGAAGATATCGGTCCAACTGATTTAGTTAAAGAATTGCTAGAAATGAGAGGGCACTAATAATTATGGAAAATTTTCAGCAAAATCTCGAAATAGTTATTCAATTAGTGCGTGGAGAATTTAAATTACGCTATAAATCCTCTTTACTGGGCTATTTCTGGACATTGTTCAAGCCATTGATGCTCTTTGGAGTGATTTACCTGGTTTTCTCGGTCTTTCTGAAAAGTCCCATGCAAAATTATGCCGTCTATCTGTTGCTGGGGATTATCCTCTGGAATTATTTTTCCGAAGCCACCATGAACGGCATGAATAGTCTGGTTTCCAAACGCGATCTGGTTACCAAACTTTATTTTCCCCGCGAAACTCTGGTGATTTCCGCCAATCTGTCCAGCCTGATTACCCTGCTTTTGAATCTGATTATCTTTGCAATTTTCTATGCAGCCAGCCAGATTACGCCGGGGTTCAGCATCATTTATTTCCTCCCTTATCTGCTCCTGCTCTTTCTGTTTTCTACCGGAGTTTCTTTTATCCTGGCTACTCTTTTTTCCCGTTTCCACGATCTCTCTCATATCTGGGAAGTTTTACTGCAAATCCTTTTTTGGCTGACACCGATCATTTATGATCTCTCTTTCGTCCCCGAACCATATCGGAAGTTGCTCTATCTGAATCCGATGACTCAGTTTATCTCTTTTTCCAGAAGACTCTTCATCATCGATCAGGTTCCCTCGGTCAAACAGCATTTGGTCCTGCTGATCGGCAGTCTGGCTGTCTTTGCCATCGGGTATTATTATTTCAAAAAACAGGAACATCTCATTGCTGAAACAATTTAATGTCACAAATCTCTGTTCAAAATCTGTCCAAAAGCTTTGCCGTACCACATCAACGCCGTACTACTTTGAAGGAAAGCCTGACCGAATTCTGGAATCGTCCGGTCAATGAAAAATTCTTTGCTCTGACTGATCTCAGTTTCCAGGTCAAACCGGGTGAATTCCTGGGGCTGATCGGCCCCAATGGCTCCGGCAAAAGCACCCTACTCAAATTGCTGGCTCAAATCTATAAACCGGATCGTGGCCAGATCCAGGTCGCCGGCACCATCGCCCCTTTACTCGAATTGGGAATCGGTTTCCAGCAGGATCTCAGCGCCCGTGATAATATCTATATCAATGCCGCCTTACTGGGCTTACACAGTTCCAAAATCCGTAAAATCCTCCCCCAAATAGTCGAATTTGCTGAAATCGGTCACTTTCTGGATCTGAAAATCAAAAATTATTCTTCCGGCATGCGTCAGCGTTTGGCTTTTGCCATAGCCGCTCATCTGGATGCCGATATCTATCTCTGCGATGAAGTTTTTGCCGTCGGAGATGAAAGTTTCCAAAATAAATGTTTGGCGGTATTTCGACGTTGGCGTGAACAAGGTAAAACTATTGTTTTAGTTTCTCATAATACCGCTCAGATCGCTGAACTTTGTGATCGGGTTATTTTCCTCAAAGCGGGGCAAATCATCGCTGACGGAGAACCCCGGAAAGTGGTTTCTCTCTACCAGAAAACCATTTCCGGCTTACCGATTGATGATTTTTCCCAGTCACCACTGAGATTAAAAAGTGTCCAATTCTTCAATTCCGCCAATCAACCGGTGAATCAATTCAAAACCGGCGATCAGTTACGCTTGCGCATTCATTTCCGGGCTTCCGCCTCTCTGGAAAACCCGGTCTTTGGTCTGGCTATTCATCATGAAGACGGAACTCATGTGACCGGGCCCAATACCAAAACTTCAGGCTTTCTGATCCCCCGAATACCGGCTGGAAAAGGATTTATCGACTGCCAATTTCCCCGGCTGAATTTACTGGCCGGCAAGTATCATTTGACAGTTTCCGCTTTTGACTTTACGCTTTCGCGTGCTTTTGATTACTTGGACAAGCGTTTTTCCTTTGTAGTCGAAGCAAATCGTGATAATCAATATGGGCTGGTCGACCTCTCGGCCATCTGGGATTTTCCCTCAGACCTACAAGACAATAATTGATGATCAAACAGTCTAGAAAAATTCGTTTGCCAGCTGACCTCTACTCCCGCAATACACTTTTTGGGCTGCTCACGGAATTTATTTTGGCTCAAAGGTCCGCCCGGGAAAGTAATCAAAGTTTAGAAATTCTGGACGTCGGAGGCTATCAAGGAAAATTGGCCTGGTTTATGCCCCAACACACCAGAGTGACCGTTCTAGATCTGAAACAGGCCCCTCCGGAAGGAAAGACCAATTATGTCCAGGGAGATACTCGTCAGCTTCCTTTTCCGGATAACAGTTTCGATCTGGTCGTCAGTTCTGATATGCTCGAGCATCTGGCCGCCGAGGATCGTCTGAAAGTAGTTGCCGAAATGCTGCGGGTTACTCGGCGGCACCTGATTTTGGCTGCTCCATTTCAAAGTATTTACAATCAAAAGGCCGAAGAATTTATCAACACTCAGTTCAGAGAATACACCGGACAGGATCATCCTTTCCTGATCGAACATCTGGCCAATGGGCTTCCCGATCTGGAAACCATCGAACAGTTTCTGGCCTCCCAAGCCATTTCCTATACCAAAATCGGCGAAGGCAATATCTATAATTGGTATCTGCAACAACTGGCCACCGGTAGTAAGGTCGGCCAGCCGGAGCCTCCTCGGACCCGCCCTGACTCAGCTGATCCGGTCAAGGATAAACAACTTTCTTTCAATGAATATTTCAATGAAAATCTCTTTCAGTTGGGCAATTTTCGCGCCCCGACCTATCGAACGGTAATTTTCTGTGATAAACAGGCCATCCTCGACCGTCAGGCTGTCCTGGAAATGGTTGAAGAACATAATAATTTTCATACTACTGCCCGCTTCGAAGCCTATAAAAAGGCTTTTGACCAAGTCAGAGTTTTGATCGATTGGAAAGATCGGGAAATCATCAGTCAGGAAAGTAAAAATCTGGAAATTCAGCAACAGTTGGCCGAGTTGGAAGAGCGTTTGAGCATCGAGCACCAGGCGGTGATCGAGCGGGAAAACCAGGTCAAAATACTGCATTCGCAGTTGGCTGAAATCCAGACTATTCTCCATGAACAGGAAGAAGCCTATCAACTATTGGTCGAAAAACTCGCCAAATTCTCCGAGCTGGAGCAGAAAATCGAGCTGATGGACACGCAAATCCGCTCGCAGGATTTGCTTTTGACCAGACTCAAATCGGAATTGGAACAGAGTCAGAAAAATGAGCAGGAATTGACCAATCTGATCGTCCTCAAAGAACAAACCATTCATCAGAAAAACCAGGAATTGGTCGAAAAAAATCAACAAATCAGCAGTTTGCAAACCTCTCTAGGCGAATATAAACATGAATTGGAAACCGTTTTGAGCTCCCGTTCTTGGAAGCTAGTCCGTTTTTATGGTCAGCTCAAAAATACTTTCTATGTCCGGCCAAAATATCTCTTCACTACAGCCTGGCAGGTGCTCAGAAAAATGGGGCCAAAAGAATTTATACGCAGAGTAAAAAGAAAAGTTTTCCGGGTTCGACAAGTCAGCGAAACCACCCCCACTGATTATCAAAAATTCCTGGCCACCACTGAATTAACCAAAGCTGATATTCGTACCATCAAGAGCAGTTTGGCCGAATTTGAATATCGGCCTTTGATTTCACTTTTAGTCCCGGTTTACAATGTTGATGAGGTCTGGCTGCGCAAAATGATCAATTCAGTCTTGAATCAATACTATGAAAAATGGGAATTATGCTTGGCTGATGACGCCTCCACTGCCCCCCATATCAAAGCTGTTTTGAAAGAATATTCTGCATTGGATCCACGCATCAAAGTGCATTTCCGCCCGCAAAACGGCGGTATCGTCAAAGCCAGTAATACTGCTCTGAAAATGGCCAAAGGAGCTTATGTCGGTCTGCTCGACAATGATGATGAGCTGACTCCTGACGCTCTCTATGAAATAGTTAAAGCTCTCCAGAATTCCCGTTATGATCTGCTTTATTCTGATGAGGATAAATTGGAGCTGGACGGCACCAGAACCGAGCCGTTTTTCAAGCCGGATTTTGATCAGGACTTACTTTTCTCCAACAATTACATCTGCCATTTCTCTGTCTATCGTCGTAAAATTGTCGAAGAAGTCGGCGGTTTCCGAGATGGCACCGATGGCGCTCAGGACTATGATCTGGTGCTGCGTTTCACCGATCGCAAACGTCAGATTTATCATCTGCCCAAAGTGCTTTATCATTGGCGGAAAATCCCCGGCTCCACCGCTGCTACAGTAGAAGCCAAGCCCTATGTTTTTGAAAATGCCAAAAAAGCCTTGCGCGACGCGATTCGCAGGCGCGGTATCAAAGGCGAAGTCGTCGATGGAATCTGGAAAGGGTCCTATCGGGTGATCCGAACAATCAAAGATCAGCCACTGGTTTCAATCATCATTCCTTTCCGTGATCTGGTCGGTGTTTTGAGAGTTTGCCTGGATAGTATTTTCGCCAAAACCACTTATCAGAATTATGAAATCCTCCTGGTCAACAATGCCTCTGAACTGCTGGAAACCCGCGAGTATATGCGCGAAATCGAAAATTGCCCCCGAGTCAGATTGTTACATTACAATGCCCCTTTCAATTTTTCTGCCATCAATAATTTCGCTTCTTTGCAGGCCAAAGGTCAATATCTGCTCTTACTCAACAATGATACCGAGGTGATCGAGCCTGATTGGATTCAAGCCATGCTGGAACAGGCGCAGCGTCCGGAAGTTGGTTGTGTCGGAGCTAAATTACTTTATCCCAACAATCTCATTCAGCATGCCGGTGTAGTGATCGGGGTGGGGGGAGCGGCCAACCATTGTTATGCCAAACTTCCCGCCGATCAAAATGGTTACTTTGGCCAGCTCAATGTCGTCCGTGAATACAGCGCAGTCACTGCCGCCTGCGTGATGATCCGCAAGTCGGTTTACGAAGAAATGGACGGCCTGGACGAAGAAAATTTGGCAGTTTCTTTCAATGATGTGGATTTCTGTCTGCGCCTACGGGAAAAAGGCTTACTGGTGATCTATACGCCCTATGCTTCACTTTACCATCATGAGTCATTATCTCGCGGTTACAATGTCAGCTTCAATGAAGAATATTATTTGCGTCGCCGTCATCAAGGTATTTTCCAAACCGGCGACCCTTACTACAATCCCAATCTTTCCCGGGAAAGACTGGACTTTACTCTGAAAATATTAGATAAAGTAAAGGATAATTAAGCCCCCGGCACTGTTTTATCAGTTGATTTGAGCCTTTGCCTTATGTCAAAACGTCCTCATCAAGAATGGCCTTTAGTCAGTATCGTTATACCCTGCTACAATGCCATGAAATTTTTGCCGATTTGTTTATCGAGCATTTTGGCTTTGGACTATCCCAACCTGGAGTTACTGATCATCGACGACTTTTCCACGGATGATTCCGTAAAATATATCCGGGAAAATTTCAAACAATTCCGTTTGATTACCAGCAAAGTCAATCATGGCTTCGCCTACACCGTAGAAAAGGGCTTCTGGGAGACCAAAGGCAAGTATTTTTTCATGGTTAATCAGGATACGGTCCATCAGCCGGATTATCTGAAAGTGGCCGTCGAGATTATGGAATTCTATCCAAAAATCGGTGCTTTTGGCGGGAAAGTTTATAAATATGATTTCGATCGGGGGCGTCCTACCAACATTATCGACACCGTCGGAGAGATTATCTACAAAAATCGTCGAGTAGTGGACGAAGGCCAAGGCCAAGAGGACAAAGGGCAGTTCGATCAGCCCGGAGAAGTTTTCGGCATTTCCGGACAAAATCCGCTTTATCGCCGTGAGGCTTTGGAAAGTGTGGCAATTCCGGTCCCGGGTCGTTCGCATCCGGAAGTTATCGATCAGGATCTCTTTATGTACAAAGAGGATGTTGATTTGGCCTGGCGGCTGCGACTTTTCGGCTGGAAAGCCTGGTACGATCCTCGAGCAGTGGCTTGGCATGGGCGTGGAACCAGCGCCGTTAAACGGGAAAAAAACTCCGAGATCATCGAGAATCGCCATTTACTCTCAAAATTTCAAAAGTACCATTCGATCAAAAACCGCTACCTGGTCATGGCCAAAAATGAATTTGCCAGTATTTATTTTGCCCATATTTTGCAGATCTGGTGGAATGAATTATTATATTTCGGTTACAACCTGATTTTTGATACCAGAAACCTCACGGCCTATCTGGCCGCACTGCGTATGCTACCCAAAATCTGGAAAAAACGTCAGTGGATTACAGCCAATCGTCGGATCACAGCCAGAGAAATCAAACCCTGGTTCAAATCTAAATAACCTATGGCCAAAACAAAAACTCACTTTCGTCAGGATTTACTGAACAGCATTATCAAGTTTCATCTCTACGCTTTGGTAGTTTTGATTCCCTTGATCTTTTGGTTTGATACAGAGACAATTTTCACCCTGCCCAAACTATTGGCCTTACGAGTTTTCTCTATTTCCGCCGGATTTTTTATCTTATTGAAATTCTTTCTGGTCAGGAAAATCAGTTTTAAACTCCCTCAACGCAGTATTTTCTTGGGCTTTTGGGCGCTCAGTCTAATTCTCAGTACAGTTTTTTCCATCAATCAGGTTACCAGTATATTTGGCCAATACGGGCGCTTCCTGGGGTTAATAACTCTATTGAATCTGATTTTAATTCCTGTTTATATTGCCAATTTTTTCCGTCGAGAAGATTATCATAAAATCATCGACTTATCGATTTTTACCGCGGTTTTGGCTGCACTTTACGGGCTTCTCCAATACTTCAATTTCTTTGGTATCTGGCCATTGGACTTCAGTTGGACCGATGCTCCCCAAAACCGCGTTTTCGGCACTATGGGTCACGCCAATCATCTGGGAGCCTACCTGTCCGCTCATTTTCTCCTCCTGCTTTATCGCTTCAACCCGGCTGATCTGAAAAACCGCCACTGGGCAAATTGGCTTCGCCTGATCGGGTTTTTGATCAGTTTGATGCTCTTGGTCACGGTGATTTTATTGACCGCCAGCAGGGGAGCTGTCTTGGCTTTGGTAATGTCGTCGCTGGTCATTTTTACTCTAAAGTTTTGGAAAAATCGTCACAAAATCAGCAAAACTCTTGGGCGTACTTTGGCGACTCTCTTTTGTCTGATCGTCCTGGTTCTGTCCGGCTTATTTCTGTTTTCCAACGATTTACAGGATCTGTCCTTGATCCGTCGCACTGAAGGAACCATTCAAACCATAAACAAAGGAATTATTCCCGACCGTTTGAGCTTCTTATTTAGTGCCTGGCAAATGTTTATCGACCACCCGCTCAGTGGAACCGGTCTTTCCACTTTCCGTGACGCATATTCTGCCTATCGTCGCACCGATTACCTGATCGACGGACCTGGAAACGCCCAATACATCACAGTTCCCGAGTCCGCTCACAATCAGTATGCCGACATCCTCAGTACCCAGGGCTTGATCGGTCTAATCGCTTATCTGGCCTTAATTCTAGCTGTTTTGAATCTTTCCTATCGTCAATTCAAGGCTGCTACTCCAGCCCAGGAAAACTTCCATCTAGCCTTACTGGGAGCCCTCCTGGTTTTTCTCTTCCAAACACTTTTCAATTTCGGGGAAATCATTAATTTATTCCTCTTTTACCTGTTGATTGGCTTAATTATGGGTGCAGATGCCCAATCTCCAAGGCTCCCGTTAAAAATCTCTAATATTCCGGTCTATTTAATTTCCATGGCCGGCATAGTCGGACTAGTTTTGGCGGCTCAATATGGCCTAGTTCCGGTGGTCCGGGCGGATTATTTTTACAAGCAGGCTGAACTGGCCGCCGCCAATCAAAAATTGGATTTAGCCAATCATTATTTCCAGATGATTGTCGCCGCCAAACCTCAGGAATATTCTCTATCTCAGGCCTATGGCGATTTCTCGATGCAAGCCGCTGCCTCCGCCCCAAATCTTTCGGAACGCCAAAGTTACCTCAGACAGGCGGTCCAAAATTATCAAAAAGCCGTCCTACTGAACAATCATTATCCCAGTACTTACCATAATCTGGCCCTTGCCTATATCGAGCTTTATCGACTCACCAAAATTCCAAATTACCTGGATCTGGCCAAGCAAAGCTACCTGAAATCTCTCGAGAAATCGCCCAATAATCCCCGCTATCTGTATGAGTACGCCCGTAAGCTGCATTCCGATTGGAATGATCCGGAAGGTTCTATTAAACTCCTCTTGCAAGCCCACAACTTGGCCCCGGACTATCAGGAGCCGCTGGATTATCTGAATTTCCTTTATAAAAATTACCCACAATTAGCCAGCCCTTTGAAGTAGTTTGAAATAGGCCAAAACCTGGCAAATGATCATCAAATCTGCCAAACCAAAGCCTTATCGAGTAGCAGTTTTAAATCACTTTAAAATATCTTTGACGATATAGGGGATTTCGCCGGCCAAATCACTGGCTTTATAAGCGTAGCCTTTTTCTTTGAATAATTTATCGCCAGCCGAACCTAGTACATAGGCCCCTCCGGCACAAGCATCAAAGGGAGTTAGGCCCTGGGCGATCAGCCCTGCCACCAACCCCGCCAGGACATCTCCACTTCCGCCGGTTGTCATACCGGCATTACCGGTCTGATTTTCCTCAATCCGGCCATCATCACCGGCAATAATGTCGATCGGGCCTTTGAGTAAAATATTGATTTTCAAATCATTGGCAAGTGTCCGAATCACTCTCACTTTGTGATCAGCAGGATCAGTGATTTTGAATGGTTTACCGGTCAATCTCTCAAATTCAGCATGATGAGGAGTGATCGTTAAAGACTGTTTTAAAGGCATTTTATCCAGCATTTCCAAAACCTGAATGGCATCTGCGTCAAGCACTGTCGGTACTTGCAAATGTTCAACGATAAATTTAATTACTCTCATTGTCTCCGGTCTTTCTCCCAATCCGGGACCGATCACTACCACATCCGCCTTCAGTGACAAGGCCATAATCATTTCTTGAGCTCGTGAATTGAGGTATTCACCGGGGTATTTACGAATTATCAAATCCGGAGAAAAATTTCTACTCACTTCAAAGTTACTTTCCGGAACAATCATAGTCACCAGATCAGCTCCGGAATTCAAAGCTCCCCAAGCCGCAAAAATCGCTGCACCATGATAATCAATACTGCCCGCAATCACTAAAACTTTACCATTTTGACCTTTGTGACTCTGGGCTACTCTTTTCGTTACCCGTTTTTTAAAGTCTATAAATTTGACCATCTTATTTTAAATTATAAAAGGCTCCAAATCCGGCATAAATAGCCTTTTTACCCAGTTCTTCCTCAATCCTGAGCAATTGATTATATTTGCAAATTCTTTCGGTGCGTGAAAGCGAACCGGTTTTGATTTGCCCGGTACATAAACCTACGCAGAGATCAGCGATAAAGCTGTCTTCAGTTTCTCCGCTACGATGTGAAATTACCGCAGTCCAATTGTTTAATTCAGCCAGATCGACTGCTTCAATTGTCTCGGTGACAGTCCCAATCTGATTTAATTTTATCAGGATAGAGTTAGCCAAATTTTCCTCCAAGCCAATCTGTAGTCGGCTAACATTGGTAACAAATATATCGTCTCCAACAATTTGAATTTTTCCTTTGGTTTTTTCCTGGAGCAATTTCCAGTTGGCGAAATCATCCTCTGCCAACCCATCCTCAATCGATATGAAGGGGTACTTTTTGGCCAGACTGACCAGATAATCAACCATTTCTGAACCCTTCAACTCAACCAATTTACCTTTTACCTTCACTTTATAAGTCTTTTTCTTTTTATCATAAAACTCTGAGGCCGCCACATCCGCCCCCAACATAAAGTCGCGGCCGGTTTTATAGCCGGCTTTTTCAATCGCTTTCATAATCAAATCCAGGGCTTCTTCATGGCCTTTTAATTGAGGAGCGTAGCCACCTTCATCACCAACTGTCGTTTGGAATCCCTTCTCTTTCAACATTCCTCCCAAAGTATGGAATACTTCCGCACCCATCCGTAGGGCTTCCCGAAAAGTTTCCGCCCCTACCGGTAGAATCAGAAATTCTTGGAAGTTTAAGCCTGAATCAGCGTGTACGCCGCCGTTCAGGATATTCATTTGTGGAACAGGCAAGAGATTGGCCTCAGGGTTGAGGTATTTATAGAGGTTTTCTCCTCTCTCCACGGCGGCGGCTCGCGCCACTGCCATTGAAACCCCCAACATGGCATTGGCGCCGTATTTGGATTTATTGGCTGTCCCGTCTTTGCTAACCAGCATCTGGTCGATCTGCTCCTGGTCAAAAACTGATTGCCCCATCACCAATTTACCTAGAACTTTATTGACATTATTAACGGCTTTCAAAACACCTTTTCCGGCATATCTTTTCCGGTCACCGTCGCGCAGCTCCAAAGCCTCATGTATACCGGTAGAAGCCCCACTGGGAACCATCGCTTTTCCATAAGCTTTATCGGTCCATAATTCTACCTCGACGGTTGGATTGCCACGGGAATCCAAAACTTCTCTGGCCCAAACTTTTTTAATTTTGCTCATGGTGTTTTAAAAGATTTCTCTTTAATTCTACAAAAAAAAACGGTAAATCGAAAGCCAATCTTCCGTTGTGCGGAAGCTCACCTTTTGCTAAAATTGCCCTACTCTTCAGATGAATTAGTTTAACTGTCAAATAACTATGGAAATTTCCAAACTCAAACAAGGCGGCCTACTTTTCAAAGCAAAAAATGCCGATTTCGTCATCGACCCGGCCATTAATGACGGTCAACCGACTGCCGAAGCCCCTTCTGCAGATTTTGCCCTTTCTTCTACACCTGCTTTGGAAGCCCAAAATTATCATGATCAAGCCCGCCTGTTTAGTTGGCCGGGCGAATATGAGGTGAAAGGAGTCGCCGTTCATGCCTATCCCACGGCGGCCAACGACAAAAATACCCAAAACCCTTTATTATTCATTATTTACACTGACGACAGTAAAATCTGCTATATCCCTGAAATTAAGGAGGAATTACATTCCGATTTGATCGAAGAAATCGGCGGCATCGATCTATTGGTTTTTCCCGCTGCCGGCAGTGACAAGGTTTGGCACGCCACCCTGGAAGAAATTGAGCCAAAAGCGATTTTACCTATCATCGACGAAAAAAGCACAGTTTCAATCGATGCCTTTTTAGCAAAAATCGGTCTGGTCAAACCGGAGCCCCTAGACAAAATTACTCTGAAGAATGTCAGTGACCTTCGTAGTGATCAAATCGTCGTTTTTCTACTTGCTTAAACTCTCTGACTACCATAACTTGACAGTAACTGCGCTCTCGTAGTTCAATGGATAGAACGAGGCACTCCTAAGGCTTAAATACAGGTTCGATTCCTGTCGAGAGCACCATATAACTCAAAAAGTATGCCGGTTAATTTCAGCAATAGTTCCAATGCCAGGCCACCAGCCAGTCCCGGTTTCGGCAACACTTCCAAACCTCCTTTCAATCCCATCCCCATCATTATCCTGGTGTTGATTATTGCCGGCGCCGGATATGCCTACCAGTCTTTGGGCGGGGCCAGCGGGCTTCAAAAACTTGGCGATGGTGTTTCGTCAGCCATCAATGAAGTAAATAGCTCCTTTGATTCCACCGGTAAAGCCGTCTCAGCCGATCAGAATTTAACCGAAAAATTGAATGCCTATGCCGACCTGCTTAATTATGTTTCCGATAATGTTCGCAGTAGCTATGACCGCTATGGTCAATGGGTAGATCTAAATGCCGGCCCCACCGGTCAGGAAAGAAACGTCTATGGCTTATACCAGTTGAATGACCATGCCCGGTATTTCGATGCTGCTCAAGTTGCCTACGACGCGCAACCTCAAATCGACCTCGATCAGGATTTCCCTGCCTTCAAGGATGCTTATCTGAAGCTCAAGCCTTTGCTGGATCAAGCTTATGCTTACTATGATCAAGATGATTATAAAGATGATGATTTCGCCAAAGGAAAGGCTTTACATAATGATCTGGTGGCTGCTTTCAAGGCTTTCAATGCGGCCAATGCTAAATTGAGCGCTGACTACGAGGTGGTCGATATCGCCCAACGTCAAAAGGAAATCGGGCAGTACCTCTCGGATAATCGGATCGTCGCTTATGATAGCGCTTCTACACTGGATTTCGCTCAGCAAATGTACATCTCTTTGAGAGAACAACTAGAGAGCAATGGCAATGATGCCGGTAAATTGAATGCCGATGAACTGAAGGTCAATATTGATAAATTTGAAGTCCTGCTCACCACTCTCAAAGCGGATCAAAGCAAGCAGGACGAAGTAAAACGTGAGTATGGCATCACTGGGGAGTCTCTCTTCAGCACCTTTGTCGGCGAATCCAGTGATTTCCTCAAATCCGCCAAGAGCCTTTATCGTGGAATTAGAGATAAAAACTTACCAAAAAGAGATGTCTTCGCCAATTCCACCGCCGGAACTCCGGAAAACCTCATTGCCACTTACAATGATCTGGTTGATTCCTTCAATTTCATGAATAGATTCTAGTTTTATCTGTCCGAAACTTCACAGAATCTACTTTTTCATTTGTTTCATTTTCATTAGAATCGTCTTTTCAGCGCTTTTTACGCCTTTATTCACTTCACCGTGCAATTTGTCAGCCCCTTTCCAGATACTGATCTTCATTTTCTTGAAATTGGGTTTTTTGCCCCGGGTAACGAGGTAAAAGCCGTAACCGACGACACTGGCCAAAAGTGAGACTCCCGCCAATACTTTCGCCAGGAAGAAACTTTTTTTAGCTTTTTTAGTTGTGGAAGTCTTTCTAGTGAGTTTTTTCATGATGTTTGGTTTAGGTTATTTGCTATATCATCGAATTATTATACAACAAATCCCAATAATTAACAATATCTCAGCAAAATCACCTTGTTCTTCCAGCTTTACTTAGCCGTGGCCTGGTCACCGATCACAGCTTTGATGCGTCTTATTCCGGCTGATGAAGCTTCTTCCTTAATAATTTTAAAGGCTCCCAAATCACCGGTATTATCTGCATGTGGGCCTCCACAAATTTCCAGGGAGAAATCACCCATTCGATATACTTTGATCTGATCGCCATATTTTTCTTCAAATAATCCAATCGCTCCTTCTTTTTTTGCTTCAGCCACACTCATCACCGTGAAAGTAATCGGCAATTTTCTCTGAATCTGTTCATTAACTATATCTTCAACCGCTTTAATCTCTTCAGGAGTCATTTTTTGAGTATAGTTGAAATCGAATCTGAGTCTATCAGCCGTGATATTTGAGCCCTTTTGCTCTACAGAATCGCCCAAGACTTTTTTCAAAGCTTTGTGTAGCAAATGTGTGGCCGTATGGAGTTTACGAGTTTCATCTGAGTGATCAGCCAAACCACCGGCAAATTTCTGCCCTGACCCGGCTCTGGACACTTCCTGATGCTTATGAAAAGCCGTCCGAAAAGCGGTTTCATCTACTGTATAGTCATGTGTCCTTTGTAATTCTTCTGTAGTTAATTCCAACGGGAAGCCATAAGATTGATAGAGGTTGAAAGCGTCATTGGCGTCAAATTTCCCCGTACCATCCAGAATTTTTTTCAATTCTCGCAAACCTTGTTCGATAGTTTTAGCAAATTTCATTTCCTCTGTTGCTATAGCTGTAGTGATTTGCTCTCGCCGTTCCGCTAAAAGCGGGTAGGCCCCCTGATAAACTTTGATAAAACTCTCTGCTGCTCCTCCCAGCACATTACCACTGATACCAAGTCTGCGGGCAAAGCGCACCGCACGTCGGATCAAGCGGCGGACAAAGTAACCCTGGTCTTTATTGGACGGCAATACACCATCACCAATCAAGAAAGTCGTTGCCCGCACATGATCAAGTATCACTCGAAAGGCCAGTGTATCAGCTTCGTTTTCTCCATATTTTTTGCCTGAGCTTTGTTCCAGAGAATTTCTGGCTTCATCAAACAGATCAATCATAAAAACATCCGGATTGTCTTTCACCGCAGCAGCAAGGCGTTCCAACCCACCTCCAAAATCAACATTGGCTTTCGGAAGTAATTCAAATCCGGTTTCCTTTTTCACATATTGCATGAAAACATTGTTGCCGATTTCCACGAAGCGTCCACAATCGCAGTTCACATGACATGGTAATTCTTTCCAGATGGAAGCTTCATGTAAACCTAATTCCGCTCCAAAGTCCCAAAACATTTCCGAGTCCGGGCCTCCTGGTTCACCGATTGGCATATGGGCAGGTACTCCTGCTCGTGACCACCAGTTTTTATCTTCCGGATAATAGAAAATCCTTCCTCCCTGCATGCCTCCGGTTTCCGGATCCTCGATAATCGGAGCTGCGATTCCTACCGATTCAAAGGCTTCTTTCCATAGATTGGCGGCTTCTTCATCTCTGACAATGCCATAATCAGGGCTACCTCTGAAACAGGTGATGTAAAGTTTCTGTGGGTCCAGTCCGATTTCTTTGGTCAAAAATTCAAACATCCAGGCAATCTGTTCTTTGCGAAAATAATCCCCAAGTGACCAGTTTCCCAACATTTCAAAAAAGGTTGTATGTCGATTGTCACCGACCTCCTCGATGTCCTGGGAACGGAAGCATTTTTGGGAATCTGTCAGACGCTGACCCAAAGGGTGTTTCTCTCCCAGTAAATAAGGGACCATCGGCTGCATACCCGATCCCGTAAACAGCGTACTGGGGTCATTCTCCGGCACCAATGGAGCACTGGCCAACTCTTTGTGGTCATGTTTTTTTACGAAAAAATCGAGATATTTTTGACGGATTTCTTGAGCTGATAACATACTGAAAAATTAGTCGTTAAATACTTGGCTTCCAGGCTATCATCTTAAAGTTAACCACCCCTATCAATCAAGCGAATCTAACTTATTCAAAATCCTCCAATCTGCTAAATCCATCTACTGAAACTTGGTTTTGATAAACAAATCTGCCATAATCAAGGCCGCCAATCTATTCTATTTTCCATGTCCAAAACCGCTCCCAAACATCATCGACCGGCTAGACAGCTTGGACAGCGCTTTTATGGCTTAATGATAATCTTTGCCGCCTCCGCCATTTTGATAATTTTCGCCATATTTTTCCATCAAAAAGTGACTGATCGTGAAAAACTGGCGGCCGCTCTCCCTGCCGACCGTACAGTAGCTTTCCTGGAATATAATTTAGCAAAAAATTACCCTGAAACTGCGGAAATAATGCAGCTCGTAGCCAAAAATGCTTTTGCTCAGGGGATTTCGGCCTATCTTTCTGGCATTATCCCAAATCCGGATTTATTTCACCAATGGTATGCCGGCAGAGGAGGAGTGGCCGCGCTGGCTGATCCCACCGGCCGCCAGGTAAAGTTAGTTTTCTTCCTCCAGGTAAATAATCACGATCTGGCTCTGGCCTGGGTAAATCAGTTGATTTTGGATCCTCAAAATGAAGCCTTGTTGGCCGAGGATTACCATGGACAAAAAATCCTCTCTTTCCGCAGCGGACAAACCTACAATCTGCTACTCAGTCATGATTATCTGGTTATTTCTGATGACCTCAATAATTTGAAAAATATTGCCGAAGTAGTTTCCGGCAAGCTGGCTTCTTTGCGCGGTCAGCCATCGTACAATCAATTGATCTCTGCTTTACCTGATCAGAATCAATTTTTCTTTTATTTGAACCGAGCCAGAATGTTGGAGACTTTAAGCAAAAACCAGTTATTCTTGGCCGGGCATTTGGCTTCTTATAAACTATACTTTCCCTTCCTAAAGCTCTTCTCCCAGGAAGCCGTCGCCGTTAAATTTGGCCACGACCAAGAACAGAAACCCCGATTGATCGCTGAACACCTGGCTTTATTTGACCAACAGGCTTTACCTGCCCCGGATCTCTTTTCCACTGATTATTTCTATTCCGATGAATTGGAGAAACTCCTTCCTCCCGCTGTCATTTTTAGTGCGGGAGGAGTCAATCTATTGGATCAAAAAAATAAACTGCAAGCCTATTTCAAAGACAGATCGACCGTCTATGACTTGTTATTTTCCGGCATGCTCAATAGTTTCAAAGATAGTTTACAGGGTTCAGGTTCAAAACTGGATTTGGATCAAGATTTCTTCCCGCTTTTCCAAAAAGAATATTTGTTCTTCGCCAGCCAACCTCCATCAAACTCCAAACTTCCTGATTTAACCTTGATTCTTCAGTCCAATTCTCCTGAAAATGATGCTCGTGCGCTCAGCAAAGTTATCCTGGCTGTAGGTCCAAAACTAGCCGCGCAAATTGACGCTAAACCAACTCCTTTTACTTTGCCTGATGGAACAGTAGGTAGTGAAATGAAGGCTGATCTCGGTCAACCGGTCCAGTCTAACGTGACAATAGCCGGACATTCTGCCGGTCAACAGATTCAATTCTCCCCTCATTTAAGTATCTATCTCTATCCTGATATCGAAAATCAGCATCTCCTGGTAAGTACTTCTGCTCTCTCACTTGAGCAAATATTGGCTCCCCACAGCCAGGCTAGTACTATCAATTATAACCTTTCCAAACCAACTGAAGCCTATCATTTGGATGTCCACCAGTTAGCCTCCTTCTGGCCAACGGCGGCAGTGCTTAAACCTGTCCAGTCAATCATCATTGCTAGAAAATTCATTGAAACAGGTTTACTCTCTACTTATCAATTAGGTTTCTAATCAACACACCAGTGCGCTCATGGCCAAATACCGGGTCAGAGATCTGACCAAAGTAAAACAAACTGAAACAATCAATTTAAAGGCTGAGCAAAACTCGGTCATTCAGTCGGATCAAGGTCTCCTTCCCGCGGCCCGTCGCCAAGCCTTGAATCTGAAAAATCTTCAGTCCGATCCAGGTCAAATCTGGTCTAATCGTAGTCACAGAAAGATGGACAGCCTCTCCAGTCTTCACTCCACCAATTATTTATTGGTTCCTGCTGAACAATATCGCCAAACTCCGGTATTTCGTTTCCAATCCGTGATTCGCCTGGCCGTTTCGGGCTTGGTAATCGTCTTTATTATCAATATTTTCAATGTTTTTGCCAATTCAGCCAATTTCAAATCCATCCTGGTTTCCAGCGCCTCCAGTGGCCTCGACAATCTATTGGTTGGAGTAGAACAAACCAGACAACTTAGCCATAGCCAGGCTCAGACCACCTTTCAGTCCGCCCAAAATAATTTCAATGGGGCTTTGGAGAAAATCTCTTTCCTCAAAACCGCCAATACTTTCAGTGAGCAGGGGAATGTCAAGGCTTTGGAAAACCTTCTTAATGCTGGTAAAAGCGTTTCTGAAGCCGGCCAATTATTCTCTCGATCCGCCCCGAATCTCCAGGAATGGCCAACTCTTTTTATCCAGGCCAATGAAAATATTTCACTCAGTTCAAAGCCAACTTATCAGTCACAAAATGGGCCGGATAGCATCACCAAAACCGCCCCAACTTTGACTCAATCTCTGCATGTTGATTTGAATAATGTGCAAAAGGCCATCGATAAGATCAAGGATGCCAAAAATTATCTGGACCAAGTCCAATCGGGATTTTTGCCGGCCGAGTACCAAACACAACTTCCTGAGATTAAAGCCCGACTGGACCGTCTTTCCACTTTTTTGAACAATATTTCAGAGCGTTTTCCGGCCATTTTGAACTTGCTTGGAGAGCGCTATCCACATCGTTATTTGATCCTTTTCCAGAATGATACTGAGGCCCGTCCAACCGGAGGCTTTATCGGTTCATTGATGATTATGGATATCAATGATGGTCTGGTTACGCGCGCCGATTTCCATGATGTTTACCAATACGACGGCCAACTCAATGAAGAAATCGACGCCCCCGAAGAAATCGCCAGTATTACCAAAAATTGGCGTTTACGCGATAGCAATTATTCGCCGGATTTCGCTATTTCCGCGGAAAAAGCCGCCTGGTTTCTGCAGAAATCCAAAGGGCCTTCGGTCGATACCGTCATTGCCATCAATCAAAGTGCCGTTTCCGAATTGTTAGCCCAACTCGGTCCGATCAAAGTTTCGCCGCTAAAGTCGGAATTGACCGCCGATAATTTTCAAATGATGCTTGGTTATCTGATCGAATCCAAATATTTCGGCCCGGATAATCCCAAAATTATTCTGCAAAAAACTATCGAAGCCTTTAAAGAAAAGCTTCTCCAGGCCGAAGACCCCAGTTTACTCCTCAATACTTTGGTTAAACTGGTTAAAGATCAAAAAATTCTTTTCTACTCCCGTGATACTGATATCCAAGCCCTTTTTGACCAGTTTAATCTCACTCCGCATCAAGCCAAACTCCAACCGGGCGAAGATTATTTGCAGGTCTTAGCCACTTCTATCGGTGGGAACAAAAGCGATTTGTATATGACCCAAAACATTACTCACACTACTTTCGTCAATTCCGATGGAGCAATTAATGATGAATTAACCATTACCAGGCGTCATAATTGGACCGGCGCGGAACTCAAACGTTATGAAGATGAATTGAAAAAATTCGGCTTCTCCGGCGACATGCCGGAATATCTCCAGAATATCTTGGGTAAAAGCGACAATAAAGCGATGGTCAAAGTTTATGTGCCATTGGGGGTGACTCTCGAAAATACTCAGGGTCTAGCCACAGATCAAGTGATTGTCCGGAGCGATACCGACTTGCAAAAAAGCTATTTCTTATTTCCTATGCAAGTCACTGCCGGTGGTGAACAGACTATTACACTGCGCTATAAATTACCAAATGTTTTAAAGTTGGCGCCGGCTGACCTTTACCGTTTTACCGCCCAGAAACAAATCTCCATTGTTCAAAGTCAATTCAAAAAAGTCGTCCAACTGGCGCCGGCGCTGACACTCCTCAAATCCAGTCGTCACGATTCCCTGACTGAAACTCACAGCGAAGAAGTGCTCAACCTCCATGACGATTACCGGTTGGTAGATGTGGTGGCCAATTAGCAACTAAACCTAGCAATTCACTCCGCCAAATTTTTCTTGCTCTGTTATCCCGGAGTACTTTCTCCCGAATCTACTCCAGAGCTCGGTTGATTCCAGTACAATCATAATCGGCCTGCCATGCGGGCAGGTAGCTCGTCCAAAAGTCGTTTGGGCTAATTCTTCTACCAGGGCAACCATTTCTTCGCGGCTTAGAGCGTCGCCAAATTTCACCGCTGACCGACAAGCCATATAAGTGAGAATCTTTTCTTTACGGCCATATAAATCACCTTTGTGACCTCTCATATCTCCATCGGTATTGCGCAGATCATCGATCAGTCCGATCAATAGTTTTTCCAAATTGGTTTTAGTCAGAAAACTGGGCACTTCGCTGATCGCAAAAGTATTGCCACCAAAATGTTCCAATTTCAAACCAACGGCATCCAACTCTGTTTTATTGGCATCCAGGACCGCTCGATCTGCCGGCGACAACTCAATATTTATCGGCATTAGCAAAGGCTGAATCACCATTTCCTCCTTTTCCCCTTCCGCCATCAATTTATTATAACGAATGCGCTCATGTGCCGCATGTTGGTCGATCAGAACCAAATCACTTTCTCGCTGGCAAAGAATAAAACTATCATCAAGTTGTCCGATCACCTGCATTTCCAAATTTTCCGGCTCTGTCATTTCCTGTCCTGTCCAGTCCTGACTCGGCTGTTCAGAGGGGGCTTCCGCCACTTTTACGCTGACCGTTTCTCTACTTTCCAACGATTGGAATTCCATCGTGGCCATTCCGCTGCCGAGGTTAGCGGGCCCACGCTGCTGATAATAATTCAAATTGGCTTGGCTGAATTTCGGCATGAGCACCGCTGCTTCCAAAGCCTTGCTGCAAGCCATAGTCAGCACTCGATAAACTTCACGTTCATCACGAAATTTGACTTCAGTCTTCCGTGGATGACAATTGACGTCCACCATTGTCGGGTCGAGCTCAAAATTAATCACAAACACCGGATTGCGTTCTTTGGGCAACAAGGAATGAAATGATTGTTTAACCGCATAAACTAAAACGTAAGAGTTAATTGCGCGATTATTCACAAAAAAATATTGCATACTCCGGTTGGAGCGAGAGAGAGAAGGTTTTCCGATAAATCCACTGATTTTCAAGTTCACTCCACCATAAAAAACCGGAATCATCTCATCACTGACAGCCTTTCCCAGCGCTCCACGGATACGGGTCAAAGCATCATTAGTTGCCGGTAAATCCAAGGCAATCTTGGCTTCTGTATCAGTAGAATTAATTAGTTTAAATGCCACTTCCGGCCAACTCAAGGCGGCGTTCAAAACTATCTCAACCATATTTTGATATTCGGTCTTCTCCGCTTTCATGAATTTGTAGCGCGCTGGAGTATTATAAAAAATCTCCGCCACTTCAATCTCTGTTCCGACCGCCATGCCAATCGGGGACTCCTTTAAAATCTTTCCACCTTCCAAATATATTTCCGTGCCGCTTTGATCCTCGGCTTGACGTGTCCGCAAGGTCAACTTGGAAACAGACGCAATGCTGGCCAAGGCTTCACCTCGAAACCCCATAGTCTGAACCGCCAACAAATCTTCCCAATTGTAAATTTTGGAAGTAGCATGCCTCTGTAGAGCCAGTCGTGCATCTTCCACCGACATACCGCAGCCATCATCGGTCATCTTGATTTTCTGCAGACCGCCCTGACCAATATTGTTGGAGATTTCCACCACGATCTTTTTGGCTCCGGCATCAATTGAATTTTCCAGCATTTCTTTGACTATTGATGCTGGACGCTCAACTACTTCGCCGGCGGCGATTTGATTGATTAATTGTTCCGGTAATAAGTGGATTTTAGACATCTTTTTTCCAATCATTTAAAATATTCAGCGCTTCCAAAGGGGTGAGAGTATTTAAATCTAAAGCTTTCAATTTCTCCAAACCGGCAGGTTTCCGCTCCATCATCGGTATTGGTGCTTCTGTCACTTTCAAACTCATACTCTGCTGTCCGGTGCCAATCTGTTCTTTTTCCAAATCCTGCAAAATCTCTTTGGCACGTTCGATTACCACTTCCGGAAGCCCCGCTAATTTTGCTACTTCAATTCCATAGCTACGGTCTATTCCACCTGGAGCAATTTTATACAAAAAAGTCACGCCATCGACACCTTGTTCTTCCACTTTCACGCTAAAATTAGCCGCTCTGGGCAAATTGTCCGCCAATTTGATCAATTCATGATAATGGCTGGCAAACAGAGTTTTCGCTCCCAGTTTTTGATGAATATACTCCATAATTCCCCAGGCGATACTTACTCCGTCGAAAGTCGAAGTTCCTCGGCCGATTTCATCCAGGACAATCAAACTTTTTCCCGTCGCCTGTTTCAAAATAGCCGCCGTTTCTTCCATTTCCACCCAGAATGTACTTTGGCCTTTGACCAAATTATCGGATGCCCCAACCCGCGTAAAAATACGGTCAACCAAGGGTATTTCAGCCTGATCCGCTGGCACATAC
This sequence comes from uncultured Candidatus Peribacteria bacterium, assembly GCA_964494085.1. Classification (GTDB taxonomy): domain Bacteria; phylum Patescibacteriota; class Gracilibacteria; order UBA1369; family UBA1369; genus CAZBQJ01. The sequence goes on from CAZBQJ010000002.1 coordinate 265,711, forward strand.
ATACCCAAATGCGCCATCAATACTATCAAGGCCGTTTGGCGAAGATAAGTCGATTTACCACCCATATTCGGTCCGGTAATCAGCACTAACTTTTGTGATTCAGTCAGTAACGTATCATTAGGCACAAATTTATCTTGGGGATTCAATTTTTCAATTACCGGGTGGCGACCACCACTAATTTTCAAATCAAAATTCTCACTGAATTGCGGCCGCACATATCTATTTTCCCAGCAAACCAAAGCCAGTCCCACCAGCACGTCCAGATAAGCCGTTGCTGCCGCCGTTTCTTTTAGTTCATTTGTTTTTACCAGCACCATTTGGCGCAATTCCTCGAATAGTTTTAATTCCAAATCGCCAATTTTTTCCTCGGCAGTGAGGACTTTTTCTTCATATTCTTTCAGTTCCGGAGTGGTAAAACGCTCGGCATTAACCAAAGTTTGTTTACGCGTATAATCTGCAGGAACTTGAGCCAAATTCGCATTACTGATTTCGATATAATAACCAAAAACTTGATTATATTTCACTTTCAAAGAATTTATGCCGGTACATTCAATCTCCCTCGCCTGCAAGGCCTGAATAAAGTTTTTCCCATCACGACTCAGTCCACGCAATTCATCCAACTCGGCATTATATCCTGCCTGAATCAATCCTCCTTCACGCACAGAAAAGGGGGCTTCCTCGACTACTGCGCGCTCCAGCACCGAGAAAAGTTCGGGCAGTAAATCCATCCGACAGCCAATATTTTTCGCTAAAATCGGCGCCACTTTTTCCAAGTGTATTTTTATTGCTGTGAGAGCTTTAAATGAATTGATCAGCGCACGCAAATCTCGGGCATTCCCACCGCCGAGATTCAGTCGTCCCAGAATTCTCTCGATATCCATAACCTGTTTCAACATCAATCGTAGGTCGAGGATCAGGCTTTGGTGAGCCAATAAAAAGTCTATCATCGTCAACCGTCCTTCAATAGCCGCCAGATCACTCAATGGCTCAATGATAAATTTTTTCATCAGACGTCCACCACTATTGGTGATAGTTCTGTCTAATATACCCAGTAGTGAACCCTCGATCTTTTTTTCTCGGGCATTTTCCAGGATTTCCAAATTACTGATCGTCGTCTCATCCAAAAGCAGCGCGAGGGACGAGCGCTGGGCAATTTTCTTCAAATGCCCCAAACTTTCGCTACCGATTTCCGTCCTTTGTGTTGCCGCTAGAAAATCCAGTGCCAGCGAGGCAGCCAACATTTCTGCAGAGCTTAGATTTTGCCGTGCGAGTTCAAAAGGCCCAAAATGTTTTTCCATTTTTTCCTGCGCGTTACCCTGGATGTTTTCCGCATGCCAAAAGGCCTTATTATAATGTTTTTGAACTTCAGTTAGAGATTCTTTCAGGTCAGAGCTATAAATGATTTCGCGTGGTTGATATTTACGCAATTCATTCATCAGCATGGCTGTATCGGCAATCGTCATGGTGAAAAATTCGCCAGTACTGGCTTCTACCATCGCTAGACCGAGACCTTTTTCGTCACCAACTACTGAGGCCGGAGCATCTCGACGTGCCGCTAATCTAGCAACAGCGGCTAAATAGTTGGAAGTCTTATCATCCAAAACATTTTCATCCAGTGTTGTCCCGGGTGTAATAATACGAATAATTTCCCGCTTCACAATTCCCGGCAGCGACGGATCGCTAACCTGTTCGCAAATCGCCACCTTCCGACCGGCGCGCGTCAACTTGGCAATGTAGCCGGCCGCACTATGATAGGGCACCCCACACATTGGGATTTTTCCATCACCTTTACTGCGCGCCGTTAGCGTGATTCCCAGAATTTCCGATGCTTCCAAAGCATCTCGATCAAACATTTCATAAAAGTCTCCCAAACGGAAAAACAGCACACAATCATCAGCTTGTTGCTTGATCTCAAAATACTGTTTCATCATGGGTGTAAGCGCTGCCATCAGGTCCATCTGTTAATTGTCCGCATCATAGCAAAACCACCCAAAATTCCTATTGCCGAAGCCCAGTTTTAGGTTTCCAAAGTTAAATGCTGGCCATTAAGAAATAGCCCGCCAGTTTCCTAGCGGGCTATTTGCAGCTTTTCGAGCTGAAAGCGTTCTTGCCTATGTAAATTATAGACGCTGGCCCGTGGTGGAAGCAAGGGGAATCGAACCCCTGAAAGCAGTTCTGGCAAGAACGCTTTCGCTCCAAGCTGCTCCCACCCCGTTCCAGCGCTCTCACAATAGAGGAAATCCATTAATTGAAGCTTAAAAAGAGCTTAATAATGTGCTATAATGGAGCGATGAAAGAATTAATAGCCAAAATTAGGGAAGCGAGCCCTGAGCAGAAATGCCAAATGGCGAAGAAGGCTTATGAGCAGCTTGAGGATTCGATAGCCGCTGTTGAAAAGCGGTTGGAAAGCATAACTTTGGAAAAGATTGGAGAGCATGTGGATAAATTTCATACTGATTTGGATGAAATGGAAGAGGTTTTGGCAGAGCTGGAAAATTTACTGAATGGCCTAGACTTTA
>CAZBQJ010000003.1:0-267024 GCA_964494085.1 uncultured Candidatus Peribacteria bacterium
CTCTACCTTCTCCCTACTATTAGATTCCAATTTGAGGAATAGTCAATATCTTGCCAGCGGCCTCTGGGATGTCGACTTCGTCAGCCTGCGCGGGAGCAATACTGATGTTCAGTTTGTTAGTGTTCGGGTCCGGTCTTCGGTGAGGGTTTTATAACTTTGGCTTTTGCCTTTTCCAACTCTGTAAAAAATATGGACGCCGCACACTTCTGCCCGGGCAAAGCCAAAACAAAATAAACTTCCAATTTAATCAAGACATTCAAGACCAGCTCATAAAATTGCAACAGCAAGGCCACGATCTGAATGAAAATCAAAAAAGTCCTGCCCCAAGGATGTAGAGGATTTGACAGCAACGCTCATTTCCAGCTACATAAAGACTACTGTAACCATTCCCCAGTGAAAATTGCCGTTCTTGCCTCCGGAGGCGTCGATAGTTCGGTTGTCCTCAAACTTTTGCAGGAGCAGGGGCATCAGATCACGGCTTTTTATCTGAAAATCTGGCTGGAGGATGAATTGAGCTTTCTGGGCGATTGCCCTTGGGAAGAGGATTTGGCTTATCTGCGCAAAATCTGTACAGAAAATAACATTCCTCTACAAATCATTAATCTTCAAAAAAAATATCATCAGGAGGTCGTGACTTATGCACTGCGTGAAATCCGTGCAGGACGTACGCCCAATTCTGACCTGCTCTGTAATTCACAAATTAAATTCGGTAAATTTTATCAGGCCATTGGTGACGAATTCGATCTGGTTGCCTCAGGCCACTACGCCGATAAATTTATCGAGAATCCAGGGACCAACACAGCAAAGCATTTCCTCAAAATCGCCAAAGATACCTTCAAAGATCAAACTTATTTCCTGGCTAATCTCAGTGAAACCCAGCTTCGTCGGGCGATTTTCCCTTTGGGGCCGTATCTGAAATCTGAAGTTAGATCCCTCGCCCGGCAATTCAATCTCCCCAATCAAGCCCGCAAAGATAGCCAAGGGATCTGCTTTCTGGGTAATATCAAATACCATGATTTCGTCAAATATCACCTCGGCGAAAATCCCGGTGATTTAGTCGATCAGGATACCGGTAAAAAAATGGGCACACACAAAGGATATTGGTTTTACACCATCGGTCAACGCAAGGGGATAGAGCTTTCCGGCGGCCCTTGGTATGTGGTGAAAAAGGATGTCACCAAAAACATCATTTACATTTCCAATCATTATCACCAATCTGCCGATTCTCGCGATCATTTCGAAATCACCGACCTTCATTGGATCACCGAAAAACCAACAGCTTCTCAGCTCGCTAATCTGCAGGTCAAAGTGCGCCATGGCGAAAAATCCTACCCGGCCATCCTCACTTCTATCACTCCCACCTCTGCTCAGGTCCAGATCCAAGGCTCGGATCAGGGCTTCGCAGCCGGCCAATTCGCGGTTTTTTATTCCGGTCAGTTATGTCTCGGCTGCGCTACCATCCAGTAAAAAAGCTTGTAAGAAGCGGGAAATAAGAATAATCAGTTTCGAGCGAATCTGGGAAAAATGGACCCGTTGAACGAAGAGTAATTTTGTATATTTTCCAGATTTTCCCAAAACTTGAATAAATTGCAATTCATGGTAGAATTGAATAATCTGATATACAGATCATTTCCATCAGCCATGTTAGCAGTCAAAGTCGAAAAATTATTGGAGACTCTGGAAAAAAAATACAAGGTTGACTTGGATGGTTTAATCACGACTATAGAAAGCTACAATCCCGACTTCGATGAACAGAAATTCCGGGAGGCTTTTATCTTTGCCGCGATTGCCCATGATGGCCAGGTTCGCAAACAAGAAAATCTACCCTACATTATCCATCCTTTTGAAACAGCGAAAATCCTCACTCAAATCCATGCTGATGAGCCGACTTTGATCGCTGCTCTGCTTCATGATGTTCCTGAGGACACCGATTACACTCTCGAACAAATCGAGGCCCGTTTTGGTAAGCAGGTTGCCTATATGGTAGAAGGCATTACCAAACTCTCCAAAGTGCATTATCGACATGATATGCAGCAGCGTGATATTGAAAGTATGAAAAAATTATTCATTCATGTCGCCGAGGATCCGCGCACCATGTTGATCAAACTGGCTGACCGCCTGCATAACATGCGCACTCTGGAATACATGGATGTTCCGGAGAAACGTTTGCGTAAAGCCCGTGAAACTCTGGAAATTTTCACCCCCATTGCCAATTTACTTGGTATCAAGGAATTGCAGTCCGAGCTGGAAGACCTCTGTTTTCTGAACCTCTATCCGGAAGACTATGCAAAATTGAAAGCCAAAAATCAGCTGTCACGCAAAAATAATGCCAAATATCTGGATCGGATGATCGAGGATACTGAACGTGAGCTCAAAGAACACAAAATCGATGCTATCATCTATTCCTATCAGGAAAATCTTTATAGTACTTATAAGCGCATGCGCCAGGACAATCGAAGCATCGATGAACTGGAAGTTACTTTATTGATCAACATCATTGTCCAGGAAATCCCCGCCTGCTACGAATCTTTGGGAGTAGTCCATAGCCTCTACAAACTCAAACCTGGTAAATTTAAGGATTATATTTCTCTGCCCAAAGCCAATGGTTATCGGAGCATTCATACTACCGTCTTTGGTTACAAAGGGATCACCACCAAATTTTGCATCCGCACCACTCAGATGCATTTTGAAACTCAATACGGTATAGCAGCCAGCTATTTCAGTGCTGACAATAAAAAACGTAAATTATTCTCTTCCGAAGATCCCCGTTCGCATTGGGTGGAAGAAGTGATGCAAATTCAACAGGAACAAAATGTCGAATCACATTATTTTGATGAATTGAAAAACTTCGTTTTTCAGGATCGTATCAATGTTCTTACCCCTCGCGGTGAAACAGTTGATTTACCCATCGAAGCAACCTGCATCGATTTTGCCTACAGCATCCATACCGAAGTAGGGAATAGAGCAATCCGTGCTGTGGTAAATGGTAATAATGTTCCGCTGGACTATCACCTGAAAAAGGGCGATGTCGTGAAAATTATTACCACTGATTACTCCAAGAGCCCTAGTTATGAATGGCTTAGTTTCGCCAAAACTCCTCTAGCTCGAAAGAAAATGAAGGAGTTTTTTAAAAGAGAAAATTATTCCTCCAAAGTACAAGTAGGGAGAAAAATGCTTCAAAAGGAATTCGATCGCGCCGGTTTGGGAATCATTAGTAATTTTTCCAAATGGAAGATTCAAAAAATCTCTGAATCCCATCCCGCCCTCAATATTCAGACCACTGAAGATATCCTTGTTCACCTGGCCGAGGGATCTATCTCAACCCTGGAATTAATCACTAGTTTTTATCCTCCTGCACCGGTGCCCAAGGTTCTGTCAGAAGGCCAGGACCAGTTGATCGCCAAGCGCAAAATGACCAAGCTAAGTATCAAAGTCGTTTGCGATACCACCGTTAATTTCGCTGATTTAGCCAATATTCTGCAGAAACGCAAAGAGAATATTTTCCTGCTTTCCGGAGAAACCAAATATAATTTTTTCAAAAATAAAATCATCTATCGGGCCACCATGCTGGTCTCGGGCTATAAAGATGTTTCCAATATCTGTCGTGATTTAGAAAATCTCAGTGGCGTAGAGGAAGTTCAACGACTTTTTTTGGTCAGGAAAGTTCTTTTCTTCCTGGGAAGTATCTTTACTTTCATTGTCTGGGCTTTCCACCCCCTGGCTCTGTATCACTTGACCTATCTGTTTGAGGGGCCGGCAGACCTGAAGCGGTTACTGGCCAATATTGTTTTATTCGCCGGCCTATTCATCCTTTTTGGCCTAATCTTTCTCCTGAAGCAATACACAGAAAACAGTTTCCCTGAATTGCGCGACACGAATCGCCTGTGGCAGGTTACCTATACCTTGAGTTGTTTTGCTTTGATGACTATTTTCCTGGAAATATACTTGATTAAACCGAGTATCGATTGGGTCTGGGTTCTGGGCAGCGTTGTGCTGATCTTTGCCTACCTGACCGGCCAATATATTTACTACCGGGACAAGAATACCAAGGATTAAAGGATTAGTGAAAAAGTAAAATCTCCCTCGCTCGACGGGAGCCCTTTTATTCCCGAATTTGCTCGGAAGTTTCGCCCTTAGCTCCCATGTCGGAAATGCATGATATCGCCATCATGAACGACGTAATCCTTGCCTTCCAGTCGGAGCAGGCCCTTTTCTTTGGCGGCTTGTTCAGAACCGGCAGTCACGAAATCTTCATAGGAAATAACTTCCGCTCTGATAAAAGTCCTCTCAAAATCAGTATGAATTACTCCCGCTGCCTGTGGTGCAGTATCACCTTTATGGATGGTCCAGGCGCGCACTTCTTTCACACCGGCGGTAAAATAAGTCATCAAACCCAAAGTATCATAAGCCGCATGGATAAGTGCATTCAATCCACTTTCTTTAATTCCCAGATCATTCAAAAAGTCTGAGGCTTCTTCTTCAGTGAAATTAATCAACTCTTCTTCTATTCTGGCGCAAATCGGAATCACTTTGGCCGATTCTGGCAACCCCAAATCTTTGGCCACCTGTTCAGGAATAATTGTGCTCAAATCATTCTCCCCACTATTCAGAATATATAGAAATGGCTTGGCTGTGAGTAGATGTAGATCTTTTAATTCAGCCAATTGTTCATCGCTGAAATCCAAATCCCTGGCCATTTTGCCGGTTTGAAGTCCGTTATCCAGTTTTTCAATCAAGGCCGCATATAATAATTTCTTCTTATCTCCCGATTTAGCATCATTTTTCGCCTTTCCCAAGCGCTTCTGTACTGTCTGTAAATCAGCCAAAATTAACTCGGTTTCAATTACTTCCAAATCTCTTTTGGCATCGACGCCACCATGTACATGAACCACATTGTCGTCTTTAAAAATACGCAACACTTGCCCAATAGCATCTACTTCTCGAATATGTGCCAAGAATTGATTCCCCAGGCCTTCACCTTCCGAGGCTCCCTTCACCAAACCGGCAATGTCTACAAACTCCACTACGGCTGGCAAAACTCTTTCCGGCGTAACCAGCTCCTCCAATTTCTTCAAACGCGGATCAGGTACTTCTACCACACCAACATTTGGATCAATTGTACAAAATGGATAATTCGCCGCCATCGCACTGCTCGATTTGGTCAAAGCATTGAAAAGAGTTGATTTGCCCACATTTGGTAGTCCCACAATTCCAATTTTCATAATTCTAAAATTTAAGTTGCGACCAGCATAACAGAATTTCCTAAAATTTCACTGTTACATTTGCCGGACTGAGTTCAATTATTTTTAATTCCAGATTAGCTGGTTTAACCAGGTCATCCACTTTGATTTGATAATTACCTTTCACTATATCTTTACTATGAATAACCAGTGACAGGGAGCCTTTATCAATCTTTTCAATGTCCGCTGGCAGGCCTTCTACAGTTACCAATATATTGGCTGGCAGCAATTCTTTAACAGCAGACTTCAGCGAGTCTTCAGGCACGACTTTCACCATCAGCGTTTTTCTCTGACTGCCCGCCTCCATTGGAATAGTTTCGCTATTTCCTACCGTCACCCCATTATTCGTCAAATCAGGTATGTCGGGGGTGTCTTTGGGGACTTTTCTAACCTGAATCTCCACTTGGACTGTTGGAGGATCAAAGCTAACAGTTTTACCTGCCAATTTCCATTCAGCCGGGGCCTCCAAAGTTATCTTACGGCTGAAATCAGCATTTTCGGACCCGTCTAAACTGATTTTCAGTCCGATTTCCTTGATATTGGTTATGGCACTGGACGCTCCACTCAATTTTACTTTCTCCAAGTCCATTTTCACTTCTTTTACTTCAAAACCCTTGGCCGGTTGGCCGGAGACCGCAGTCTTCAGACTGATATCTTTACTGGTAATCGCTTCCAGTCGTAAAGCCACCAAAGGTGGTTCCACATCCACAATGTTTATCTTTGAATCTTTACTGTTGTAATGAACAGGTAATTGATATTCACCTTCACCTAAGCCTTTGGCATCGATATACAGGTCAAAATCATTAACATTCAATGTATTGATAGCTCCATCAGTTGATTTGTAGCGGAGCTGGGCCGGACTGATTTCATTGGCTACACTGACGTTCTGTCCCAAATTCACGACCTTGATCGCTAAAGGCTGAGGGAAAAGATAAACATAATTTTCCACACCTACCACAAAAAACCACAATACCAATGCTGAGATCAATGACAAGGCCTTAATACTCATATTTCTAAAAATCTTCATTGCTGTTCACGGTAAACAAGTTTTTTGTCCTTCTTCTTTTTGGTTTTGGGTGAAAGGACAATTTTTAATAATTGTTGCAGTCTGGCCAAATCAATATTTTTTTCCAATCGGCCATTTTTGACAAAGCTGATTGCCCCCCGTTCTTCGGAAACAACTACTACACTGGCATCAGTATGATCTGTCAGGCCAATGGCAGCCTTATGTCGAGTCCCCAAGTTCTTGTCTTTGTTATCGAAGCTGGTCGGCAGAATACAGGCAGCTGCCGCAACTCTTCCATCCACAATGATTACTGCTCCGTCATGCAGGGGGCCTTTGCCATGGAAAATTGAAATCAGTAATTCTTTGTTCACTACGGAATCAATTTTTACGCCATTCTCAATATATTCCTTGAGGGGAATGTCATGTTGGAAAACAATCAAGCCACCCTCTTTGTTTTTCACTAAAAACTCACAGCTTTCTACAATAGCCGAAGCCAAATTATCCAAAGCCACTTCCTTTTCACTGGATAAAAATTTGGTATTACCAAGTCTTTCCAAAGCCATTCTTAATTCTTGTTGGAAGATAATCGGAATTGAAACCAATAAAACAGTAAAGAACCTGTCCAAAATCCAGCCGACAGTTAAGAGGTTTAGAGTTTTGCTGAACAGGAAAACCAAACTGATCATGATTAAACCCAGCAATATGCTGACGGCCCGAGAGCCTCTGAGCAAAGAGAAAATATAATAAAGAATAGCCGCAACAATCACGACATCCAGAACAGCTTGCCATGGGGCGACATTGGCGTAAACCAGATTTCGCCAAAATTCCCCAGTCAGATTAACGATTTGGGTAATCTCAGCGGCGATGATGTTACTCAGAAACTCCATTCTAAAGCGCTATTTTATCCCCATTCTAGGGGAATATCCGGAATTTGCCAAATAAAAAGACCGGCCACTCAAGCTGGCCGGTCTTTTCTAATTATGAATCTAGCAACAAGTTGCCAGACAGTCGGAACTATTTTTGGAAAACCTTGGCTAATTTCTTTCTATTTAACCAAATAATGCCAATCAGCATCAGCATATACAGATCTTCGGCCGGACCGGTCTTACTCAATTTGGAAGGGGTTGTAACATCTGTCGGAGCTGCTTCATGTAAAGCCTGATCGGCTGCAGTCACAGCTGCCAGGGTTGCCAATTCTGCGGCAGTCCTATCCACTGTTGGCGGAACATCACTGGTCACTGTTGTTTCCGGTGTGAACGCGCTACTTAAAATTGAATCTATGTCAGCCACTGTTGTTGTTGCATTTTCAGTAGCAGAATTATCTGAGCCAGTACTTGTCGCTACAGCTTCTGTAGAAGTGGAATCACTTGTTACATTGTCTCCTGCGCCTACTTTGATAGTCGCTTTCAGGGCTGGATTGTAGGTTGAATAATATTCAAAATCAGCATCCTGATCAAATTTATAACTAAATGTTTGGCCGCTGGTCAGAACCGGACTGGCAAAACTTTCACCATTCGAGGAGGTTCCGATAATTGTTTGGTCTTCAGTGCTGGTATTGGTCCAGACTACCGTGGTTCCCTTATCGACAGTCAAGGTGGCAGGGTCAAATCCAAACAAAGAGACATCAACGCTGGTGCTTTGTCCGGTTGGCTGATCAGTTGCAGTTGAATCAGCGCCACTATCTGCCACAGTATTCGATGCCAGGTCAGCATCTGTAGAAGTTATACCCGATATTGTGCTGTTCGAATCCAAAAAATCGGTTTTTAATTGAATCGGCTCTTGCACCCAATAAGCAGCATAACCAGCTATACCGACAATCACTAAAGTAGCCAGTATCTTTATCTTGGTTCCGGAAGAAACTTTCTCATCCTCGTGAATCTCTTCAGCTGAAGCAGGATCTTCTTGAGCCATATTGTGAGGTATGTCCATTTCTGTGACCGGCTCTCCATCCGACTGTGCTTCAACCCCAGCCGCAGGCGTTGTTTCAAACCCAACCGCAGGCGTTGTTTCAAACATCGTCATTTGGCCCGGATCAATCGGTGTTGAAGTATTCAGATGAAAGACGCTGTTCTCGTCGCCATTGGTATGAGCATCGTTATTGGTATTAGCGTCGTTGTTTGTAATATTATTAGTATCTGTCATATTTGTTTTTATTTTGAATAAATCTTCACATTGTAGCACAAAAACACCCTTTTTTTAACTCTGAGGGGCCGTTCCACATATAAAAAGCCTATACATGTCGTCCACATATAGTCTAATTACAAAAATCCCTGGATATAACATACTAAACACTAGAGTGACCAATTCCAATGGCAACAAATCATGGAGTTACGCATCTTTCAGCTGACAAATTATCACAGAGTGAGAACAGGTTAACCGAAAATACTTTAGTAAATTTTATACCCAGAGAAGAGGTTGCTTTTGAAATAAGCCGACAAGAGTTGCCTTGAGGACTGCGTGCCAAAAGTTAGGCAAAATGCGCAATCCAAAGGCAACCTTCTCCCTGCGTGTAAATTGGTTTTTGTTTTAAGGTTCAAGACTCCCTAAACCAGTTAAAGCCCCACGAGAGTAGAAAACACCTCGGAAACCGAAAAGGATCCAAGATCAGAAACTTATCATTGAACATTGCTGCTCGATAACAGTAATTCCCATTAAATTTTCTTTCTCACATTTTGTCTTGCGACAAAAATACAAGATAAAAGACCTAAAAGCTTTCTCCGAAACTCCTATATTCGGCCTATGGATAACCACCGAACTGAATATTCCAGTACTCCGGGAACCTGGTAGACTCACGGAAGCAAATTTCAGGTAACTTTAACTGATTTAAGGAGAGAGTTTGGCTTCAGTATCAAATAAGAAAAATAAAATAATGATTATTAGTTGTCTTAAATAGTATTGAAACCAAGCTTCCTCCCTAAATCTCTAACCTCTATTTCAAAAATCATCATAACATAATATACTATAAAATCTACCCTGTCAAGTATCTGCATAGAGTTTTTACAAATTGGTTTGAATTATCCAATACTTTCCGTTAAATTTAACGCGCTTTCTTTGTACAAAGGATAAGCAGTACCCTCGCCGGGGTAGCTCAGTGGTAGAGCGCAGGTCTGAAGAACCTGGCGTCAGCAGTTCGATTCTGCTCCTCGGCACCATTTTCCCCAAAATTTCATCAGATGATAAAATTTCACTATAAAAAAATCATCGTCCTCACCTTATCATTAAGCCTATTGATTTTGGTCGGTTGCCAGCAGGCCAGTACTAATATTGCTGATTATACAGAGAAACCGGTCACTCCATCCACTGATAAATAGGAAGCTGAGCAAGGTCCATTCTGAGGTTGACAGATTGCGCGTCCCGCATCATAATATGGCGGGATCTTTGATCTGAAATGAAGACACTGGGATTTGATTTCTAGCTTCGTTTCAATTCAGGAAACCTTTTCTCTGGACTAGAGGTTTTTATGAGTAGGGCAATGGATATGGTGGTGAAAGAACTTGAAAGACGCGGCCATAGTGTCGTTGTCAATGCTGAGGGATTCACCTATGTCAATGGGCAAAGGATCTCCGAAAGCAAATACGGGACCATCACCATCGGAGATCGGATCATAGGCGAAGGCCGAGGGGCCTGCTCAGTGAAGCGGTGGAGTGAGATCCACCACCATCACGCCGAATAGCCATTTCATCGATTAACTCAGACTGATTCGTCAATCAGTTCCACCAAAACAGGGAGAAAAAATATTCGCTGGCATATGACGGGCTGGCGAATTTCCAAAGAGATTGTTTATCAATTCTTGACTCAGTCTAGGGTTCCCTTTATGATTGCACACACTAATATTTCCGCCATGCGCATCACTATTTTTGATACCGAAACCACTCATTTACCAATTAGAGGGGGAAAATTATCAGACCAGCCGAGCATCATCCAATTTGCCTCTCAGACTTTTCAATTTGATCCATTGACCAGCCGCTTTTTCGAAATCAGCCGTTACAATCAACTGATCAAACCTGCTTGCCCGATTTCTGCCGATAGCCTACGCATTACCGGTATCACAGAAAAAATGGTTTCCACTCAACCGGACTTTGCCCAGGTAGTCGATCAAATCCTGGCTATTTTCCGCAATACCGATTTGGCTGTTGCTCACAACATCAGCTTTGATCAGGAAGTACTGGAATTTGAAATGGAAAGGTTGGGCCTGTCTAAAAACTTCCTTCCGATCAATACTTTTGATTCTATGGAGGGAACCAGAGATCTCTGCAAACTGCCCGGGAAAAGCGGCTATAAAGCCCCCCGTTTAATGGAGTTGCACCAATTTTTACTCAATGAAAGTTTCCCGGAGGCTCATAATGCTGAAAAGGATGTCGAGGCTTTGGCTCGTTGCCTCAAAGTTTTACTGCAAAATGGTTTGTATAAACCGGTAATCCAATCCGGTAGCGATGCCGTCGCTGAACAAGGGTCACTTTTCTAAACTTCTTTGCTGATATTTAATTAGAATATTTTCTCAATTCTACACAACTCATTTTTGTAATGGAGCTTCCTGGACAGGTTATAGTTACCGTAAAACCTAACCAAATCCCGCATGTCCAAGAATCATCACCTACTTACCAAGATATTTCTGACGGCTTATGTTGTCAGTCTTTTACCATCCCCGGCGATCGCCCAAAGCATTACGGTATTCACCGATGTAAACAGTGACACCAACTATGTCGAAGCCATTTCCTATTTAAAGGATAATCATCTAATCGACGGTTACGACGATGGTTCATATGGTCCATCCACCACTATCAATCGTGCCGAATTCGCCAAAATCCTGGTCGGCGCGGTCTCAAATAGCCCTATTATCGGTAAAAACTGTTTTCCCGATGTTAGAGAAGACTGGTACGCTCCCTATGTCTGTACCGCTAAAACTCTTGGTTTAATTGATGGCTATCCAGATGGTAATTTTAAACCAGCCGATCCGGTAAATTTCTCCGAAGCTGCCAAGATGGTAGCAAATGCTTTCCACCTCAACAAAGGCGAAAAAGATCCCGCCCTTTGGTTCAAAGAATACATTGAGGCTCTGCAGAATGCTAAAGCCATCCCACTCTCTGTTGATTATTTTGACGAAAAAGTCACTCGGGATGAGTTGGCGGAAATAATTTGGAGAATAAAAGCTGATATTAAAGATAAATCCAGCCGCACCTATCTGGAATTACAAGGCGACGGCTTGGTCCAAGTGGATTCTTGTGCCGACCTGGAAGCACGATTCAAGGATACTCAGCGAAATTATGGCGGGCCGATCATCTATGATGATCTGATGATACCATTTCCCGAAGGAGTCAGAGAAACTTCTACAGGTGCGCCTGAACCAACCACAGCACCGGCTTCGTCCAGCCAGGACAAAGCTGCGCCCAATTATGGTAGCGCCGGATCTTCTACTGATTATTCACATACCAATTTACAAGTAGAAGGGGTGGACGAAGCCGACATCATTAAAAATGATGGCAAATATATTTATCTGATCAAAGACAACACGGTCAGAATAATTCTGGCTTATCCGGCCGACCAGATGAAGGAAATTATGAATTTCCAACTGGGACCACAAGGCCAGAATTTCTATCCGACCGAGATGTATGTAGATGGCGACAAACTGGTTGTTCTGGGCACTGCTTATCTGAATTATCCGCTTCCTTTGATAGAGCCAGCCACTACCACTAGTCCCGATGGAACCACTACCAATGTAGATGCCAAAATCGCCATGCCTATTCGCTATAACTCCTCCCAATCAAAAGTTTACATAGTAGACATTGCTGACCGTGGTAATCCTAAAGTGATCAGAACTGTAGATTTCGATGGCAGCTACCAGACTTCCCGTCGTATCGGTGACAATCTCTATGTAATTATGAATCAATATCCCAATTTCCCTTATTACTACAGAGTAAATCAGCCGATCGACAATTTCTCGGCTTATCTTCCGAAAATGTCCGATTCTGCCAATGCCAGTCAGGTAGAGGAGGTCGCTCCTTGTAATCAGTATCACATCATGCCCAAGCCTCGCAGCTTTAACTTTATGATCGCTGCAGCTATCCCACTCAATGATACGACCAAGAAAGTCACGCGCGAAGTAGTGGTCGGCAATAGTGATAACGCTTATGCTTCCACCAGTAATCTCTATGTGGCCTCCACCGATTGGAGCGGCCCTTATCTTTTCAGCCAAGGTAGCTTTACCAAACTATATCGGTTCTCACTGGCCAATGGTAAAATCAGTTTTAGTGCCGAAGGACTTGTCCCGGGGACAATTCTCAATCAATTCTCCATGGATGAGTATCTAAACACTTTCCGCATCGCCACAACAGGCAATCAATCCGTAGGTAGCAGCAGTTATCTGGCCAGCAACCTATTTGTAATGGACTCCGGTCTGAAAACAATCGGTAAAATCGAAAATATCGCCCCAGATGAAAAACTTTATGCCGTGCGTTTTATGGGACAGCGAGCCTATCTGGTTAGTTTCAAAACAGTTGATCCATTAATGGTTGTCGACCTCAAAGATCCGACCAATCCAAAAATTCTCGGGGAATTAAAAATCCCCGGATACAGCGATTATTTACACCCGTACGATGACACCCATATCATCGGTTTCGGCAAAGATGTTGATCCGGCAGAAGCAGCCAAGGATCAGAACTTCGTCTATTACACTGCTGTAAAGGGCTTCAAAATGGGATTATTCGATGTATCAGATCCGGCCAATCCCCAGGAAGTTGCTCACGAAATCATCGGTGATCAAGGTACTTATTCTGAACTGCTCAATAATCACAAAGCCTTACTGTTTGATCAGGAAAAAAACTTATTGGCATTCCCCATAACAGTCACCCAGTATCCAGCAGATGAGCCAATTTGTAGCGACTTTACCTATTCCAGCTGTCCTTCCAGTTGTAAAGCGGTTTGCGTACCGAAATGTACTTTTCAAAATGGTCTGACCATTTGTGATCAAACCTGTGAAGGAAGTAATAGCTGCCAGAGTACCAGCTATGTTTATCCGAAACCTGTTTTTTCGGGAGCTTATGTCTATGGTGTTGATTTAAAGAAAGGCTTTACCCTCAAAGGAAAGATTACTCATTTGAATAGCGACGAAGTGGCTGACATGCTAAAAAACGGCTATTCTGACTATCAAAAAGCCATTCGAAGAATCCTTTATATCGGTGATAATCTCTACACTGTCTCCCAGGGCAAAGTTTTGGCCAATAGTTTGACCAATGCCTTGGCTGAATTATCGGCCATTGATCTGGCCGGGACTATTTACAATGTTACTTACGGAAAAGGAGCAGAGCCGGTATCCTCATAAAGAATATAAATCATCCATGCTTAAAGCTATACTGATTGATTGCCTACCTCTGGAAATGCCCAGAGAAGATGCCGAGTTTCGTCTTTCCGAGGCAGAAAGTCTGATCAAAACATACGGTGGGGTTGTCCTGCTGAAAACTTACCAGAAAAAAATCACCCCGGTTTATCAGACCTATATTGGCGCCGGAAAATTGGCGGAGTTACAGGAAGAAGGGGAGCGTCTCGGCGCCAATATTTTGATCGTCAACAATGAGCTCAAACCCATTCAGACCTATAATCTGAGCGAAATACTCCGTAAATCCAATATCCAGGTTTGGGATCGCATTGATTTAATCCTGAAAATCTTCCAAAAGCACGCCCAGACCAAGGAAGCTCAGTTGGAAATCGAGTTAGCCAGTTTGCGTCACATGGGACCACGAATCTACGGCATGGGAATGATCCTGTCGAGGCAGGGAGGTGGTATCGGTGGACGTGGAATCGGTGAAACCAATACGGAAATCATGAAACGCCATATCGCCGTCCATATCCGTAAGATCGAAAAGGATTTAGAAAAGGCTCGAGCCAATCGCCAACTCCACCGAGCGGGCAGACGACGCAAAAATTTTTTTACTATCGGTATTGTTGGCTATACCAATGCCGGGAAATCCAGCTTACTGAATTCTCTGACCGGAAAAGGCGCCTATACCGCCGATGAATTATTTGCCACACTAGATACTCGTGTTGCCAAACTTTATTTGCCGGAAGCGAAACAACAAGTATTACTTACTGATACTATTGGCTTCATCCAGGATCTTCCTCCCGGTTTGATCAAGTCGTTTCAGTCCACTCTCGATGAAACAATTGAAAGTAATTTACTTCTGCATGTAATTGATTTAAGTGATCCGCGCTGGGAATACAAAATCTCTGTTGTAAATGAAGTCTTGGGAAATCTCGACGCAGTCCACAAGCCGATCATATATGTTTTTAATAAAATCGACCTCTTACCAAAGGATTATGATTTCCGGTCCATTGCCAAAAAATTTGCCCGCTTTCACCCTTGTTTCACCTCCAGTATCGACCATCGGGGCATGACCGAACTCCGCAACGCTATTCAAGCCAGTTTACCGACTAAAGCAGATCTTCCTCCAGATAAATAATTTTCAGAGCACTGTTTTTCATCAAGATTTTGGCCGGAAATTGGTCAATAGACACAGCCTCATCCTGAAATTTCACCAATAATTCAGCTTTACTCTTCCCCGCCAGGAGTACCAGGATTTTTTTTGATTTCAATAAATAACTCGGAGATAGCGAGTAGCGTTCTCTAACTTCATTTATTTCCGTTATACTGGCCAGAGTGATGCTTTCATCCGACCAATCAGTAAAACCCGGGAAAATCGAGGCGAAATGACCATCTGCACCCACTCCGATTATAGCCAGGTCAAGCCCAGCCGGCGCCAAATAGTTAATCGTCTCAGCATAAGCTTTCAGACACGCCGGCTGGGCTAGCTCGGTCTGGAAATCCCAAAGCTGTTTTCCTTCCGACCGTCCTGCAAACAAGTGATCGACAATCAGCTTATGATTGGATCTTTCCTCAGTCCAGGGCACATTTCTTTCATCCACCAGAAAAAAGTGACTACCATTTAAAAAATCTTCCTGGCTGGACAAGGCTTGGTATAGACTGACCGGAGTTTTTCCACCGGAAAGTCCCATTAAAAATTTACGATCATTACTGCCGGCTTCCCTAAAACTGCTTAAAATTATATCACTCGCTTCCTCCAGCCATTGATCAGCGGTCGAAAAGGTCTTAATTTGCAGGGCCATGGCTACCGGTTTTATAAATTACAGGTTTAATTTCCTGGTCAGTAATTGTTTTACTCACCGCGTCAATCACTTTCCAGGCCGCCAATATTTCCGGATAACTGAGAAAATAAGTCTTTTCTCCCCGTAATACATCATTAATCAAAGTTGCATATGCCCCCAAACAGAAATCGGCCCGACAACCCAATCCTTGATTTAATTCAACAGCCTCATATTGGATCGGGCCTTGTGGATCTTTCAAAGTAGCTCTTTGTATCAATTTTAAAGTCAGATTTTCTCCAGGCTTCATTTCAAAAACCAATTTATCCGGTTCAGCGGTTTCTGTCTGAAAAGGCATTTTTTTAAATTCAATGGTAGCCCTGGTTAAATCCTCCGCCAGCCTTTTACCGGTTCTGATTGTCACTGGCACATTGAACCATTCTCTCCGATCGATTTGTAAATCAATTTGTGCCCAAGTTTCAGTTTGGCTTCCTTTAGCCACTCCGTCACTGTCCTGATAGCCTTCATATTGACCAATCGATAAATCTGCGCTTTTCCCGGAAAACCTGATCGCTGAAATAATATTTTGTTTCTCTCTCCGCAAACTTTCCAAAGAGATATTGGCCGGAATTTCCATAGTCATCAGAGAGAGCATTTGGATCAAGTGCGATTGAATCATGTCCTTTATCGCACCAACCTGGTCATAGTAACCGACCCTTTTCCCAACTCCTCCTTTTTCCAAGGCTTCAATGGTTATTTTCGCTATTTCACTTCCTCTGAGCATCAAATTTACGACACTATTTTCCAGACGTAATTTGAGCATGCTCTGAATTGGTCTTTTTCCCAGATAGTGATCTAGTAAAAAAACATTTTCGTCATCAAAATCTCCGGAAATTAATTTGAATAAATGTTCGGCAGTTTTTCCATTAATGCCAAAGGGCTTTTCCACCACTATTTTCAAGCTATTGGCCGATAATTTTAAAGTCGCCGCTAAATTCTTTACTAAATCTTCAAAGACCGTTGGAGGAATCGAGAAATAAGCTATAACATCCGACTTCCCCGTGAAAAGGCGCTGTCCAAATTCCGCCAATTTGTGAAAATCATCGAGATCATCATATTTACCCTGGAAATAATGCAGATGCTCCAATAATCGATCTACTTCTTCCGGACTTTCACCGAATTTTCTTTTCACACTTTCTCTAAACATTTCTCTAAATTCCTCTTCAGCGACTTCTGATCTGCCATAACCAATGATTTGAAAATTTTCCGGCAATTGGCCCTGCCAAAACAGTTCATATAAGGCGGGAAAAAGCATCAACGAGGCCAAATCTCCGGTTGCTCCAAAAATAATAATTTGTAAATTGTTTTTCGTCATCATTGTGTCCAATTTTCATGAAATGTTCCCGGTTTATCTATCCGCTCGAAAGTATGTGCGCCAAAAAAATCACGCAAACCTTGGATCAGGTTGGCTGGGCTATTGGCGCTAGTCAATCCTAACCAGTAATTGAAAGCAGAGGACGATGCCGGAAGGGCAATTGAGCTGTCGAGCCCCGCCCGCAGAAAGTCCTGCATCGATCGATCGGTTTGGCCGACAATTTCTCCCCACCACCTCTTCTCCGCCATTAACGCCCGCAATTTAATGAGTAGTTTAGATCTGATAATACAGCCTCCTTGCCAGATTCTGCAAACTTCTTCCAAATCTACTCCCCACTGATGTTCCTGGGAAGCGGTCTCGATCAAATGTAGGCCTTGGGCATAGGCAATCAGGCTTCCAAAAATATAAACCGCCTCCCAGTCCAAAACAGCGTCCGACTTGATCTGTTCTCTTTGGACTAGCTGAGCAAGTTTCTGGCGTTCTGATTTAAGCGCAGAAAGAGTCCGGACAGCCACTGCCTCGCTGATCATTTCAGCCGGCACACCAGATTTAATCGCTTCAATGGAAGTCCAGCCACCCGTCCCTTTCTGCGCCGCCTTATCCAGGATTAAATCAACCAAAGGTTTTTGCGATTCCTGATCCAAATGTTTCAAAACTTTGGCCGTAATTTCAGCTAAAAAAGAAGAATTTTCTCCTGAATTTATTTTTTCAAAAAGTTCTCCTATCTCAGGTGCTTTCAGACCCAAAGCCTTACGGTTGAAGTCATATATTTCGGCGATCATCTGCATCATCGCATATTCGATCCCGTTATGAACCATTTTCACATAATGCCCTGCTCCACCTGGCCCCATCGGCGCTACACAAGGTTTCCCCTGAAAATCTTTAGCAGCTATTTGACCCAATAAATCCTCAAAATGATGCCAGTCGGCTTTACTCAATCCCGGCATCAAACTGGGTCCGTGCAAAGCACCCTCTTCACCACCGGAAATTCCCATACCCAAAAAATTCACACCTTTGAGCGCTGCTTCGCCGTGTCGGCGTTCGGTGTCTTCGAAAAACGAATTTCCTCCATCAATAATATAATCACCCTGCTCAACCAGTGGCATCAAATGATCAATCACCTCATCCACAGCTGCCCCGGCCTGCACCATTAAAATAATTCTGCGCGGCTTTTCCAGCGATTCCACAAAATCAGCTAATTTTTCAAATCCCACTAATCCTTCTTGTCCGTGAGCATCCACCAAATCTTTGGTGCGTTGGAAAGTCCGGTTAAAGACAGCGGTTTTTATTCCCTTTGAAGCGAAATTTCGAGCCAGATTTGCCCCCATTACCGCCAAACCGATAATTCCAATCTTTGTATTTTCCATAGCCAAAAAGTTACTGACCTGTGCAGTCTAAACCAATCCATTGTTCACGCCTAGCTTGATCTTTTTACTAAATATTACTTCTTTAACTTGTCAATACATCAAAAGTTTCTTGAGCTGTTTTCTCCCAGCTGAATTTCTCCAATTGTTGATCACCCTCGGTAATCAATCTGGAAATATAGACGCCATCCGCCACCAGTCGTTTCAAACCGACGCTAATCTCCGCCACTTTATCCGGGTCAACCAAAAAGGCTGCTTTCCCGGCTATTTCCGGCATTGAACTGATTTTCGAGGTAATTACCGGTCGGCGATAGGCGAAAGCTTCCAGTATTGGCAATCCGAATCCTTCATATTTCGATGGAAAAGCAAAAACCCGACATTTTTCCAACAAAAATCTCTTTTCATCTTCGCTGATGTAACCGGTAAAGACAACATTATCCGCTAATCCCAATTCAGCCACTTTGGCTTCTACTTCTTCGGATCCCAGGCCTTTTTTACCCGCCAGGACCAGTTTCCAATCCGGGTATTCCTGCAAAAATCTGGCAAAACCTTCTACCAGTTTGCTTAAGTTTTTTTTAAATTCTATCCGCCCCACAAACAAAATAGTCAGATCCTTTTCAGATAGTCCCATCCTGGCCAACATCGCTTTTCTTTCCTGGGCCGGCCACTTTTTCAACAGGGGATTATATTCACCTGTTATGTCCGGCCCACCATGATAAACCACCACAATTTTCTCCGCATCACAGTGGTAATATTTTATCAAATCATCTTTTGTAGCCTGGCTCGGAACAATTATTTTATAGGCTTTTTTGACTGCCCTCTTTGTGCTCCATTCCAGCAATAACCTGTTTTTCAGATCATAGGCTTGCTCAAACCCGGGAATTTTGAAAACTATATCATGCACCGTTACTACCGTCTTTTTGGGCAGCCAAAGAGGTAGAATATGCGAAGGGATAAATAATAGATCGACCGGATGACGAATCATCTCCCAGGATAATCGCAACATCGTCCACAATCTGGGTTGGGCAATCACTTTTTCTTTGACGTTGAACGGTAATTCTTCGGGAAAATCCAACTTATTCTGGCTGTATAGCTTCACCTGGAGGTGATGATCTCTACCCAGAACAGGGATTAAATTATTTAATAAATGATAGGAGTACCATTCTACGCCGGTTGGTTCTTTGATTTTATAGCGCGAGGCGTCAATGCCAATTTTCATAAATTCACGATAAAACTGTGAGAGACAAGGGGATACACTAACGCATTCTAATCCTTTTGTCTAGCAGCGACCAGACCAAAAACTTTCACTGCTCCCGCTGATTTTAGAGTCCTGGCCGTTTCTTCCAGAGTCGCTAAAGTAGTAGCGATATCATCTACTACCAGAATAGTTTTTCCGGCCAGACTATCTTGCCAATCGACCTTTACTTTGAAGCTGTTTTGCAAGTTCACCAAACGTTTTTCTCGATTTAAAGACATCTGAGCCTGAGTCTTCCTGATCTTTTCCAGAATTTCTACTGCTTTTATCCCTGGTAGTGTCAGAGCCAGTTCTTTGCTCTGATTGAAACCGCGTTGTCGTAACTTCTTTCTCGACATCGGCACCCAAGTAAGCAAATCATAATCCGCCATCAACAATTTATCCGCCGCTTCCCGCCCAAACAATACTCTCAAATCCTTCCCATATTCAGGCAGACCTTCATATTTATAAAAGTATAATAATTTTGCCAACGCGCCATTTTTCTGATAATTCCATAAACAAATCAGCCCATCCAACACTGCGCCATCTGTCAAGCAGTCCTGACAGGTTCTACCCAGGGCATTTTTTTTATGACAATACGGACATTCTTGGATCTGCCTGACCTCTGTTTTCACCAGGCAGTCAGCGCATAAAGTAAAATCCTCACGACCGCATTCAACGCAGATTAGCGGGAAAAGAAAGTCCAGGATGTATCGCCAAAACCTTTTCATGGGAAATTTGATTTGCATTTAACAGCATAAATCAGCAAAATAAACTCAAAATTAAAAAGTTATTCAGTTTCATGAAAACAAACAGCAAATCTTCCCGGCTAAAGGTTCGCACAGCGCTAAGTTTGAGTAAAACCAAGCCTCTTAAAAGTAAGAAGATGCAGCATCTCCAGAAACGCTTACAACATAATACCAAAAATACCGAGCCAACCCCCGCAAAGGAAAGGCAAAAACCTGTATCTCAAATCGAAACCAAACGGATTCAAAACCAGTGGCTGATTCCGGCCAGAGTGGCCTTTTTTCTGAATGGACTTTATTTCCTGGCTTTTTCTATAATTTCTTTTCTTGGGCTTTTTAGTGGTTTTAAAATCATTAAACCTTTCTTCGTCTTACCTTTTGACACCAGTTTTACGGCCTTTTTCCTTTTGGAAACGGCCGCCGTTTTTGCCTTCTTGGTCAGCCTAATGTTCCTGCATGCTGCACGCTATCCACAGCTTTATCGCTGGTTTTATTTTGTCATGATTCTCCTGGTGCTGCCCTACCATTTTCTTTCCAATCTTCAAAAAATGCAGATCGAATTACCGGCGGATTTCCAAAATTACCTTTATTTTGATACTATAGTCATGGCTATTTTATGGGCGACCTTCCTGATCAGCCTCTACCCTTACTTGAAGTCCACTCATAATCAAAAATAATTTTATCATTATGCCAGATCAAACCAATCCGCCAGCCACCGGCCAAGATCCAAACCCCACCAGCCAAGGCTTGAATGATGTCGGACAACCACCGAAGGAAGCAGAAGACATTACTCCGGCCAATTTTCAGTTAGGTACACTTTTGCCGGCCCAACTCGGAGTCAAAATTCCCGAGAACACCTTACAATTTGATCAAGATAAATTTCTCCGTCTCCTGGCCGGATCTATTTCCCTGAGCAGAGAAGAGAAAAGGCGTATCATTGAAACCATTCCCAAACTCAAACAGGGACAGGTCGATGAGCTGATCAGGATTTTTGAAGAAGAAGCTCACAAGTTTTCACAACTTTCCAAAAAGCATCTACCCCAGTTGGAAAAACTGGCCAAGCAGCATTATCAGGATTGGACCGATCTCGAAGCCGCCTTCAAAGCAGAAGACAAACAAATCGAAGACCAGTCAAAAGCCGATGAAATCCGTAAATCACTGGGATTATAAGTCTAAATTTAAAAAATTAATGAATAAAATAATATTTTCGGTATTTGCGTTAATAAGTCTAGGCTTTCTAAATGCTTGTGCTACCACTCCGAATACAGTTGGAAACCTTGTTTCAAGTCCAGACTCAGTAATCCAAACGCCAAAAAAAGCTGATCCTGTCCAAGATGAAATCACTCCCATCGTCTCCACTGGTGACTACCTGAAATGTCAGGAACTTCAAGAAGTAAACCAGATTGGAACCTGCGAGACTATCATCTTGACCGATAAAGCTCTGACTTCTAATGATTCAAGTTGGTGTCAAAAGGCTACTTCTACAGAAGTAGAATCCGCTTGTCAGAGTTCTTTTGATAAACCTCGCGATAATTCTGCTTTGCAGCCAGATATACTGGATCAGACAATCGCAGCCGGTGACTTCCAAAAATGCCTAATCCTCACTAACGATGCGGAAATCAGAACCTGTGAATCCAACATCCTGACCGACAAGGCTTTGGCTTCTAATGATTCAAGTTGGTGTCAAAAAGCTACACTCGAAGAATCTAAAACTGACTGTCTAAATACTATGAGTAAAGAAAATAAATAAGCACCGGAGAATATTTCCCCAGGGCTTATTTATTGAAGTGTCGCTTATTTGAATCTAGCTTCCAATTTTTCCAGTCTGATCTTTAAATCGGAATTTTCTTTTTGAAGTTCTGAAACCTGACTGTTCAATGCCTCGACTTTTGCTGTCCAATTTTCGACTTTGCTGTTAATTTCTTTAAACGAATTAACGAATGTTGTTAAAAACGGCATAATTTCAACGGATAAATAACCTTGGTTATCAGTTTGCACCGCTTCAGGGATCACCTTCTGGACTGCTTGAGCTGAAAAACCATAGTGAGTATTAGTGGAATCCAAGCCTTCCGCATTGTCTTGTTTATATTTAAAGACAATTGGCTGAAGTTTCAAAAGCTCTTTCAAACCTCTGTCAAAATCTCCCTTGATATCCTTCAATCTGGAATCAGAGCTGGTATTCCATGACGCTGCAGTCATGCTACCGGTAACACGACCAGTTCCCGTAACATCTAGGTTATAGGCAGGAGCATTGTTCCCTACACCCATCCAGCCATCACCATATATTGTCGTTGGCTTCGAGCCATTGAATTTTCCAATTATACACCCAGCACCACAGGTTGTCTTATTTACAAGCAAAGGAGACTCAATATTTACTCCCGATCTTGCATATACTTTTAAGTGATCATCGAGATCCTCCTGAATATAGGCATTTTCGCCATCACCAAAGTTTATTTTTCCTCCAGATGAATAGGATCCTGTACCATTTAATCTTAAAGTATTATTAGAGCCACCTATATTAAGCTTGTTACCAGTATAAGTTGGGCCTCCGATATTAGCATTTCCAGGGATTGTGAAATTACCAGATCCATCTAAAGACATTAGGGTATTTGTAGCAAAATAGTTCTTAACTATAATCCCATCGTCATCACGGAAGGTAACTGGATTCGCTGTCAAATTGCCTAATTCACCATCTTGTGTAATATTTAGGCTATCAATTCCGGTAGTGTAATTTTGCATCATTAAACCTTGAGGGTCTTTTATTGTCACAGAGTTTGGGGAAGAAGAAGCTAAAGTACCATTTAATACGATGGGGTCACCACTCAAAGACAGTAATGGCCTCCCAATTATTGACAGTGTAGAATCCTGAATATTTCCCGTTGCGCTATCATAAGCTCCACCACTTATATATCTTGAGTACACCGTTCCACCCGCAGTGGTTGCTATATTACCGGTAGATATCATACCAAAAGCACCCTTAGCCAATTCCACCAGCTTTCCACTTACACTATTATAAAATTTACCGCCAGATCCAGCGCTGTTCTGCGATAATCCATATACTCCGGTGCCACTATTCGAAGTTCCGAATATGCCGTAGCCAGTAGTAGCATAACCGGCTGTTCCAGCACCATTTTCAGCATTACCAAATATTCCATATCCATTGTCAGAATGGCCAAGTACACCAGCCCCATCATTACCCAGACCATAAACCCCATAACCAGTACTTATATTCTGTCCATAAATACCAGTACCAGTAGGGCTTAAACTGGTCCCCATAACAGCTCCCTTTCCATCTGTAGTATTATTGTTAATTACTGTAAATCCCCAATATGGTGAGTCTGCAAACACCTGTGCACCATTCTGAGCAGTTACATGGTTAAACGTCGCATCCGGAGCGTTCGGACTTGGAGGCGCTCCAGGCGGCACCGCCAAGGCTTCTTGGCTGACGATTAGTCCGGCTGTCAGAGTGACCGCCAATAAACCTATTAAAGTGAGTGACTTTTTGTTTTTCATGTTGTTTTTGTGAAATTATCTTTCCATTTTACCAAAAATATCGTCAAACAGCAATATTAAAAGCCCTCCGCCCAGCATATCCTCATCAACCGACTGGCGATTATCTACCCATTAAACTATCAACCGCCAGATTCAGATAATCTTGCGTCCAGGGCACCGTGATTTTAGCAAAAGTCTCATCTATAAATCCCTGTTCATCCATCACCTGCAAACGCACGGTTTTTTCTCCGCCCAGTCGATAGTTTCCGATCTGCTCAGGGGAATTACTCCAATTGCTATCAAAAACGATATCATTGAGGCCGGTATAATTAAAATCCCAGCGGAATTTGAGTCTTTTCAGAGGAGTGAAATCATCTGAAGAATGGCTCGCATCAAATTTGAATCTGCCATTGGCGAGGTTCATTACCGACAACAAAGCCTTTGGGGGATTGTCATCACTAATTGTTATGGTTATTTGAGCTCTGGCAGTCAGGCCTTCCGGATCCCGTACCTGCATGATTACCTGATATTTCCCGGCTTCCACGAAAAGATGATTCCAAATTGTTTTATTTTGGAAATTAGTTTCGTATTGGCCATCGCCATCCCAGTCAAATCGATACACCAAATTGTCTTTCGAGTATTGATTATCAGTGGAAAGGGAAGTGTCAAAACGGAAAATCGAATTTCTAGGCGCACTTATTCTGTTTACTTGAAAGTAAGCCGTAGGGGTATCATTTCGGGCAATATGAACATTTTTAACGACAGCACTAATCCGTCCATATTGGTCTAGAACTTCCAGTTTTACCTGGTATTCACCCGGTTCGGGATAAATATGAGTAATTGAATTTACTGTAGAAAAATAGCTGTCCAACACCCCATCATTCTGAAAATCCCAACGATATTGTAGGGAACCTCTCGGGATATTGGTGGTTGCAGCTCGTCCGGAAAAAGTAAAAGTAGTCTGGGTCGTACCATAGCTTTCGTCTCTCGATCCGGGCAGGTTATTGTCTATGGAAAAATCCACTTGATCGACATTACTGATCTTTTGTTCAGGAAGAGGGATCTGAGCGTTCATACTTCCCGGTGCAAAAGCGTCATATTTTGGGGGGACATACTTTCCCATATTAAAGCTGTCTAGTTGACTATTTCCTTCTGCTGATAAAGTTTTCCCAAAAGTAGTTGCTTTCACCCCGTTCAAGGCCTGGTAACCATCTCCGGTCTGAGGCTGGAATACAGACGCACCTTCCGGAGTCAGAGTAACTACCGGCACTAAGAAAAGATTGGGGATATCTGCCGCTCTTGCCGCTATAGAAAACATTAGACCAAATACCACACTAATCGCTAGAACCACAGCCAACCGGCGCAATAACTGATGGATGTTTTCTATCTGTAGCAGTAATTTTACTCTTCCATCGAAATGTGGCTTATCGTAGCCCTTAAATTCATTTGGAGACATATAAAACTTCCTCTTTATTAATTAAGGAGGTTTTATATCATAAAACGCTAAAACTGTCAATAGTGCTGCCTGTGCCAACTACGGCTGGTAAACCTTAACTTTCATGTTTGATTTCTACTTTAATATTATCCGGTACAGATGGCAGTGTCGGGGCCCAAGCCGGCCAGGTCTGAATCTCAACCTTCTGTATTTCAGGTAAATTTTGGATAAAATCGCGAGCAACACCGACATCTTTGCCAACAATACTTTCTTTAATCTTCTTGATCAAACGATCTCCGTTTTCCTTTTTGGGACTGATTTCAAATTCCTCAATACCTTGGATGGTCGCTGTAATAGTGACCTTTTGGGCACTTTTATCATAATCCACCAGTTTATAAGTAAAGGAAGCTTCATCGATATGCGCCAAGCTCTTCTCGGGGTTTTTCTTGAGTTGGATCTCTCTTTTCAATATACCCAGCATATCATCCTTATTATAAGCGATCCCACTCACTACTATGGTCCCTTTGACATCAAAAGACTCCAATTTTTGTCCCGCCAAATTTTTGGGTATTTGGATTTTTGGAGTGCCATAGTCCACCAGGCCTTTCCCATTCAGTAGGACCAGGTTGGTTTTCTGGCTGTCATTACGTTTGGTAATCACCGCTTGGAGTTCAGCATCGGCAGAAGCCCTCAAATCACTCTCCATTTTGGCATTGGCGGCGTCAACGTCTTCTTTACTGATAAATTTGACAATATTGGTCACCCCTCCGCTGAAATCACCTGCACTGACAGCATAGAGCTTCTTTTGGTTTTCGGAAGAAAGAGCCGGTAAGAAAAACTTCACTTCTCCTTTGATGTTACCTTTACTTCCAACCGGCTGATTGAAAGCATCCAAAGGATCCGCCATCACCGTCAACTCCAATTCTCCCGGTTTGGAAGGCGATCCTCCCGGGACTATAACTTGACGATCAATCCGATAGACCAAACCGTCAGCGGTCTGAAAGCGGGTCTTCGGAACCAGTGGCCATTCGGTCGGACTGGTATTCAGGATTTTGATCTTTCCGGTGGCGTTTTTGCCTCCTTCAGCATTTTTCCCTGTTGATTGGTAGGTAAACACTTTATCGATTTGAGTAGTAATCCTATAGCTGGGGATCATATTGGCCGGTCTGGTATCCAATTCCGCTCTATTTCGATCAATATCCGCCAAAATAACGTTCTTTGGTACCTCAATTACATTGGATTTAGGCGTCAATACCAATGTCGCTCCCGGCAAAGCAATATAAGAAATAGCCATCAAGATAATCACACTTACTCCAACCAGAGCAAATAGCGCTTTTTTGTTTGGGGCAATCAAAACCAATGAATTTTTCTTGCTGGAATTATCCTTTTTCTTTTTAAAGTCCTTTCGGGATAAAGTCAGGTTTTTCGGCAAGATATTTAAGGCATTTTTACCACCTCGCTTGACCAGATCCGAAATGGAAAATTTTCTTTCATCTCTGCGACTGGGAGAATCTTCCGAAAGACTGTTTACGGAAGCCTTCAAGGGAGTAATCTCACTATCATTACTTTCCTTGAATTTTCCACTAACCAACGCAGGGTGGTCATGCCCTTCCAATTTATTGAACACATCCAAGCCTACTCTCTGAGCCAAATTAAACCCACTGGGATCATTGGTAACAATAAATATTTTCTTCCCCAAATCATCAGCTTTACGTTTGAGAATTTTTAAATTAATGGCACTTTGAAAAATTACGGCCCGCTGAGGAATTATCAGATAGACGTTTTTAAACTTCAGTCTGACTAATTTATCATAAATAGTCGTGATTTCATCATCTATTTCAATATAGAGGATTTTCTTGGTCGGACGAGTCGACTTTTTAACCGTCTCCTTTTCGGGTTCAGTAGCCTTAATTTTCCTTTTCTGCATGGCCATATTTATATTTGCATTAAGCGAACTACTTTTTTCAAAAGTTTAGCTAGAATTTGTTCTTCTCCGACGTATTCTAAACCTATATTAGCCAAAGCCAAAGTTGGCACATCTGTAGGGGTTTTCAATGATCTGGTTTCATCAGTCAAATTGGAAATCGATTTTGGTTCCAGAAAGGAAATACTTGGTTTTCTGGGGAAAGGGAGCTGTTGAGTCCACTCTTTACTTTCTAAAACTTCTTTTATTTCCGGTAGTAAACTTCCCCCCCCACATAGATAAATTTTAGCGGGAAGAATATCGATTTTATCCATTTCCGCCAAAGTCAGGGCTACTCCGGAGATCCATACTTCACAGTCACTTTTCATCGCTTCACGAACAATCCGTTGTGACTGCTTTTCCAATTTGTCATCAGAATAAGCCAATTTGATTTTTTCCGCATCTTCATAACCGACCGATAGTGCCTGTGCCAACCTTTTTGTGAATGTACGGCCACCTAAAGTAAACATTTTAGTTCCTTCCACGCTACCATTGGTTACCACCGCCAAATCTGTTGTTCCCCCTCCCACATCGATAAAAATCGCACTCAGATTCCCACCATCTTCATGTCCCATACATCTGGCTAAAGCATATGGACCGGCCGTAATAGCCAATAAATCCAAATCCAGTTCAGCGGCAATCGTTTGTAAAGAGCCATAATGTACCAGCGGAGCAAATGCATTGAAAATACTGATTGTTACTTCTTTTCCTTGAAATCCCAGCGGATTGGAAACCTTGTAGCCATCTATCCGTACGTCCACTATCGCCGCATTCACCAGTTTGATATCAATTTCGTTATAACCCGTTTCAAAAGCCATTTCTGAGCGAACTTCATCAAAGGCTTTCCATTGAACTTTATGAACAATATTTTTCAATTCCGATAAATCAATTTTAGTGTCAGGTTCCCGACGCGTATAAGAAATAGTCGTTGTAGAACCTTTGACCAATTCACCGGCAATTCCCATCACCAATTGGTCAGTCGAAACTCCAGCCATCTTTTCGGCTCTACGAATCGCTTCATTACAATTATTGATCACCGCTCCGATATCGGTTACAGCTCCACTGGACATATCGCCCAACCTTTGTTTGTGTCTTCCCACACCCAGAACTCTACCGCGGTCACCTTCAGCTGAACAGATTAGCGCTTTTACTTCTTCTGTCCCTATATCCAAAGCGATAAAAAGTTTACCTCCGGCTAGCTTCCGCGTTTTCTTAAAAATGGCCATGCTAATTTTATTACTTAAACCCCTTCGCTCAGCATCCGGTCGTGACCGTCTTGGGAATTTCGTGAATACTACAATGCGCTTCTTCTAGGGCAAATTTAAACCACGACTATATTAGTATCGCCAATCTGGCTGGTCAAGTCCTTTGATTGGCCAAATAGGGGATTAATAGCCTCTCTTTATTCTGCGAATGGTTTCCACCCAGAAGTTAATCCAATATTTCCAGGTCAAGGGCAAATCCTGACAATGCAACAATTCTCGGCCCTCCCCGCCAAAACCTTTTTTGAAAAAACTCAATCCGGCCCAGGGATGTTTTGGCGCATTTTCTACAACCCCCCAGAAATTATAGTGTTTCAGCCCTTGTCGTTTGGCTTCTTTGATCGCTTCCCATTGGATCAAATACGAGCCGGGGATCTTATTGTATTCGGATAGCGATGCGCCATGATGATAAACTCCTTCATTACCGTAAAATAGAATTACCGCGCCGGAAATAATCTTCTTTTCGTATTCAGCCAAATATATTTTTAGCGCATTTTGCCCGCCAAAATGCGCTAATTCTGCTAGCAAATACTTCCAGGGATAAGGGACAAAATGTTGTCGGCGTGAAGTCTCCAAATGTATTTCGTAGAATTGTTGCAATAATTCTTCACTGTTTCCGGATAAGATCTTTATCGGTAATTTTTCCGCTTGTTTAATCGCGTAGCGGGTATTTTTCCGCATCTTTTCGAGCAGTTTCTTTTCTTCCGGCGCCAAGTCTAGCAGCCACAATAGTTCAGGGTGCATCATATGCACCGGGGCATCACGAAAACCCAGCTGATTGAACAAACTTTTATACTCGGAATTATTATCCAGCAAGGGGCTTATTCTCAGAAAATCCACTTTGATTTCCAGAGCCAGTTCTTTTAGAAATTTGACCACCAATTCCAATCTGTCTTTGTCTAAAACAGCATAGGGTAGAAATAAATATTTCCCCCGTTTCGCTTTGAACAAAATCGTCAGGTATGAACCGACTGTTTCCTCCTCATCCTGGACCAGTAGATAAATCGGTTCATGGCCCAGATCAGCCTGCATTTGACCATATTGATATGATTGTAAAAACGAACGACCTGCTTCATTCAATTTCTGTTGACCTTGCAGATATTCTTCAGCTGATTTTGTTAATTTAATTCGTAGCATATTGATTGACTAGAGCGACCACACTTTCCAAATCCTTTTGATTCAGAGAGTAAATCGTCGGTAAATTGATAATTTGCTGGTTTACGCTTTCAGAATTCTGACATTCACCCTCATTGTAACCGGTCTTTTTCGTATCAATATCAGCCGGAGCAATTGGAGTGCTGTACCAATCACCCAAATAAATCCCCAGCTTCTTTCCGGCCTTGAGAATCTCTTCAGGATTATTCACCAAAACCGGATATCTGAGAAAAATCGCTCCCGGGAAATCGGCAGGATTTAGTTTCCCCCCAACCTTTAAATGCTGATAATAATAAGTCGCTGCCTTCCGTCGTTCCTGATTGAATTCTCTGAGCAGCCGCATCTGTATCAAGGCAATCACCGCCATGGCATTGGGGAGTTTTGTTCCAAATACTTTCGGCTTCAAGCCCTTCTTTTCAGACGGGTTTACCTCCAAATTCAACAAGCCGGTTTTTTGTCCAAATACCATCATCAATTTACCGAAAATGGAAAAGTAAAAGACTTTTGCCCACGAACAGATAATTGGGTGGAATAAATTTTGCCTGATCTGTCTGGTGGAAACCTTGGACAAATTTTTTGCCAAGTGCTCCAATGCCGGGATATATTTTTTATTCTTACTGACGATCATCCCTCCACTGATACAAGAAATAACCTTTGATCTTCCCATGCTATAAAAGCCAATATCTCCAATTGTACCAACTTTTTCTCCATCAACTTCTGCGCCCAGAGCATGCGCGCAATCTTCTATCAGTATCAAATCTCGCTTTTCACAGAGTTTTTTAATATTTTCAATCTTGGCCGGAATCCCAAAAGTATGTTGAACAATCACGGCACGCGTTTTGGGGGTGATTTTTTTCTGCACTTCCTCAGCGCTGTAGTTATAGGTTTCGTCAATATCGACATAGACCGGTTTCAAGCCATTCCAAATAATCGAGTTAATCACCACCATACAGGTGTAACCTTGGACAATTATCTCGTCACCCGGAGTCAGGTTGAGTGATTTCAAGATCAGATAAAGGGCCTCGCGTCCGCTCCCCACCGCCAAAGCAAAATCAACCTTCAAGAGCTTTTTAAATTCGTTCTCCAATTCTCCAACCGCTCGGCCCGTTTGCCATCTGGGCCAATTCCAGGGCATCAAAAGCCAGGCCGCCTCCAGGGTGTCCTTCCAGGTGTTGTTTGGGGAAAGTCCTATATTGATAGTTCTAAGTCTCATTTTGTAATTTTTTTAGAGCCAATTCACTACCTCGACTGATAAATAATATCACGGTTGGACGTTTGGAAATTCTTCGCTGCAATTCATCCAACAGGTCTGCCGGCCTATCGATCAGGAATAAATAGTCACTGAAATGTGCCTTTTGAAAGCCTTCCAATAACGGTTTTTCAAAATCCCCGGAAGTTAGAAAAGCTTCATTGGCCACAGTCCCCATTTTCTCCGCCACTCTTCGATGTTCGGCAGAACTTTCTGAACCCAATTCCAGCATACCGGGGAAAACCACTATTTTCTGCCAATCTTTATATAAATTCAAGTAATTTAACCCGGCAATCACGCCGTCCGGGTTGGCGTTATATGTATCATCGATCAAAACTAAATTCTGCCTGGGTTTAATCACTGTCAAAGTGTGTTTGCGGAGCTTGATTTTCTTCACTCTTTCAGCGATTTCCGGCAATTTCATGTCCATTTCCAGGGCGGCCGCCACCGCAGCCAAAATATTTGAAACATTGTGGCGGCCGGGAAGTGGAGCCGCGAATTCCACTCCGGCAATTTTAAACTTAATTCCTTCCAGAGTTTCTTCCACATCAGTCGCCGCTAAATCTGCTTTCCTATCTGTCCCATATTTGACAATCTTTCCCAATTTCAAATCTTCCGCACGATAGGCCAAGTCGGCCGCCCCGTCATTATCCAGATTAAAAATTGCCGTTCCAAATTCCGGTAGATTTTCAATCAGTTCAAATTTGGCTTTCTTGATATTTTCCAGAGAACCAAACATCGCTAAATGAGCGTCTTTTACCGCTGTGATAATGCCAATTCGCGCGGAAACCAGTTTGGCAATTTTGCGAATTTCACCGATTTTATAAGCTCCTGCTTCCACAATAAAAACCTGATCTGTCGGCCGCAAGTGTTTCAAGATAATTCCCGCTACACCTATTTCCGTATTGGTATTTCCCGGAGTCTTCAAAACTCTATATTTGCCACTGAGGATCTCAGCCAGAATTTCCTTCACCGAACTTTTTCCATAGCTCCCGGTAATCGCAATTACCTTCAGACTCTGCATTTGAGCGATTTTACGCTCAGCACGACGCAAAATTACGGCTTTGGAGATAAGCGTCACTGGATAAAATACAACTACAGCCAGAGCATTAATCAACGGAGTAAACAGGTAGGCGCCAATTATTCCCAGATAAATATAGACTTCTATGTAACCCGTACTTTTCGAAAAAAGCGCATAAATTGCCCAAGGAACGCTCGCCAAAACTAAGGTGGTAATGATAATTAAAAGGGCTTTCCCGGTTTTATCCGGACGATAGAACTTTCTTTTGGTCGCTCTCCAAATTGCCTCCAGCATTTCCAGACCGGCAAAGATCAACAACGCTGCATAAAAAATTGGCGTTAAGTTGGCGTTGGGACGCCCCATCACCAGGAAAATAACCAGGGAGATTAATAGCAGAAACCTCAGCCCAAAAAACCAATTAAAGATTTTACGGCGTCCACTTTTGGTAGTCAGAAAATCACGCATCCTATCCCAGCGGTATTCTTTCAACTGCCAGAAATAAGTGTAATAAATTGTGCTCTGTAAAAATGCCATCATTGCCAGAAACAGCGCCAGGCCCTCTAAATTTTTCAAAAACTCCATTTATTATTTCTCAATAAATTCTTTCACCTTCTCTGCAATTTCCACAGCATGGGTTTTGTGTATGCCATGTTTACCTTCATTAAAAGTAATCAATTTACTTTCATTGATCCGATGATGCATATATAAAGCATCCAGATAAGGGACATAAGAATCTTTTTTACCCCAAATTAGCAAAGTTGGATTTTTTATATTGATTACTGCATCGCGCAAGTCCTCATCGATCACTTTTATAAATGTTTCTCGCATAATACTGGTGGATTTTTCATAATCATGATTACGCAAGGCTTTATATAAAACCTTTTGGGCCAGGGGAGAACTCCAACGTAGTACTGGTAAGCTAAAGGCTCGTTTGCCGGCTTTGGCTGCCAGACGAGCCACTTTCACTCGCAAGGTTTTCTTTGGCTTAATGCCGGCCGCCGCAATCAAGATCAAATGATCTGGTCTTTCAGCAATCAAGTGTTCAAAATCAGGAGATAGCATTTTTAAAGCAATTCTCCCTCCAAAAGAATGAACTATTAAGTCATAATTAGCATCCCAGTCAGATTCTTTGGCCAATTCTTTAATGATTTTTTCAGTAAATTGAGCATAGTCATTGACGTTCCAGGCTTGCGGCGGCGCATCACTCATCCCAAAGCCGGGCAAATCAACTGCTATGCAAAGCGTTGTCTTCAAGACGCCATCCTTCTCCATTTCTCCGATCAAAGGAAGCCAGCTTTCCTTGCATCCGCCCCAGCCATGCAGCATCAACAACGGTTTTCCTTGTCCAGAAAGCAGTACAGACACCTTGATTCCATCAATTTCTATAATTCTTTTCTCCACTTGTGTGTATATACGGTTATAAGGGGGCTTATTTCAGACCAACTAAATCTAGTACGTTTTTACGATTAGCGCTATTCTAATTGAAATTGGAAATAACACCAAAAAATGTTAGAATCGCCACTGCTACGGTCTGTTATTTACGGCTAGAGCTTATCGAATTATATCTTTACATAGAAATCTTACAACTTTACAAAGAAATCCATGCAACAATTTTCCACTCCAGGTCAACCCATGACAACAACAGCCACCTTTGGAGCCAGCTTCATGTCCAAGGTATTAACCTGCTTTGGAGTGGCAGTCGGAATCTCCGCCTTGGGAGCCTATCTCGGCCTCAATTATTTCGTGGAGTATTTTATCTCTACTCCCGCCTTGGTTTATGGCTTAATTATCGCTGAATTAGCCCTGGTTTTGACTTCCGGATTTTGGAGTAAAAAGGAGCCCATTAATGTCTTTTTATTCGGGTTGTTCGCCTTTATCACCGGGTTAACTTTGGTCCCAATTTTGGCTTATCTGACCCTTTCTGCGGGTGGGGTGAATTTATTGGTTAAAGCATTGGCCGCTACTGCCTTAATGTTTGGTGGATGTGCGATTTTCGGGGCCACCACACAGCATAATTTACAGGGCATGAGAGGATTTTTGATCATGGCCTTGATCGGTCTGATCGTCGTCTCTCTGATCGGATTGTTTGTCCCTTGGAACAATACTTTTGAAATGATCTTTTCCGGGATAGGAGTGATAATTTTCAGCGGCTATACCATGTATGATATTCAAAGACTCAAACATTATCCCGAAGATATGTATATTATGGCTGCCATGCAATTATATCTTGATATTTTCAACTTATTCCTTTATATTCTCAGACTTTTGAGCGCTTTAAGCCGTCGCTAAAAGCCCAGAAATTTACGCAACGTCAATGATTAAAGATATTACCACCGTTAGAGTGGGCCAAGTATGGAATGATGGCAGTGGGGCCACTCTCAAAGACATTATTGATACCGAACCTGATTTAGGGGCGGATGTTAAGCTGAAATCCCCACTCAAAGCGGATTTGATGTTAGTCCGGATGAAGGATGGGCTGGTCGTCGTCTTCTCAGATCTTTCCACTAGCGTCGATCAAACCTGTGCCAAATGCCTGGAAAAATTTACCCAGTTCATTGAAGTAGATAACTTTGAACGCAATTTTCAAGCTCATCTGCCGGAAAGAGACTTTGATCCTCAGGAAACATTTTTAATCAATCAAAAAGACCTGACTATCGACTTAACCGAGTCATTGCGACAGGAAATAATCTTGCATTTTCCTTTGATTCCAGTATGCTCAGAGCGCTGTCAGGGGCTTTGTGTATCCTGTGCGGTCAACCTCAATCATCAAAAGCATCGACCGGGTTGTCTCGCCAATCAAAAAACATCTGTGCCATCAGGTTCTGAAGACACTCATAAACCTTTTGCCAACCTCAAAGATTTACTAAATCAATAAGTTATTAATTAATAGTCATGGCTAAGCATCCAGTACCCAAATACAAGACCACCAAGAGCCGCTCCAAATCCAGACATAGCGCTTTTATGTCTCGCACTCGCATCAAACTAATGGGTATAGTTACCAAAATGAAGAATTTGGAATTAAAAGGTAACTTAAAATTGAGAGAAAAGACCAAAAAAACCGTCGTCAAGAAGGTTAAAGCCTAAAGCAAGTTTTCCCAAAAGGGCTAGAAAACTAGCAGTCTGTCTGCTATAATTTACAGATACTTAAAAACTTATCAGTTATCTATGGCAAGTTATAGGCACCTCGCGAGAATTGCCGTCATGCAGACTCTCTTCTCCTATCAATTCCGTAACGAAAAATTGCCACCCGACCTGGAGTCCAATAGTAAGGAATTTGGCAACAAATTGACTGACCTGACTTTTGCCCGCAATTTACTCAACGGTGTAATCGAACATCAAGAGGAAATTCGTGAAATAATCAGTAAAGAAGCCCCGGAATGGCCATTCGAAAGAATAGCTTTAATTGATCGTGTCATTATTTCCATGGGCATTTTTGAAATCCTCCATTCTCAGGACGTCCCTCCGGTTGTTGCCATCAACGAAGCAATTGAAATCTCTAAAGTTTTTGGAGACTTGAATAGTAGTAAATTCGTTAATGGTGTGCTCAGTACTATTATGAACAAATATAAACCTGAAGGTACAAACCGCTCTGCTTCGGTGAAACACGATAAACAAAAGTCAACCGCCAAGGCTAAAAAAGCCTCCAAGAGTTCCTCCAAGTAATCACCCAGACATCATGTTAGCTGAAAGATACAAAGCTTTGCTGGAAAAAATCTCTATAAAATTTAAAAAAATAGAGCTTTTGGATTTGGCTTTTGTCCACAAATCCTATTTAAACGAACATCGCAATCTAAAAAGTCACCACAATGAGCGATTGGAATTCCTGGGTGATGCGGTTTTGGAATTAATTGTCACTAAATATTTGTATTTGAAATACCCTGAAGAAGGAGAAGGAGTCCTCACTAATTGGAGGTCAGCCTTGGTTAAAGGCAAACATTTGGCGGAAATCTCTGTCGAATTGGATTTGGGCATTTATCTGTACTTGAGCAGGGGAGAAGAGCGCTCCGGGGGCCGACGGAAAAACTATATTTTGGCCAATACGCTGGAGGCTTTAATCGGGGCGATCTATCTGGATCAAGGCTACAAAGGTGCTCAACTTTTTGCCGAAGAATTTATTCTCGCTCGTCTCGATCAAATATTAGAAAAGGGCTTACATGTCGACGCCAAGTCCAGGTTCCAGGAAATCGCCCAGGAACTGGTAGGGTTGACCCCAGACTATCGTTTTGTTTCCGAAGAGGGGCCTGATCATGAAAAAGTTTTTACCATGGGCTTGTATTTGGGCCAGGAAAAAATCGCTGAAGGTCAGGGGTCCAGCAAGCAAAAAGCCGAACAAGAAGCCGCCATCAATGGTCTCCAAGCCAAACAATGGGAAAATGTTCAATTATCAACTGACTGAAGTAATCGGCACACCACTTTTTTGCGACAGATACCAAACAGTGAAAATTAATCCAACTAGAACCACCACTATCAATAGCTTGAGAGCAAACTGTTGATGCCTGGTTTTTATGGGCAAATTGGCCATAACTTAAAATTAACTGACGGAATTGTAACATAATTCAGCTATTTGCTGAAGAGATTTTTCTCGAATGACCTTAGCCATTCCTGAACATCCTCACTATAGGGTTCCTTCCAAAATCCCACTTTAGCCAGTTTCTTGTCTAAATTTATTGATCCCAACCATTTTCCTCCGGTAATCTTTACAGTTTTCTCCGGGTCGGCTTCACCAAATATTTCCCCACTCATATTCTCTACAATTCCATAAATCGGCACATTTAGACTTTGACACATATCCACTGCCTTGGCAGCGTCATCTAAAGCTGTTAGCTGTGGAATGGTTACTATCAACGCTCCATCAGGCTTAATAATATTAAAAAAAGTCAGTGGAGCCTCACTGGTTCCGGGTGGAAAATCAACCACCAAAATATCCAGATCCCCCCAATCACTATCAAAAAAGAGTTGCTCAATTGCCTTGGCGATCACCGGACCACGCCACATTATCGCCATATTCGGTCGTTCTTGAATTGCCCCCATGGAGATCACCTTCAACCCATCAACCAGTAGTGGCTCAATCTTTTTATCTTTATTGGCCATATGTCTTTCTTCTACACCCAGCACTCTCATCACATTCGGACAATCGATATCCAGATCCAGTAGGCCAACTTTTTTACCACTTTTTTGCAGGAAAGTAGCAATCAAAATCGCTAGAGTAGTTTTTCCTACACCACCCTTTCCGCTATGTACAGCCAAGATTTTACTGATTCCAGCCGGCTTGCCCTGGCGCAGTTTACTCGACTTCCCAAAATCATCTCGATAATGTCCACTAACTCCGGAAATTTCCGGCCATTTTACCGGTATTCCCAGTTTCTTGCTGAGATTATTTAAAATCACCTGTAAAGGAATTTTTTGTTCCAGGGCAATTTCCACCAAAGACTTTTCTTTTTCTTTTGTAGATATTTCTAAACCCAAACCATTTAGGATCATCAAGCTGGCCGGATGGTCTTTCATCAATTCACCTAGTTGTACTTGACCGGTTAATTCTTTCATTTTCTCAATTCAGATAGGGTATTTAGACACACTTTGTCACTACTGCCACTTGGCAAATCCTGCTGAAATCTTATTATACTTCTAGTGAATATCAATAGTAATTAATACCCGGAGAATATGACCAACCAGAATTCTACACGCAATGGTGAAATTAAGGAATTCTCTGCGGGAGTTGTAGTGTTTCGAGAGCAGGGAGAACAACGAAAATACCTCTTACTGCACTATCCGGGCGGACACTTTGATTTTCCGAAAGGTCATTTGGAGCGAGGAGAGAATGAGCGTCAAGCCGCCATCAGGGAACTGGAGGAAGAAACCGGTATCTCAGAAATCACTTTGATGGAAGGATTTCTCGACCAAGTTGTCTATTTTTTTAAGCGTAAAGGTGAATTGGTCCGTAAGACTGTTACCTTTTTTTTAGGCAAAACCAAGCAAAGTGAAATAATATTGTCGGACGAACATCAAGGTTATTTATGGTTGGATTATCAGTCTGCCTTGGCTAAAGTAACTTTTGAGAATGCCCGAGAAATCCTTCGTCAGGCCGAACAATTTTTGACAAATTATTAAGACAAATATGAAAACTACTTATAGAAAAACCTTAACGGAAAAAGATAAAGTTACTCTTATTCCTTTTTTTAAAGATCTGAAAAATGTTCCGGAAATTTATCGTGACTGGCTCAAAAAGCGTGAAAAATTGGTTAATTTCCATGGTAAACTAGGCGAAAGCTTCATCTATTTTCCCGACGCTCCACTCGAACCTCATAAAATTCTATTTTATTGTTTTGGCGAAAAGAGTCAGATCAAACCCGCCCAACTGCGCAGTGGAATTGCTCTGGCGGTGAAAAAATTACGCAAATATCCGGTACCGGAATTAAGTATTGTCATCAATAAAGGTTTCAATAAATTTGGTCAGGAAATTGGTGAAGCGATTGCTTTGGCCAACTACAATACCGGAATCTATAAAACCGGTGATGCTCAACGGGAAGGAGAAGATCGAATTGTCAAAAAGGTCAACATCATCGGGGAGATTGATCGAGTCGGGAAATATGATTTGGAAGAGGGAATCAAAATCGGCCTGGCTGTCAATGAAGTAAGAGATTTAGTCAATTCACCTCACAGTCATGTTGATGCCGACACCATGGCAGCCAAGGCTGAACAGATTTGCCTGGAGAACAAAATCAAAGCCAAGGTTTTCGATAAAAAACAACTGGAGAAAATGCAAATGGGAGCCTTGTTGGGTGTAAACAAAGGCTCAAGCATTGGTGCAAAAATGGTCGTCATGGAATACCTTCCTTTGGGCAAACGTCAGGAGCCGATAGTTTTGGTCGGGAAAGGGGTTACTTTTGATACCGGCGGCGTTAATGTTAAGCCTACTAATGGCATCGCTGAAATGCATATGGACATGGCTGGCTCTGCGGCAGTGCTGGGAGTTTTTATGTTACTCAAAGAGCTGGAAATCAAACAAAACGTCATTGGAGTCATGCCTCTTACGGATAATGCCATTGACGCCCACGCTCAGAAACCCAGCGACATAGTTACATCTTATTGCGGTAAGACAATAGAGATTGGCAATACCGATGCCGAAGGCCGGTTAATCATTTGCGATGCCATTTCTTATGCTGTTCAGACCTATAAGCCATCGGCGATTATTGATGTTGCTACGCTGACCGGAGCCTGCATGGTAGCCCTCGGTGATCAGATGGCCGGTATGTTTGGCAATAATGACAAAATGAAAGAGCGCCTAAAAAATGCCGCCGTCGAAACAGATGAAGAAGTCTGGGAATTACCGATTCATGAAGCTCATCGTCGCAGTCTGAAAGGAAAATCCGCCGATTTAAACAATGTTGATACTTCGGGCATGGCTGGAGCTTGCACTGCCGCCGCCTTTATCGAACATTTCATCGAAGGTACCGACTGGATTCATCTGGATATCGCCGGCCCAGCCATGCCGAAAAAACCCAAGGACATCGACTTCCCCGGGGCCAGCGGCTATGGTGTGCGTCTGCTGACCAGATTTCTGCAGAATCTCAAGTAAGTGCCGGCGAATCCACTAGAATCATGCCAGCTCACCTGTGCCGTTATCGTCGTCGTTGCGCCAGCCGCCTGTGAAATTATCACCTCTATTGCACTTGCTGATATTCGAGATCTGCGCACCTCTGACATTACCGCCGTCGTGCCTCCAGGCATTTTAGATCAATGCTATGGGCGATTTCATGATGGGCCGCGCTGGCGGATCTAGCCTTATCCGCCAGCGCTTCAGCCAAGCGGGCTTTTTCTCCGGCAATCTCCGCTTCGCGTCGATCGAGCGTCTCATTGATCAATACATCAATATCAATTCCTTTACTCTGGAGTTCTTTGAGTCTAGCCGCCGTTGATGCTTTGACCTCAATATTTGACATGATGACAGAATCTGGTAAAGCGAGTTGCCCGGGCAATCCTATCTGCAACATTTTGGTATCCCTGACAAGAGCCTCCACAGCCGCTTTACTCAAAACCTCAACTTGTTCAGCCCAAAATCTTTCATTTTCCGGCGTCGCAACCGCCGCAATACGAATCAGTTTATTCACAGTGACTTTCCCGCTCACCAATTGATTTTTCAAAATGGGCATCTGCGCAAATTTGCGCTCCAGATTCAGTACATTACGCACCTGCTGTTCGCTTACGCCGATCCATATTGCTGGCAAAGTTGAAAAAGTTGTTGGTCAGAAGCGTTGGTTGGCACGATATTGCTCATAGTAAAAAATTAGGAAACTTGTACCCTGGCCCCAATCTATTTAACTAAGAAAAAATCTAATCACTCTGACCAGCTCCAAGCTAGCAGAAACAAGGCCAAAACACCATTTTTAGGAATAGAATTCAGCAGCTAATTCTGCTATAATTAACCGATAAAAGAATTATTAGCTAAAATCAGGAGGGCGAAGCCAAAGCAGAAGTGCCGGTTGGTGGCCGAAGTTTATGAGCAAGTGGCCGCAGCTATAGCAGATCTGGAAGCCCTGGCAGTAGCAGCAGCCGATCTAAGCCCGAATATTGAGGTGTCAGACCGGATTTTAGACGAAATAGAAGAGGTTTTAGCAGAGTTGGAAAATTTACTAAATGGCTCAACCTGGATGGGAAGAGTTATACCGGAGATTATGCTGAGTTTGCGGGGAAACGAATAGAAATTCTCACAGCCACAGAAATTCTCGCTCGCCTCAAACTCATCCACCTAAAACTCTACCGAACCATGGAATACCTAGGCCTGGAGCCAAAATTGCAGATTACACCAATCGCTTTGCAAATCTCTACCCTCGGTAAAAAAATCGACGCAAAAAGAGCGAAACTGAAAATAAGCCCCAGCGACACCTTTGTTTGGGAAGATATTAAAGATGAAGATCTTCTATACGCTCCAACCAGCATCAAAGCCATCAACGGCTATGAAGGGATCGAAATTGAGGGTGGAAAAACCAAAAGTCAATGGATCAAAGACAATAAGGGTTTTCTGATCGACATTGTTCCAACCAAAGAAAATTTAGAGGCGGATCCAAAAATCCAGAAAGATCAAGCTGGTCAGATCAACCACGACGCTTTGCAAGCCGATCAATACGCTACTAAATCCTATCAGTCAGCATGAGAATATCCGCCTCCGTTGCACGGTCAGGGTAAAATGAATTACTCCAATACTACCTGATGCTTGTTCAGATATTCATAAGCCCAGAAACTGGCCGTCACTGCTTCAGCTGAGCCGGTGATCGCTTGTTTGAAAACTGTATCGCAAACATCTCCCGCACCAAACGCACCCGGGATATTGGTTTCGCTATTGCGGTTGATAATTATTTCTCGGCGCGCATTCAGAGCAACCCCCAATTTTTCGGCTTCCTTGGAGTGGGGAATCAATCCGATAGCTATGAAAACGCCATCCATCGCCATTTCTCGACCATCCTTTAAACGGATTTTTTGGACTTTATCTGTACCGATGATTTCCTCCACTTCAGCATTACTCAACAATTCTATTTTTGAATTAGCTTTCACTCTCTCCAAATTAACCGGTTCGGGATGAAGTTTTGTCCTGGAAATCACATAAACTTTGTCGGCAAATTCGGACAATAGTAGAGCCTCTTTAGCGGCACTGTCGCCACTACCCACCACGCAAACCGTTTTCTGTTTGTAAAACGCCCCGTCACAAAGTGCGCAGTAGGATACTCCTTTATTTTCCAATTCTTTCTCACCCGGACAGCCCAAATGTTTGTGATTACTGCCGGTAGCGAACAAAACTGTTTTAGCCAAATATTGATGACTGGCGCTACGGACGATAAACCCGGCCTTCTTCCCGGCCTTTTCATCTTCTGCTGAAAGCGCAATTTGCTCGACTTCCAAAACTCTTTCATTTTTCAATTCAGCCCCAAAAGCCATCGCATGATCAATCAAATTGGAAGCCAAGTCCGGTCCGGAAATCTTGATAATACCGGGCCAGTTCTCCACTATATTGGTCGTAGTGATCAGCCCGCCGGGTAATTCCGCAATCATCACTGTTTTAAGATTTAAGCGGGTGGCGTACATGGCTCCACTGGCGCCGGCGCAGCCGGCGCCAATTACTAGAAAATCAAATTGTTCCATAAATAATTAATAAATCTTTAGAAATGATGATGACGGAGTAAGGCTCAATAGGATCTATTTCTAACCTTTGCCTAATGTTTTCTTTCCCGGCTTCCAATTGGCTGGACAAAGTTCGCCAGTCTGAAGACTCTGCAATACTCGCAATGTTTCATCTGCACTACGGCCCACTGTTAGATCGTGTACTAATTGATAGCGCAAAATTCCTTCGGGGTCGATAATAAATGTTCCTCTCAATGAATGGCCTTTATCTTCTATCAAAACTCCAAAGTCACGACTCATTTCTCTGTTCATATCTGAGAATAGTGGATAATTCAATTTTCCCAAGTCTTTCATCCAGGCCATATGTGAATGGACAGAATCAACACTTCCACCTAGAACTACTGCTCCCAGCTTGGTGAATTCGGGCATTTTTTCGCTCATCTCGACGATTTCAGTTGGGCATACAAAGGTGAAATCCAAAGGATAGAAAAATAATACCACCCATTTGCCTTTC
The DNA here is from genome assembly GCA_964494085.1 of uncultured Candidatus Peribacteria bacterium. Classification (GTDB taxonomy): domain Bacteria; phylum Patescibacteriota; class Gracilibacteria; order UBA1369; family UBA1369; genus CAZBQJ01. The sequence goes on from CAZBQJ010000003.1 coordinate 42,263, forward strand.
AAATCGGCTGAAGAGACTTTCGAGACTTTGTCCTCGAAGACTGTCACTATAGAGAATTCCGGAGCGGGTTTTCCTACTTGTATAAACATATTTTTTGGGCTTTAATTAATATTGGTTTTGATATAAAAACTTACCTCTGAATCAATGATAAATCAAGCGGAGCTCTTGGCAAAATACGACGACAAAAGGGCCAATTATTATCTTGTCGACGTTCGCTCAAACCAGGAATTTTCCGAAAGTCACCTTCCCGGGGCAATCAATATCCCTATCGATAGTTTAGAATCACGGTTAAGCGAAGTTCCAAAAGACCGGCATATCATTACAATCTGTTCCCATGGAGTCCGCAGTGGAAGTGCAGAACGCTACCTTCAGCAAAACGGCTATCAGGCCGATAGTTTACAAGGTGGCCTATCAATGTGGGCCGGTCAGCTGGAAAGTTCTAATTAAAGAATTTTTTTTTGGGTTCGCTGTTACCAAAAGCATTATCAATCGAGATATTCTTTTTTGTCTGATCATTTACCAAAGGTTTATTGGTAAAGGTAGTGGGCGGTTTTCCCGGCATACCTACAACCGGCTGAATTTTCCTCTCACCATTTTTGGAATTATTACTTTTTCGTCTATTGTTCCTGCCAAAAATCGTTGGGCTCACTTGTTGATTGGCGGTACCGGAAACCCGATTGGTAGCGGATAAATTGCTTCCAGAGTAGGGAATTGCAGTTTTTAGAATTGGTGCCGCGGATGGTGTCGAAAAACTACTACTTTTCCTCATTGTTTTTGGAGATCCTCCACTGCTGGCACTTCTAATCCGACGCCTGTTCCCAATTAGAAAATCTGCGTCTTTATCCCCCAAATCAGTAAAGTGATCTACCACCTCGAGGATCTTGGCATTGGTAGTTTTTTCAAAAGCCATCAATTCTACACGCACCCCACGAGACTGGCAGTAACGGACAACCTCCAAGAAATCTCCATCACCAGAACCCAGCACTATCACATCAACCTTTTCAGTCAGACGAATCATATCTACAGCGATTCCCACATCCCAATCACCCTTCTTTGCTCCAGTATGAAAAACCTGCAAATCTTTGACCCGTGTTTCTATGCCAATGTCAGTCAATGCATCAAAAAACTTCTCTTCAGTATATTCTTCCGAACGAATCACATAGGCAAAAGCTCTAATCAACTTACGGCCATTGACAGCCACTCTGATTAATTCTTCATAATTAACATTGGCCCGATAGTTGGATTTGGCCGAATGATAAAGATTTTGCGTATCCATGAAGATCGCTACCCGCTGGTCACTTTGTGCAGCTAAATTTATTTCCATTTTTGTTTATTTACAAACCGTAGTATTCCACATTCCTTTCCTCTCTATATTAGCCTCTTTTTCTAAATTTACAAATTCCTCCTTCAGACCGAAGGGGTATTCCGGCGTAGCAAAAGCAAAACCCTCTGCTACCAAGATTCTATTTAACATTGCTCCATCAGGTAAATAGACATATCGCAACTCCCGTTGATATTTGTCCAGGTTTTGCGCTTGGGGGTCAGCCTCCAATCTAACTATTTTTCCTTCAATCAGCATCTTGGTTTCATCGCTAGCCTCTTGCCCATAGCATTGTACTGGTTTCCGGGGATCTTTGGTCTCAGGAGTATCAACTCCCAATAGTCGCACCGTTTTCCGAACGCCTTGGTCCAGATAAACAAAAGTATCTCCGTCAACAACCCTTTCCACCTGAAAATAACCATTATTAATCAGATTAGTCTGAGTAGATGAACCTACTGAGGTTGGCCAGTAATTATCGAAAATCGCCACTACAAATATCACCAAAACCGCCCACAAAAATTGCTTCAATTTTTTATCTATACTTTTCTTCATTAAATCAATTTAGTTACCAAACAGCATCGCTTTCAATTCCGGATTCATCAGCGCTGAGCTCCATGGTGGATCCCAGACTATATCTATTTTTACATCTACTACATGCGGTTGAATACGTAGTAATGAGTCAATCTCGGTGGTTATCTGGCCTCCTGCCGGGCAGCCCAGAGAAGTCAAAGTCATGGTTACTTTGATGTTTCCGGGAGTTTCTTCTTCAACATCATAAATCAACCCCATGTCGGTAATCCCTAAGGAAGTATCCGGGTCTAATACCTGATTGATCAAATCCAGGTACTGTTTTTTTGTCCACGGTTTTTTATTCATGTTCTGCGTGATAAATTGTTGCGGCCTTTTTTAGACAACTAAAGCCCAGTAAAGCACATTTGATTCTTCCGGGTGAAATCGGGATTTCCAACATTTCCAATACTTCATCACTGTTCATGTTCACTATATCATTAAGTTTCTCTCCCAGGATTTTTTCACCCAAGAGCGAGGTCGAAGCTACGCTAATCGCACAACCATCTCCGCTAAAACCAAATCCCTTGATATAACCCTGATCGTCCAGTTTTACACTTAATCTGACTTTGTCTCCACAAAGTGGATTAAAATCTTCGCCAGTTATCTGAGCATCATCCAGCAAACCCGCTTGTCGAGGGTTTTTAAAATGATCCAAAATAATTTCGCCGTAAATATCCATTTTATTTAAATAGTTTAATCGCTTTTTCTACACTCTCTACCAATTTCTCTAAATCTGCTTGATCGTTGTAAATGGAAAAACTGGCACGTGCCAAGGCATTCAAACCAAGGCTTCGCAGCAAAGGTTTTGCGCAATGATGTCCGGCTCTGATGCAAACATTGTCTTCACCAAGTATCGAGGCCAAATCGTGAGGGTGAACCTTTTCCACACTGAAGGCAATCATCGAATTTGATTGATCAACGGCCCTTGGTCCATAGATCTTTATCTGCGGTATTTTGGCCAAAATTCCTCGGGCTTGAATAACTAATTGTTTTTCATGTTCTATAATGTTCTCCCAGCCAATTTCTCCAATCATCTTTAGAGCTTCCGCCATTCCGGCCAGTCCGCCGACATTGGGTGTTCCGGCTTCAAATTTCGTTGGAGCTTCCAGCCATAGATCCGGTAAATCCTTTAGCATTCCACCGCCTGTCAAGAATGGCGGAAGCTTTTCCGCCAACTCCTTTTTTATAAATGTAAAACCTGTTCCCATTGGGCCAAATAATTTATGCCCCGTAAATACAGCAGCATCACATTTCATCACTTTAACATCAGTTTTTTGATGAGCGGCACTTTGCGCGCAATCAACTATCAACAGAGCCCCATGAGCGTGCGCCAAAACCTCTACTCCAGCTAAATCCACTTGGACTCCCAGTACATTGGAAAGCGCTGTCACTGCCACTACCTTGGTTTTCCTATCAATCAGTTTTTCCCAATCATGTTCATCCAGTGCACCACTTTCATTTTTGACTTTCACTACTCTAAATTCTGCTCCCCGGCGTTTGGCAATTTCTTGCCAGGGTAGATAATTGGCATGATGCTCCAATTCTGTTACCACAATGTTATCTCCCGGTTCGATCAGCTTCTCGCCAATTCCAAAAGCCAATAAATTGGTTCCTTCCGTCGCATTTTTAGTGAAAACAATGTCCTCAGTTTCAGCTCCGATGAAATCCGCTGCCACTTTTCTACTCTCTTCATAAATTTTGTCAGCTTGCTCAGCCAATCCATAAACTCCTCGATGAATGTTGGCGTTGGAGTGAAGATAAAAGTCCTCCATGGCCCGCAGCACGCGTGCCGGTTTCTGAGTCGTTGAAGCATTGTCCAGGTAAACCAAAGACTTGGACCGAAATTGCTCACTTTGAAAAATTGGAAAAGCCTTTTTGATACCTGATAATTGCATAGAAATAAGCCGTCAAAGCCATGAAACCAGCTTCGATAATAGTCTTTTCAGCTCTTTTTAGCAATCTTATTCTGAAAGATAGATCATACTGGCGTAACCTACCACCGAGTCTGGATCATCACCACCTTCAGAAGTATTTCCATAAGCCAAAAACATTGGTTGCCATTCTTTCAATAAAGCAATTTCATTGATCAATGCTACACCCCAGAGAGCCAAAGCCTGCCCGGCTACTTTCACGCCACTGACATCCCGCGCCAAAATAGCATTAATAGTATCCTGATCTGTTTTTCTGGCTTTAGCGTCTGTTAAAAAATGCGAGAGATCAGTGCTCACTACCACCAAGGTATTGTCATCAATAATTTCGCTTAGTTTTGCGGCAACCTCCGCCAAGTCAATTTTATTGCCAAGTAGTAATGGTACCAGTTGAAAATTTTTGAGGAATTTCTGCAAGTATGGAAGTTGAACTTCCAACGAATACTCTTTGGCAAAAGCATTCTCATTGTATTGAAAATTAAAATTGGTAGATAATTTTTCAATACATTTCTTGTCTAGCAGTACCTCTCCCAAAGGGGATTGATAAGCGTCAAAACCGGTCAAAGCCAGACCACTGAAACTGAAAAAATGGGCTTTTCCTATTAAAATCACTCGTGAATAATTCCTATTCATCACCTTTTGGTAAGCCGAAAGCGCTATTTTGGCCGAATAACTGAAACCGGCCGACGGAACTATCATTCCACCGATGCTTAATTCACTCAAATCCGCACCCAGCATAGCCGCGTCCATCAATTTTATCTCTATCTGATCGTTCAGCTCCTGTGCGTCAGAAGGATAGTATAGTCCGGCAAACTCCGGTTTTCTGACCTCCAAAGGGTGTTTCTGGCCGTCAATGGTACTCATCGGCATTTACAAAAAGGCTAAATCCTTTTATTGTAACACAACCACGATGTTTTGGCCATCTATCTCTACCGGAAAAGTTTTCAATGGGATGGCCGCGGGCAATGCTGTTACTTGCCCGGTACGAATATCAAACTGTGCGCCATGCCAAGGACATTCCACTCGAAATTGATTCAGTTCGCCCGCGGCCAATGAAGCTCCTCTATGTGTACAATTATCTTGAACGGCAAAATATTTACCTTCGATCAAAGCCAACATAATCGCTTGTTCACCTGCCATTACCCTTTTCTTTTGTCCAGCTGGGAGATCGCCCACTTGGGCAACAATAATTTTATTCATCTTTATAATTTTCTGGTAATAATGTGACGATTTTTTCAGCAACACTGTCACGCTGGGATTGCTCCAAGCCGGTAAAAAAGTTTTTCCCTTCATTTAAAAATGCTTCCAATAGTAGTCTTTTCGCTTGCGACCTACTAAATCCACGACTTTCCAAATAAAACAAACTGTCATCGTCAACTCTTCCAAAGGTAGCGGCATGGCCGGCCTTTACTTCATTGGCCACAATCTCCAATGAAGGGATCGCTTTTGCTCTAGCTTCAGTGGACATTAGTAGTGATTCCGACTTCAAATAAGTGTCCGTAGCCGAAGCATCTTTGTTGACCACTATATTGCCCCGAAAATCCAGTTGACTTTGTTCAAAAAGCACAGCCTTCAGGGCAACCCTGGCTTTAGTGTCAGGGGCTAGATGAGCAATCAAAGTTGATAGGTTAATCAGGCATTTGTCATTGCCGATTACTATTATCAACAATTCCAGTTCAGCCCCACTTTCCACCAATTTATAATCTATCTTTGCTTTTATAGTCCGGTTGAATACCAAAACTTGCTGCAACTTCTGTCCTTGTTCCAGAACAATCTCAAAATTATCAAGATTTTCATCCCATTTCCAAGGCTCGGAAATTTTTTGTTCAGTATTTTTTATCTTCATATTGTTTTGCTAATTGAAGCCTTCATTCCGCTTGAAAAAGTAAACCCGGTAAATCGGAAAGTTTAACCAACTGAGCCTTCCATTTCCATTTCCATCAGTCGATTCATTTCCAAAGCGTATTCCATCGGTAATATTTTAATTATCGGGTCGATGAAGCCATTTACTATCATGGTCGCTGCTTCCGCTTCCGTAAATCCTCTCGACATCAGGTAAAATAATTGTTCTTCGGAAATCTTGGCCACAGTTGCCTCATGGGCCACAGCCGCATCATTTTCCTGGACATCCATAGTCGGGTAAGTATCAGAGCGAGAATGCCCATCCAGCAGCAAAGCATCACAAACCACTCGGGCTTTTACTCCGGTCGCACCGGGTAATACTTGCAGCAACCCTCGATAAGTCGAGCGACCCCCGTCTTTCGATAGAGATTTTGCTGTAATTGTAGAGCTGGTATCCGGCGCGGCGTGGATCACCTTTGCTCCGGCGTCCTGATGTTGGCCTTTGCCCGCATAGGCCACACTGAGGATTTCCGCTTTGGCGCCGCGCCCCATCAGATAAACAGACGGGTATTTCATGGTTAATTTGGAACCCAGATTACAATCAAGCCAAAACATCGAGGCGTTTTCTTCACAGCGCGTGCGTTTAGTGACCAGGTTGTAGACATTATTCGACCAGTTTTGAATGGTTGAATATTGGACGCGCGCGCCCTTTTTACAAATTATTTCCACTACAGCCGAATGCAGTGAATTGGAGGAATAAGTCGGGGCTGTACAACCCTCAACATAGTGAACGGAACTTCCTTCATCGGCAATAATCAGCGTCCTCTCAAATTGCCCCATAAATTCAGCATTGATCCTGAAATAGGCTTGTAAAGGTAGTTCTATATGCACTCCTTTTGGCACGTAAATAAAACTCCCTCCACTCCAAACAGCTGTATTTAACGCGGCAAATTTATTGTCACGAGCCGGAACGATAGTTCCAAAATATTCCTGAAAATATTCGGGATATTTCTTCAAAGCCGCGTCTGTGCCTTCAAATAGTACGCCTTTTTTGGCCAAAGTTTCCTGCAAATTATGATAAACAATTTCCGATTCAAATTGAGCGCCCACACCCGCCAGGTAGGTGCGTTCAGCCTGGGGAATACCCAAACGGTCAAAAGTATTTTTGATTTCTGTCGGAACTTCTTCCCAATCCTTCCGCTCTTTTTCTGAGGGCTTGAGATAATAATGGATTTTTTCAAAGTTAATCTCACTCAAATCCCCACCAAAATTAGGCATCGGTTTGGAATTGAATATTTCCAATGCTCTCAAACGGATGGCCAACATCCATTCAGGTTCGTCTTTCTGTCTGGAAATCTCTCGAACTACTTCTTCCGAAAGGCCTTGAGCAATTTTAAAAGTAGCTTGATGTTTAGTTTTAAACCCAAACTTATAATTCCCCAATTGTTTGGCCAGAATTTTTGTACTCACTTTTTTTCCTTTGATCTTGGACATCTTAAATATTTTGGTAACCTTCTTCTTCCAACTTTTCCACTAACTCCATTCCACCACTTTTAACCAGTCTTCCTGCTCTCATCACATGAACCCGATCGGCTTTTACATAATGTAAAAGCCTCTGATAATGGGTGATTATAATCATGCCCATTCCAGTTTCCTGCTTTATTCCTTCAATCGCTTCAGCTGTTTTCTTTAGAGAATCGATGTCCAAGCCTGAATCAATTTCATCGAGTAAAGCCAAGTCTGGTTGTAATGCAGCCATTTGAGCGATCTCCGCTCGTTTCTTTTCTCCACCTGAAAAACCTTCATTCACACCTCTTCCGATAAATTGTTTATCCAAATGTACTTTCCCCAGCAATTCTCCGGCAATTCTAAAGTACTCACCAACTCCCAGTTGTTTGGCTTGAGGATCTTTCCCAATAGCCCTCAGGTTGGAGGCCTGTCGTAGGAAATTCCCAAAGGTAATCCCGGCCACTTCTTTCGGATATTGGAATCCCAAGAAAATTCCCAGTCTAGCCCGCTCATCGGTAGGCATTTTCAAGATATCTTTATCTTTAAATTCTATACTGCCGCCCCTGATTTTATATTTGGGGTGGCCCATGATGGCATAACACAGGGTACTCTTTCCAGAACCATTTGGCCCCATGATAGCATGAGTCTCACCTGGTTTTACTTCCAAACTAAAGCCGTCCAAGATTACCTTACCTTCAGCTTCCACCTTTAAGTCCTTAATTTTGAGCATTCTTAAACTAATAATTGACCAAATTTTGTGCTATAATAGCAAGATTTAATTTGTAGTCCATGTCCGACTCTACCGAAAAACTCAACTATCCGCCAGACCATGGTAGCACAGAAGCTCCAAAAGAGCATTTGTCCGACCCCCGGGCCAAGAAATTCATCAGAAAATAGAGGATATCCAAAAGGATAATTTTGGATTCATGATCGGATTTGAGAAATTTTCTCCCCAGGAAAGACAGAAATTATTGGAAAAAGCCACCGAGTGGGAAAAAAATAGTGCTTTGGATCAGTTTCGCTCTGCTGGCCTTAGTCTGGATCAATTGAAAAAACAGCCCATCGATCGGCACGTTCAATTGGCTGCCATGTTCCTCAAACATAAACCACTCAGCCCGAAGCAAACTTTTATTTGCGATTTCAATGGTAACGATTTCGCCGAAACCCAATTGGATCTCAGTGATATTATGCCTACCAATGTTCTTCAGGTAGATGTCTTTGATGCGACAGGCAAGTCGATCTTCAGCAAGGCAGAACGCGGTTTCAAGGATGGAAAGCCAGGCTACTTCACTGCAGACGGAAAGCGAGTTTTTTTGCGCGATGGATTTACTATCAAAGTCACCGGCACTCAGTCTGAATTAGCCATGGTCATACCCAAATTTGGCCAACAAACCTATGAAAATACGCTCAAAGAACAAGTTTATTTGGCAGAAAACGCCCAGAAAACGGAACTCAAAAAGAAAACCCAGGAAGTAGCTGCCAAACAAGGTAAAACTCTGATCACCACTCCGGAGTTTTATGACCAATCATTAACTCAAATTACTCGTTCACCAAAGTTGGCTGACATTTTTAAAGATGGCAAATTCGACTTTTCCAAAATAATGGATCAAATCATCAAGCTGGTCGCTGATTTTGGGGTAATTTTCTCTCAGACTACTTCTGATTTGACCAAAAGTTTTGATCAAAAAGAATCGGCAAAACTGGCTAATCCCGTGCCTGCCGGACAATCTATTCCCCCGGCTCCGGAAGACCTTCAACCGGCCAAGCAAACTATCGCTGATTCTTCCAAATATGAAGCCCTTCCAGCCAATCAAAGAGCTAGAAAGTTGGTCCAAGTGGCCAGAGGTTTTGTGGGTAGTAAGGATTTTCGAACACCGGATGTAGCCGGTGGGAATTTAGCCTGTGCCAAAGTTGCCTCAGCTATCCTCAAGGAAGCGGGAGTTTTAGATCATGTGATACTTGGAGTAAGCGGCGTCCAAGCAGAATTACTGAGGAGGGGATGGCAAAAACATTCTGCTCCGGCTGAAGCCGGGGACGTCGTTATTTGGGGAAGAACTCCTTCCAGAATCGTTGATGGAGTGGCTCGCCCTGGACATGGTCACATCGGTATCATGACCAGCGCGGAATATTCCGTAAACAATAGTTCAGCTTTGAAAACTCCGGTAGAAACCAAAGTTGATTTTCATTCACCCCGCCAAGTTTATTTGTTGAGGCCTCCTGATCGAAGTAGTCGAAGCAGCTCGCCCACAGGCATTTCCTAATGCCTATTACGACGGAATAATCGCAGCCAAATTTCTTTGATTATGCTGATTTATGTTTGATCAATTCCAAAGCTTCTTCAGCTGATAACTGTTCAGCGTTTTTTCCTCGAGGGATGGCCGCGTTAATTTTCCCGTCAGAGACATAAGCTCCATAGCGGCCGATCTTAGCGACAATTCCATTGCCATAATCTTTCAATACACTCGCTCCAGGTCCTTTCTTTAGGCCATTTTTCCCCGCAGCTATCGGCATTGCCACAGCTTTCTCGGCATCCTTGATAGTTAGCTTCATTATATCAAATCCATCTGGTAAAGGACGATTTTTCCCGGCCACTTTCAAATATGGTCCATAAGGTCCAACATCGAAAATCACTTCTTCGCCTGATTTCAATTTACCGAGGTTTTTGGGCCAGCTCAGTATCTCTTTGGCTTGTTCTATGGTGACTTCATCCGGTGAAATAGTTTTCGGAATAGACTTCATCTTGAAAGCCTTATCATCCTTTTCACCAATCTGTAGGTATGGCCCATAACGTCCGACCTTTTTGAATATCTCCAAACCATTTTCTTTGTCTTTACCGATTGATTCACCGGCCGGCGCAGATGAATTTAAAAGCTCTTCAGCCTTCTCAGCGGTTAAATCAGCCGGAGCAGTATCATCGGGAATAGGGGCTTTTTTGTCACCCTTTTCGATATAAGGTCCAAACCGTCCGATCCGGATATGGAAATCAACTTTTTTCCCGCCCGGGGCGATTTGAACTGTACATATTTCGCGCGCATCAATTTCTTGGCCGATCAATTTTACTAAACCTTCATGTCCTTTGCTGCCAAAATAAAAGTCTTTCAGGTAGGGGATAGATTCCTTTTCTCCATCGGCAATTTTATCCAAGTCTTCTTCCATCTCGGCCGTGAAAGTATAGTCCACCAAATGACTAAAATGTTTTTCCATTAATGCTACTACGGCAAAGGCGACAAAGCTCGGCACTAAAGCTGATCCTTGCTTGAAAACATATTCGCGTCTGACGATCGTATCCATAATCGTAGCGTAGGTCGAAGGTCGGCCGATACCGCGCGCCTCCAACTCCTTGATCAGCGAGGCTTCAGTATATCTGGCCATCGGTTTGGTCTGATGACTTTTGACAGCCATTTTATGAACATTGGCGCGCTCACCTTTATTTAACTCCGGCAGTAACCTTTCTTGATTCTCCAATTCTTCATCCGGATCATCGCTTCCCTGCACATATGCTTTCAAAAATCCGGCGAAAACAATTTGTTTTCCACTGGCTCCAAAAACATGTTTTCCATCAGAAACTTCCACCACTGTAGAAAGCATTTTGGCTTCCTTCATTTGAGAAGCAATCGTCCTTTTCCAAATCAATTCATATAAATCCGCTTCTTCATCTGTCAAAGTACTTCGAAGAGTCTCCGGTAAGCGGAAAGTCGAACCTGAGGGGCGAATCGCTTCGTGAGCTTCTTGGGCGTTCTTGATTTTGGTCGCAAATTTCCGAGGAGTTGGTGAAATATATTCTGCGCCATACAATTTAGTCGCCAAATTTCGGGCTTCTTTCACCGCAGATTCCGCCAAATTGGTTGAGTCGGTTCTCATGTAAGTGATATAACCATTCTCATACAATTTTTGGGCGATTTGCATTGTTCGTTTAGCTGAATAACGCAATTTGCGAGCAGCTTCTTGCTGCATGGTTGAAGTTGTAAATGGGGCTTCCGGATTTCTGACAAAAGGCTTTTGTTCAATAGAATCAATCTTGAATTCATTCTTTTTCACTGCTTCAGCCAAATCATTGGCTTCACTTTCAGTCAGGTGAACTTTATTTTTACTCTTCAACTTTCCAGTTTCCGGATCGAAGTCTTTCCCATCGACCAGTCTTTTTCCCTCAATGGCTTTCAATTCTGTTTGAAACTTTTCTTTACGGATTGAAGTGAATTCTGCACTCAAATCAAAATAGCTGGCCGGCACAAACGTTTCTCTGGTCCTTTCTCTTTCGACAACCAGTCTGATCGCCACTGATTGAACTCGTCCGGCAGAAAGTTTCGGAGCGATTTTCCTCCAGAGTACAGGCGATACTTCATAACCATAAAGTCTGTCCAGAATCCGTCGAGTTTCCTGGGCATGCACCAAATTTGTATCCAGTTCCCGAGGGTTTTTCAAAGCAGTTTGAATAGCTTCTTTGGTAATTTCATGAAAAACCAGTCTCTTTACCGGAACTTTCGGCTTCAATATTTCCAATAAATGCCATGATATGCTTTCTCCTTCGCGGTCTTCATCCGTTGCCAGATAGAGATTGGTGGCCCCTTTTAGCGCGTCTTGCAGCTTTTTAACTTGTTTCTTCTTGGCGTCTGGAACAATATAAAGCGGCTTGAAATCATGGTCTACATCTACGCCCAGACGCGCCCATTTCTCTTTTTTGAACTTTTCCGGCACTTCTTCGGCTCGACCAGGTAAGTCACGGATGTGGCCTATTGAAGCCTCAACTCTAAAATCCTTGCCCAGGTACTTTGAGATAGTCTTCGCCTTGGCTGGAGACTCTACGATCACTAAATTTTTACTCATCTATTTATTTTTTCAAAAGCTTCCCCAATAATACTGATGAAAACCATTCTGTCAAAAATCATAAAACTAATTCATGCCTAAAACCAAAACAGCCAAGCTTTATTTCGACTCTCGTAGCAAGGTCCCGTTAGAAGATCAATGGAAGCTCCAAAAGATGTATTCCTCTCAGGCTTCTTGGGCAAAAGACTTTCAGAAAATATCCGCCCTCATTCCACCCTTATCAAAGTTCCGCGGAACCCTCAAAAACCCGACCAATATTTTACGATATTTCCAGGCAGCGGCTGGGGTAAAGATAAAAATTGAAAAACTTTATGTTTATGCCAGCCATGGGTCATCTGTAGACCTTTCTAACCATCAACTACAGATATTGACTCAGAAATCGCAAAATCTCTATATAGAATTTTCTCAAACAGTCTCTTTCCAGGGACCGGAATTATCGAAACTTCCGGATGCAGTATTAAAAAAAATGATCAATGATGCTAAATTCCGAGAATTTCATCGTGAGCTAAGGTCTGTTTTAGCGAAGAAAAAACATATTCTGTCTGATCCGGAAGAGGCGCTTTTATCACAAGCGGGAAAAATGTTCAGCGGACCCAATGATATTTTTAGTGCGCTTGATGATGTTGATTTAACTTTTGCAGATACACCAAATGCTCAAGGCAAAATGGTCAAATTGACCAATGGCAATTATCAAACTTTTTTGGAAAGTCCCAAACGCCAGGTTCGAGCCAAAGCTTTCCAAACTTTTTATCAATCCTATCAGTCACACCTGCATACTTTTGCTCAAACCCTCAATCTGGAAATCAAGCAGCATCAGTTTTACGCTCAGGTGAAGAAATACAAAAGCTGTCTGGAGGCGGCCCTTTCGACCAATTTGATCGATCCTAAAGTTTATCAAACTTTACTCCAGGAAACTCACGCTTCTTTACCGGTTCTGTATAAATATTTTGTTCTGCGGGCCAAAAAACTCAAACTGAAAAAACTGCAAATGTATGACTTACGGGTCAATATCATGGATTCCCAACCATTGAAATTTAGCTATGACGAAGCCGTACAATTATGTCTGGATGCGGTCAAGCCACTGGGGGAGGACTACGTGAAAGTGTTGGCTAACGGTTTGAAAAACGGCTGGGTCGATAAATATGAAAATAAAGGTAAGCGGGGAGGAGCATTTTCCGGAGGATGTTATGATTCCGATCCTTATATTTTGATGAATTTTACCGGTAGTTTGAACGACGTTTATACTTTGATTCATGAGGGTGGACATTCCATGCACTCTTATCTGGCTCGCCAAAATCAACCTTTTGGCCTGGCTGATTATTCCTTATTTGCCGCTGAAATCGCCTCTACTGTCAATGAACGTTTACTGACTGCTCACCTACTGAAAAAATATTCTGCAGCTGGCAGTCAGACAGAGCGCCAGAATATTCTGGCTTATGAAATAGACGCTATCCGGGCGACTTATTTCCGCCAAACTATGTTTGCCGAGTTTGAATTATTGATTCATCAATCTTTGGAAAAAGGGGAGCCGCTAACCGCTCAGTTTTTCAATCAGGAGTATGCCCGCTTAAATAAACTTTATTATGGGCCTTCCGTGGCGGAGGATCCCTACATCCAATATGAATGGGCTCGCATTCCGCATTTCTACTACAATTTTTATGTTTACCAATACGCTACCGGAATTGCGGCGGCTTATTATTTCTCTGATCAAATTCTCAATCCAAAGACTGCCAGTACCGCGACCAAAAAATATTTGGACTTTTTGAAGAGCGGAGGAAATCATTTCCCGTTGGTCCAGTTGAAACGCGCCGGCCTGGATTTCACCAAACCTGATCTGTACCGGGCAGTTGCTAAAAATCTGCAAAAGTGCTTAAATTTACTCTAGGTGTGGCCGGCGCGTCGTTTTGCGCCATCTACCAACTTTCTAAAAATATCTAATTAAAAACAAAATGGCCAATAAAATGAAATCTCAAAAACCCTCAGACGACGGAAAAAATTATCGACAGTTAAAACAGTTTTTTAAATTCTGGTTGCGAGTCACAGTTGGCGCGGTTTTCCTCCAAATGGGCTGGTTGAAATTACAAAACCCCCAAATGATTATCGGTATGGTCAACGGATTACATCTTCCTTTTGCCGGGGTACTCGGTTGGTTGGTTTTACTTTCAGAACTAATCTGCGGAGGATTATTGGTCATCGGCTTTTGGACAAAATACGCACCAATCCCTCTGATGATTATCATGACAGTCGCCTTTTTCGGAGTTCACATCAATGATGGACTGGTCCTGACCACCTGGGCTGTGATCATTTTATTCCTGTCACTTGGCATGTTTGCCACTTCAGGACCTGGTAATTGGTCATTGGATCACAAAATTAATTCTAAAAATTAAAAACACAAAAATGAAAAAAGCTCTCTCCACCATCAGCACGATCTTGCTATTGGGAGGTTTGTCTTCCCATCTGGTTTTAGCAGAAGAATTACCCCCGATGTCACCGACAGATTTAATCGTTACCACTACCTCCGACGATCTTTCGACCGCCTCCGAGGCCGCTACACCGGCTTTAATTTCGGCTGATAGTTTGCTTCAGGATTTTACTGACGTCTCAGTAGATAACCCTTATTATAATGCCATTTTCGTCTTACGAAATGATGGCGTAATCAGTGGTTATTCCGATAATACCTTTCATCCGGATCAACCCTTAAATCGAGTTGAAGCCCTTAAATTGATCTTTGAAGTTGCCAATATTCAACTGAATGGAGGTATTTCTCCCGCCTATTTCTCCGATATTGAAACAGGAGCCTGGTATAGTGGTTATTTAAATAAAGCCACTTTCCTGGAAGTAGTAAATGGTTATCCCGACGGTACTTTCAAACCCGAAAAGTCGGTAAACCTGGTCGAATTCTTGAAAATGTTGGAGTTAGCGCAAAAGGTAGATTTATCTAAAGTTGATTTGGCTCAAAGGCCTTATGCCGATGTTTTGCTGGGTGTTTGGTATTCGAAATACATAAATTTCGCCAAAATCAATAACCTGATTGATGCTGACGCCAACAACCAAATTTTCCCTGACGCCCCTTTAACCAGAGGACGTGCCGCTCAAATCATCTATAGATTTCGTTCCTGGAAAGCCGGACACCCTGGTGACTCTGACAGTGCCACCGCCGATACCGGTACTGACGCTGACAACTCAAATCCACCTGCAGGAGTAAGTTTGTCTCCGGATTTTGCTCTCTATGTGAGCACAGGTTTCAATTTTGCTATCCAGTATCCTGAACTCTGGTTTTACGGCACCATTGATAACAGTGACCAAGCCGCCATCAGGACTTATGGCTTCGGACCAAAAGATTTAATCAGCAATCCTCCCTTGGTAACTTTGGAGTTACTTCCCAATCAGTCCGACTTCCAAACCAATATGAGCTTTCAAAACTACTCATATCTGAGAGAAGAAACAGCCGAAGGACAAATCGTACTTTCTGTCCGGATCGCCGATTCTTCCAGAATCTACCGTCTCACCGGCCCGGCCAACCAGGAATATCTGATGTTACCCATGCTCTACAGTTTAACCGCTCATATCGATGGCTTGGAATCTTATAATCCATCCGAGGTGGCCCCTATCGAAACAATCACAACTGACAACGGCTCAAACGCTAATTTAATTCCGGCAAATTAAGCTTCGCCTCGATAAAAGCTGATTTTGGTCGGAGTGGTGGGACTTGAACCCACGACCTCAGCGTCCCGAACGCTGCGCGCTAGCCAACTGCGCTACACCCCGTTGAAAACATCAGATTAGTCATATTTATCGTTTAGCACAAAACCGCTCTAGCCGAATTATGCTTAGTATTTTTTAAAATCCAATTTTTGTAAATGGTCGGAACGGTGGGACTTGAACCCACGACCTCATGCACCCCATGCATGCGCGCTAGCCAACTGCGCTACGCCCCGATTATGAAAAATAAAACCCGCCAAAATCTTTCGAACGACTTTACAAAGACACTACAATTCATAACCTAAAAATCACTGCCGTTCAACCATTCTTTCCATAATGCATAATGCCATCATGCATAATGATCGTTAATTATTGGCAGAGCTTCAGGCCAATTTATAAAAAAAGTTCTCTAGACTATTGACTTTTTTGAATTTATAAGTACTCTTTTCGCGAAAATAATAAAGTCTAAGTTAATTAACCTAGGCTATTTGAAGTTATCTTAAAAGTGAAACCCATGGGTGGTCTCTCAGAATTAGAAGTACATTTAGCCCCGAAAACACTTTTTACCTTGTTTGGCGTCCTGCCAATCACCGATTCTATAGTTATGTTGTGGATTGTCATGGCGATCATGATTGGTTTTGCCGTTGTTATCCGCCTCCGCCTCCGGTATCTCCCCTCCGGTTTACAGAATTTTGTAGAGTGGAGCTTGGGCGGACTTTATAACTTCATGGAAAACGTCGGCGGAACAGAAGCCAAAAAACATTATACTTTTTTCTTTACCTTCTTTTTACTGATTTTGTTCTGTAACTGGATTGGCTTACTCTTGGGCCCTGTTTCTGAAAAACTGGGATTTCTGAGAGCTCCCACCACCGATTTGAACTTTACCATAGCACTCTCTATCATTGCTTTTATTTATTTCGAAGTCGAGGCCGTCAAAGAGCATGGATTTTTTGGGTATCTCGGACATTTCATCAATTTTAAAGGCTTTAAGAAAGGGGCTATGGGAATTATCGATTTTTTTGTCGGTATTCTCCATATTATTTCCGAAATTGTCCGCCCTGTAGCGCTTTCCCTCCGTCTTTTCGGAAACATCTTTGGAGGTGAGATAGTACTCACTGTCGCTTTCTTGATGGGTAGAGGATTAGTTCCCGTACCTTTTATGATGTTGGAATTTTTAGTTGGTATTATTCAGGCTTTCGTTTTTTCCACACTATTCCTCACCTTCACTTCGCTCAATACGGCTCACGCCGAAGAAGAGCACCATTAATTTACTTGTAATATTTTAAATCTTTAACAAGAAAAATATGAATTCTACTATACTAGGTGTTCTGCTCCCGCTCGGTCTTGGTCTCCCTGCTATCGCTATCGGTTGGATCGGTGCTAAAGGTGTTGAGGCTATCGGCCGTCAACCGGAAGCTGCCTCCAAAATCCAGCTCAATATGATCCTGGCCATCGCCTTTGCCGAAGGTCTCGGAGTGCTTACTTTCGTTTTGGCGCTGATCTTTATCAACAAATAATCAAATTATGGATTTGGAATTCATCAAAATCGCTCATGCAGAAGGCGAAACTATCGCCACGACTGAAAGTGCCTTGCCGTTAGAAGCACATGCTTCAGGAGGAATATCAATCGATCCAATGGTGATTGTTTACAATATTCTCAATGTTGCTGTATTTCTGTTTATTCTGAAACTGATTCTCTACAAACCATTATTGGCTTTGTTGAAGGAACGCGAGGCCCATATCAAAAAAGGTGTAGAGGACGCCGATAATGCTAAAATCCTCCTTTTGGAATCCGAAGCAACTCGTGAAAAAATGTTGAAGGAGGCTCGGGCAGAAGGCCAAACCATGGTGGAAACAGCGCGCCAAAGTGGGGAACTTGTACGTACCGAATTGGTTGCCAAAGCCCAGGGCGAAGCTCAGCAAATCATTACATCAGGTCAATTATTGATTGAGGCAGAAAGATCCAAAGCACTTCAGGAAGTAAAAGCTCACGTTGTGGAAGTCATTCTGAAAGCATCGGAAAAGATCCTTAAGCAGAAAATCGATCCGGCTCAGGATGCTCGATTAATCAAAGATTCCATTGAATCATACGTCAACTAAACAATGAAAAAAGGAAGCCTACATCTCAAACTTGCCAAAGCTCTCTATACACTAGCGAGGAAAGAGCAGCAGTCTGCCCAATTCTTGACCGAGTTAACCACTCTTTCAGAACTTCTGACCGATCAAGCTCTTTTGGCTGCTTTGGAGAGAATGTCTCAGGCCACCCAGTCCCAGATTGCCAAAATCCTCCAGAAGGTTTTTGGTAAACAGCTTTCTACCCCTGTTCGAAACCTTTTGACCTTATTGGTGGCGAGTCGACAAGTCGCTATTATTCCTGACCTGAAGGCCGCCTTTCAAAAAATCCATTTTGAAGCTGAAGGGATTCGTGACTTTCAGATCTGCGTCAGTCGAGACCTTTCTGAGCAGGAGAAAGACGCTTTGTCCGATTCTTTCGGTACCAATAAAAAAGTTTATTTGGCTTATACCACAGACCCCAGTCTGATCGGCGGTATCCAGATCTACGAAAACGGGCTTCTGACTGATTATTCTGTAAAAAACCAACTCGAACATTTACGTCGCACCCTGATGGGCGAACATCTTGTCTAATTAATTTACTCTTCTCTCTATGAAATTGGATTCTAAAAAAATTACCGGACATTTACTTGAGCAATTGGAAAGCCTCGATTTCAAGCCGGAAACAGTAGATACAGGTCGTATTGCCCAGGTTGGTGACGGAGTTGTCCAAGTAACCGGTCTCAATAATGTTAAAATGGGGGAAATGATTGAATTGCCCGGCCCAACTTATGGAATGGCTATCAATCTGGCTCAGGACGTTGTTGGTTGTATTCTTTTCACTCAGGGCAACAATTTAAAAGAAGGGGATTTAGTTAAAAGTACTGGTAGAATTATGGAAGTCCCGGTCGGCCCAGAGTTAACCGGACGCGTCGTGAACGCCCTCGGTCAACCGATTGACGGAAAGGGTCAGATCAAGACCGATACCTTCCGACCAATCGAACATAAAGCCGAAGGGGTCATCAACCGCAAATCCGTTTCCACCCCACTCCAAACCGGTATCAAAGCTATCGACGCCATGATCCCGATCGGGCGTGGACAGCGTGAATTGATTATCGGTGACCGCCAAATCGGAAAAAGTGCTATCGCTATCGACGCCATCATCAATCAAAAAGGCGAAAATGTTCATTGTTTCTATGTTTCTATCGGACAAAAACAATCTACTGTTGCTACTGTTGCCAAAAAACTCCAGGAAGCCGGAGCCATGGAATACACAACTATTATCGTTGCCGGCGCCTCAGACCCCGCCGCCATGAACTTCGTCGCCCCTTACGCCGGTTGCGCGATGGCCGAAGCATTTATGTACGAAGGTAAAGACGCCCTAATCGTTTACGACGATTTATCCAAACACGCTTGGGCTTACCGTGAAGTTTCACTGCTTCTTCGTCGCCCACCCGGACGTGAAGCCTATCCGGGTGACGTTTTCTATCTCCACTCCCGTCTTTTGGAAAGATCTTCTCGTTTATCGGATGCTATGGGAGGTGGATCAATTACCGCTCTTCCCATCATCGAAACTCAGGCCGGTGACGTCTCCGCCTATATTCCCACCAACGTCATTTCCATCACCGATGGCCAAATCTTCCTGGAAGGTGAAATGTTCTACGCCGGTAAACGTCCAGCGGTTAATGCCGGTATTTCCGTCTCCCGCGTAGGTGGATCCGCTCAAATCCCCGTGATGAAAAAAGTGGCCGGTAACCTCCGTCTCAGTTTGGCTAAATTCCGCGAACTGGAAGCTTTTGCTCAAATGGGATCCGATCTCGACACCCAGACCAAAGCTCAACTCGAACGTGGTCAAAGAGTGGTAGAGGTACTCAAACAGGCTCAATACAGCCCTCTCTCGGTTTCCAAACAAATTGCCATCATCTATTCTGTAAACAGTGGAGCTCTCGACAGC
Source organism: uncultured Candidatus Peribacteria bacterium (assembly GCA_964494085.1). Lineage (GTDB taxonomy): Bacteria > Patescibacteriota > Gracilibacteria > UBA1369 > UBA1369 > CAZBQJ01. Next base: position 61,965 of record CAZBQJ010000003.1, read on the forward strand.
GTTCCGCTCGACCAGATCGCTAAATTTGAAGAAAAACTCTATCAATTCCTCGACGAAAAACACCAGAATCTTCAGGAGAGTCTGGCCACTGCCTCCAAATTTACCCTGGAATTGGAGAAAGAATTACAAGCTGCCATCAGCGAGTTCAAGAAAAATTTTGAAGCTTCTAAATAAAAATAATGGCCTCACTCAGAGATTTAAAATTAAGGATCCGCTCGGTTAAATCTACCCAAAAGATTACCCGTGCTATGGAAATGGTTGCCGCCGCCAAGATGAAAAAGGCTCAGCAACAGGCTCTTATGGGACGCCCCTATCTGGATAAACTGCAGCAAGTCATGAGCTCCCTCTTCTTTTCCAGCGAACCTGCTTTGACACACCCATTTTTGGAGAAAACCCACCAATCCGGCCAAACCGCCTACATCATTATTACTGCCGATCGTGGTCTGTGTGGAGGCTTTAACTCTGGAATCATCAAAACCACTTTCGAAATATTTTCCAAAATCCCTACAGCTAACCGACAGGTAGTTATTGTTGGCAAAAAAGGTCGTCAAGCCATGCAAAGAATCGGTCAGGAGACTCTAGCTGACTTTGAGAAAATTGCTAATTCACCCCGCTTTACAGACACTTTGGGTATTGCCAGCTTGGTCAAAGAAGAATATCTCCAAGGCCGTCTCGATGAAGTTTATGTGATTTACAATCATTTTTATTCTACCAGTACTCAGAAACCGGTCATTCAAAAACTGCTTCCGGTAGAACCACAGTCGGAGCATTTGGAACCCGCCACCGGTAAGACCGAATATATCTTTGAAGGGGAGAAAACTCGTCTACTCGATCAACTACTTCACCGTCTGATCAATACCAAAGTTTATCAAGCCCTCCTCGAATCTGCAGCTTCCGAACATTCTGCCCGCATGATGGCTATGCATAAAGCCTCCGACAGCGCCAAAGAAATTGTCACCAACCTAACTCTCGAATACAACAAAGGACGTCAGGCCAAAATTACTACTCAATTGTTGGAGATCGTCGCCGGAAGCAGCCAGTAAAAACTCTTCGCCAAGCGGGATTTGCCAAACTACTAATTTATCAATCATTTACTCAAGAAAACATGTTCAAAGGAAAAGTCACACAAGTCATCGGGCCGGTAGTTGACTTCGAGTTTGCCCCAGGTGAATTGCCAAAGATTCTCGAAACAGTTGAAGTCGTTATCAATGACCGCAAATTAATTATCGAAATCCAACAGCAGCTCGGTGACAGTCAGGTTCGCGGTGTTGCCATGGAGTCGACTGATGGTATGTACAGAGGTCAGGAAGCGGTTGCCACCGGGAAAAGTATTCAAGTCCCGGTCGGTGAGGCAACTCTTGGCCGAATTATGAATGTTACCGGAGAACCTATCGACGGTCTGGGACCCGTCAAAGCCGAGCATCAGTGGGAAATTCATCGTCCCACTCCCAAATTCACCGATCAATCATCCCAGGTGGAAATCTTTGAAACAGGTTTGAAAGTAATCGATCTGATTTGTCCTTTCGCCAAAGGTGGAAAAGTAGGGCTTTTCGGAGGAGCCGGCGTAGGAAAAACCGTTTTAATTCAGGAATTGATTCGTAATATTGCTACTGAGCATGGAGGTTATTCGGTTTTCGTAGGTGTTGGTGAACGTACTCGTGAAGGAAATGATCTCTGGATGGAAATGAAAGAATCCGGAGTTATCGCCAAAACTGCCCTGGTTTTCGGTCAGATGAACGAACCGCCGGGAGCTCGTTTGCGAGTAGCACTTTCCGGTCTCACTATGGCGGAATATTTCCGTGACCAGGAAAAACGCGACATTCTGCTCTTCGTCGATAACATCTTCCGTTTTTCCCAGGCTGGTTCCGAGGTGTCGGCGCTGCTTGGTAGAATGCCATCCGCAGTAGGTTATCAACCCAACTTGGCTACTGAAATGGGCGCCCTTCAGGAAAGAATCACTTCTACTAAAGATGGTTCAATTACTTCAGTACAAGCCGTTTATGTTCCGGCTGATGATCTGACTGATCCCGCTCCTGCCACCACCTTCTCCCATTTGGATTCTACTATTGTCTTATCCCGTGCCTTGAGTGAAAAGGGTATTTACCCGGCGGTAGATCCACTCGATTCCACTTCTCGCCAACTGGACGCCAATGTTGTTGGTCAGGAACATTATGAAGTAGCTCGCGGCGTGCAAATGGTTCTCCAACGCTACAAGGATCTTCAGGATATTATCGCCATTTTGGGTATCGACGAACTTTCCGAAGAAGATAAAATGCTCGTTACTCGAGCCAGAAAGATCCAAAACTTCCTTTCTCAACCATTCTTTGTCGCTGAGCAATTCACCAATATTACCGGTCAATACGTAAAATTGGCTGATACCATTCGAGCTTTCAAAGAGATTCTCGAAGGGAAATATGATCACCTGAACGAAACCGATTTTTACCTGGTTGGAACCATCGAACAAGCCATCGAGAAACACGAAAGCGCTAAAAATTCTCAGGATAAATAAATTATTCACCCACCACCAAAAGACCAATGTTGGAATTAACAGTCGTTACAGCAGAAAACACCATCTATCACGGTAAAATCGAGGCCCTGACCGCCCCTACCATTACCGGTGAAGTTGGTATTCTGACCGGTCATCGCTCGCTCATTGCCGAGCTGGATATCGGTGGACTGCGCATTACGGAAGGGGACAAAACCGAAAAGGTTATCTTTGTGGCCGGTGGTTTTCTGGAAGTTCATCATGACCGGATCTCAGTTTTGGCCGATCTGGCCGAAAATCTGGAGTCGATCGGCTTGGCTCAGGCCACCGAGGCTCGAGAAAAGGCGGAAGAGACACTGAAAAATGCCCCCAAAGCCATAGTCGCGGAAAAGCTTCAGGAAGAATTGCGCATCATGGCCATCCGAGAGAAATTAGCGCAGATTGCCGCCTACAAAAAGAACTGATTGGTGCGCGAGAGAGGACTTGAACCTCCACGACCTTGCGGCCACTACCTCCTGAAGGTAGCGCGTCTGCCAGTTTCGCCACTCGCGCGAGTGCAGTCATTATAATCAAAATATCTAAAAATCAAAGCTAAAGAAGGGCGGCTGGTCAGCCGCCCTTAATTTTTCGCGTCAGACCCGGCAAATTTCGCTGAGTCAGATCGCATCCATCGAGCTTTGGCGAGCTGAATAGCTCAAGCCAATCTCTCTGTTTGGTGGGAACCGTCGACCCTCTAGTCGGAGTCGAAGTTCTTCCTGGGTTTGTGGACGGGAGGGATTCCCGGCACCAACTCGTACGGTACCAGCTTGTGGGGCGCCGGCACCTTTTCATTTGCAGTCCGCATGAAGTACAACCTTCCGTTCACCCACCTGGCGATGCACCCGGGGTGTTTGTTTTCGGCGAGCTTCCTGAGTGTCCGCCGAGCGCTAATCCATGGACGTGCCATTTCCTGTCTTTCTCTCGATTTCACCATGAAGTCGAGGCGAAATTATAAGCTCAAAAGGTAAATTGTCAAAATAAAACAAAAATCCCTCTTTTCAGAGAGACTCTTATTGGTGGGCCCACCTGGACTTGAACCAGGGACCAATCGGTTATGAGCCGACTGCTCTGACCAACTGAGCTATGGGCCCATTTGTAAAGGGTGCTTTGCACTACCTCCCTGATATCTCGCGGTACTCGCGGAACATCACGCAGAAAGAGGCTGACGACAACGCCATAATCTTAATCGAGGAGTGCCCGACTGTAAACAGAATTTCCTCATTAATGTTCCGCGAGTACCAAAAAAGCCGGCCCAACGGGCCGGCTTTCCCCAAATCCTAACTTCTAGTTGGAAGGCTTCTTGGTTTCCATTAGTGCTACTGTGATGTAGCTGTCATTTTTTACACAAGTCAGGGTCATGGCCAAATCTCCTTTCAGATAATTCTTGAAGACACTCTCAGAACTTTCCCCGCTAAAGGCGTCACTATCATTTTGCCAACCGGCGGCCTCCACCAGCTGCGCTTCCTGATCGCAAACCGCTTTCAAGTCGGTGCTTTTTACCGAGAAGGAAAGTGAACCCAGTTCATTTACTGTAAAGAAGCCAAAATCATACCCATTAGGTAAACTTGGTAATTCTGCCGGTACACTGGCCGGTCGCTGCTCTCCGGATTCGCTCTGGAAAGTGGCGCCACCCTTTTCATCTGTCACAGTCACGGAATTCTCATCTCCTGAAGCGTTTATCAAAGTCTTTCCGTCCTTATCCGTCATAGTCACCTTTCCACCCTGCTCATTTCCAGTCATGTTGATCGTGCCTTCCTTGGTAGTGACAGTGATTTTACCTTTTTGTAAATCATCCATATTCACTTTGACCTCGCCATTGGTGGAAGCGTTGATTACCCCTTCCGCTACCTTTTTGGTGATTTGTTCAGTCAAATTTTGGCATCCGGCCAATATCAAAACAGTCAGAGAACCGGCGATCAGTAATTTTTTGTTCATGGTCTTTGTTAATTATTAAACTTGTCTTTTTATAGCAGTAATTTGACCCATTCACAAGGTCAGGCTCATGTCCGCAAATTGACGGCGTATTTCCACCAGGGTTTCCTCTACTTTCGGAAGCTTTAAGTTTTCAAAAGGTTGAATGATTTTTTCCGCTGCAAAGTCCACTAACTCTTGTTTGATTTTTTGTCCCGGGAGTCCGCCCAGAGCCTCTACCATAAACCCTAAACTGGTGGCCAAATTTTCCTCCGTGGCCCGGGCCACGGAATAATCCGGATTGTCCAAATTGAAAAGTATTTGATGTCTAGCGACATTTTGGGTGGCCTGTCCTTTATCGAGAAAGTGCCCTAACATCACCAATCTGTCCGTTTGGTCTCTGTTATCGAAACGCTGATAGAGCGATCGCCACAGATCTGATTCTTCACCCACCAAATCGCCATTTCCCAACATCAAATGAGCGGCATAGGATTCTTTTCTCTTATGCAAGCGTCCGTGATACTGTTCAAACCTCGGATCAGAACGACAAATATCCCCCACGGCTATCTCCCCGATATCATGCAAAATCAGCATTGCCAGCAAATCTTTCCAATGCTCTGCTTTGCCTTGACATAGCGCAGCCTTCAGAGCAGGGGATTTCCGCCCTAGTTGACCGGCCCAATCTACCAATTCCAAAACATGATCCAGATTATTCTCTTTCCAATCAGGATCCATTTTAAAAGGTGTGGTTGACCAGCGTTTCACTCCACTCAAGCCATCAACCAAAGCCTTTCTGGTCGAAGTCTTTATTTCCAGATAGGAAATTCTCGCTTCTCCATCCAATTTCTCGGCTAGAGGATCTATCCAGTTCGACATTGCTACATTTTCCGGCGAAACTCTGAAGGCTGAACTCATTTTGTCATCTTGTAAAGTCAAACCCAAACTACGTCCATCGAGAGATCATATCAAGCTACTGGAATTGTAAGAAACTATAAAGTATGTTAAAAAACTCTAGACATTTTCTAATCATTTAAAATGAATCCATATTCTCCTTTCCACACCATCAAACAGGACAAAGCACCTGAAGAGTTGAAATTAATCGTCGAGATTTCTACAGGTGATGCCAATAAATATGAATTTAACCAGGAAATCGGGTTGCTGGAATTGGATCGCGTCCTCTATGGACCAACTTTTTATCCGGTCAATTATTGTGATGTCCCCAACACCTGGAATAATGGGGACAATGACCCTCTCGATGCCGTAATCTTCTCTACCTACCCGATTGCTCCCGGGGTAATGGCTACCGGTCGTGTGATTGGCGTCATGGAAATGGAAGACAATGGTGAAATAGATCACAAAATCATTTGCGTGAACAAAAAAGATCCTCGTTTCGATCACGTCAAAACCGTTGACGATCTGACTCCTTATCAGCGCAAAGATTTACAGGTCTTCATGGAGATCTATAAAATTGCTCAAACCGGACCGGGAACAGTCAAAGTAGGCAAATTCCTCGGCCCCGATCAAGCCTTTCTGATGATCAAAGAAGCTATTGCCGAATATCAGAAGAAATTCCCCCAGCAGTAATATCCATTCCCAGCTCTTCAGATCAGCTCTAATTTATGCTATAATACCTAGATTTAGCATCAAATTATGCAGCAAACCTCTGAGTTTGGGAAAAATAAGGAAAATGGGAAAAAGCCTAAAAAGCCGAGTATTTCAGCAGGACAAGCCAAGTATGAGCAGGCTAAAAGTCGTCATTTGGCTGAAAACCCCGGCCTCAGTGATTTGCCCACTGTCTTACGCAATCCTTTTGAAGAAAAGACGGTTCTTTACCCGACCAGCCCGGAAATCGTCGAATTATCCCCGGAAGACGTTGTTACTTATGTTTCCAAAGTTGTCCAGGAAAAAGCCCAACGTGCCGGTACTGTGCAGAGGGAACAAGTAGGGGACTATCCCGAAATAGAATACTGGGTCGATCCTGACAATCAGGACATTACCACAGATCAATCCACCTCCAGCCCGCGGATCGATGTGCGTTACGAAGAACTGGATGAAGAAATTGAAATCGACCTTAGTGAATTTGAAGACCTGTCTTTGGAAGAATTTCTAAAGAAAGATCAGCTCACTGACAAAGACGCTTATTTGCTGAATGATTTTTTAAAAAAGGATCCACAGAACATCAAACTCTGGGAATTCATTCAAAAAATAGCTCCCCGGCAGATCGATTACGATCTGTTTTGGCAAAATTTCGATTTACTTTCCCCGATTTTTATTCAGGCTTTATTGGTCAATGGCAGTTTTACCGAAACAACTCTCGACAAAGTCACCAACAAAGAAAAACGAGTTTATCTGGTTTCTCTGGACAAATTAACCCAGGGAGGGGTCGGTCTGATCACCAAATCGTATTATTGTGAAGAGGATAACCTCAAATTGGAGCCGGTCTTGGTGAAAACCGCTCTAGGGGATTTTAGTTCCCAACAAGCCTTTGACGATGAGTTGGAAATGGCTCAGCGCATCAAAGTGGCTGTTGAATTGAATCCGGACGATCCACGGACCAAACATATCCTTTCGCCCAAACACATTGGCCGAAACTTTATCGTTATGCCAATTCTTCATTTTGCCAATCACATTGCGGCGCCACTCAACAAGGTTAAAACAATTTCCCCCAATGCCACCAAGCATTGGGCCAAACAGTTGAGTGGCGCCATGCAGGGCAACGCCTTTCTGACAGAAAACGGCATTATCAATATCGATTTCAAACCTGGCAATATTCTGCTTGGTAACGACGGTGGAATCCTCATCGATTGGGGAGGATTTATCGAGAAAAGTACTATCCGAGGCGGAATGGATATCAGTGGCAATCCGGCAGATATGAGTATGTATCCCTTTTTGAGTAAAGAAACCCAGCCGGGAACTTTCAACCAATATATTGTTCCTCACACTCCCAGTTATGGTTCCTTGCACCTCACAGCCATGGAGATACAAAATCAAATTTCAGCCGGTTCAACCCACAAATTCACCCTTTGCCGTATCCTGGAAAAATTCCTGGTGAAGCGACATCATATCGATTCCGCACCGAGTTTCAATCTATTGGATGAGTTGGATAAATTGTATGCAGAACCAATCTCATTGAACCCGGAAGACTTGAGTGCCGCCGATCAGCTACTCTATCAATTGTATCTAAAGCTCCATCAGGCGCATTTTCATCCCTATCGTTTCCACGATGACAATGTCAAAAAGGGTCTGGATCCCGAATATATTTCCAATTTGGAAATAGTGGTCGCTTTACAGGAAATAGCTAATTTAAAAGATTAAAATGAAAAAAAATCACGAGCAGATATCTCAGGAAGTCGAAAGCAGCAAAAACCCTTTAGGATTATTTTGTGCCGCTATTTCCAATATCACTTCCTGGGCACGAGGAAATCAGGAATTGAAGCTTTGGCCAAAATTTTCTCTGGCTAGTTTAGCGTCCTGCTTCACGGATATCGACCAAAACCTCGAAAAAGAAAATTTCCTTACTGAAAAGCCCTTAGCCGCTCGTCTCCAAATGATTGATAATGAAGGTGATGTGCGTCGAGTTATACCGGAAGGGGTGAGAATTTCTTTGGTCGTCAATCCTTGCCTGGAAGAGGGGCTGCTTATCCCTTCCAAGTATTTGAACGATCAAACTAATCGCGTTTTTCCCTATTTCAAATTATTATTCAGCAATCCCAGCGATGTCCAGGGCAACGCCTTGGGAATGGGAAACATCAAGCCTGCTCCCTTTTTACATCTGTACCCGGAAGAAATATTAACTCAATGTTCTTTTGTTGTGGAATATCCTCAAGATGATGACGATTACCTCTATCTGGCCGCTGAAATCACCGATCGTTATCAACGTTTGCAGGAATTGGTCAAGGGACGATTAAAGTAATTTCAATCCAACCACTCACACTCTAATTCACCGGGGGTTTTTTCTTTCTTGAATAGGTTATAGGCAATTATTATTGTGATAATTGCGGCTAACATCATTAAGATATTTTTGAAATCCTGAATTATCAGCTGCAGTAAGGGTAAATTGTTTCCCACTAAAAATCCCAATAAAGCGAAAATCAGAGACCAGCCGGTCGCTCCCAACAAATTATAGAACGAGAAAGTTGTGTAAGGAACTTTGAAGAAACCGGCAAAGATCGCTACATAGGTACGGAAAACCGGTAAAAGCCTACCTAGAAAGATAGTCTTATTACCATGAATTTTGAAAAATCTCTCGATTTTACTGATTTTCTCCGGACGAAAAGCCCGCATATGCTCAATTTTCCGCAAAACCTTTAATCCATATTTTCTTCCCAGGAAATAGCCTACATTGTAGCCTAAAAACGCCGCTAAAGTAGCTACCAGGATCACCGTCGACAGATTCAAGTAACCGAGCGAAGCGGCCACTCCGGCCATTACCAAAATTATCTCTCCGGGCAGGGGAATCCCGGTAGCCTCACCTAAAATCACCAGTCCGATCACCAAATACCCGTATTCCCGAACTAACTCTATATAAAAATTCAAGTTCTCCATTCAGCAATTATGATTTTGGCAGGGCCAGTAGGAATCGAACCCACGTTAACGGTTTTGGAGACCGCTGTATTGCCACTATACGATGACCCTCTATTTTCCGGTAGACTTTTGATCGTTACTGCTTAGCCGTAAAAAGCTACACAAAAAAGGCCTGGAAATCAAATGATTTCCAGGCCTCAACTTGAAATTATTATTTCTTCTTTTTCTTATTGGTTATTTTCTTCTTTTTGGAAGCTCTCTTCACGGTTGCAGTAGCTTTCAATTCTCCTTTACTTGCCTTGTCTACCATAATAGCCATTCGAGACTTCTTTCTGGCAGCATTGTTTTTATGAATAATGTTCTTCTTGGCGGCAGTATCGATAACAGAATAAACCTCGGCCAGAATCGCTTTAGCCTTTTCAGGGTCAGTCTTCGCTAAAAGCATAATTTTCTTGATTTCAGTTTTCAAACGTGACTTGTAAGGCTTTCTTCTTTCTAATCGGGCCTCAGACTGTCTCATAGCCTTCTTGGCTGAAGATGTTATTGGCATGTCGTCTAATAAAATAGTTAAAATTCGCCTTGCTATATAATCAAAACTTTAGCGGCCTGTCAATCAAATCACCACTTCAACCGTATGGCTGGTTTAACTTATTGATTATCCCAGAAAATACTTGACAGTCATAGAAAATGTGCTAAGATTCAAGTCTTAACCTAGTGTAAGTTCGAGGGAAATTCCCTGGAATAAGCCAACATCTTGCGCACTTGGTCAGGACTTTGACAGATCGGTAAGTAATCCCAGACAATTTTCTCTTATCCTTTTCAAGTTTTGTTTTGGCCAGTTGTAATAGACTTGTCAGAAATACATTATATTAATTGTAAATTTTACCAATCATTACACTAAATCCTATGAAAAATACTCTTCGCCAAGGCTTTGCGAAGAAAGCAATACTGTTCGCCTTCTTGATTGGCGCAGTAATGCCTTCCGCTCTCGCCTATGTAGATGGAGGCTATCCGCTCGGTACAGCTCCGGCTGACCAGGTAGCTGCAGTCTCTCCATCCGTTCAGAATCTGAACGTCACTACTGCAACCGGTTCTGCCACCGTATCTTTTAGTCTGAACACCAATGCGACTACAACCGTTTGGATCAAAGACTCAGCCGATACAATCGTTAGAACTTTAGCATTTGATAATAACCTCTCCGGATCTACGCCTTACACTTACAGTTGGAATGGCGCGGACAACAGTGGTTCACCTGTTGCTTCGGGTAATTATAAAGCTCAAGTCGTCGCTTATAACAGTGTCTCTTCTGACATTGAAAGCTTCTCCTTTGTCTTTACCGCCAATGGCGGCAGTGGAATTACTGCTCCGGCAGTTTCTCTTTCTGTTTATCCGGTTTCTTTTGATCCAACTCAAGGTCAGTCTACAACCGTTTCTTATACCCTCAACACTCAGGCCAGCCTCAGTGTCCTGGTTAAATTAAATGGTTCTGTAATTCGCACCTTGCGTGCTCAATCTCTACAAAATAGCGGTTCCTACACACTCGTATGGGATGGCAAAAGCGACGCCTCTACAGTGATGGCTCCAAATACTTTTGTAGTAGAAGCCTATGCTAATAATACAGCAGGTACAGATACTAAATCCGCCACAGTTTCTATCGTCAAAAACGACGGTGGTATCACCGCTCCTCAGCTCAGCGCAGTTTCTGCTTCCCCAACTCCTTTTGATCCAAACTCACAAAACACTAATGTGTACTTCACTTTAGACAAAGCGGCTACAGTCAGTGTAAATGTTCAGAATGGTTCAACTATTGTCAAAAATCTTGTTAATGGAGCATCTCTGTCCGCTGGCAGCTATTTCTATCAATGGAATGGCCGCGACACTAACGGTAATCTGGTTAATGATGGCACATACACTGCTACTATCTCAGCCTCCAACTCAGCCGGTTCCGACTCTGCGACAACCAATGTTCAGGTCGACACCAATGGCAGTGGCGGCAATTCCTGTAACATTGTTAGCTCCAGTTATGTCAATCCTTCTTCCTTCAATCCTAACAATCAGAGTGCTGTAGTTTACTACAACCTCTCTCGTTCAGCCGCAGTTTCAGTCCGCATCAAAACTGGTGCAAATACTACTGTCAAAACACTTTTAAGCAGCTCTAACCAGGGTTCTGGTTCTCAGAGTTTAGCTTGGAACGGTCGCGACAATAGTGGAAATACCGTAGCTCAAGGTTCTTATACCTATGAAATTACCGCTACTGCTAGTGGCTGTAATTCAGAGACTACCGGTGAAACTGTTACTGTTATCAACAGTGGTGGAGGTTACCAGGATGACTGGGCTTCTACTAACGAAGATCTGATCAAAAATCTTTATGTACAACATGAAGTTTTCAATCCTAACCATGGGGAGAAATCTACTGTAGTATTTGATCTTACTCATAGCGCCCGTCTGATCGTTCAGGTCCTCGATGGTCGTACTATCGTCCGCACACTACGTGATGTCGGTAACCAATCATCCGGAACTTATTCTTACTCATGGGATGGCCGTGACACTTTCGGCAACACTATGAGAGACGCAGTCTATACTTATAGAGTGATGGCTGACGACGGAAATGACACTGACACAGATCGTGCTTTAACTGAAGTTGATACCGACGGTATTATCATCGGTTTCCCAACAGCCAATCGTTGTGCCGGCTTCGTCGACGTATCAGTGAATTCTCCTTTCTGTAAGGCCATTCAATTGATGTCCACCAAGCGTATCTTTGAAGGTTATCCCGATGGTACATTCAGACCTTACGAGCCTATCAATCGTGCCGAAACAGCCAAAGTGGTAGTTCTCGCTCTCGGTTATGATGTCACTACCGGTGGATATTTCGGTAAGCAGTACAGCGATACTGTCGCCGGAGCATGGTATGCACCATATCTTGATGTAGCTCGAAAATATAATATTGCTACTGGTTATCCAGATGGTTCATTCCGTCCGGCTAGTACCATCAATAGAGTTGAATTGCTCAGAGTCTTCCTCGAAGCAAATCACCTCAGCCTCTCAAGCTGCAGTCCTCAACCATTTGATGACACTCCAATCAATCAGGATACCAACTGGTATATGAAGTATGCTTGCTATGCTAAACACAATGCTTTGATGAGCAGCCAAAATAGTAACAACCTCTTCCCGGCTCAAGCTATGAATAGAGGAGATGTAGCCAATTTGTTCTATGATTTTGAACAAAAAGGTCTCTACAGTAACTATGATGGTAATGGTTCAGCTGCTTGTGTAGCAACCGATACTTATGGCAACTGCGTACAATACGCAAATAACGCCTATAACAACTACAATAACCAGACTTGTCAGTATTATGACAGTCGTGGTATCTGCACTCAATATTCTAGCAGCACAAGTGGGGATCGCTACTGCGAATCTCGCAACAGCTCTGGAAATTGTATCCGCTGGTCAAATGACAACACTGGTTACAGTAATAGCTCAAATGGCTACTATACTTACCAAAATGGTCAATATATCTGGGTTGCTTACTAAGATCTAAACAATAAAAAGCCCTCTTCCTTTACAGGAACGGGGGCTTTTTGTTATATTCAAAGAGGTACAAGTTAACAAAAATCAAATGTCTAGAAACGGTAAATTCTTATTTGGGGCTTTAGTGGGAGCTATCTTTGGCTTAGCATTTGCTCCGAAAAAGGGTAGTGAATTACGCCAGGAATTGAAATCAGAATTGGATAAAGGAGGACACGGTGGAAAAACCCTTCAGAAAAATGTCACCGTCATGGGTGAAGATATTGCTACTACAGCACAGGAAGTTTACCATGATCCAAAGGTCCAAAAGCAGATCAAAATCGGCCAAAAGGAAGCCGGTAAAATCATTGATAAAGCTAAGGAGAATATTCAGAAAGAAGCTGTTAAAGCTTTTGACACGCTCAAGAAATCCTCAACCAAGGCAAGGAAGCCTGCGGCGTCCAAAACAACAGCCAAAACTAAAAAGGGTAAATCTGCCCGTAAGTAGCCAAAGCTTACTGATTAAACTTGATACACCACGAAACTAGAAGCCAAAAGCCCATCTTTTGGTTTGACAGTCATTTCCAGTCGGTAGATTCTCTCGATCTCCCGAAACACTTCTGTTACATCTACTTGCCCTTTTTTTCTTTTGTTGGATTTCAATAAACCCAGTATCTGATTTGCTAGGGCAGACTCATAATAGTCACTGGAGACATCAATGGAATTAGTGGTATTCATCATCAGGGCGTCCAAAATCTTCTTTGAAGCCACCAGAATTACATCACCCTTTTCCAGTTTCAGGTTTTCTACCTGGCTGGCATCGACAATTGTGTCTTTCATTTTAGGTTTGCCATCGAGTCCGGAAATCATCTCACTTCTGAGCATAAAGCATCTCTGTCCATTACCGGAAGTAAGTGTATTCAGTCGGTTGGTGGCAGTATCTAAATCAAAGCGCAGCTCATCCAGCATTCCCGGCTTCAAGTTTATCTCATGGGCAGTTTCCCCACTCAATTTTGCTTTCGCTCTACCAATTATCAAGTCCTTCAGCTTGTCACGGTTTAGACCGGAAGGGGAATTGACCTCTAAGGCTGTTATCCGTAAATGATTATCTTTGAAAGTGACTCTTGGTAAACCCATCATCATTCTTTTGTCATCAGAAGGGGCTTTAAAGTCACTGTTGGAAAAAACTCCTATTAACAAAGGTCGATCTTTGATATCAATTATTCGTTTGGAAGATCCGGCCTCTATAGAATTTAAAAAAAACTTCCGCTCTTCGGGATTGACTGTACCGGGGGTAACCGCTAGTCGAGAAGCCTTTCCAACCTTACCGCCAATCTCCTCAGTCAATAAAGCAGGATCAGAAAGATACTTAATTGTATCAACACTACCCTTGGTTGATTCCGGGTTTTGTTTTTCCATGATGCTCTTTAATTCCTTTTCGTCTGGGCTGTCACCCAAACCTAGTAGAGTTTTCCTTGGTGATCGCATAAATAAAGCAAAAAGGTAATCATCTAATTATACCATACACAAGTAATAATGCAATTTTAGCCCCTTCATTACAATGCTATTTGCTTTCTATAATAGATCTAATTCTTCTGCCAAAACCGCTTTGTCCCACATCAAAAGAGGTCTTATTTTGGCTTTTTTCACCATTAATTACCTTCAAGGCATAACGCTTTGCCCAGAAATCTAGTCGAGTCGGTTGATAGGGGAGTTTGGTTAAGGCCAATTCTGCCTCAGGCTGCGCTTTACATTCCATTACCACCAAGTAAACCTGCATCATAAAATAATTAACCAATCGATGCTTGTGCTCCATATTCTCACTTTGGTGGTTCAGCAGATCTGAAAAATATGGCCAATTCCTACTCATGAATTTATTGTATTGATTCTCTGGCTTGGTCTGCGGATAATTTAGGCAGCTTTGCCACGTTCCAGCCAGATTCGCCGTGCTTAATTGTTCTAGTAAATGTAGTACTAACTCGGTGTTTTCTCGAGCATATTCCTCCACCCTGTTACCTGATCCCGGTTGGGAATTGTTTACTACTAGTCGTAAATGGCTTGGCCTAGGCATAAAATACTAGTTAGATTTAGATGACATTGTAAACCTCACCCTGAAAAAGTCAAACTTACTCTACAATCTTCAGATTAACCCTTGCTGAAATAAATCTATTTAAATTGTTCTGGGATTGATCGCTGCCTTTAAAAGGTTCTCCATCAGGCAGGCTACTGTCAACTTCCCCACTCCTCCGGGAACCGGGGAGATAAAGCTGGCCTTCGCTTTGACTCTCTCAAAATCCACATCACCACTGATCTTTCCAGTTGCGTTTCCCGAAATGCCAACATCCACTACGACAGCCCCTTTTTTAACCATATCATCAGTAATCATTCGAGCTTTTCCGGCTGCTACCACCAGAATATCAGCCTGGCGGGTAAGCTCAGCCAGGTTTTTAGTTTTACTGTTACAGACGGTCACAGTCGCTTTACGGTTCATCAACATTAACGCAATGGCCTTTCCGGCCACAATACCGGAACCAACTATCACCACTCTTTGTCCTTCGATCGGAATATGATAATAATTCAGCATTTTCACCACTCCATTAGCCGTACAAGGCGGGTAATGTTCAAAGTCGATGCCCAAGGCAGTTTCTCCATAACTGAGCGGATGTAGTCCATCAACGTCCTTTCTAGGGTCAATGGTGATCAAGACTCTCGACCGATCAATTCCCGCGGGTAACGGCATTTGCACGATTATTCCATCTACTGCACTATCGTTATTATATTTCCGTATAACTTCGCCCACCTTTTTCCAGTCATAATTCTCGATATTCTGATGATGGTCCAGGACACATTCAAACCCCAATTCTTCACAGGCTTTAATCTTTTGGCGGATGTAAATCAGGCTGGCTTCATTTGAGCCGATCAAAACGATCACCAGCTTGGGCGGTCTGGTCAATTTGCCATTCTCTTTGGCTATCAGAAAACCCTCTTTGATCTTTTCATAAACAGCGGCGGCCACTACTTTGCCATCCATAATTTGCGCGGTTTTGTCTAATTCTATGTTCATTAATTATTTTTCAGGAATTGATGAACTTTTTCCCAGATTTCGTCTGAAGTTTCACCGATTGAATGTTTAACATTAATCTTTTCCCAGTTAAATTTTACGGCCAAATTATCATAAATAAATTGGCAAGCTTCGACCAAATCATCATTGTTTTCATGAATATGATTGGCTTCGCGAGCCTGGATATTGCGTCGCCCCTTTAGGTAAATAGCCAAATCTTCTTTCATCAAATATTTATTCATTTCCATCAACCAATCCAGGCTCGCTCCTTTGGCACTGCCCCAGGCCAGGCCGGTGGCAGTGTAATCCTCAGCAATCACTATTTTCCCTTCCAGCAACATTTGCTTTAGCTCCGGCTCGAATTGATAACGATTGATGGTGTACCACATTTGTAATTCATCTTCGCTGATGGCTTGTTTTCCGCCTGAATTGCGTAAAACATTATTGATGTAAACGCCAGATGGTTCAACACTATAAACCGGATATTTCAAATAAACCGCGTCAAAGCCATGCTTTTTCAGGTTCTCCAATAAAATTTTACATTGAGTGGATTTCCCAATGTTATTAATCCCATAAATAGTAATAAATTTCCCCTTTTTCATAATTGTTTAAATAAATAGTACGGCCATTTAGTCAGTCGAGCCAAATCCTCCTCTAGTTTCAGCTTCAATATGTTCAACTTCTTCAAATTCAAACCGGTCGATCCGGACAAATACTCCCTGAGCAATCCGGGCTCCCCGTTCAATGGTTACCGGTTGTTCCGTAAAATTATAAACCAGGACTTTCAACTCATCTTCCGGTCCATGATAATCCAGATCTATGATTCCAAAGCCATGGGGAGTACTCAGACCACGCTTATTTGGCGTACTGCTTCGTGAAGCTAGACATAACATATAACCTTCCGGAACTTTTACTATGACATTTCCTGGTATTAAGCCCGTTTGATTTGCTTCAATCACAGTATCCTCTCTGATCACCAGATCAAAAGCCACCGCCCCTTTTGTTTCATACTTGGGCAAAGGCAAATCTTTATCAATCCTTTTAATCAATACTTTCTCCATTGGCAATGTTACATTGGCCATAATTTAGCCCCTGGTCAGTGATTTTCCAAGTCCTAAAATGCATTTTGATTTGCCAATTAAAGTGAAGCTTGGTTACCATATGAAATATCAACTGCCGATAATACGGTCTTTACAGAATTTTTACGCGACATGAATCAAGCTCAAACTTCCGGAGTAACTGCCAAAAATAAAAGCCCCATCGACTTTGCAGTCGGCGGACAAGCCCTTATCGAAGGGGTTTTAATGCGATCACCCAACTTTAATACTATTTCAGTCCGCACTCCGGAAGGATTAATAGCCGAGAAAAAAGAACACTACCGCAATTTGGTCCAAAGAATCAGGTTACTGAATATTCCCGTCGTACGCGGCGTCATAAATATGTTTGAGATGATGCTCATTGGAACCAAGGCTCTGAATTTCTCGTCGTTATATGCTTTGGGCGAGGGCAACAAAGAAGAACAATCCAAAAGTAATTTTTGGACAAATTTCTCTATTCTTTTCTCCACATTTTTTGGTTTGGCCTTAGCAATTGTGCTCTTTAAATTTGTGCCACTTTGGATCACCAATTTTCTGAGCGGATTCTGGCCGGCTATGAATAACAATTATCTACTCTATAACCTGGTTGACGCCGTCCTCAAAACCTCAATCTTTGTGGGCTATATCGGAGCAATGTCACTCATTCCGGATATCCGTCGGGTTTTTATGTATCATGGGGCTGAACACAAATCGATCATGACTTATGAACATGGACTGGATTTAACTGTCGAGAATGCCCGTTCCCAAACCCGCTTTCATCCTCGCTGTGGCACCAGTTTTATCTTGATAGTGTTTTTGATCAGCATCATCGTCTTTACTCTCATTCCCAAAAACCCTGACTTTACTTTCAACTTCCTGACCCGCTTGGCTGCCCTGCCTTTGGTGGCCGGTCTTTCCTATGAATTGTTGAAGTCTTCCGCTAAAATGTCCGAGAACTGGTTCTTCAAAATCCTTTCTACCCCCGGCCTATTGATGCAAAGAATCACTACCCAGGAACCCGATGACCAGATGTTGGAAGTCGCCCTTAACTCCCTAAAATTGGCTTTAGATTCAGAAAAAGCCTATCAAAAAGAAAACTATGTTCTCTAAAATAAAACATCTCAATCAGCAGCAAAGAGTATTCCTTATCGCGGCTATTTTAGGTTTGCTGGCACTTATTTTCTATTTGTTCTCAGGACGGGGAAGCCTCGACCAGAATACTCGTGAATTGAGAAATTCTGATCCTCAAGTACAGGACATTATTTCTCAGGACGGGCCCAACGGTGAAAAGGACTTTCAGGTTAAATGCCAGGACGGCTCCAGTTACGATGTTTATTATCCTCCTGGCGAAAATGATTATGCTTCGCTGTCAGCCAGCAAATGTCAGCAATAAAATTTGACAAATAAAAAAAGGCCTATTTTAAAATGCTTTAAAATAGGCCCTTTAATTTTCTTATAACTGTTGCAAAGTAGCGGTTGTATCCAGTTTTATGCCTGGCCCCATTGTGGTAGCCACCGATAAACCCTGTATATAAGTGCCTTTGGCTCCAGCCGGTTTAGAATCAATGATCGCTTTCAACAAAGCTTTCAAATTTTCTTTCAATTGGTCTTCAGTAAAGGAGACCTTACCAAATGTATTGTGCATTTGGCCTTGTTTATCAGTTCTAAATTCTACACGCCCCTTTTTCAATTCTTTAATAGTCTTACCGATCTCTGCGGTGACAGTTCCCGCTTTCGGATTCGGCATTAAACCCTTGGTACCCAAAGTCTTGGCAACCTTACCGAGATTTTTCATCACCTCCGGGCTGGCTACTGCTACATCAAAATCCATGTAACCTTTGGTGATTTCTTCAATCAGTTCTTCCAAGCCGGCTTTTACTGCGCCTGCTTCCTTGGCTTCCTTAATCTGATTATCATTAACGAAGGCAATCACTCGAATATCTTTACCTGTACCATTTGGTAATGAGACGGTGGAACGAGCCAATTGGTCAGCCTGTTTAGTATCCACTCCCAATTTAACGTGAAGTTCACAACTGGCATCAAATTTTGTTGTCGATGTTTTCTTCAACAAATCACAAGCTTCATCCATTGAATAAGCTTTGGTGGCATCGACCATTTCGGCCACCTTTACATATTTCTTTCCTTTTTTCATAATCGTTCTTTTGTGTGGTCATAACGCCAAACCGACATTTGGCTCCCACGATATAAATAATTTAAATTTGCTTACGCTTTTTCCAGTCAATCTGTATCAACCAGAAGTGGAATAACCATATAGGTAAGCCTACTATAGTTAACGCTACCGATTCAGAAATTTGTCTATTGAATTCACTCTTCTGTTGTTTTTCCTGGCTGTCTGCCAATTTCTGTTCACAGTCAGCGATTTCTGCAGCTGTTCTAGGAGTAGATGCTGTTTGTATTCCCTTCAAGTCATATTGGGCATTTGGTATATCGCAAGCCGATGGTTGATATGGTGAGTAGTAACTGTAATTATCCACCGGGTACCAGACATTCAAAACCAGCTTGATGGCACCGGACGCTCCGATCACAAAACAAATTAAGCCAATTATCGCTCCCAGACTCAGATAAATAGTTCTGATATACAGAAGTGGAGTAGTCCTGGAATTTGATTCAGCCTTTTTGTTTGCCATTAGACTTAGATTAGTAATAAGTTTATTTTTCTACATTTACTCCCATACTACGAGCAGTACCGGCGATAATCTTCATGGCTGCCTCAATGTCATTGGCATTTAGATCAACCATTTTCTTTTCTGCAATTTCCTGGAGTTGAGCTTTGGTCAAAGTACCAATTTTCTCTTTGTTTGGTACTCCTGATCCTTTGGCTGCTTTGATTGCCTTCATGATCAAAATCGCCGCTGGAGGTGTTTTGAGGATAAAGGTGAAAGATTTGTCTTCATAGACACTGATTTCTACCGGGATGATAGTATCACCCATTGGCGCAGTGGCAGCATTAAACTGACTGCAGAAACCTGGAATGTTTACACCGTGTTGACCCAATGCTGGACCGATCGGTGGTGCTGGATTCGCTTTGCCAGCAGCAATCTGTAATTTAATTACAACTTTTACTTTTTTAGCCATAATGATTTATATAATTCTGATATACCTCCGTAAATGTAGAAGCGACATTCACATTGGCTTAAATAAGCTCCAAAAGTAACTTCGACACTGAATCAAAATAGTTCTTGTCTCCGTTTTTAGCCTTTGGATAGCTCAGAGCATACACATTGGTTCGAGTTTTGACAACCAAAAATGCCTGATCTGTAGGCTCATTGAAATTGATGAAAAATGAGCTCAGCCCAAATTGATTAGTTTCGTTTACCGAAGCCCCCAATTCATCCTTGATTTTTGCTTTGAGATAGTCGTAAACCTCCTGATTCTGACTTTTATCCGTTAATTCAAATTCAACAGCCAGGAGTACTTGCCTTTGATTACCTTCATTATTTTCCAACACTTCCTTTTCCACAATGTTTAGATAACTGAGCATGGAAAGGTCAAATCGATCAAACAATTTCCCGTTAAATGGTTTCGGTTTAATTACAAAACTACTGAAGCCGGCTTTCATCAGAGCCTCACTATTAATGTTTTTAACGACCAAATCACCATATAGATTGCTGGGTGCAGTCGATGGAAGAGCCGGCTTGGCTACCTCAATTTGAGGCTTTTCGGTTGTCGCAGGTGAAGTCAGTGTGTCCTCTGTTTTATCAGCATTTTGCTGATCATTCGCAGATTCGTCTGTATTCAAATTGGCATTACTGGCTCCTTCGGTAGGAAAGGGTTTGCGTGCCGGAGCATTCTCAACATTACTCACACCGATAAAAAAAACGATCAAAATCGCTAGAATCGAGATCATCGCCAATGATGTAGAAGATTTGCTATGCATACAGCCATACTAAATCATCACTGGGCTCAAAAGTAAAGTTTCTGTCCTTACTTCTTTTTGACCTGCATAAAGTCCAATTCGATCGGAGTCTCACGTCCGAAAATAGATATCAGCACTTTGACCTTTCCTTTTTCTTCGTCAACTTTGTTGACCAGACCATCATAATTTACAAATGGACCATCCAGAATCATCACATGATCACCGACATTAAAGTCAATCTTGAATTTAGCATCCTGTTCTCCCATCTGTTTCTTCACAATATTGAATTCATCTGGAGAAACCGGCACGGGGACATTTCCTGCCCCGACAAATCCGGTAACATTTGGAGTATTGCGTACCACATACCATGATTCATCTGTAACATTCATGTCAACCAATACATAACCCGGAAAAATTCTTTTCTTTTCAGTGACCGGTTCGCCTTTTTTGATCACAATTTGGGTTTCTTTTGGCACAACCACATCAAAAATGTAATCATGCATATTCAATGAGTCGATTCTCTGCTTCAATGCTTCCGCTACAGCATCTTCATATCCAGAATAAGTATGAATGACATACCAATGTCTACCAGTATTTTCCGCTTGTCGTCCCATGAGATTGTTTTATAACTTTGAAATAATTAGACTACTTTCCTACTAAAACCAGTAATTGGCCATATCCATAATTGAGTATAACATCGGCCAAACCAATAATTAAAATTGAGGCCAGACAAAAGGCCAACACGATTATCGTCAAACGGAAGGCCTGCTTTCCTGTAGGCCATGTAGTACGCTTCAGTTCCAGGATACTTTCCTGTACATAATCTACCGCTGGATTTGATTTCTTTTCCGCCATAAGAAGTTTTGCTAATCAGTTAAAGCAAAAAAATTTAACCAAAATAGTGAAGATTAAGCAAGAAGTTTTGGAAAAAAAGCCTAAAAATGCTAAAATACATAGATTATCAATGGCCGGCCAAACTCGACCAAAGACCAAAATGACCAAAAAAATCCTCAAAATCATTCAATATTCGCTAATTTCGCTTGGACTAGTCTTGTTTTTCAGTCAAATAACCTTGGCTCAGGGCGCCGGAGCAACCGCCCAGCCATCCTTAATTCTGCCGGATGTCAGTAATTATGGTGGAATGGTCCAGGATCCCGGTATCACCGGCGCCCAATCATTCAGCAGTGCTTTTGCCTCTTTGGTCGTCGGATTAGTGCTCAATGTACGCTATGTTTTATTGGCTATCGCCATCGCCATGGTGGTTTTTGCCGGTTTCGGTATGGTTACTGCCCAGGGCAATGAAGAAAAGTGGAAAAACGCCAAGAGTACCTTGACTTTCGCCATTATCGGTCTAGCACTGGTCGGCTTGGCCGGCGAGGTAGTCAGAATCTTTGCAGTTGGTGATTGTGCGGAACTGGGACTATTACCGTCAGGAAATTCCACCGGATGTACCAGTGGAGGTATTTTGAAAAGTCCGCAAAGCATTATCCAACGCAGCACGCTCTTCAATCAGAACGTTATGTATCTGATCACCTTTATCAAATATCTGATCGGTGCGATCGCTGTCCTGGTTTTAATGAAAAGTGCTCTCGGGATGGTCGCCAATACCGCCAGTGAAGAATTGGAAAAAAATAAAAAGAATGTCATTGCCTCCGTCATCGGTTTGATTATGATTGTTCTGGCCGACCCCTTGATTAACAAGGTCTTCTTTAGCGTCGACAAAACTAGATACCCCAGTACCGGAGGTGCGATTGTCAGTATCAATTATCAGCAGGGGATCAGCGAAATAGTTGGTTTCACCAATTTCCTGGTCACTATTCTGACTCCTATTGCCATCCTGGTAGTGGTAGCCGGTGGCATTATGTACATTACTTCCGGTGGTAATTCCGAAAACCAGGCTAAAGCTAAACGCATGATTTTCTTGGCTATTCTGGCAATTATCATTATCTATGGGGCTTTCGCCATAGTTTCAACCTTCATTAGTGGAGCATTCTCTTCCACCGATGCTCCCGACATCAATCCGGCTTCAGCTGTAGAAGGTATTCCTACACCATCCGTTACTCCACCAATTTAATTTAATGACCAGAAAAATCCTCACAATTTGTCTATCTTTGGTCCTCGGCTTGCTGCTAAGCGCTTCAGCCTATGCTCAAACCTCTACTCCTCCCAATCCCAGCGGAACCGCCACACCGATTGGCGGAATAGGGGACGTCGTTCGGCAAGTTGGGGCCGGCACACCTCTCTCCAATTTAGATAAAGGGCATTCTAGCCAAGCTTATGAGTCCGGCGCATCCCAGATCACCAGCATCATTTATTATTTGCTGGACTTTTTTAAATATATTTTGGGTAGCATTGCCGTCATCATGATCATTGTTTCTGGAATGAAACTGATTCTGGCCGGTCGACAGGTCACCGAAGCGATGAGTCGAGAAAAAGAGACCATCAGGTTTGCTTTTGTCGGATTAATTTTAATCATTCTTGCAGATCAGATTATCAAAGTGTTTTTCGGGGCCGAGGGGGAGATCTATCGGACGGGAACAGACCTACAGCTAGCCGCCCAAGCCGGTTCCGGTTTAGCCCTCGGGGCCACTAACTTACTGAGGGTATTCATCCCCTCAATTGCCGTTCTCTTTATGATCATTGCCGGTTTCCGTCTGCTTAGCTCCGGAGGCGACACTGACAAACTCAATAAAGCCAAAAAACAGATTACCTGGGCTGTTCTAGGTTTGATCTTGGCCGGATTGGCAGAAGTAATTATTTATACAGTTGTTTACCCCAATCTCGGGACCAGTATTCCTGATCCACAGGCCTTTACCAAGTTGGTGATCACCATGACCAACTTTATTTCCGGCTTTATTTCCACACTGAGTGTCATCATGATCATATATGCCGGTTATCTCTATGTGGTTTCACTGGGAGGACAGGGACTCGATAAAGCCAAAACCATTCTCAAAGGTGCTATAATCGGGCTACTGATCGCCATGGCCGCTTTTGCCCTGGTGAATACTTTTTTCCACGTTGTGCCTATCACCAATACTGCTCCACTGGTCAACGATAATCCTACTTCCAGTACATAAAGAGAATAAATTTTCCATAACGTCAACTGATTTTTGGTCTATCCATGCTTCCAGCCGCCTGGGTGCTTTGAGTTTATCAGCGAAAAATGCTATAATACAGGGATTTGAATCAAAAAAAGCCTATGTTTGCCAACAAAAAAAACTTTTTCGCCACATTTCTGCTTACCATCATGATTGTGATGGGCACTTTTGTCTTTCTCTCACCACAATCGGTCAGAGCCGATTTTGGCGACAGCCTTTTAACCTTTATGGGTTGTGATGATAGCAACAATGACGGTTTAAATATCGAAGATTGTGTCTCGTCAGGCTCCGGCAGTGGTACCGTTACTGATTTTACCGATTTTAAAGGCACATTAGCAGCTCCTGATGCCTCGGGTTATGCTTCCGGTTTGACCCAAGCTACCGATGCTCGTACCTTTATCCTCAATGTAGTGAATTTCGCCCTCGGTTTTCTAGGTCTGATCGCTGTTGTTATAGTCATTTATGGCGGCGTCCTGATGGTTACCTCGGCCGGAGGGGACGGTATGGGTAAAGGTAAAAAGGCCATCACTTATGCTGCTATCGGTCTTCTGGTAGTGATGAGTTCTTTTGCCCTTGTCAATACCATTTTACTGGCTCCCAGCGGTAGCGAAAAGGGTGGATCTGGTTCATCTATCAATACCAGTACCATTCGCGGAGTTGCCGGTAATGCTCGTTTCAATTATTTGGCTGACCAGATCAACACTATCATTTTGAATGTTTACAATAGTTATCAGTTTTATCTGGGAGCAAAACAAAACATCGAAACTGCTGAAGCCAATATTATGGCCTTTAATAGCTCGGCTTGTGTAGTTCCAATGAGTAATTGCGTTAACCAATTCAGTATTCTGGTGGACGGTCAACTCAATCAATTAACCAATCTGGGCAACAATCCCAGTGCCAATGCCAAATTCACTACAGGACTCGCGGCTTATATCTCGACAATTAACGCTTTGAAAAATGAAAAACTACCGCAGATTTCTGCTGATATCAGTTCCGCGGATTGTAATACGGATAATAAATTTGCCGAGTTTAACCCATGTACAACAAATGATCTTCAAAGCATTAGAGCTAAATTCGATAATCTGAAAAAATCCATCAGCGATTCGATGAGTAATACCACCAATAGCAAGTTCCTGATCGACGGTTACAATGAACAGCTTGACACCGCGGCTTACCAGACAGCCCAGATATACCAAAGTGTCTACGGTTTGGCTTCTTCTCAAATCGGGCAACAATACTTTTCTCAATTGATACCGGCCTTTGCTGGATCTGGTGGAGCTGCGCCTACAACTACTCCTACAACTACTCCAAACATCGACAGTTATCAGCCAGCGGCAGATACCGGTGAATATGCTAAAGGAAAGGATAAAATGGGCAAATACCTACCCATCGGGGCTCCATTAACTAATATCGACCAAACATTCATCAAGAATATCCTGAAAGCACTAATCCAGATCAAATCCATCTTGGAGAACATCAAATTTGTTGACGCTGTTATTTCAGCAGATATCAAGCAAGGAAATGCCCCATTGATAGTGAATTTCTCCAGTGTCGGATCGAAAGATCCCTCCGGCTTTGGCATTACCGATGACCGCATTGAATGGGATCTCAACGGTGATGGAGATTTTTCTGAAAGTACCGATGCTAAATGTCCTGAAGTCAAACAAGCCGTTGCCAGCTGTATTTTCTCCAAACCGGGCACCTATCGAGTAACAGTCAGAATCAAACCAATCAGCGGCAAGAAAAATGAAGCTACCGGTTTGGACTGGGATCAGGAAATAGCTCCGGGAATCTCCTACATCGATATTCTGGTCAATCCTCCCTCAACAAAGATTAACTTAACTGTCAAGCCAACCAAAGGTGGCGTCGCTCAACCGGTAATAAAATACGACAGTAAAACCCAATTAATCCAAACTGATGCTGACAAGGTGTATTTCCTCCTTTCCCAGGCCCAGGGCGGCTTAACTTTCGATGCCACCAAATCCACTTTCTCAGATGGCAATACCCCTATCACCAATGACCCTAGTTCCAAAATCCGCTGGAATTTCGGTATAAATTCTCCACAGAATGACGCCTATATGATTCCATCAGATAAGTCACTAACTTTGGACCAGGTCTATGCTCAAGCCGGAAGCTATCAAGTCAACTTTGAAGTAACCGATAAAAACAATGTCATCGACCGTAAAATATTTACTCTGGTGGTATCCAACATTGCCCCGATTATCGCCAATCCACCTCAAACCGGAATAGTTGGTAATGAATTAACTTTCGACGGTTCAGAATCTTCCAGTGATGGTGGGCCAATAATCTTTAATTGGAAAGTTGAAAAAGAGGGAGGTGTCCCCCCAGCTACAGCCTTTGTCCAACCGCTACATAATTGGTTGAATCAAGTTGCACATGCAGCAGCATCCACCCCTAGCATTTCTACTTTACCTCCCAAGCTCTTGAACCCCACTAAGCGGATTGAAGATAATCAGTTTTATCATTGCAGCATGCCGTCAGGTAAAGACGACCTACTTAAATGTACCTTTAAACGAGCCGGATTATACAAAATCACTTTATCATTAAATGATCAAGACGGCGTTCCCCGTGAAGTCAGCAGTAATGTGATCATTAGTTCGAATCCTCCTACCGCCGGGTTCAAAATGGTCCAATTAACGCCAACTGTCCCGGCCCTCTACAAATTGGATGCTTCCCAATTGAGTTTTGATCCTGATGAAAAGGACAATTCCAATCTGGAATATAGTTGGGAAATAAATCCGGCCACCTGTACTTTAATAGGTTTTGCCGATGATACACCGGATGGCGATTTGATCAAATCAGCCACAGACGCTTTTTCTACACAGACACCTTGCACCAAAATCAAGGGTTTTGCTACCGGGGCAAGCAAACCTGTCGTTAAATTTACACAAAAGGGAGATTACGCGGTAAACCTGGTAGTCCGTACCAATGATGAGCCAAATCTAACTTCAGATCCTGTTGAATCACTTTTGAATGTTGACAATATCTTGGATGTCAGCTGGGGTGAGATGAAGCCAAGCGCTATCTTACAAGTACCCGCTGCCAGCAAAACAACCCCGCCCAATCCCGATCAAATACCTGAACTGGTCAATACCAAGCCAGTCGCTCCCATTACTTTTACTTTCAATAGCTCACAGGCCATCGGTTATGACCTGGATTTTGGCGACGGGCTCAGCGAAAGTGGCGAAATGACCAAGGGGGCGGCCAAACAAGTCACCCATAATTATACTAAAACCGGTAAATTTAGTGCGAAATTAAGTGTTTTCGATGCTGACGATATAGAAAATGAATTGTCCAGAAATATCTTTATCGGAGACAGTGATAATCCTGTAGCCATAGTGACCACCAAAGTAAATGGTTCTGAAATTCAACCGCAGACTATCACTTTGGATGGCGGTACTAAATTAAACAATGTCATTGTGGTAAACCGCCAAGACAATATTCTCTTCGATGCCGATAGATCACTCAATACCGATGGGACCGGCCGTCGTCTGATCTATTCCTGGAATATCAATAACAATGAAAAACAATCAACCAACAAACAAGTCTCCCACACTTTCAAGAATTTATCTGAAAAGGATCAACCTTATATTGTTAAATTAAAGGTCAGTAATGAACAAGACGCCAGTCAGAATGGCGAGGATTCAGTAAATCTTCTGGTCATAGGTGCGCAGCCTATAGTTAGATCTATCACTGCTGTCCCACAAGGATCAACATTGACAACTCCCGTTGCCGTCAATCTGAACGCTGTGGGAGCCAGCGACCCTGATGGCCAGATAGTTCAATATAAATGGTGGTATTATGATGCCAAAAGACCGCCTTCACCAGAGGAGAGATTGGGCTTGCAAATCACCACTGTCCCCACAGCCAGCATCTCCATCGGAACTAGAGGGCTGGAAGGTGAAACTCCTCAATACGCCTTTGGTTTGGAAATGACCGACAATGATAATGTTGTCGTTTCTACAGATAGCCAGAATATTGCCACACGCCTCAATCTGGTAGCTCCCACCGTCCAGGTTACCAATGGACCAAACAAAGCTCCGGTCGCCCGCTTCACAGTGGATAGAACCAGTGTGAATGTCGGAGAAACTGTCAATTTTGCTTCTTCATCATTTGATCCGGATACCGGTGGAGGTATCAAAGAATACAAATGGGATTTCGGCGATGGTAGCAAAGGAGAAAATAAAGCCTCGGTTGGTCACGTCTATCAAAAAGCCAATGTAGAAGGTTATAGAGTAAAACTAACCGTAGTGGATAGTAACTTCAGTGAAGCGACTTCAGACAGTGTCCGAGTCTTTGTCGATGCGCAGGCAGGGCCTCCAGTAGCCGGCTTTACCGTCACTCAGGCTCCCGGAAGTAAGGCTGTTAAATTTAATAATACTTCTACCGCCGATGAAGCTGCCGGGTCAAAACTGGTCAGATATTCTTGGGATTTTGACGTCAATGTTGATTCCAATGGCGATGGGAAAAAGGACAATGATATTGATTCAGGTGATCAAAACCCCAGCCATACTTACCCTGAATATGGCATCTTTAGAGCCAAATTAACAGTCGAGGATGATCAGGGACAAGTACAATCCGTCACTAATTTCGTCAATGTAAAACCGGTCACACCAACCTCAGTGGCCGGGGGAGTCGTTCCTACCGATAAGAGCTCTTCCGGAGGATTTAGCTCAGCCACCAAAACAACCGGCGCCAACCTATTTGTGGCGGGCGATCAGGTTGACCCTAGACTTTTGATAGTAAGTATGGCGGCTTATGCTATACTACTTTCGATCGCCTTTTCCAAAAATAAAAAAAACAGTCAAAATAAATAGTAAAAATTATGGAGAATCCTAATGATCCAATTCAACTAGGCTCAGGACAACCCCAGCCACAAATACCTGTCCCACAACAGCCGGTTCAGCCTGCCCCACAACAGCAGCCACAATATACCTCGCCACAACCCCAACAACAGTTGCCGACTCAGCCGGTTCAACAACAGCAGCAATACACCCCACAACAGGCGCAACAACCTCAACCTCAGCCGCAGCAGCCTCAGCAACAACAATATATCCCCCAACAACAGGGCCAACCAACTCATGTCGGGCAGCCTATTCGACCAACTATCGGCCAGCCTGGCCAGCCCGGCCAGCCCGGTCGCCCTCTACCACGCCCCCTAACCGGAAAACCCGGAGGCCCCAATCCTCGTAAATTTGTCCTGGGTTGTCTCGGCTTTGTTCTATTTGCCATAATTTTATTTGTCATCTTTGTGATTGCCTTTGTCAGTCAAACTTCTGCCACTGGCAGTAATGGATTGGCTTCAGCACTTGGGGTAAATCCTGCTGAATTCACCAATACCTTGATTCTCCTCACCAATCTGATCTTTGGTGTTATTACCATTATCACTTTCTTTATCGCCGTTTTCGGCTTGTTCAGAGCTGGAATGGCTCCGAAAACCGACCGTCCAACTCGTTCCGCCGGATTCAAACAAGCCGCCATTGCCGGTACAGTCTTCCTGGTCATGACAATGCTTTGGGTTTTTGTTTACGTTTATCTAAACGGTAAGAAAATCAATATTCCCACATCCACCGCTCAGACTCAGGGGATTGTCACCGAGCCATTAGTCACCACTCAGTTGACTGCTCCAGTCGATATCAAATTCGACGGAACCAGGATTCCCTACAATCCCAATATTTTGGAATTAACTTTTTATCAATGGGATTTTGGAGATGGCTCTTCTTCAACTGCTCCGACCGTCACTCACACTTATACCCAAGTTGGTCAGTTCAATGTACAATTAACGGTTACCGCTCGAAATAAAAACACCAATGAAACTCCTACCCAAACTTTCCAAAAACTGGTAACGATCTCCAATGTTCAGGTTTCTGCAGACTTTACCGCTACTCCAAATATCGGGCCGGCGCCTTTGAAGGTCACTTTTGATGCCTCCAATTCATCTTCTCCAGCGGGAAACATCAGAAGTTATGAATGGGATTTTAAAGGAAATAATACTTTCCAGGATGACACCGGAGTAACTGTCGAAAACTCTTTTGAAAAAGAGGGGATTTACAATGTCAAATTAAGAGTTACCGACAGCGCCGGTCAAACCAATGTAGTAACTAACACTGTTACGGTTGGTGGTCCGGATATTCCGGTCGCCGTGATCGATATCCCTACGGATGATGGAAAATATTATGTCGGAAAACAACTGGTTTTCCTCGGTGAAAAATCCACTTCTCCCAATGGTCAGGTCACTAAATATGAATGGGATTTCGGGGATGAATCACCTAAAGCCAACACTAGAACCGCCAATCATACTTATCAGACGGCCGGACTCTATGAAGTGATACTCACTGTTACTGATGCTACTGGCAAAACCGCAAATTCATCACAAAAAATCACTATAGTTGATGAAGAGCAACCTCCTCAGCCAATTATTACTACAACTCCACTCATCGATGACAAACAAAAGGCCGTTCTGGGCCAGGCCCCATTACAAGTAGATTTTGACGCCAGCAAATCTACCGATCCAAATAATAATATCGTCGAATTTAAATGGGATTTCGATGGTGATGGTAAAGTAGATGGTAACGGCACAACCGCTTCTTATGTTTATAAAACCGCCGGAACCTATAATGCCACTTTGACTGCGGTGGATGCCGCCGGCAAACAAGGTAGCTCTATCGTCGTGATTAATGTTGCTGCACAGGGCCTAACAGCCAGACTAACCGCCGATAAACTGGAAGGAAATGCTCCTTTAACTGTCACCTTCGATGCGTCTGCTTCTTCCTATCCCGGTGGGCAAATCGCCAGCTTTGAATGGGACTTCGGTGATGGTTCGCCAAAGCGTATTGACGCCTCTCAAGTCAGTTATAAGTATTCCGCTATCGGTACGTTTACCGCCAAAGTTACCGCCAAAGCTTCCGATGGCAAAACCAGTAGTGCTCAATTGGATATCAATATTCGTCCCATCTCACTACAGGCCTGCTTCACTCCTTCTACCGAACAGGGCCCCGCTCCTTTGGATATCGAATTTGATCCCCGTTGTTCACAGGGAGCCGTGGCCAAATATCTCTGGGATTTCGGCGATGGCCAAACTTCCCGCACCAGAAAACCAACTCATACTTTTGACAAACCTGGTTCATACCAAGTAACCTTGGAGGTGACCGACAACGAGAATGTCGTCAATACCTATTCCAAGAACATCCTCGTTACCGGGGAGATAACCCAGTAAGAATTAAATTTATATTTATGAAAGCCAAGAATAAAGAAAAAGTTGCCAAAATATTTGCCCTGGTAGTCGTCCTGGTGATGATTTTCCAAGTATTACTACCACTTTTTAGCAGTAGTGTTCTCAGTGATACACAGGCCACCGTGGATACCTCAGACGCCCAGGTTCAAGCACCAATCGCTACGGAAAACACTATTACTACCAGCGAGACACCCGCCAAATAGTTTCCTATTGATCGCCTCAGCACTTTATTGACAATCAATTTTTATTTGTTAAATTAATATAGCTTTCATCAAGAAAGCTATTTTCCCAAATTACTGGGTAACAAATAGGGGATTGGCCAAGTGGTAAGGCACCGCCCTTTGAAGGCGGCATTCGGGGGTTCGAATCCCTCATCCCCTGCCAAAAGATACATCAAAGCTGCCTATGATCCGCTTCCCTATGGCGGAGTGGTGATCGAAGAATATATATATTGTGCTATTTATAGATATTCTTAGCTTTAATTGTTAATCCCATTCCAACACTACCAAACGTATCACCATATACTTTTTTAGCTTCTGGTAATAATTTTGCTACTCCATCTTTTATCATAGGGATATTAGTACTACCGCCAGTAAAGAACACTACGTCAAGATCGTCATTAGAAATTCCAGCATCTTTAACAACTTGAATGATTTTTGTATTAATAGAGCTGGTTAAGCCAGTCATACTTTTTTCAAAAGTCGTTCTATCACATAATATAGGCACTACTTCATCGCCCATCGCTATTTCCAAATTTGCATTATTTTGATCACTTAATTTTACTTTAGTTTCTTCAACTTTCTTTGCTAATTCATGACCTCTCTGATCTACTAATAAATTTACTAATCGTTTTAATCTTGTAGGAGATTTTGAAGTTGCTAAATAGTTTTTATAATCTTCAACTTTTTTTCTAGTGTAAGCAAAACCAATTTTTTGCCATGTTGCCAGTTCATGAAATATATAAGATGGAATTTGTAATTGTTTACCTTCCATACTTTTAAACTCTGAATTCAATCCAAATTCCGGCATCACACTGCTAATGCTTAATACTTTATCAAAATCTGTTCCCGCAATATGAATACCATCTACAGATAGAATGTCGTCTTTACGATCAGACTTTTTAGATAATTCAGGGGAAAGACGCATAATTGTAAAATCAGAAGTATCGCCTCCCATATCTACTACTAAGGCAAGTTCTTCTCTTGTAAGATGACTTTCATAGCTTATTGCAGCAGCAATTGGTTCAAACTCAAACTCAATATTCTTAAAGCCAATTTCTTGAGCAATTTTTCTTAATAAGTCTTCTGATTCCTTGTCTAACTTACTATTAGTATCATTAAAATAAACTGGCCTTCCAAGTATGCAATTTGTTAGTTCACTACCCACGTATAGTTCAGCACTTTTTTTGAGATTAGATATTATTAATTTAATAACATTCTCAAACGATATTGATTTGCCATTTATAATCGTTTTTTCATTTATTAAATCAGTTCCTAAAGCATTTTTAGGAGACCAAATTATACGCCCTTCATGTCCTTCAATATATCTATCTGCCCCTGTCTTGCCTGGATAAACTTTTTTATCATCAGAATCAAAAAAAATCGCAGACAGTATTTTAGAGTCACCATCTTCAAATTTCACCAAATCTAA
This sequence comes from uncultured Candidatus Peribacteria bacterium, assembly GCA_964494085.1. GTDB lineage: Bacteria > Patescibacteriota > Gracilibacteria > UBA1369 > UBA1369 > CAZBQJ01. The sequence continues at coordinate 94,448 of CAZBQJ010000003.1, forward strand.
TTGATTAGCTTTAGAAACACCTATTACGGAGTTAGTCGTTCCAAAATCTATACCACAATATTTATCCTGTATCCTGGTATTTAAGTATAATTTACCGATTTAGCAATATATCAGATGATATAAGATACTTTAGAGGCTTTCAATGGAAAACTTTGCAAGATCTTACTATTGAGTGAAAAAAGTATGACAGACCAAGGAGATTGTTGACTAATACTCAATTTATGAAATAATAGCAGCTTATGAGGAGTGTTTAAATTATAGCCATGTTTAAAAAATTTAAATCCGCTAGCTGGCCAACTTTGAATGAAGAGTTATCGGTCTATAAAAATACTCTTTATGGCAAAATGCTAAACGCTGGATGTGGTAAAAGAGATATCTCTTTTACCAAGGTTACTAAAATTATAAATATTGATATTAGCCCTAGCACTAAGGCAGATGTAATTTGTAATTTAGAAAAAACACCTTTTAATGATGAAGAATTTGATTCAATTTTAAATATTGCCGTTCTAGAACACTGTCGCAAACCATGGGAGGTTGTTAAAGAAATGCACAGAATATTAAAGGAAAATGGTAAAGTATTATGTTGCGTGCCTTTTTTTCAGCCCATTCATAAAGTTCCTGAAGACTATTTCCGATTTACTCCAGATGGGCTAGTTTCATTGTTTGTTGATTCTGGTTTTCAAATTGAGCAAATTACTATTACTCATTCTATGTTTCACGTGATTGGATGGATGCTAGAAGACATACAACTAAAGTTACCTATAATATTAAAACTTTTGTTTATACCATTTTCTGTAATTACTCTTATTTGCTCAAAATATTTAAATAAATTAAATATTGCGACGTTTCCATGTGCTGTAACTATAGTTGCTGTTAAAAAACCATAATATGGTGTCTAATAAACAAAATAGGACGCTGTATGGAGTAGACAATGAGGTCTATCTCATTGGACGTAAAGATAATCCTGAAGCAGTTTTAAAGTCATACACAAAAAAATCTTTTAAAGAAGTTCGTCAGATATATGATCTCCAAAAGGAGCTTTTAATAAAGAAAATTCCAGTACCTGTCCCGTATGAATTAGGCGATAAAGTACGACCATTCATATTAATGTCATATATTTCAGGATCTCACTCTGAAAATCTTTCGCAAAAAGAAACATCTGAAGTCGCGACCGCCATGGCTAAATTCAATAATTTAACAGTTAAAGTTAAACTGAAAAATTATAAATTTACTAAGCGTCAATTTAATGAACTAGTAAGCAAATGTTTGAAATGGAACAAAGCTAAAATAATTTCCAATATTTTAGATAAGATTGATTTTGCTTATCTAAAAAGTCTGAAGACAGGCTTAATTCATGGAGACTTTTCACAATCAAATTTACTCTTTAATAAGAAAGGTGGTTTAGAAGGACTTTTGGATATAGACCATAGCTGTTTGTCCTATAGATTAAGCGACATAACAAGATTCATGGCATTTCTCGCCTTTGACTCTAATAATCAGCTAAGAATTAAAAAAATTTCTGATTTTGTCACAATGTATGAGAGAAAAATAAAACTACCGCAAATTGAGCGGAATTATTTTTTTATACACATGCAATTACATTTAATCAAAATGACTCTAGAAACATATTACTATGTGAAGGTATTAAAAAAAGTGAGCCCTGATTTATTTAAAAGAAGTATGAATCTATCATTTGAATCATTATTACAACGCTTGATGCAGATACAATCATTAACTAGCTTGCATGACTAATATTAATGAATATGTAAGTTTTTTTGGTCCTAGTGGAGTTGGTAAAACCACTTTAATAAAGGAGCTACCTAAGTTGAATCCTACTTATGTTGTGCCAAAATTGACTGTTACAAGGGATCCCCGGCCTAATGATGATCTAAATGATTTCGAATACTTAAGTGTTGACGAGTATTTAGACCTAAGGAAGGCGGGCAGATTCTTTTTGGATATTTATAATGATAACCAGTTCTATGGTTATAGATCTGAAGTAATAGATAAAAATACGCAAATCCCTTTATTATATGCATCTCCATATCAAATAGATGATATGGATCAATATAAAAGTATTAAAGTACTGATAGACGGAAGCAATAGTCTCCAGCAAATCGAACATGTAAAGAAGACACAACGTCTAGCAATAAACGAAGTATTGAATGATAGATTCTACGGTAATATCTCTTTTAGAAAGAGAATGGATATCATTTTTATGAATACCTTTGCTAATCCAGATGTTATGGCTAGTATCCTTAATGAAAAAATTCTTAATTTATTAAACAAAAAAGTATGACAGCTGTTAATAAAGTACATGTAGGAGTATATGCCATTATTAAAGATCAATCTGACAAGATCGTTTTAATAGAGAAGGCACGTGGCCCATATAAAGGTAAGTTGGACCTTCCAGGAGGAAAGGTAGAATATGGGGAAACTATAGAAGAAGCACTAGCTAGAGAAATAGATGAAGAAATAGGTGCTAAAATACTCCAATTTAAGTTTTTAGATAATTTCTATCACTGCTGCAGCTATCTTGAAGAGGGGGTGGAGGTGAACCTGCAACATTATGGCTTTATATATACTGTAGAGGTCTCTGACAATAAGATCGTCAGTATTGATGCAGAGGATACTTCTGGTGCCGCTTGGCATTCTATTAGTCAATTAAAAGATGAGCAACTATCTCCATTTGCTCTTAAATTTATCAAAAAATTTAAGAATGAATAATGAATGACAGATCAACAATTAATTATTGGATATTTATTACCAGTGAAGATAACAAATATAATGTCCTTGGTGGTATTGGAACTTACGTAGGTAATTTGTCCAAATTGTTGCGTCGTTATTGTCCTGAGATAAAGGATATTTATTGGTTAACTAAATCTCATTTAAAACACGATTTCTCCGAAGTAGATGAATATGGCGTTAAAAGATACTATTTTTCAGATAAACCTGAATATATTGATTGTAAATTTTACAAAAATATAATCAACCAACCTGAGAACAGTATTTTTACTTTTAATGAAAAAATTTCCAAAAAAATTATAGAAATTATTAATGATAAAGGAAATTTAAAAGGAGTTGTCGAATCTCCTGATTGGGAAGGCCTAGGAAGCGATGTCTTTAAATTTATTAATAATAAAAATGTCCTTAAAGTAGCTAGAATACATACCCCACTAGCGGTATGTATTAAGTATGATTTGCAAGCTATAAACAGTATTACAACTATCCAGTTAATTAAGGAGTATTTAACTTTAGTAAACTGTGATTTATTCTCCGCTCCAACGGAATACATGTTAACTGACTCTCTCAAAGAGGTATGGGGTAACAAATCATTACTGAAAATCAGTAAAAAGAATCAAATAGTTATTCCTAATCCCATAAATGATGATTCGTTTAGAAAAGATTTGCTAAAACGAGAAGAGGCAATAACATTCTTTAATAAAGTCACTAAATCAAATTTTTTAAATAATTCTTCTTTTAATGTTTTTATAATAGGTAGTGTTGAAGCACGGAAAGGTGTCGACCTTGTTATTGATAGCATCCCATCGTTAGTTGATAAAATCCCAGATATAAAATTTTGTTTCATTGGACGTATTGTGGGTGAAACAAGCACCATTAATAAAAAACTTTCTTCAAACTCATTATTGAAGAGAATTAATTCTAAATATCACAAAAACGTATTATTTACTGGTTACATTGATTATACGACTCTCCCATTTGTAATTCATGCAGGAGATCTTTTTCCGATCATGTATTTTGGTGACAACTTTCCAGGGGTGGTGGCAGAAATAGGACTTTCAAAAAAGCCTATACTTGCCTTAAAAAGGGGAGGTGTTAGTGAGATGTTAACCAATTCAAAAGGAGAGTTCTTGGCTTATGATCTAGGCATTTCTATTAGTGGTGCGACTAAGAGATTAGTTAAAGGTATTATTAATCTTTATTCTAATAAACAACGTTCTAGTAGAATTGCGGAACAAGTTCATAAACATTTTAAGAATAAATATCAATCTCGTAAACTTACCAAATCGTTTTTTGATAAGTATTTATATTACCTAAGTAAGAAATAATATATTAAATATCTACAGATTTTAAAGAAACCTCACCTTCTTTTAATAAAAGTTGGCCTTCAATACATTCTAGAAATTGCTTCCTTTCAAAATTTGTTCCATTATTCAAAATATATTGAACGTATCCTAGGCTACTAATCTCCTTTGCTTCTGAGCCAATAGTGAGTTTTTGAATCTGATTAATTTTGATCACTTCTTTATCTATTTTTTTGCTTACAAGGAGATCTTTTCCCTTGTTTTCTTCAATCATTTTAGCAATCGACTCAATTAGTTTTTTCTCTCGTATATATTTTTCATTACATCTTTTTTTGCCACCATATTTAGTACACTTATAATAAATATATTTTTTATTGTGTCTGTTAATCCTTTCTTCACCGCATACTCCAGATCCGCAAGTGCCACATTTAAATAACTTACTATAGTAAAAAACTTTGCTGCCCCATTTAGATTTTGCGTATGTCTTTAAGAGGTTATTAGCTTTCTGCCATTGTTCCTTCGTAATAATTGGTTGATAAGTACCCTTATACCAATTACCACTACCTTCAGGATATTCAAACTCGCCGTAATAGAAAGTTTCTTTAAATATTCTATACATCATGCTTAAAGGAAGCCTTTTCCCGTTTCTAGTTCGGAAACCTTCATCATAAAGATATTCATTTACTTGTCTTCCACTAAAGCCATACTCAGTCACGTAATCGAACATTTTCTTAATAAAATGAATTCTCTCAATATCCTGAATAATTATACTTTTTTGCGATAAATACTCAGGGTCTCTATAAAGTTTGTATCCTATAGGCGGTAAGCCCGGTCTTTTGCCCTGTTCACACATAAACCTTAAGCCTCGTCTTACGTTCTTACCTCTATTGTCATTTTCCAGTTTAGCTTGGCTACAAAGAATCATGAGCAGAAACTTTTCATTTGGGTTGTTGGTAAAAGTTTGTCCATGAGTTCTAATTTGAATTAGTTTCCCTTGATCCATTAAGTCTACCAAAGAACGTAAATCTCCCGCATTTCTACTCAAGCGGTCAGGTGCCCATGTCAAAATAGCGTTAATTTTTCCTTCAGCAATCTCTTTGATTAATTCATTATATTCTGTCCTTACACCTGTAGCTTTTGCGCTTTTACTTTCTTGCTTTATCTCTACGATATCTAAGTGTTCCCTTTCAGCAATTGCCAGCATTTCTTTAAGTTGAGCATCAATACTCATAGCCTGTCGTTCATCAGATTCAGATGATTTCCTTGCATACAAACAATACTTAGCTGTCTTGATTGAATGTTGCGAGGCATTGCTTATTTCTTCTTGAGGCCTGTTTAAAAGAATATTGGTCATATTTGTGTAGGTTATGATCTACAACACACATGCCGCTATACTCCCTGCTAGTCTAGGCCATTATTAATACAGCTATGTTAAAAAAACTAGCAGGCTACTTAATAATTTAGAATTTAAAGAGCTCTTCAGGAGTTACTCCCAGTGCCTTAGCTATTTTTTCTATATTTTTCAATGCAATATTCCTTTCACCACGCTCTACACCACCAATATAAGTACGGTCAATCCCAGCTTTTAATGCCAAAGCCATTCGCGAGGATACACTAATTGAAAAAGGGGAAAATGAATGGTGGCAAATTTTTGAAGGAAAGGGGAAAATAACAGCAATTTATTTTAAAGAGGATAAAGCGAGAATAAGAGAATTAATTAAGATTATTGAAGAAATGAATACAAAGGCTGTTTTGTATGTTTTTGGTTGGGGTAAAAACGAATATAAAAATGAATGTTCTACAAAAAATATTCGAGTTGAAGACATTCCAGAGCCAATTCTAGAAGTATATAAAGAAATTAACCGATTATAATAATTATGTTCCCACTTAAGCCATTTCAAGAGATTGCTATATCACAATTGAAAGAGAAGTTCTTAACACTATGGAAGCTTGGAGATTATAATTTAACTCTCACATTTAAATCTCCAACAGGGTCAGGCAAAACTATTATGATGGCTCAATTTTTGCGAGATATAGTTTCGGACCCTAGATTTTCAAAAAGTGATGTTGGGTTTTTATGGATAACAAACTCAGATTCTCTGGCAATGCAATCAAAAGATAAATTATTTCAATATTATGGTGGTGCAAGCGAAAACCCTCTTCTTGATCTAAACAATCTTAGCGATGGTGCAATACTTAAAAACGGGATTTTCTTTATTAATTGGCAAAAACTGGTTTCTCGCTCACAAACAAACAGAAAACTACGTACTGAAGGTGAATTAAATACTACATTTGATCAGTATCTTAATACAACTCATAGTCAAGGTAGAGAAGTCATTTTGATTATAGATGAGGAGCATATAGCATCTTCGACAGTTCTTGCTAGTGATCTCATTAAAAATGTTATCAAACCAAGGATAATAATAGGAGTATCTGCTACTCCACAGACAACAGGGGTAACTGTTGAAGTACTTAGAGAGAATGTTGTAAAAGAAGGGCTCATTAAAGAAAAAATTATCTTTCAGACAGAAGAGGATTTAAACAATCCAGAATTTGCCCATACCGATCAAGATGAGATTTTGCTTAGCCTAGCTTATGAGAAATGCAATGAACTAAGTGCATATTATAAAGAACTTGGAATAAATATAAACCCACTTGTTCTAGTGCAGCTTCCAAATGATGATAAGGGTAATAAAGATACGGCAAATGTTACTAAACAGGATTTGATCGTTACCTTTTTAAAGGAAAGGGGCGTTCTCGAACATGAAATTGCTGTTTGGCTTTCTGAACCTAAGTATATTGCTTTAGATCGCAGTGAAAGTGGCCACTCAGATGGATCGGCAATATTTATTAATATTAACGACTCTCGTTCAAGGCAATTATTTACTTGGGCCCACGAGATCAGCCATTCTTATTTCGGTAAATCGTCAGGAGTAACTACAGATTGTTTAGGAGTTGAATTTCATTGTTCTGGTACAAATTTAGAAGAGGAGCGATTATGTGATTTTGGAGCTTCTCTAATCCTTATGTATGGTATGTCTCCGAAAGATTTTTGTGTTGATAGTCTTATTGAGACAATGAATAAAACAGGTGCCTCACCAGAAGCCATTGCAATTTCAATGTGCAGACAAGCTGGTGTTGATGATGGAATTATTGTTTGGAGAAGAAAGTGCAAGAAAGGAGAAAATACCAATCAAACGTCACTGTTTAGCGAAGAAATTCAATTTCCATTTCGTATTGATTATGCCTATTCTAAAAATATCTTTCTTCCAAACAATAAATCTATTGATGAAGGTGATTCGATCATTTTATGTGAAACTAACAACAGATCTTCAGGCGTGATTGGGATCAAATTGAACAACAATATGATTAAATTGAAGTCGGACAATTTAAGTATTAGCAATAATCGTGTTCTAACTTTGTATAGGAAGATAGTTTAGTTTTCTCATTATCTATAATTATACAGTATGTGGGTTCTGCTTCCTTAGAGAAATTAAATCTAATATATTCTATCTAAACTTTTCTTTCGCCAATAATGTTAATCCATTAACAACACTGCAAAACTTATCGCCTTCAATTAATTTTGCCTGAGGGACTAATTTATTTATTGAATTTCTAACAACCGGAATCATTGATGTCCCTCCAGTCATAAGTACTGCGTCAATTTTATTTTTGGTTAAACCTGCAGCAGATATTGTAGACTTTATTTTTTCTAAAATCCTTAGAAGTTTCTCTTCAATTGATACTTCAAAATCAGTTCTAGAAATACTTGTAGAAATAACAGGTTTAACATGATCTGAATTAATCTCAACTTTGTCATTATCACTTAAATCAATTTTCGCTTTCTCCACCAAATTCGCAAGATGATGACCATGCTGCTCTGTCAAAACATATAATAATCTCCTGAGTTTACTTTCATCATCACAGTTTGCAACCTTGGATTTAATGTCAGCAATATTTTTTTGAGTATAAGCAAAATTTATTTTATGCAAACTCGCTAAATCAAAATATATTCCAGAAGGCATTCTTATCATTTTGCCCTCCATACTTTTATAATTAATATTTAGCCCCAATTCAGGCATAAGTTTTTTTAAACTTAGTTGTCTGTCAAAGTCCGTCCCGGCAATGTGGATACCTCCAACAGATAGAATTTGATCTTTTCTGTTCGCATTACGATTATAAGGACTAAGTTTCAATACTGTAAAATCAGAAGTACCTCCGCCTAAATCGGCAATTAAAGCTATTTGTTCTTTGGTTACAGATCTTTCAAATTCTATTGCAGCTGCAACTGGTTCATACTCAAATTCAACATGTTTAAATCCTATCTTTTTTAAGATTTCTAGAAGAGATTTCTGCGCTTCATTGTCTAAGTTACTATCAGTATCATTGAAAAATACAGGTCTTCCACATACTACATTTTCCTGTCTTTGCTTAGCATGCTGCTCACAAACTTTTTTTAAATTAGTCAAGATTAAGGCAATAATTTCTTGAAATGATATATTTTGTTTGTTAATTAAAGTCTTTTCGCTCATTAAACTTGTCCCTAATGCATTTTTAGGAGACCACAAAATTCTTCCTTCATTTCCATCTGTATATCTTTCAATCGCAACATTTCCAAAAAATGGTTTGTGTAAATCAAAATCGAAAAAAACAGTCGAAGGTATATATTTTTTCCCTCCAAACTCTGCCAGTTCAATACCATTATCATTGGTATAACCTATCGCAGAGTTTGATGTTCCAAAATCTAGTCCACAGCTGTTATTCATAATTAAATTTTGATTATATTTAAACTACTAACCTTACCCTGTCGCAAAGCATTTAATGCAAGGTAAACATATGGAGCGATACAATCATTTTCTGCGATCAGGGCAAGCTCTTTTTCATTAAACCATTTTACATCATTAATAGATTCTCCCCTCATACTTTGTTCCTTCTGAGTAGCCAAAATTGCATTTGCATCTAAATTTGCCGCATGGAAGACAAACAATAGTCTTTGGTTTGATGCATCTCCATATTGAAAGATGTCTTTAAGCTGTAATTTGTCGATTGATACATCCATTCCAACTTCTTCTTTTATTTCTCTTTGTGCACATTCCAATAAATTCTCAGTATCAACATCATGAGTGCCTTTAACAAGGTTCCATTTGTATCCAGCTTCTTCATGATATTTCTCTTTAATCAGCAAAACTTCATTATTAGTATTAATTAGAATAACTCCAATTTTGATTGTAAATTTCATTTTTTATTAATTTTTAAAATATATACATTATGATAATACCTATTATTTTTTTTAATTCTAAAATTTGGATAAATTGATTCAATGTATTCTGCTCTTTGCGCAGTTTGCCCTTCTTCTCTTATGTGTTTTTCATAATATGTTATTTTTTTACAAAATAAATTCAAGTCATCACATTCTTCCTTGATTTTATCAAATAAGAAGTCAAAAGCTAACAAATACAAGGTTCCATCATCAATTGTATATTTCGAAAAGCCATTTAGTATCTGGTTTATAACAGTAAGTCCATCAAAACCAGAAACGTCATGGATGTCGCCTCCATTATTAGTAGGCAATTGTGGAGGATTACTAACAATAATATCAAATTTGTCGTCCTCACCAACATTGGAGAAAACATCACTTATCTTAAAATCTAATCCTTTAATTTTGTTGATCTTCTTGGCATTTTCTATAGCCTTCTTATCAATATCAACAGCCAAAACACTTTTAGCACCAAAATGAAATATGTGTCTCGCTAAATAACCATAATAGCCAGTTCCAATATCTAAGACCTTTTTATTATTGAAATTAATTTTCTTAAGCACTTCAACAAAATGAACTCCGCTCTTTGGTAAGGCATATTTAGACTTTTTAGATATCCCAAAATTAATAAACTCTGATATCTGAATTAGTTCGTTATTTATTTTCACTTTCTCACATTTGATTTGAACGGAATTTGGAATGTCTTTCAAAAGTTTATTGGTTATTTAGTTAAAATTAAATTTCTTGAATATTTGATCCCATTTTTAAAGTCTTCAATAACACTTTTCTTAATTAACCAAGAGGGGTTTTTAATAGTTAAAAGTTTATTATTTATTAAATTCCAATATCTAACTTTTAAATTATTTGAACTTAAAAAATCTATAAATTCTTGATAATTAAAATTATAATCATCAAGGTGTTGTGGAGCATATTCCATCTGTATAGTTATTTTCTCTGAATTTTGTAAAATATTTCCCATACCTTTTAAAATTTCTAATTCAAATCCTTCTACATCAATCTTTACGAAAGCAATTTTTTTATAAGATTTTTTTTCAATAAAGTCATCTAATCTGCATATCTTAATAACATTCTCATTTGCATGCTTACTTATACAATGTTGCCCAGGACTTGATGAAATAGATAGAAAAGACTTACCATTATTATTTCCGACAGCAGAGTTAATTGCTTTAATATTTTGAAGTTTATTAATTTCAATATTTTTCTGTAATAAATCAAAATTTTTAAATTCTGGCTCAAATGCCATAACTTTTCCGGAATTCCCCACTTTCTTTGAAAGCATAAGAGCATAATATCCTATGCAAGAGCCAATATCTATAACAATTGATGACTTCAAATCTAAATTCTTAACATAATTAAACTCCAGTTCTTCATAGCCTCCATTTAAAGCTAAATCAAAAGAATGCCCTTTTTTGTGAAGCATCATTGTATTTCCGTTTATCTCACAAGCATCAGGGATAAGCACTCTACCAACAAAGTCCCTAATAATTTTTAATTTATTTGATATTTTTTTCTAAGTCCTGTTGCAAAGGCTTTGCCATCTTTGAATAAAAATTTTCCTTTTATTCCAGCAATAATATTACTAATGTCGCTCCCATAACTAACAAATATTCAGATTCTCCTCCAATCAAACATTCGACAATTTTCTCAAAAATGGGGATAGTTATAAGTTTCGGATAAAGTAACTCAACATCCTTTTCAATGAGTTTCACACGTCTTCTCAATCCTAGATCACATTTAGTAACAGTGCTAATATCAACTAATATATCGTCAACTAGACCATTCTGTACTGAATATGGAGTGCAAATAATAGATGAGTGATCCATTCATTTTTTTATTATAAATTATATATTCTATAAACATAACCAGCCCATATGTCAATTAATGGAGTTAAAATTATCTTAAAATTTTTATGAAATAGGTAATCAAGCCAGTGTATCCTTTTGTCCCTTACTAGATTTGTGAAGATTATGAAAAAGATATGATAATTCTTTGATTTTAAAGATATTTTGAATTTGTTTCTTTTATTTTGCATTATTTATAGTAAAAGTTTACACATCCAATAGATGCCGCAACCAAAACAGAAGTCTAGCTATAAACTTCTATAATCTTTTAGAAAGAAACACCTCCTTTTTTTCACTGTCTCATTTGTCTCACCAGCCACTTCTGCTACAATCATGCCGAAAGTCCAGAAAAGGTACTAGACCCACACGCTCTGCCAAGAGATTCATAAAAGTTGTCTATGATCCGCTTCCCTATGGGGAAGTGGTTCTGTAGAGAAGGTTGTTTTTGCTGTAAATAAGCCCTTGTGGCCTTGTTCCTGGTACTAGACCCGTGTCCTATGTGAGGAGTGGTGATCGTGAAATATTAATTCTGTCTATTTTGCTTAAATTTGATGTACATCCACTGCTCCAATTTCGATGTCCCCATCCAATAAAGCGAGGTATGTAATCAAGAGCTTTTTGAATTCTGGATTATTGATGCTGATATTTTTTCCAATTTTGTCGTTTTTACCTCTATAGAATAGAAAGAAGGCGTCGTTACTTGATACATCCACTAAGTAAACGATTCTTTTCGCGCCTGCTACTGTAGTTGAATAAACTTTAATAAGACGTGAACCTTTTGGTAGGTCTTCACCTTTGATAACTGTAAAAATTCCTTTACTAAATCCATCAAGGATCTTTTGAAGGTCATTTTCTCCAATAATGCCCTTTTTGAACTCTTTCCTTTTAATCCGGTGGGAAATAATTACAGCCATTCTTATTTCTTGTTGCGCCATTTTGTGACAATGCTGTCCATTTTAGATTGAGTTTCTGTGTCTACGGGAATAGTAGAAACTTCATAACTATTTGCCATATGAGAGCCAATTACAATTTTACCACTGGCATAATCAGATAGAAGAATGCGCACAACAGCAGAGAAAGAAAGCTGATCCTTTTTAGCCTTTTGAGTGGCCTTTTGCTTGGTCTCTTTGTCGATATATAGAGAAGTAGTCATATATATAGATTCTATGTTGTTTATATGTATATATGATATATGGTTTTGTGTTAAATGTCTATTATACTTTTATCTAAAGCAGATGATTATCCTTTAATGGTACTTTATTATAAGTTCAGCATTACACCTGCACGCCCTAAAACCTGAATTTTATAAAACTCCTGTCCATGCCAGAAACCGCCACGCTTTATCGCTGTCCGAAATGTCTTCATCCCTTACATCAGGAGCAAAACACTCTCCGCTGTAGTAATAACCATAGTTATGATATTGCTCGTGAGGGGTATGTGAATTTAATCTTGGCCAACCAGAAAAAAAGTCTCATTTCTGGTGACAGCAAAGAAATGATTATCGCCCGGAACAGCTTCCTGAAAACCGGTAGTTATGACTTTTTGCTGAATAAAACATTGGAACAATTAAGCTTAAATATTCCTACGAGAAGCACTCCACAGATTTTGGATGTCGGCTGTGGTTCGGGCTATTATATCAACCAAATCAAGCAGCACCAAAGGGATAGTCACTGTTGGGGCTCGGATGTTTCGAAGGCCGCCATAATTTCTTGCTCCAAACAATTTTCTGAGCTTAATTTCGTCGTCGGGAATTCTTTTGACCTACCCTTCATCGATAATTCATTTATCGCAATAATCTCCATTTTTTCACCTTTCCGAGAGAGTGAAGTTGCCAGGGTATTAGAAGAAAATGGGGTTTTTATCCTGGTTAGACCAGGTGAAAAGCACTTATTCGAGCTCTATGAGAAACTCTCCATTCCTTCCAAGCAAAAGCGTCCACCACAGTTTGAAAGTATCAGTTTAGAACAAACTATCCATATTGCTCAGACAGAGCAGCTCGATCAAGCTAAATTAAAAGATTTGATCACTATGACTCCGTTACTCTGGAAAATACCGCTAGAAGTCCAAAGCAAACTGGAAATCCCAGAAATTACTTATGATTTTATCATTCGCGTCTACCGGAAAACCGTTATAATCAAACCATAAGATCAATCCAGCTTGGCTTCGGAACCGTTTAGTGAGAAGCAATAATATTACGAGGTAAATTCAGTCAGTCTTTAAAAATATTTCACTTTTCTTTAAACGAATTTATTTATATGATGTGTGCGGTCGGGCTTATGCTCACATCTTCATAGAGGAGGTGACAAACTCGACTGATTCTCATTTGAACAACGCCACACTAAAGAATGAGGTTACATGCAGGGTTGGAAGAAAGGTACAGTTCCAGTTAGCAAAGGCACGCGCAAGCCGCGGTCTAGCTCAAACCAGAACCAAAAGCAGGAACAGAATGGCCGACGCCATCTGATCTTGCTCCAAGGAGGAGATCCAGAATCCATTACACATAGCCCCCCACCTAGACGTGGATCCAGGCCTCGCAGAAGAAGTTTTCGAGCATCAAAGGGTGATCCACTGTCCAGGATTATCCTGGACGAGATCAGTAACTGGCGGCTGGAAGCCGAGAGGGATGCAGAAGACCTCACTCGGGACACTGACTCGGGCACAGTATTGGACAAAGCAAAGGGCTTCAACGAGCAGGCTCCGTCAGAAGGAATTCTTTCTGACGAAAAGCCCTACATCTGGGGCATGGAAGACTTTACTCCGGAAGCCAGGCTGAAAGATGACCAAGACCGCGCGGCCAGGCAATTGTCATCGACAGAGCGATTGAAGCTGCGCAAAGACATGGAAATCTCAGCCCAGCGGTTCCAAAAGAACCGCTGTAATGTCCAGAATATTACGAATCGTCAACAACGAAGCAAGCGTATCAGTCGAATCAGCCTGCGGGACCAGGCTGATTCGACCCCGAACATTCAACTGCGAGTTGGGCTCAAATCCAGTCACAACGCCGCTCTCCGCAAAAAGTAATCTTCCACCCTGAATATATCGGGTTAGCGTACGCTGAAAAGCTGCGCTAACCCGGATTTCCTAATCCCTTATATCGGTTCAATTAAACTGGGTTCATAATCAGCGGGAGCTTCAAATCCCAGTAAATTCATCACCGTAGCCGCCAGATCTGCCAGCCCGGCCTTCGGCAATCCTGATTTTAATTTAATCTCATTTGGATCTGCACTGACTAAAATAAAGGCAACCGGGTTAAGTGTATGAGAAGTTTTGGGCTGATATTTCCCTTTACTGTCTTTAATGGCTTGGCCGTTTTTATCCAATTGATACATTTCTTCGGCATTCCCGTGATCCGCTGTGATCATCAGCAATCCTCGTACTTTCAATACTGCTTTGACCAGACGCTCCAGCTGCACATCGATCGCCTCCATAGCCTTCACTGTCGCCTCAAATTTCCCGGTATGCCCCACCATATCACCATTGGCGAAATTGGCTCGCAGATAGCGGTACTTACCAGATTCCACGGCTTTGATCAATGCATCAGTGATTTCCCTGCATTTCATTTCTGGTTCCTGGTCAAAGGGGACTATATCACTGGAAACTTCTTCGTAGGTTTCCAACTGCTCATTGAATTTTCCCGATCGATTGCCATTCCAAAAATAAGTTACATGCCCGAATTTTTGAGTTTCCGATACAGCATATTGGCTAATCCCATTGGCTGCTAAATATTCACCCATTGTTCTATCAATCGGCGGAGGTTCAACCAGAAAACGAGGGGGAATCTTCAAATCTCCATCATATTGCATCATTCCCGAGAAAACCACTTTGGGGAAAACTCCTCGATCAAAAGTTTTCAAATCCACTTCCGTAAATGCCCGACATATTTCAATTGCTCTGTCTCCCCTGAAATTATAGAAAATTACCGCGTCACCATCGACAATTTTCCCTATTGGTAAGCCGTCTTCCGCTATCACAAAGCCTGACAGATTTTGATCGATAATGCCAGGATTTTCTTCACGCAATTTCTCGATGGCTTCCCTGGCTGAAGCAAATTGTCTGCCTTCACCCTGGACCTGGATTTTCCAACCACGCTCAACCATTTTCCAATCTGCTTCATATCTATCCATAGTCATAAACATTCTGCCTCCACCTGAAGCAATTGCCACATCAAACTCCGGACTCCGTAGGCCGTCCATAAATTTTTCCAAATCATCTACATACAGTAAAGCTGAAGTTTCCGCTACATCTCGACCGTCCAGTAGAATATCTATTCGTACTTTTTTCAATCCCTCAACTTTCGCCTGTCCGATCAGCGCTTTCAGGTGTTTGATATGGGCATGCACATTTCCGTCTGAGAGCAGTCCGATCAAATGCAATGTCCTACCTTTTTTAGCAGCCTCCACTATTTCTTTCCAGGCTTTGCTCTTCCAAATTTCACCACTGGCAATGGCCTGATTTACCAATTGGGCGCCTTGGGCAAATATCCTTCCGGCTCCCATGGCATTATGGCCAACTTCAGAATTGCCCATATCATCATCGCTGGGCATTCCCACCGCAGTTCCATGGGCTTTTAGCTCCCTCCAGGGGTATTTCATCATCAGCCCCTTGTAACAGGGCATTCTGGCCGCTTTTACGGCATTTCCTTCCAGGTGCTGCGAAACCCCCACGCCATCTAGAACCAAAGTAACTACTGGTCCCGTGACAGGCTTGAAACGTTCAGACCTTTTTAAAATTAAATCAGTTTTTTCCATCTTTGTTTTTGCTAATGATTTGATCATACCATGGACAGAGTTGGCGGATCTGACACTGTCCGCAGAGGGGAGTCGGAGCTTTGCATACATCTCTGCCCAAATAGATAAACAAATGTGCTAACTTCGTCCAATTTGCTCGTGCTACTATTTTTTCTAAATCCTGCTCAATCTTTACAGGATTCTCTTCCCTGGTTAAACCCAGTCTTTTGGAAACTCGGCCAACATGAGTGTCGACTACGATCCCTTCATTTTTACCAAAAGCATTCCCTAAAACCACGTTAGCCGTCTTACGGGCCACTCCAGGTAAAGTCAGCAAATCAGCCATTGTATCAGGTACAAAACCATTGTATTTTTCCACAATCCTTTGCGCAGCGCCTTGAATATTTCTGGCTTTATTACGATAAAACCCTGTTGATCTAACCAGTGACATCAACTCTTCCAAGTCAGCTTTAGCAAAATCATCTACCTCCTGATAACGTTTGAATAGCGCAGGAGTGATCATATTTACTCTTTTGTCCGTGCACTGAGCACTCAGAATAGTAGCCACCAAAAGCTCCCAAGGGTTTTTATGAATTAAAGCGCAATGCGCGTCAGGATAGATTTTCTCCAAAGCCCGATAAACTTTTTGGAAATTTCTCCTGGCTTGATTAATTACTTTTTTACTTAACTTGTTTTTTATAATTTTTTTGACCATAATTTGCCCGCTTCACTGGCCAGATTAATCTGAATTTGTAAAAAGCATAGCCAATTCCATGTCTAAACAAAAGCTCAAATTATTGATCCTGCTAAACCTTATCTGGACATTACTCGGTTTTTACGCAGACGCTGCCTGGCTCTCCATGATCCCTCCTTATCTGATCCCACTAACAGCCATTTGTTCTCTTTATCCACTTCTCCTGCTGATCTGGTATATCCTCAAATTCTATAACTTGAATATCCCCAATTGGTATACCTTTTGGATTGTCCTGGGAACGGCCAGTTATGGACTGATTGCCCAATTTTATTTCCCCTTATTGATGTCTTGGAAGGGCGTTAATTTCCATGATGTTGGCTCGATGTTCTGGGTGGGCGTTTACGGCCTCCAATCCATTATCATTATTCGCTATTTAAAAATCCCTGGTTTTTGGGTACTTATTCCCGGGATAGCCTATCTCTTAGCCGCAGATTACACTCATTATTTTGCCCTGACTTTTGTTGATTTTACTCTCCTCAATTATCCTCTCTGGATGAAAAATCTCACCGGGCTCACAGCTTTAATTATTCAGTTAGTTACTGCCTTAACTATTCTTTTTCTGGTCAGAAAACAGGCTCGAGGTCCATCCAAAACTAATTAGAAACCTCCAGCGGTTCGGAGACATCCGGAAGAGCAGTCTCACTTTGCTGATTGCTTTTATTGTGAATTTTTAGCGGAATTCTTCGAATTTTGGTTCTATCACCCAGTGCCTTGGTCAAATATTTCTCCGGCAAAGTATCCAATCTCAAATAAGCTAAATTCAGGTAATTTAAGGGGTCTACATACGCTCCATTTTTCATCACTTCAAAATGCAAATGTGGTCCGGTCGTATAAAGTCCGGCTCCTTTTGTACCAGGAGTGGCCCCACTCAAACCGATAATATCCCCGGCTTGAACCTCTTGGCCGTCTGTAACCAGAATATCAGACACATGCCCATAGAGTGTCATATAGCCATTGGCATGAGCCAGCATAATATAGCTATATCCATAGCCATTGTCTTTCGCTTTGTAGACTACGCCGTCAGCCACCGCCTTGATCGGCGTACCTTGATAAGCTCTGATATCCACGGCATTATGTTGCATCTGAAACACCGCATAATAAGAAGCTTCCCGATAAAATGCACTGATCCCTCGATCCGGGTTGACCGGCCAAATAGGATTAAATTCACCTTTTCCAATACTGGTTAAATAATCCAGTAATTTCGAACTCTTCTGCACATTGAGCAGATTGGCGTAATCATCAGGAGCAAATCTACTGCCCAATTCTGTCATTTTAGCTTGAACAAAATCCAAATTCTTCCGCAGGGTCTCTATTTCTGACAGTACTTCCTCTTGATTTGCTTTTGTCTGGGCTAGTAGCTGCTGGTAAATCGCTTCCTGACCCTTTGTTTCTGTTAATAAATTCTGTTTCGCCTGTTTCTTCATTTCTAACTGTTCCTTTTGGTCGGCCAAATTCTCATAAAGCACAGTCAAGGAATGTTTTTTCACTTCCAGTAGTTTTTCAGAATTCTGTTGTTCTTCCATCAAATCTCCCAATTTTGTAAAAATTGTTCTACCTTGTTCTTCCAATACCTCGCTATACCTGATTGACCTTAGTTTCTCACTGGTAGTATCGCTGCTCAACAAGACTTTTAAGGTATTCAGATAACTTTGATCGCCATCAAAACTGTTCAAGTCCGATTGATCCTGATACATCACTTTTAGATAGTCTGCCAGCAGTTGTTTTTGATTGGAAATTTCCACCTTTTTTTGTTCAATCCCGTATTGGATGGTTTCGATATCACTTTGTTTTTTATCAATTTGTGCGGCAACATTTTCTATTATCTGTACAGAAGACTTTATTTGTGAGTCCAAATTGTCAATTTGATTCTTCAGGGTATTCATTTTTCCTTGTGTATCGGTAATTTTACTTTCAGTGTCGGTTATCTGCTTGTTTACCGAATAAAGAACATCTTCACTCGAGCTGATCTCGTCTCTAATACTCTTTAAAAAAGAGCTGGTTTTCTGTATTTTCAGTTGATCCTCGGCGCTAATACTGGAGGTGAATGTCACTTCATCACTCTGATTGCTCTCTTGAGCCCACAAAAGGCTGTCCTTTACCGGTAAAATCAGCATTATCCCCACCGTGAGAACAGCTAAATAAAAGCCGGATCTATTTGCTTTCCCCCTTGTTTTATTCGGTCTTTTGATTTTAGTCACGGTCATTTTTATATATCCATACATTGTACCAAAAAACCAACTCTCAAACAACTAGGTATAGGCTTCCGAAAGGCCAAACTCCTCATTTCTCTCTTGCGAAAATATCGAAAAAATTGTAACTTGCATTCTAGAAAGGCATCCATTAATATCTTTAAGCCATTCTTGGCTTACTTATTAAATAAATCTGGACTACTATGGCACATAAAAAGGCCGCCGGTTCTACCCGTAACGGACGTGATTCCGTAGCCAAAAGACTCGGTGTGAAAATCTTTGGAGGACAAATAGTTCGCGCTGGTAATATCATTATTAGACAACGTGGAACCAAGTATTTTCCTGGTGAAAATGCTTCAATGGGTAAAGATCATACTATTTTTGCTTTAACTGATGGGGTCGTCAGCTTCTCAGAAAAGAACCTCACCAAATACAATGGTCAGGTACATAAGGACAAATTCGTCAATATAACCAAGGCCTAAAGTGTCAGACTTTGAGTCTTTTTCTTCTGAATCAGAAAGTCATGGGTCGTCTGCCGAAACTTTCCGCCTCTTTCAAGAAAGAATGAAGGTAGCGGCTGCTCAAATCAAAGCTATAAGGGCAGGAGAGCAGAAGCAAAAGAAAAGAGAGGATAAATTGGCGAAAATCTTAAGTGATTTCATCAAAAGCCGTCAAAGCGATCAAAATTTCCTGGAATTCATTGTCCATATCACCAAGCTGCTGGCCGTTAACCTGCCAGCAGCTTTTATTTTGAGCTTTCTAATTCTAAATTTCCCTGAGTTACAGGCTCAAACCAATCTATCTATAACAAGTTTACCGGAAGCGCTACAAGCAAATGCTTTAGATGCCCAAACACTTCCTGATTTATATTTGCCGGACAATCAACTTCCTCCTTACCACAAAATCCAAATAGATAATTGGATTCAGGCTATTTCCAGATCTGCTCTGGACAACCGTTCGAAGCTGCTCGCCATCGCTGTCTTATCGAACAAAAAATTCCGTTCTGAAATTGTCGACTTTATGGCTTTTAGCCTAGATTCCTATCTGCAAAAGGATTCCTTCCATTTGGACCCACAATTTTTGAAACAATTTTCTGAATTCTGCCTGCAAGGTATTTTTGCCCAAATTCAAGAGCCCTTTTCCGAATTGAAAGGACCGCTTCAAATGGGGTAGCCAATGGGGATCGAACCCACGACCTCCAGAGCCACAATCTGGCGCTCTAACCAACTGAGCTATGGCCACCACAAATAACAAGCGCGCTGATTTTAACATAGCCACCGGTCAAAGCAATGAAATTTCTGAAAAATTATCTCAGGAATTTACAAGGAAGTAAGCAAAAGATGAAGAGGCAGTATGAAAAATACGACTATGAATCTTTTGCGCAACTGACGCAGCAAAAACTGAGAGAAATAACCAACAGCCCACTTGAACTTGCAAGTGGGCTTAGTCGATATTTAGGAGTAATAACGCCCTAGAATAGCCTCATTATCCTAAAATAACCAAAAAGAAAATTGCTTTCTTGTACTGCCTCCGCTGATATTCTGAAATTTACCTGAAAGCAGGATTAATTATAACACTCAGTTTTTAAATTGCAAGAAATTCATCTAAATTGTAGCCAATCAAAGTTGAATCATACTGTCGTGACATTAGTAAACTGGCGTCCTGCTCACTCTGATAATCAAACTCCTGGTTGGAAAAAACCCGCTCTTTCAAAAAATTATATTTTTTTGAAAGAGCCTCATTGTTGGCGGCCATTTTGCGAAAATCATCACCATGCAGCAAATAGTAATTAAAACTTTCGGCAAAATCTTCAAATGGGTCAGTCATCGCATAGCCCGAAACAAAATCCAGTTCAGAGGCGGTTTCCTTGATTTTCTTGTCATTGATGAAACTGATTCTATAGAAATCCAAGCTCGAGTCGTCATTATAGATACTGTTTTGCCCGTCGCGGAATTCGCTTTCTCCAGCCCAAAAGTTTCCTTGCAAAATACCTGTATCCTTCACATGTCCGAGCTCATGGACCAAAACACTGACCAGCTCGGCGTCAGTCACATTTTGGCAACGCAGGATAATAGTGGATCCTCCACCCAGGCCCCGTCGTCCCGAAGCATTGAAATACAAAGTTAAATTTTTAATCTTTTCGCTTATATCAGCCGGCATTTTATTCAGAGTCTGATAAACAAGCGAAGCACAATGTTGAAGGCTAACCGGATTCTCCACACTATCCTTGGCAAAATCGCTACCCGGATGCAGAACTATTTTCATGTCTTTCAACATTTGCACATAATCCTTTTGGCGACTATCAGCGGCCGACTGCTTGACAATGCCCTTAGTCTGGGCGACCGGGCGACTTTCATATAACCCTGGCCGATCTGTATAAGAATTATTATCTAATTGATGAACAAAAATATCATTGGAATAATTGATTCCGATGATGGCTTGTAAACCAATAATCAAAGACAAAAAATAAGACTTGAGCATAAATTATATTAATATGCGCTAATAATCTTTTGTCTTGGTTTTGTTTTAAGGTGCTATTATATACCAAAAAACCCGCTTGTCAATCAAGTCGCAGGAAGAAATTCAACTAATTCAAACTAATTAATTTTATACCTGACCAAATACCTCAGAGATCCACTTTCACTAACAAACAGGGAGCCATAAGGCGTACATTTACTGGTAGCCGTTTCTTTACTAACCTTAAATTTTTCTACCAAAAAATTCTCCGCAGATTCCACACTGGATTGAATAATATTACTCAGTGCTTTTTCATCGCCTTGAGTATTGTCCATTGCTTTTGTGACAATCATGTAAACATAGCCATCCGCAGCCACCTTATACTTTAGTCCTGCTTTAGCGTCGACCTTTCCGGCCAAGTTGGTTTCTACAAATCCTTTGGAGATCGCTTTGTCCGGCACCATTTTGTCGCTAATGGCTCCATTTATTTCATTCTCAGTCTTGACGCTGGCGGAAAACTTTTGGACAAACTCTTTTATTTCTACTTCAGTTGGTTTTTTGCCGAACCATTTTTCATATTTTTTGGAAAGCCAAACCGCTGGCCAAGTGGTTGCCATATAATTCCAACTTCTTTTTAAATAATCACCGGTCCCGTCGTAAACCCTGTCTAGCAGAGCTTCCTGTAGTTTAACGCTGGGATCTTTGGCCATTTCAATTGTTACAACTTGATTGAAAGCGATTGGAGGGTTGTATTTGGCATATTCCTTAATTGTCGATTCATATGAATACTTGTTAAAGAAAATTTCCATCGCTTTAAAGGCTTCTCCACCTGACATTCTAGTCCCTTCAATAGTCCTTTTGCCGCTTTTAACAGCTGCATCATAGCGACCGGCCAAATCGAGAAAACTGGCATCTCCCATCTGTACAAAGGCTTTACTCATTATTTCTGAGCCCTGATCATCTGTATGAAAACTTTCTTTCAAAAAGCTGGTTTGTTTTCCACCTCCTTTAGTAGTTCCCGAAACAGTATCCAGAACTCCTTCACCGGTGAACAAATACCAAACTTTGTTGAACAACCAGGCCGCCCCGGCCACTTTTACTCCGGTCATCAATGTCTCTTTGATCTTTTTGAGTGTTTCATTCTGGGATTTAAATAACATAACACCGGCCAAGAGGGCCATCCCGGCCATTACCAGTTTCTGTTGTCCGGAAAGCGTGTCCCATCGTTCTCGGGCATCTCCCAGTTTATCCTTTACGGTATCAGTGATAGTTTCTGTAGGGTCTTTACCGGTTCCAAAAGCCTTTTCACGAGTGTCTCTCATGGTAGATTCCATCTCCAATAATCTGCGTGAATGTTCCCTGATCAAATTAAAATAACTCCAAGCTTGCATTATTTTAGCCGCTTCAGCCGCGCTCATATTGATTGGTGGAGTCTTATAGTTCTCCAATTTAGAAGAAACCACCGCTTCTGATTTCTCCAGCATTAATTCTTGATGATTATATTTTGATAAAATCTTCTCCGCTTCTTTGAATTTATTATTCAAATTAACCTCGGTGCTGGTTTTTCCTTCATTTGTCAGCGCAATTGCCAATTCCAAACGAAAAACGCTCTCCCAATTGTTTCCATTAACCCCGTTACGTTGCAAAAAACTCAGAACTCTAGCCGAATTGAGCGTTTGTTTCTCAGGAGAAACATCATTCTTTTCGTCATTGGCTCGCAGCGAGTCTATACTAATTGTTGCTACTTCTGGATTTGGAGCCATTTAGTCTGTTAGCTATAAATCTTTATATTGTACCACAAAGCTCGGCTTAATCACAAGGCAGGGGATGTTTACGACTGCTAAAAAGACCTGGTTTATAATTAAACCAGGTCTTTTTAGGGCTTTACGGCTTATTTAGGTGAAAATCAACCTAAAAGGTCACACTTTTTCCATCATTAACCTTATACTTGGCATACCATTCCACAAAGTTTAGATATCCCACCCAATACTTTGCATCTGCCGCATCTAATTTCGCTTGGGTCTCGCTTAATCCTCGATCTCTTCCTACACTGGTTTCCCGGGCAATCTTTGCCAGTTTTTGTCCTATTGAGTCCAAGTCGACCGAGTAGAGGAGTTTTGTTTCAGTCTTGCCCTTTCCATTCAAAGCCTGATTCACCGGGTGATGAATAGTAAATCTTGTTTTGCCGCCCATCAGCGATTTGATGGTTGTCAATTTTTCTAAGCCGATTTTGGAATCCAATTCAGCATTAGCAATATATTTCGGAGCTATCATGGCAGTTCTCTGCTTTTCTAACCTGGCAAAGATTGCCTCGATACTGTCATAAGTCTTCTCCAGAGTCTTTAATTCACCATGAGTATGAAGAGTTTTCAAAGTCTCCGTGATGCGGTCAATTAATGTCAATAAAGTCTCTTCATCATTGGCACCAATTGGGAAGTCTGTCCCCAATATGGTAGCCGTTAGTCTCTTGTAGGCAGAAATTTTACTTTGGGCTTCAGTCATGACGGCATTCTTTTCTGCGTTGTTTAGAGGCTTGGAAGCATTTATTTCTCGTGAAGTTTTAGGGCTTACTGCATCTGACTTTTCCCCGGTTTTGTTTGCAGCAATTATTGTTTTGGCCTTCGATGGCTTAACAACAGGTAAACCGCTTGTAACAACTGGTCCGGCTTTCGGTTGGTCTTTCGCATCAGTTTTGGTGGTAGGAGTCAGATCAATTGATCCCAGCTTCTGGGTCAGCGGTTTTTCAGCTTGTCGTTGCAAATCAATATTACTAGTCACTTCAGCATCTTTATTCTTATTAAACATTGACTTGTAAATCCCATTTGCTCCCAGTAAACCCAAGCCTAATCCGGCCGCCGCGGCAGCCGTCCACCCAATCCTTTTGTTTCGACGTTCTTTTTGTTGAGCCTTCAGCTTGGTTAAATCGGTCAATACTGTTGTTTCAAATTGTGAAGGGACTTTATCGATATCATGGATCTGCGCTTGCTGCGCTCTTCCATAGTTTATTACTGCTCCCAGTGTTGGAACAAAAATTTTCTTACCGATCCAGCTTGGTCGTTCAGTGGAAATATGGGCATTTCTACTTCCATTAAGCCTTTCTTTAGCTCTCAAATACCATGATCCGGAAGTCGCCTTTTGATCAGCACTTGCGGGAGATCCATTAAGCATTTCTTCTAGATTTTTTTGATAACTTTTATCAGTATCAATTTTCCTGATTTCAGCATTGTATTCAAACAATTTATTGGCAATCTTTTCTTCAGTTATTGATGCCGTATTTCGATAATGCACCGACCTTGGATTGGAGACACAATTATCCAAGAATTCCTGAATTTCTGCTGTTTTCGAAACATCCAAACTAAACGTTTGGCCATAGGACCTATCTACATATTCACTGACGGAGTCAATGCAGCTGTTAATGGTATCCAATTCCTTTTCCAGAACTCTTCTGGCCAGCTCTTTATCATTGTCCTTCTGAACTTTCATCCCTCTGAAAATCTGAGCTTTAGGATAAATCATTCCTTCCAGACCGTGGAATATTCTACCGGGGACGCCGGCTACTGCCCTGGCGAGCTTGCCAAGTCTACTTCCAGTCGCCTTGGTTTCTGCGTATTCACGGGCCAACTGACGATTATGATGTTCCAAGGCTAACCCATCAAGCAGACTTTTCAATTGTCTTTTCTCCTCAGAGTAGTCCACCATTGCTGGGTTATTGCTGATATTCATAAACTCATCCATTTCAGGATCACGGTCAAAATCGACATCGACTTCAGTCTCAACATCAAAATCAACCTCTACTTCATCTCCGGTCTCAGTACTAACCTCACTTGAAGCGATTACTTCATTTATACTTTCATTTATCTCAATTTGAGTTGTTCCTTCCTCTCTCCAGAGTGGACTAGCTGTATCTCCAAAGCCTAACGCTTCAGCTATCCGCAGCATTTTCAAATATGTGGTCGTATCGGCAGTGCCTCTTTTGGCCTCTTCTACGACAGTTCCAACCCTCCCGACCAAGTTATTGGCAATCTGATCAAACAGATCAATCTCTGATTGACTCAGATTTTCCCCATTGGCAATTTTTGTCTTAATATCTTCAACACGAATGTTCAGAGGTGGTTTCTCAGTTGAAAGAACCTGAATTCGTCCGCTATCCGGATTCAACTCAGTTTGAGGGTCTCTAGTTGTTTTCGTACTAAAATCATTCATAAGTCTAAAAGGTAAAGTAAACTGAAATTAAACAAGTCGGATTAATAAAAGTTAACATTTTCTTAAAATATCGCCTCTCATTGGTTTATAACCAGCGAGAGGCGATATTATTACACTTTAATAAATACTTGTCAAGACAAGGAAAATGTTCTCTATTTACTTAATTGATCAAACCATTGCCCCAAATTCTTCAATTTCCCTAATTCTGCGGTAATTTCAGTTTTATTTTTACTTTCCAAATATTTTCTGGCCGCTTCCAGATTTTTAGTTTTGAGCAGGAATTTTATTAAGTTCGTTTCATTTGAATGTATTTTAATCTCACCTGAGCTGATCGGCTTAGGTTTGTTTTTTGGAAATAACTTCTGCCCATTGATCCTTCCAGTAAATATAAATTCAACTACTTCCGGGTACTGACAAATATTTTTAACCACCAAGTCAAATGTCTTTTGAGCCTCCAGCTCAACCTTTTCCAGGAATGAAAATATCAGGGCTTTCCTCCCAACATTGTCCTCCATATCCAGCAAAGCAGGAAGTAGGCTAAAAGCCCTTTGTTTCAATTCAGCGGAATCCATCATATTCAAAGGTTTGAGAGTTGCCGGAGCCTCCTCTATTTCCAGGTCTGGAGCAATGCTTGATTCAGTCACGGCTTGAGCCGTCTCAGTTCCAATGTTGTCAGGTGTAACCTTCTCATTAATCACAGGAATTAAAACGGCAGGTTTCGACTTTTGATTTCTCCATTGGTCAAAGAGCGCTTTAGAACTGGTTAAATCGAAGCTTTTAATAATTTTAATTTTATCTGCTAAGCTGGTCGTTTTATCTGTAACTATCCATTCATTATAAAAATTAATCATTTCTACAACTTCTTGGATATCGGGTTTGAGGACCTTTCCTTTAGCTTTATTCAAAACCAGGATCGCCATGGCCGCCAAAAACTCTTTCAATTCTTCAGACAATTTAGTTTCCACTGCTTCCTTGGATTCAATTTTGGCAATATTGATCAGGTTCTCGGCTAAATTTCTGGATTTATCTTGATCCAAGGGAAAAACCTCATCAACCCAATCATCCACTTTTTGAACAATTGCTTGTTTTTCGAAGTCAAACGGGAGCAAATCAAGCGCCGCTTTTTTGCCCAGAGCTACTTTACTTTCTTTATCCAGAATAGCGACAGACATAATTTCAGGATTTTTTTCATCCGGTCGACCAGCTCCCAAATCAACATTGATCAATTCCAGATTATCAATTTTTGAAATAGCGTCTTCAATATGGACTGTCGTGTGTCCGTGGACGATTCGATCAATTCCCAGATCATGCAGCTTGGCCAGGTTAGCCTTACCTTCCGGTGTATTACCCTTAACTGGGAAATCACGGTTATCCGGATGGGCAAATACATTGCATAGTCTGGTAAATTCACCAGCCTGCATTACACCTTCTCCAAACAATAGCACTCGTAGGCTTTTCTGAAAGTCATCATTGATTTGTTCCACGGTTTTCTTTAGATCAGCTGACTTGGTCAATTCGGCCAGAATCTCTACCGTTGGTTCAGTATGAAAAATAATTGTATCCTGGTCCAAAATGACCACTTTCATTTGACAAATTTCTTCCAGAATTTGCCGGCCATTTTCACCGTTCTGCATGTTTAAGCGAATTTCTGTAGCCAGACCGCTTAAGAGGTTTAGGTTGGCTTCACTATACTGCTTTTCCATATCCTTCTTTAAAGCCTCTAAATCTCCTTTAAAGGTCCTACCGTACTGGGACCATTTTGCGATAAACTCCAAAATACCCTTTCCCTGCCAATCAAATTCCAGTTTATCACTTCTTCTCGGCTGCATCGCATTGACCAGAGCATCTATGTTATTGGTATTTTCACTTACTCCGGCAGTTTCTCTTTCAGTTAAAAAGCTGACCGCCATATCCTCGTGATTGCCAAAAACAACCTCTAGACTTCCCTTATCGGCTTTGGCCTGTTCTCTGAGTATCCTGTTTTTATTCAAAATATCCAATCCCTCCGGCACCCGATCGAAAAGTATATCACCAATCAAAACGACTTTTCTTTCTCCACCAATCCAATTCATTTTCTCATCAGCTACTTTCAGAGCTTGTAGCGTCTTTTTATAAGCCTCGAAACTGCCATTTAAATCTCCGACTATCAAAGTTTCCACAGGTCGCAAATTTTCTATAATTTCTTTAACATCCTTGATATTCAGTCTTTCTATCTTTGGCGCAGGCTGAACAGTAATGTTTGGGGCCAACTCTACCTTCGGAATAACAGCAGTCGTCAGAGTGGGTTGTGTCGCGGGTAACACATTGCCCGTCACTTCTACTTTAGATTTTTCTTCCTGTTCTATGGAAACTGAACTGGTGGGAGCTATTTGTTCCGGCGCAACTCCAACTATATCCAAATCTGGAATAGTCTGGGAAGAAGACACAGTCACATTTGTTGGCGGTACTGGGTCAGTTGTAATTACTGGAGCTGCAGCAACAGGGGTCTCCACACTAACCGGCATTTTTATGTCATCACTGCTTGGGGCCGGAATCGAAGTCTCGCCTCTGAGCTCAATTTCATCTAGAGCTGGTAGACGTCGGGCTTTACGAATCTTCAATTGATCCTGCACATCCGTTAGAAGCTTCTTTGCCGCTTCCAGTTCGGGTTTAGATAATGAACCGTTTATTTTGATTGTTCCTAATTCTCTGTCCATTAGAGCCATCATTCCGTTTATGCCCTCGGTTTCTTCAAAAGCTCTTACTAATTCTCTCAATCCAGTATATTCACGGGAAATCGCAGTTGTATGCGAACGGAAGGGGACTAGCCCCATTCTGCTCACCATCGGCAATTGCTTTTGCCAATCCCGAATCATGGTGACTTTTCCACCAAAATGATACCAGAATAATCTTTCCAGCTCAGCCGGTCCCACTTTTAGCCATTTTTTTTCGGTATTTTTTAATTTCTTCAACTGCTGCTGATAGTCAGCTTGATGCAGCTTATGTGCAGCCAGATCATCTCTAACCGACTTTTGAGTGGTTTCAACCTGATAAATATGATTATTTATCAATTCTGCCAACCCACCCAGCCTGCCGGAAATATGAGTTTGCCTATTTTCAAATTCTCTCAAAGAAATCGTCTCTGGGTCAAAAACTCCTTTGGCATTCTCATTTTCGGCCACCTTTTCTAAATTCGCCTCCTTCAAAAGCAGTTTTCTAACTTTTTTTTCTAAACCAATCATTTCGGCCTCTACTTCAGCTTGTTGTCGATAAGCTTCGGCAAACTTTTTATCACCTTTCCTCCCCCAAAAAGCACTGAAAATATCACCTTCTTGATCTCCATTTTCATCTTCTTCAAATTGCTGAATCTTTAGAGCTGTCTCGAATTCATCTACCCAACCTGCACTGTTCCTAACACTCATTTCCACTGATTTCAAATCTCCTTTCAAGTCCTCAATTTCCCTTTCACCGAGATTTAGTCTGTTTTTTGCCGTTTTGATCAAACCATCAATTTCTTTGATGGTTTCAGCTAATACTAGTTTTTGTTGTGATCCGGCTGCAATATCAGCCTGTTTATTAGCCACGGTAGTTAAGTATAAACCGCCTTTTTCAGGTTGATTCAGCTGATATCCGGTTTTCAAGTTATAGGCGTTCCCTCCAGACAATTTCCAGGCTCGACTGAGTTTTTTCCAAAATCCTGTTGTTATATAAGAAGTATGTGGAATCAATCGTACAAAGCGGTCTCGATCAGTTGGAGTTGTTTGGGCCTGTTCCACTGAAGAAGTTACTCGTCTTTCTAAATTCTGCCATCCCACCAATTCCCCGGCTCTAGCCCAGATGGATTCTGTGATCAATGCAGCTCTGTTATCATCAAAATCGCTACCAAAATGCAATTTCACCTGTGCAAAGATCAGATTTTTGGGAGCCACATTATCCTCAGACATTTGGTCTGAAACCACTCCATTGGCCCGCATATTTTCAGCGAGATCAATGGCATAGTCATGGGCATAGGCGTTTTCCGCTTCGTCTAGCCTTTGATCATCCATTTCAGTAAAGCGTTGCGTATTGGATTTATTCATGGGGGATTAAGCTAATTTACTTTTTAAACTTTGGTCAATCATCCTGGCGTTATCTACCAGATTATCGTACAAATCGCTTACAGCCTTTAGGATCAACTGATCCAAGCCGGGGATATAAGAGGTTATTATACTCAAACTATCAATTTCGTCAAGTTCAGGATGGTCCTCCAGGGTTTTCTGTAGTAAAAAAATTTCTTTATCACCCAATGAAGCCACAACTGTAGCGGTTATCCTTTCACTCAAAGTTTGAGCAATCTCATTGCTGAGTTCAGTTTTGATATGTTCTGGAGCTTGATCCATCTTGATCTCTTTCAAAACCATCGCAATAAAGTTTTCCGTATTGAAGTAGAGATTTGATCGTTTGTTTTTCTTTGGCATAATTGAATTAATTAAGCTGCTTTATCTAATAATAGCTTGTCTTTGGAGGTATCACTATCAATGGCCAAAGCTCCGATATTGATTTTCTGTTCAGTTGCTGTTCGTCGATAGTCTTCCAAATCTTCACGCAAATCTAGTTTTTGTTCTTCTAAAGCATTGATTTTTTTCTGCAAGCGGTTTCTATCCCAGCCATAAGGGACATTAGGCATTTTTGCCAACAATTTAGCCTGTTTTTCAGAAATTCTAACTATCTTGGTTTCAATTTCAATCGCTCTATCCCGCAAATAGCTTCTCAACATTTTCTTACTGAATATGCCTAGGAATCTCTTCGGCATTTGGGTGCTTCGTTTCAAAGCCCGTCCAGTCAGACGAATCGGCCAAGTCCCAAATTTCCAGGCTTTACCGATCGGCCAGGTGAGGGGAGTGGCGGCCATCCTGCCTAAACTGAAACCTTTTTTTGCAGTGTCGGTATTGAGAAACTTCCTGCGACTCCAGTTCCAAACCTGTTTGGTGCCTTTCCACATTCCTGCAGCCCCTTTTTTGCTATAATGCCAGGCTCTCTGCATCCGAAAGTTGGTCGACATTTTATCATAAACTTGAGTCAGCCCCATTTCTTTCAGATATTCCCGCTTTTCTTTTCTGCTCAATTTATTTTCTCTTATATAGGTTCTTGCTTCATCAACGCGTTCATATAAATCTTTAGCCTCGTCAATTTGTCTTTCTTGAACATCAATTTCCGCCTTTAAATTTTCCATATCTTTGCTCAATTTGTCTTTCTTCGGACTACCATCCGCCAGAGCATTTATTTCAGTTTCCAATTTGCCGATCCTTTTGCGCTTAAACTCGATTCCAGAAGTCTTGATTTTATTCCAGGCTTCCAATCCTTCTTTATCCAGCATTGCTTTCAATTCATCTTTCACCAGGTATTTTCGCCAAATTGCATCCGGATCCTTTACTTCAGCTCTTATTTCGGCAGAGATTTTTTGGTCTTCTTGTCTAGCCCCTTTCAGTAAACTGATTAAAGCCTTTTCTCGATCATTTGCCCCACTCTTTTCCACTTTTTCCAAGCTTTTACGGCTCCACATCTCGATTCTCAATTTTTTCAATACAGTGACGGTATTTTCCAAATCCCAATCTTCCGGATTTAAGCCTTTTTCCAAAGTAGGAGGAATTTTCTTATATTTGGAAACAGCTTCTTCCAGAGTTTCAGCAAATTTTTCAATGGTTTCCATTTTTACTTCCTGTCCGGTCCGATTGAGAATATCTCTCAAATCACGAACGGTCGAAAACTTGTTGATTCCTTTAAATACGGCAAACTCCGGTCGTGAATTAATTATTTGTTCGACTAAACGGTCCGCGGTTTGTCCTTTAATATTAAATGGTTCCAGTCCGACCAAGTCTTGGCCCTTCGCTACCGCTAATTTCAATTTATCAAAACCTCTGCCAGCTAAGCCTTTATTCAAAAGTTCAGCGGCCTTGGCATTGGCAGTCCGTTTACGATCGATACTCTTGATGTCCTCGATTCGAAGAGCAGCCTTTAGGTTGGCGTAATGATTGGCTTCTTCATTATACAAGTTTAACTCCAATCCCTCAGACCTCATGTAATCCAGGCGCATCCACCTTTGCAGTAAAACAAAAGGAGTCATTTTTTCTCTTTTTTGAAGCAAACTCGGTAAATCACTGTTTACTGTTCTGCTCAATGCGAGTAGCCCATCAAAAACAGCCTGATGATGAACGGCCAAATCGGGAGCATTAATGATCAGTTCAAAGATTGTTGCCGGGTTGTTATTATTAAAGTTAGGATAAACTTGGCTATTAACATGTCCCAGCACTTCGGCAGTATTCAAAATCCCCGCGATCTTTTGGCCATTTTCTCTGACTTTCTCAATAGTAGTTTGCAGTTCTGCCTGCGTCTCAGCTTTAGTTTGCTTGTAAGTGGCAATTTCTGCATCCAGTTTTGCGAGCCTGGTCGAGTTCAGGTCATTTAGATTCAGATCAAACAATTGTTGTTCCAGCTTGGTCACTTCCAGCAGCCGAGCATCTCTTTGTCTTCTCACATTATCAATCCTCTTTTGAATCTGATTGGCTGCTCCTTGGTGAGGAGCATTTATTAAATTATTCTGTTCATTGGCAATTTGGGCTTCCAAATCCGGGATTATAGTATTTACCAAATGATTTCTCTGACTTTCCCAGCCGGTTCTCCTGGAATTCTTCAAGGTTACCAAATTAGCTTTTTCCTGAGTTTGTGCAGTTTGACTCGTTTGAATTTCCACATCCACCTGTCGAATAATTCCACTTAATTTATTTATTTTAGTAGCTAGTGCCAGCGTTTCGGCAATCAGCGGAGCACACTCCGCTTTGCATGAATCGATTACCTGACTTTGTGCCGGAGTTAGAGGTATAGTCGGAGCTTCCAGATTCCTGATTCTTTGTAAATCCGCCAAAACATCAGCCGCCGGCGTTGTTTGCATCCTGACCCTCAATTCAGCGAGCAGTCCTTTGCCATCAACACTATTTTCCAAAGGGAAAAGTGAATTTGCCTCCAGCAAATTTGTGATTTCATTAGTGACCGCTTCACTTTCTGTTGTAGCACTCGGGCCAATCCTAAGTGAATTCCAGAATCTTCTCAGTTCCTGATGATCATTGACGGCATCCAACCCACTTTCTACAGTATTTTCTTGTTCAACGTTAGCCAGTAATAGCAAGTCTCTAAAGGCCTCATCTGCATAAAGTGGTATTCCCTGGGTCAAGCACCATTCACGCCATCTCCTCAGTTGACTCACTTGGGCTTCTGACATTACCCGGCAAAAATCACCGATCTGATTCTGTAAATTAGGAGGATTGGGAGTTAGGCCGACCACCTGATAGAGATCATTAAGACTTTGTGGTGAATTATGAAACAATTGCTCCAAAAAAGGCCTCATTCTGTTCGCCACAAATACTCGCCGCGTCTCAACATTTTTATTTTTCCCAAAACGCTCATTAACCTGGTTTTCCACAAAATTACTGCCACCCAGCATTGCCTTTAGGCCCTGGCCAACTCTTTTCATCTGAGCGATCTTTCGTCTGCCTCGTCCTTTGGCTAAATGTTCAGCATTGACCGATCCCTCATAGTTTCGGCTGTCTTCACCGTTTTGAGTATCATAGATTTCATTACCTTGTACGGCTCTGTACAAGGAACTTTGAATTTTTTCTTCTTTCAATCTTGTCAGTGTAGCGTTTTCGCCCATTGGACCGACCACCCCTTGGCTTATCAATCTACCCACCTCATCCTGCACACCTAATTGCAACATCGAAATGTTTCGAGCAACCTCCTGGCTTTCTTCATAAAACTGACGATTTTCATCCTCCACGCGACGTAGTGCCCGCTCTGCTTGCTCTTCGGCACCGGTATGGACGGTGTGTTTACGCGGTAATTTCCCAAATGCTGGTACCTGTGACATAGGGCTTTATTAAATCTCTCAATTATAACATTTTTTGCCTTTTAAATAAAGACTTTCCTCCAGGATAATCCTGAGTTAAGATGGCCAAGACTTCTTGTCGCAAATCTTTATCTAGTATAATCCCCGGAAACATGAATATTACTTCAGAAAAAGCAAAAAAGTCCGAAATTAAATTGACCGTCGAATTGTCCGAGTTGGAGATGGAGAAATATGCGCAATTGGCTTTGGAAAAATTAGCCAAACAAATTAACGTTAAAGGGTTTCGTCCAGGCAAAGTGCCCCTGGAAGTGGCCAAAGAACAGCTCGACCCGGAATATCTGCTGTCCCACACCATTGATATGGCTATTGCACCCACTTATGTAGACGCCATTCAGCAGGAAAAAATCGAGCCGATTGCCCGTCCTAAAGTCAATGTTCTGACCGATAAGCCTCTCAAATACGAAGCTATTGTCCCGATTTACCCGGAGGTGAAAGTAAAGGATTATCAGAGCATCAAATTGGAACGTCAAGCCGTTGTCCTGAATGATCAGTTAGTCACCGACGAGGTTGAACGTTTTCGGACTTATCACGCCACTTATGCGGATGTTACTCGACCAGCGCAATCGGGTGATCGAGTTGAAATCGACTTCAATGGCTTTGATGAAGGAGGGGCTCCTCTCGATGGAACCTCCAGTAAAAATCACCCTTTAATTTTGGGTGAAAAGTCTTTTATCCCTGGCTTCGAAGAAAATTTAATTGGTTTGAACATCAATGAGGAAAAGGAATTCACTCTGACTTTCCCCGCTGACTACTTTCACAAGCCCTTCCAAAATAAGGCTGTGAAATTTAAGGTTAAGGTCAATCGCATTGAAGCCCGCAATATACCGGCCCTGGACACTGAATTGATCAAGAAAATTACCGGTAAAGAAATGTCAGAAGAGCAATTTCGAGCCGAAGTAAAAAGTAATTTGCAAAAGCAACGGGAAATGGATGAAGAAAATCGCTTGGAGGGGCAGCTTTTAGAGAAAATTGAAGCCAAAACAGAAGTAGAATTGCCGGCCACTTTGGTAGAGGAAGAGGTTCATTATATCCTGGATGAGCAAAAGCAGAATTTAGATAAAAGGGGAATTCCTTGGGCAGATTACCTCAAAGCCACCGGCAAAGACGAACAAGCTCTCCATGAAGAAAAACATCCTGAAGCAGAGAAAAGATTAAAATTACGCTTTGGAATTCAAGAGATCTTTAAATTGGAAAAGATTGATGTCAGTGATCAGGAACTGGACAAATCCATGGAGGATGAATTGAAAGTGCTTGCCACCATGAATTATGAGCCTAAAACCGAAGAATTGGATCTTTTGAAAAGTCGACTGCGAAACAAAATCAAAATGGAAAAGTTAATCAACTTCTTCATCAAAAAATAATCTAATCACTCATGAAAACCTTTTTAATATCTGCAACTATCTTCCTGTTCGTCGTAGTCCTGATTATTTTCTTTCAAAATCTTTCCAACACGGTCGATGGCCTGTGGATATTGTTTTACCAGTTTACACAAACCGATAGTGCCTCCGCCGCAGTAGTAATAGTGACTGCACTGGGATTTATCACCGGTGTCCTCAGTACCATGTTAATGACGAGCTTAATTAGTTCAACCAAGGAGGAGGAAGCTCCCGGAGGAGATAACTGGTAGAATTCGACAGATCGACTTAAATTATCGGCCCGCCTAATTTAGGCGGGCCTTTTCATTCTTCACAAAATACCTTCTGCTTGCTCTTTGACTTAAAAAATTATACATTGACCGCAGTTGAATAAAAGTTGTGAACAACTACATTAATGTTAAAACGCCTGTTTACCTCTACAACCAGGGTGAAACTACTGACTATCTTCTTACTGAACCCGGAGCAGGAATTTTTTATACGTCAATTAACCAGAGAACTCGATGAGCAGATAAACTCGATCCGTCGGGAGCTGGATAATTTAAAAAAAATGGGCTTACTGCGCTCCAAAGAAAAGAATCGTAAGAAATATTACATAGTGAACAAAAATTTTCTGCTTTTCAACGAACTTAAGTCGATAGTAGTTAAAGGAATCAGTAATAAAGATGAAATTACCAGACGTGTAGCTTCCTTTGGGGAAATCGATGTCATGGTTTTCTCCGGATTGTTTGTCAACAAAGATTCACTAATTGATTTATTGATAGTCGGTAACATCGATAAGGAAAAATTAGAAGAATACCTCAATAATGAACTGGATACGTCACGCCCGATCCGCTTCAGTGTGATGAGCAAAGACGATTACATTTATCGGCGTAAATGTAACGATAAGTTTTTGTCAGATTTATTGGATAGCTCCGATAATTTGGTCACGATCAATAATCTGGCCGCAGACACCAATTAACTTTACTCAAAAATAGCTTGCAATTTGCTTTTGCTTTACCTAATATTGCACGGCAATAAAACTTTGCTCACGACTTTCTATATGACTCATCTTATCGTCCAACAGATCGAAAAAAAACATATCAGGTCAGATGTCCCTGAAATCAGGGCTGGCTATACGGTCAGAGTACATCAGAAAATCAAGGAAGGTGAAAAGGAAAGAATTCAGCTCTATGAAGGCTTGGTGATTGCCATCAACCATGGTCAGGGAGCCAGCCGTACAATGACAGTTAGAAAAATGGTGGAGGGGATCGGTGTAGAGAAGATTTTCCCTATAAACTCACCTAATCTCGCCAAAATTGAAGTTATCAAAATTGGTAAAGTCCGTCGATCAAAACTGTATTATATGAGAAATGTCAGCGGTAAGGCGGCTAGATTAAAGGAAACAATGGTCAGTACCGGCAACCACAAAATCGCAATATCATCGAAAGTAACAGCTGAAGAGGTGCTGGAACCAAAAACAGATCAACCGGTGACTGAAACCCCCGCCGAAACTATTCCGGAAACCGTTCTGGAAACCATCGATAAAACTACAGAAATTCCGGAACAAGAAGCCCAAAGTTAAATCCAATCATCTAATCGGAATTGGCTCAGAAAAAAACAGTATCAGAATACAGCACAGGACTTTCCGATAAAGTCATTATAGCTGGTCTGGATGAGGTAGGTCGTGGCCCTTGGGCCGGGCCTATTGTTGCTTGTGCCTATGTTGAAATAAAATCCGTAATCGGTGTAAAAATTACCGATTCCAAAAAACTGAATGAAGCTCAACGTGAAACCGCTTACGAGCAGCTGGTATTGGCCGGACAATATGGAATCGGCCTTACGGAAGCGCATGAAATAGACAAACTTGGATTGGCCAAAGCCAATCGCTTGGCTTTTCGTCGGGCTTTGGAAAACCTGCCTATCAAACCGGATTTGGTCTTAATAGATGGGAAAGACAAAATTGATAAAGCTTCGATTTTGGACATTCCCTTTAAATCCTTCATCAAAGGTGATTTAGCCATTCGAGCCATTTCTTGCGCCTCGATTATCGCCAAAGTTACTCGCGACCGGCTGATGGTCAAATTGGCTGAAAAGTATCCCCACTATAGATTTGAGGAGCACAAAGGCTATGGTACTTCTTTACACAGAAAACTCTTAAAGCAATACGGGCCCTGTGAAATTCACCGTCATAGTTATCGGCCAGTGCAAATGCTTTTGCAAACCAGTCTGATTCCCGAATGCGTAGATTGAAAGATTGAGGGAAATAGTGTGTTTCAACCAGAAATACTGATCAATTTGGTGTCGCCCCGGACAAGCGAGCGCCGAAGAAGCTCGCTTGTCCGGGGTCAGCTTACTCCACGACTTCATCCGTCGCTTAGCGCTGCTCGTCTCTGAAGGAGGCGGTTTTGTAACTACCTCCACTCACTTGGATCTTGAAGCTGATCTTTGCGCCGGCGATGTTGATACTGACTTCACGGGTGCCGCTGATCTTCTGCTCGATTGGCAGAAAGCCGATTTGGCAGATCCCGGCTTTCGAACCGAGACTCATCCCGGAAACCGAGACATTGCTACAGTCGACAGCCGCCGCCAAGGAGTAACAGTAGAACTGTTGTTCCTTTTTGATGGTGAAAGTTTCACCACCGCTCAGACGAACCGTTTCTCCGTTGTACTCGCATTCGACACCCTGATATTTGACCGAGGGCGGTTCAGTCGGAGGAGGGGAAGGCCTGGGGGCCGTCGTTTCAGCTGTGGAGGCGTTCTTTTGCGGTTGCGCAGGTGTCGAGGCAGCGCCAGACGCATTGTAGTCCACCGCGGTTTTCGGCTCTGCCCTTTCCGCGCACCCCGCCATAGCGATGGAGATTGCGACTACAAACAGAGGGATCAAAGAGTTCGAGTTCATCATTTGAGATTCTCCTTTTTCTGGGAAACACACTATATTTCGAAATTCGCTTAGGTCAGCCTTATTGTTTTATCCTATCCGGCAATGCTGGATTATAGAGCTGCCTAATACATCGGAATCATACAAGATAACGTGAAAATGTCAATCATAGCGCTCTTAAAAACTCTCCAACAAATCTTTGATCATTGCTTCATGTTCAAAGAATTTATAGGTACCCAGCAACTTTGCCTTTTCCAGTTTCTGTTCTATTGATTTTCTTTCTTCTAAAGCATTTTCAATCAACCGTTGAACTGCCTGTAATTCCAGCTTTTTGTAGTCTAGACAATATTCACTCAAAGCAATCGTCTCCACAAAGTCCTTTACTTTCTTGCTATAAGAAATTGCTAAAAATGGAGTCTGAGTTAGTACGGCAAAAATAATTGAATGCAGTCTCATCCCGATTACCAATTCACTTCGCCCGATCATCTCCATGGCTTGTGGATAATCTTCTGCTTCCAATAATTCCAAAGCGGCCTTGTTTTCAACCAAGTGTGCTATTTGCTTAAAGCGATCCAAATCATTCTCATAAGCCGTTTGAAATGGTATGAACGCTACTTTCAAACCTTTCTTTTCATACAGCCAATCAATCACTTCAGCCAGCAATCGATTTGAATCTTCTGTGTTCCCAAGCCAATTTCTGGCGGTTAATGTTACTCTTTTCTCTCGATTTAAAGCTTTTTCGCCGTCATAACCTACTGCAAAAGCCGGATCCGCTAGAACTTTTACATCGTAAACGCCCCATTCCCTCAAAAGCCTCTTTGATTGGTTATCCCGGACAGTAATTGCCACGGCCCGTTTAAAAACAAATTTTGTCATCATCTTGGCCAGTCTTCCCCTCACTGGGCCCACACTTTGAGCAATACAAAAAACTCTTTTCCCCAGTAAAGTAAACCACCAAAATTGCACAAACCAAATCCACACAGCCCGTGGTCTTTCATCATTAAATAAGCCTCCTCCGCCCAGCAGTACCAGATCACAATTAGTGACGGCAAATAAACTCTGCCAGCCAGTAGGGGTGAACCAATATTTGAAAAATGAATTAAATCCGGCTGGAAAATGCCAAATAGCATTAACTCTATGAGCTTTCGTGGTTTCTGTTGGAGTAGCGCTCATCACTGTAATATTTGCGCTTTTTTGGGTAGATTTAATTAAATTAATTAATCCAGCCAAGATAGCCTCATCACCCCAATTAGTGGCTCCGTAGTTACCGCAAATCAAAATATGTCTTTTGTCTGCTTTCATTATCAATTTAATTGTAATGATTGGACTTTAACGGAATTTCACAACTTGATTAAGCAATTTAGCATTTTTAAGTAAAAAGATTTGACTAAATATTAAAAATGTAGTTTAATTCAGTCTTGTCATTCTTCTGAACATTTCTAGCGGACAAGGCTTTGTACCTTGAAATAAGGGCAAATGACCGTTTAGCACCTGAAAAGAGGCTGGTTGCTTTACTATGGCTTTAGCTATTTTTGGTACTCATTCAAGTAATGGGAACTGGATATATCTTCAACCTAGCGAAGCTTTAGCTTCCTTCAGGTGCTTTACGGCACTATGTTTTGGTTCTAAACGGCAACACTCATAATTGGGTGGCTGCCAAATACTTTAATAGAGTCGGCATCCTGCCAATTCTAAGTAAGTTTCTCTCTTCAACCCCAACACCAGCGAGGTCTACCATGAAGGTATACGCAAAGATCCTCACCCTGGTAGTCTTCGCTTGCAGCTTCATGCTGTTTGCGTCGATTGCCTCCGCGGCGCCCGGTTGGCGTTACAAGTCGAGTCACGGCATGGCAAACTGCGAGTTTGCCGCACCGTCGACTCCCGGTGCTTCCGTCAATGGAGGTACTGTTTCGGGTGGCGCCAAAAGCGTCACTATCTCAGCACAAGTGGGCTCTACGGTTACCTTGCGGCTCATCTGCAAGCGTGACCAGAGCTACAACGCGTCTGGCGACCTCGAGTCGATCGGGCCGGTAGGAAACTATTCCTCCGACTCGCTCGGCTCCGGAACGGAGATCGGCGTCGATAAACCCGGGGATTCGTCTTCGGGCTACGAGATGCCCAAGGGCAGGGAGTGGATCGTACCGGTGGCTTCCACCAGTGCGACCTACAATCTCTCTTGGAACGGTGATAGTGGTAGCGATTCCATCGCTGTCACTGTTCAACCGACCGATGCTCCGGCGAGCCAGGCCGACGTCCGGGAGGTAAAGGATATGGCGGAGACGGCAATGGAAGGTAATGGAAGCGACTACGGCGCCTGGGAGCGTCGCATCGTTTCCGTGACGGCCAACTATCAGCTCGACCTCGACTCGTTCGGGGATGGGCAGGCCGAACCGTCCGGTGCCAAGCCCGACGCCCGTCAGGGCTGGGGCTTGGACATCGATGCCTTCGTCACACCCAAGAAATCCAGCTTCAAGTTGGACTTGGGCGTGACCTTCGACATGAAGTTCCGGCAGGTTCCCACGACCTACGCTCCCAACCTCCCCGCGAATGGCTTCAACGCCTTCACGGACGGGAAGAGCTACTTCGTGGGACCAAAAGTCGGAGGTTCACTCATGCCGACGAGCTGGTTCGAGTTTCGCTTCTGGGCTTCGCCCGGTGTGTTGGTCTCGGTGTGGGATACCATCCCCATCAGCCAACTCCCCGATCGGACCCTCTACTCCGGCGAATCGGACACCCACGCGGCGTTCGGTTACAAAGCCAGACTGGAAGCCAACTTCATCATCGCCGACCATTTCCTGGTTGGGCCTTCGATCGGCATCGAGGGTAATATCTCGGAACTCCCCGTCGCTCGCGGGGCGATGCGCGACACCAACGGTGCTCTCGTTTTGCGAGAAGGCCACTGGATCGACGTACCGCTCACGTTCAACGTCGGGGCGATCCTCTGAACTGTTTCCCGGTGGACCGGGTAGTGAAATGCAGAAGCTTTACCGCTTATGCTCAGTAACTACCCGGATCCCCGGGAAACCTGATTCGGACCCGGTCCATCGGGTCTAAAAAGCCCGATGGGCAAGGATACGAACCATGAAAAAGCACAATTTTTTCTGGATGGTGGCTATGGCCATCGTCGTTCTCATCATCTCGGCCTGCGACAGCATGCCGACGACAGAAGCCTGCCTCGTCAGCGGAGATCCGGAGTGTGACAACCTTCCTGGCTCCACTGGCGGCTCTGGCAACAGTAACTGTTCCAACGACCCCAACATCGGCCAAACCTGCGATCTTCCTGACGGCAGCAACGGTACCTGGGTATGTACGCCCAA
This sequence comes from uncultured Candidatus Peribacteria bacterium, assembly GCA_964494085.1. Classification (GTDB taxonomy): domain Bacteria; phylum Patescibacteriota; class Gracilibacteria; order UBA1369; family UBA1369; genus CAZBQJ01. The sequence goes on from CAZBQJ010000003.1 coordinate 135,411, forward strand.
CGGTCTTCGCTGTGCTGATGGGAATGGAGGCACGGGTGGTGATGGCGGCGCAAGTGGTACCGGCAACACCGGCGGCACCGGCAGCTACAACTGCCATGACGATCCCAATAATGGAACCGAGTGCGTCACTCCACAGGGAAAACCTGGGGAGTGGGGCTGTAACGCTAACGGCACCGGCCTCTATTGCTACCCCAACGGGGGTGGCGGTACGGGCGGTGACGGCGGTGGTGGTCAAGGTGGTAATGGTGGTTACAACTGCCACGAAGACCCTGGCCTATACAGTCCCTGCACAACCTCCAACGGTCACATCGGCGTCCAGGTCTGCAATGCCAACGGCACCGGACTGGTCTGTCAGTGCACCGATACCAACTGTGGTAACGGGGGCACGGGTGGTAACAGTGGCGGAGGTCAAGGTGGAGACGGCGGCAGTGGTGGAGTTTACAACTGCATCACCGACCCTCAGCTCGGCGCAAGCTGCAGTATGGGGACCGGCGTCTGTTCACGCAACGGACAAAAGATCTGCAATCAAGCCGGTGACGGTCTGATGTGCAGTGCCGTAGCTGGGGGGCCCAATCCGAGTGGAGAAATCTGCTCAAATGGATTGGACGACAACTGCAACGGCGCTGTCGACGACCTTCCTTGTACAAATGGAGGTGGCAGTGGCGGATCTGGAGGAACTGGCGGCAGTGGCGGATCCGGGGGTGGGGCAACCTGCACACCGGTGACAAGCGCCAACATCATGGTCACGGGCAGCAGCTCGTTGACCACCTTGCTCAAGGGTGAGGCGAGCATCAACTCATCCAATCCCTTGAGCTTGGGGACCTTCACCAACCTGCAGCTGCTGTCCATCGCGGCAGGGAACGGTCTATCGATCACCACTTCTACGGTCGGCGCGCAGATGAATGTCTGGACGCCTTACACGGGAGGTGGAGGGGATCCTATGCCCCTGATTGATAGCTTGTTCTGTAGGCAACTCGGCATTAATCCGCCGAATCCTGCAAGTTGCAACGCTGGAGTGATCGGTGACCGCAAGTCGGCTGCTTATCTCTCGGCACTCCGCATCGACTGGGAGTGCTGGCGCAAGGGCTCAGCGTTCTGCCCCTCCACCATCAACAGCTACGTACCCGGCGACTTGTTCGCTCTCGTCAAGATCGTTGCCAACGGCGACGGCGACAGCGAGAGCTTCAGTGGCTCGAAGTGGCGCATCCTCGAGATGCCCCCGAAGTGCCCCTGAGCAAGTCATCCTCGTAGCCACACCAGGGGCTGAGTCCAGCAGGATTCGCCCCAACTTTCTCCCAAAACTAGTGCCGAATCGCACGCGCAAGCGTGTGACATAAAGCACTAAAACCCCTAACCAAGTAGCCGGACATTCTCCACAAGAGGGCGTCTAACTCAGGAAAAGGGGAATAAGGCCTCGACAATGCTGTCGAGGCCTTTTCCTTTTGCCCGAGTATTTCCACCCGTTCAAAAGAATTCCAATAAAACACTTTACAAAACAAATAATGTATTGTATAACATAGTCTTGCTTTAAACTTAATAAATTACAGGTTTTCAGCAGAATCCTTGAAAATCCATTGGAATTAACTAAAGAAACAGGAAAAGAGACTTGCTCCAAAGAGAAATTAAGAGTCTTTAGAGCAGCTCTCTTTTCCTGTTCAGCACAACTTGTGCATCGATTCAAGCCAACCTTCAGTGGTGGCAATATAAAGAAAACCCCAACAACTCGGAGACCACCATGACCAATCATCTCAGTACAATCCTTCTGACCATCTCGGCCCTCGCCATCACCGGCTTTATCACCGGTTGTGAAGGCGATGGCCAATACTATGAACCCGGCTGCAGTGAAACTTACTGTCCTCCGGACGGAGTAGGTGGTAGCGGTGGTAGCGTCAACATTACTCCTCCTCCAGAAAATGGAGGTGTGGCCGGTGAAGACGAAGATGGAGACTACGGCGGCGGTGACGGCACGGCAGATTGCCAAGCTGTTCCATCCTGGTGGGATCTCCGGTCCTACGACGGCTGCATGGGCAGCAGTAGTCTGTCCGTATTGTATCGCGGCAGTGATCATCATGAGCAGAGCATCAGCGGAAAGGGCTTCGTCGACACTCAAGGTGAACGGGGTGGCCAGCAAGGCAGGCTCGTCTACCTGACTACCCCCGACACTCACGATTGTGGCCCCATCAAGGTCGCTACTGTCAGTAATTCGGGTTCGATTCTCTACGCAGCGAGCGCTCCTGTGCACTTTTACTACCTCTCCACCGAGCTGTCGGAGGAGGTTTGGATGAAGTTGCATGGTGGCGCCGCTCCCACGGCCAGCGACTACTACTCGGCAGAGTTTGGTAGTATGCTGATCGACATCTTCGATTGCCAGACCGGTTCTTCATGTGGTCTGGCTTCGAAGGTTGGAGCTCTTCCTCCGGAAATCGTCAAAGATAACGGGATTGGAGCCAGCGCCACCGTCGACGGTGCATTCTGCGGACGCCTGTTTGTAGTCATGGTTGCCAAGTAAGGCGCAATGATTACCGACAAATACCCACCCTGGAAGCTTTTGGGCTTCCAGGGTGGGTGCTCACTAGCAATCGATTAGTAAATTCCAATGGATTTCTTCTCACATTAAACCACACGCTTCAATTTTTATTGAGCGCTATTTTTTTATGAATTTATTTCTTAATCTCGATCTCTATCTTTTTATCCAATTCTCTCTTCAGTCCGGCCGCCTCCCTTTCACCCAAATATTTGTTTCTATCCTTTTCTTGTTTCAATAGATTCAAAAGATATATCCCATAACCGCTTTTGGTAAATTTGTTTGCCAATTTTTCCAGTTGCTCGGCACTAATATATCCTTGATTATAAGCCACTTCCTCGATACAGCCAATTTTTACACCTTGTCTTTTTTCAATTGCTTCCACAAAATTACTGGCCTGCATCATTGATTCAAAAGTGCCTGTATCCAACCAAGCCACACCTCTATCTAAAATCTGTACTTTCAATTTTCCCCGATTTAAATATTCCGCACTCACGTCGGTAATTTCATATTCCAATCTAGCACTCGGCTGCAGGTTTTTAGCGATTTCAATCACCTCATTGTCATAGAAATACAATCCCGGAATGGCGAAATTTGAGCGGGCCTTCAGAGGTTTTTCCTCAATCGAAACTGCTTTCTGATCAGCGTCAAATTCTACCACACCATAGCGCTCCGGATCATTAACATGATAAGCGAAAACGATTCCTCCATCCGGGTCATGAGAATCCTGCAATAATTCATCAATTCCTGCTCCATAAAAAATATTGTCACCGAGAATCAAACAAACTTTTTCTTTACCAATAAATTTTTCACCAATTACAAACGCCTCAGCCAAACCTCTCGGTTCCGGTTGTACTTCATAACTGAAGTTACAGCCCAACGCTGCACCATCGCCCAACAAATTCTTAAAAGCCCACTGTTCCTGTGAAGTGGTAATAATCAGGATATCTCTAATTCCCGCCGCCATTAAAGTCGCAATCGGATAGTAAATCATCGGCTTATCATAAATCGGCATCAATTGTTTACTGATGGCCAAAGTGATTGGGTGCAATCTGCTACCGGTCCCACCGGCTAGGACAATTCCTTTCATAAGATAAATTAATCCCTCCAAGGCTACCACATAACCAGACCTTGGCAAGGCACTGTGTAGCCAAAACATTAGATATCCTTGACTTACCCTAGAAAATCTTTCAAAGCATCCTTCCAGTGTCGTAATTCAGGTAGTTTTGTATTCAAAAGCACCGAGTATTGAGGCCTTGCAGCTAGCGCCTCCCAGTCTTTCATTGAACATGGTTGTACCAATTCAGGGTCCATCTCAGCGTCCCTGATCAAAGTTTTCGCCAGTTCATACCAATTAGTCGCACCAGCATTAGTAATATGATAAATCCCAGATTCGTATTCATTTGATTCCAGTAACCATTTTACTTGCTCCGCTAAATCCAAAGTATAAGTCGGTTTGGCCCATTGATCATCTATTACCTTAAATGTCTCACCGTTTTCTGCCTTATCCAGCAATTTGGATAGTAAATTTGTCCCATATTTTCCAAACAAATATGAGGTTCGGATGATAAAAAACTTCCCTTCTTCTGCCTCTAAACCATCAAATTCCGCTTCCATCGCATCTGTCAATAATCCTTCTCCCAGTAGTTTGCTTCTACCATAGGCGTTGATCGGAGCTGGTTGAGCCTCTTCATTATATCCATCTCTATTCTCCCCATCGAAAACATAATCGGTACTGAAATGTACCAGAGTAATCCCAAAATCCCGACAGATTCTAGCTAATTCTCCGACTGCTTTCCCATTAATCAAATTGGCTAAATCTTCTTCTTGCTCAGCCTTGTTTACATCTTTGTAGGCAACTGCATTGATAATCACATCCGGTCTGGAATTCATGATTTCGGTTTTCAAAGCCTCTTTATTGGTAATATCCAAGTCATCATGTCCTAAAGCCACAAAATCTCGGTCACGAAAGACTGTCTGCAAGTCCATCCCCAGCATTCCATTTTTCCCCAATATTAAATAACGACTCTTGGAATCAATCATTTTAATAAGCTTTGGCAAATATAATCTTTCTTTTCGAAGGCTTCCCACAGCGTATACATTGGCCTTCTTCTGCTTTCCCGTCAAAGGGAAAGCATCTGGTAGAGGCTTTAGTCTCTTCTTTAATTTTTGATTCACATTCAGCATCTTCACACCAGGGAGCATAGATAAACCCGGGAATTTCCTGCTTTAACTGTTTTTTGAAATCCTCATAATTATCGACGAAATGGCTATTTTCTCGGAGTAATTTCTGAGCTTTGGCTAATAAATCATTTTGAATTGATTCCAACAAATCCTTTACTGTTACACTAAGTTTTGCAATTTCAATCGGTTGTTTTTCCGATGTATCACGCCTGGCCACCACGGCACTACCAGCTTCCAGATCACGGGGCCCTATTTCAATCCTCACCGGCACTCCTTTCTTTTCCCATTCAAAAAACTTTTCGCCCATGGTCAAGTGTTCTCTGGCATCCAGTTCCACATTTTCAATTTCTTTGCTTAAATCTTCAACCACCTTCTGGCAGAATTCCAGGACTTTTTCCTTACTGGATTCATCTTTCCAGATAGGCACCACAATTACTTTAATCGGAGCGACCTTCGGTGGTAAAACCAATCCCTTGTCATCACTATGTGTCATTATCAATTGGCCTATCAGTCTTGTGCTGACACCCCAACTGGTTTGCCAGACATATTCCTGTTTACCTTCTTTGGAAGTGTATTTAACATCAAAAGCCCTGGCAAAATTCTGGCCCAAATTATGCGCAGTTCCGGCCTGGAGAGCCTTTCCGTCCTGCATCATTGCTTCGATACAGTAAGTGTACAGAGCTCCGGCGAATTTTTCGCTTTCCGATTTTTGGCCTGGTATGACCGGAGTAGCCAAATAATTTGTACAAAATTCTTCATATTTACCGAGCATCTTTTTTGCTTCAATTTCTGCTTCGTCAAAACTGGCATGACAGGTGTGTCCTTCCTGCCAAAGAAACTCAGTAGTCCGCAAAAAAGGCCTGGTTCGCATTTCCCAACGGACGACATTACACCATTGATTGATCATCAGTGGCAGATCTCTCCAGGAGTTTATCCATCTGCTGAAAGTTGCATACATTATTGTTTCAGAAGTCGGTCGCACAATCAATTCTTCCGCCAATTTCGCTTCCGGATCAACCACAATTCCTTCGGGAGAAGCCATTAGACGGTGATGAGTCACTACAGCACATTCTTTGGCAAAACCATCCACATGTTCAGCTTCTTTGGTCAAAAAGGATTTCGGAATAAATAGTGGGAAATAAGCATTTTTGTGACCAGTTTCTTTGATCATTTTATCCAGAATTTTTTGAAAAATCTCCCAGATGCTGTAACCGTACGGTTTGATCACCATACAGCCGCGGACATCAGAGTTTTCTGCCAATTCAGCCGCCTGAACTATATCCAGGTACCATTCAGAATAATCCTGGCTGCGCGCTGTAATATTTTTTTTAGAAGCCATTTTATGAAATTATTTTTTAACTTTTTCAGTCTTAATCATTTCTGGGGTTTCCCTCATTAATCCTGTCGATTTTCTTTCTCGAACAAAATTTTGTAAGCGTGATTCTGTTGACCTGACCCACTCCGGATTAGCTTTGTACCATTCAAAAGTCATCTTGATACCATCTTCAAACTTAATCGAAGGCTGCCATCCCAGTTCCTTACCAATTTTGGCCGGATCTATGGCATAGCGGCGATCATGTGCTTTACGATCTTCCACAAACTTCAGACTATCTTCTGGCTTTCCCAGGAAATTCAAAATCAATTTGGCAATTTGTAAGTTATTCTTTTCATTATGTCCACCGATATTGTATACTTCACCATAATTTTTGCCGGAAACAATCAGGTCAATTGCTCGGCAATGATCTGACACATACAGCCAGTCTCGTACATTTAAACCATCTCCATAAATAGGCAGAGGCTCTCCCTTTGCCGCTAATTTGAAAAAGAAAGGCACTAGTTTTTCCGGGAATTGATATGGCCCATAGTTATTTGAACAACGGCTGATTGTCACTGGAAATTGATAAGTTTCAAAATATGATCTGACCAACAAGTCAGCAGAAGCTTTTGTTGCAGCATAAGGGCAATTTGGGGCGAGGGGAGTGCTTTCAGTAAAAAAATCGGTTGAATTATCCCCCAGATCTCCATAAACCTCATCTGTAGAAATTTGATGATAGCGTGAAACATTGTTTTCTCTCGAAGCCAAAAGCAAATTATGAGTACCGACAATATTTGTCTGTACAAAAACACTCGGCCCCAGAATGCTCCGATCAACATGAGTTTCAGCCGCAAAATTGATCACCAAATCGAATTTTTCCACCGCGAAAAATTCATTCACAAACGTACTATCACCGATATCTCCCTGCACAAATCTAACCTTTCCCAGATCAACCAGGCTCTGAACATTTGGCATATTACCGGCATAAGTTAATTTATCCAAAATCACGATCTGATCGTCGGCGTATTTATCTGCATGAAAATACGCGTAATTTGATCCTATAAATCCTGCTCCACCTGTAATAAGTACTTTTCTAGACATTGGCCTTTAGATAATTTTCATATTCTTTTAAATCCAAAATATATTTGGATTTGTCATAATGCATGTTGCACAAAGTAAACATAACTGAATGCTCACTAAAATCAACAAATTCTCTCCACAGATCCGCCTTCATTTCTAAGGCCTCCCCAGGACCGTTTAGCCTGATTTCATGCCAATTTGTACCGTCGTATATCTTCGCCAGGCATTCGCCCTGAGCCATTATATAAAACTTCCTTTCTCCTTTCACGCAATGCCCACCTCTTGAGAGCTTTGTGTCAGTAACCCAATAAGATCTTTTGATTTGCCAATCGACAATTTCATCAAGTCTGTCAAAGACCGTTAAATTTCCTCGTGGATCAGTATGTGTTGGAATTTGATGTTTAACAAACAGGCTGTCTGTATTCATTCATTCAAATTAAAGTGTTCTGATTTTCTTATCCATCTTGTATGGTATCAGCAAGTCTCCTACTTCAATCTTGATCCCACCAGAAACTTTCAGACCACACTCCGCACCTTCCCTTACTTCGTGAACTGACTCCATGTTTTTCTGTAGAGAAGTGATAGTTACTTCACCAAGGTTTTCATCATTCCTCATTACTCTCAATTTAACCTTGTTCTGGACTATTCCGGATTTCACTAGACAGCCAATAATCATTTCCTTCTTCTTACTAAAGAATATCGCCTTTACCTCCAGTTCACCCATAATATTTTCGATGAATTCCGGCTCCAGTAAACCGTTCAAAATCTTCTTAATATCATCCAATAATTTGTAAATGATATCGTAATGAATAACTTCCACATTTTCTCTTTCAGCGGCCGCCATTACATTTTGATTGGCCTTAACGCGAAAACTCATCACGATCGCTCCCGAGGCGGCCGCCATCATGACGTCTGATTCTGTAACATCTCCTACACCGGATAAAATTATCTTTACTCCAACATCTTCATGTTTAATTTCCGCAATAGAATGTTTCAAGGCCTCCAAACTACCATTTGTATCCGCTTTCAAAACAATTTTCAAAGTCTTTAGCTGACCGGAGCTGATCGCCGAAATAATTTCTCCAACACCACGCTCTTTTTGTTGCGCTTTACGCAGGTTCTTAATGGTGATCGCTCTCATTCTGGCAGTTCTTTCATCAGGGACAACTTGCACAATATCACCACTAACCGCCTTTTCTGTCAGACCGGCTATCAAAACCGGTGTGGAAGGGCCGGCAAACTTCACCTTGTTTCCCAAATGGTCAAGCATCACTTTGACACGGCCATAACCTTCTCCGATAACAATATTGTCCATCAATTTAATCGTTCCTGTATTGACAATAATTGTCGCGACAGGTCCCAAACTATGATTTAAATGGGCTTCAATCACCGTTCCAATTCCTTCGCGGTGTGGATTGGCTTTGATGTTTCCCATGTCAGCCACCAACAGTATCATGTCCAGCAGATCCTGTATTCCTTTACCGGTAACTGCGGATACTGGAACAATCACTGTCGAACCACCCCATTCTTCTGGGATAAGTTCTACTCCCGCCAATTCACCCTTAACCTTTTCTATGTCCGCGTTGGGTTTATCTATTTTTGTAATAGCCACTATAATTGGCACTTTGGCGTCACGAGCATGCTGCAAAGCTTCCAGAGTCTGCGGTTTGATTCCCTCATCAGCCGCCACAACCAAAACAGCAATATCAGTAACGCGCGCTCCGCGCGCTCTCATCGCAGTAAAAGCCTCATGTCCCGGTGTATCCAGAAAGGTGATTTTTTTACCATTCTTTTCAGCTTGGTAAGCAGCAATATGCTGAGTAATTCCACCGGATTCCGACTCCATTACATTGGCATTTCGAATATAATCCAATAATTTGGTTTTACCATGATCCACATGTCCCATAATCACGACAATCGGCGGTCGAGGCTCCAAAACTGAAGTATCATGTTCTTTCATCAAAGATTCCAGATTCCCCATAAAGAGATCTTCTGCAGAGGCGATCGATTGTCTTTTCTTAATCTTTACTCTCAGATCTTCAGCAATAATGGCAGCCGTATCAAAATCGATCTGTTGATTTATATTGGCCAGAATCCCATTTTTCATCAGTTCCCCAATAATTTTCGCGGCACCCAAGCCACTTTTTTCAGCAAATTCTTTAACCGAAATTGTTTCCGGCACTTCTACTACACGATTAGGATCATACTTGAGCGTATTACTGATCGTCGGCGCTTGTTTAACTTGCGGACGTGAATCCTTTCCCGCCATCTTTTTTCTTTGGCTGTGGACAATCTCTCTCTCTCGTTCTTCAGCAATCATTTCATCATAAAGCTCCGCCGTATCTTTTGGACCTCGATCTTCCTTGATGCCAAGTAATTCATCAGAAATGGTTGAATCTTGCTTAACCTTCGGTTTCGGCAATCTGTTTTTGTCCTTTTTAACCTTTCTTTCAAAAACACCTTTGGTTTTTGCTTGTTTCTTTTCCTCCAAATAGGGTAAAGGAGCAGTCTCCTGTTTCTTTTCTGGTTTTTCAAAAATAATAAACTGCTCTCTTTTCGGCTTTTCTTTTGGCGATTGTTCCTTCGGTGTTTCTTGAGCCGACTTTTCCTTTTTTAGCTCCAAATCAATCTTTTTTGGAGTCTTTTTCGGTTTTTCTTTAGGTTTGGCCTTTTCAGCTTTCTTGCTTTCCTCTTCTTTCTGCTGAAAATAGCTAATCAGTTCTTTGGCTGTTTTGGCGTCTACTGTCCTGGCTGTTGGAGCCAGTTCATAACCCATTTCCTTAGCGGCAAAATGAATATCTCGCACCGAAACATAGCATTCCTGGGCAATATCAATAAGTAAAACTTCGTTTTGTTTGGAGTTGACCACGTTTTTCGGGTGTTTACGATTCGAAAGCCATTCAAGTTTAGTGACAAGTTGGAAGAATGTCAAAAATTATGCTAAAATATAAGGATTTAAAAGATTTTACAGCAATATGGATACAGACCAAACCAAATGCCTCGAAAGCTCTTCCAAACTTACTAATCGACTCATTTATCGGGATCAGCGCTCCAGTAACATCGAAAGTTTCTCGCATAAAGAGCAGGATAATCTGGAAGGCGTCAGTGAAACAGTCAAGGAAAGTTACCTCAAGCGCTTAGAGATGATGAAGGATATCGATAAAAAAGTCTCTACAATTAGTCAGGAAAGAGAACAATATCTGCAAGCGATTAAAGAGGCTTTAACAGAACTGCCCAAAATGAAAGGACAGCCTGTACATAAAGATTTCCAATGTTTGGGCGAAACTATCCAAATAGTTATGACCTCCGATGGTGAATACCAAGAATTTATCAATGGAAAGCCGATAAATTTTTTAGAATGGGCTATTAGCCAAAAGAATAATCAAATCTCTCAATAATGGATCAGAATTCTTTACAAAAAGGCATTTCCAAGCCGTCTCGCTTAATTTTTATGTCTGGTGAAAAACCCCCTTCATTATCTGAGGGGGATAGGAAACAGGCCGAAAAAGTTGCCAAGGGCGCTACAGAAAAAGCGCATGAAAAGGCTAAATCTAGTGCCATCAATAAAGGGAAAAATGAGGCTTTAGCTGAAGTGAAACATAAGCCTGGAGAAAATATCCCTCTTCCAGAAATCCCCAAAAAGCTATCTGGTCTAAAAGTTGATAGCAAAGAAGCAAAAGTGGATCATGCTAAAGGGACCATTGAGCAGCCATTTAAGTTTGGTGATTTCAATATCAAAGGAAAACTGATCATGCCTGAAAAGCCCGATCCAACTAAACCCGTTACCTATTTATTTAATTATGTAGAAGATCCGGAAAAATTTGATAATGGTAAATTCGTTGATGAATTAAAAAAGCGCAAAGATCAATTGGGTAATACAGTAATTATTACTCTGAAAACACCCGAAGGTGAAACTATGGTCGATCGAAAGAAAGTAAATACCATGTCGGCCCTGATCGGTGATATCGAACTCTTTCAGGCTGATTTAAGCTTAGATTTGGCAGCTAGAGGTTTGAAACTTCCTCGTGCAGAGAAAATTTTACATATGACCTCCGCTGGAGAAGCCCCCAAAGTCCAAGCTCTTTTGCGTAAATATGCTCAGGCTGTCGCAGATAAGGATCCTCGGGCGCTACAAATTAAGCAAATTATTAATAATGATCCAGATAATTTTTCTGCAAATTTAGACAAAGCTCTTAACCCACCTGAACCTACTCCACAAGTTGATCAGGCTCCACAGCAAAGCCCAGCAGTAGGAGGCGGGAGTTTTGGGGGTGCTCCTAGTGCTTCGCCAGGTCATGGAGGTGTCGGTGGAGGGGGAGGCGGAGCATCTCCAAGCGCTGGACCTAGTGATACACCCACAGATTCGCCAGCCGCTACAACAACAGCAAATCCACCAGTAGATTCATCACCTGAATCAAAAGAAGCCTACAATGAAAATCTTAATAAATTATTGGTACTTGGAGATTCTTTGATGACTGGCGCACAAGGCCGCTTAAAGGCCAATGAGTATACTAAGTTGGATCAGCAGGCGGTTGGTGGCTGGTCTGTAGCGCAAATACTCGGAAAGTTCAGGCAATTGGAAGCTCAAGGGCGACTGGAGAAATACCGTCATGAAACCTTAGTAATGAATGGTGGTGTTAACGATATTGCTGGTGGGCGCAGCGCGGAACAAATTCTCGAAGATATGAAAAGAATTTGGGAATTGGCCGCCAAATTCAATATGAAGGTTTATTGTTGTACTTTAAGTCCTTTCAAAGGAGCCAGTGGCTGGAAAGATTCGCTCCGAAATGGCTATGAAGAGAAAGAGAAAATCCGTCAAACCGTAAATGATCAATTGATTGCCATTGCCGGAACACCAGGTGGCCCAACTAAAATCATTCCTTTGCATAGGTCGGTTTCCGAAGGAGGACTAGCTGATGATCACGATCTCTCCGCTTTGGCACCTCAATATGCTGCCGGCGACAAATTACACATGAAGCCCAAAGGCTATGCGCAAATGGCCAAGACAATTCAGAATATTATTGGTCAACCAACCTCTCCAGAGGCTAAAATCGCTGATACCAATAGCAAAACTGCTGCTCCGGGTAAAATAGAAGGGTTCAAAGTATCATCAGCTGATGTAAAAGCTGCAGATCGCTATTTGGCAGAAGTCAAAGCTTCCGCCAATCCTACCGCTCGAATCGGTGAAATAAAGATTTTACCAGGAAATCCTGATAAAATCCTCCGTGTTGCTTGGCATCCTAATCATACGGGGCAATGGGGGACTCCCAGCTATAGAATCACATCGGGACGTCATATTGGCGTTCAAGTAGAGCCAAATCCAGACAATTCAGAAAAAGCCTAAGTCGATTATGACTACAGGCTTTTTCTGATCATTTCACATTCTTCTATTCTTCTTCTTTCTTTGCTGTAGTTTTCTTTTTAACCACTTTTTTCACCGGCTTTTCTTTTGCCTCTACCTCTACCTCGTCTTCAGCATCAGCATCTACTTTTTTCTTAACTTTCTTTGGTTTTTCAATGTTTTCACTTAAGGCTTTAATTGAAAGTCCAACTCTATGTTCATCCGGTTCAATGGCGATAACTTTAGCTTTAACCTTCTCACCAACTGCCAGTAAAGTGCTGGGGTCAGTAACATCACCATCAGCAATTTCGCTCACGTGGATCAAGCCATTTATATCATCACTGAGTTTAATAAATGCTCCAAATGGAGTAAGTCGATTAATTTCACCTTCCACTACAGTTCCAATCTGATAATTCTTGGCGGCCTCCAACCATGGATCTTCAGTTAATCTCTTCATGGAAAGAGAAATCTTGTCGCCTTCCACTCCGATTACCATCACTTGTATATTTTCACCGAGTTTACCATAGTCTAAGGGGTTTTTGACATGCCCCCAGGCAATCTCCGAAATATGTACCAAGCCTTCCAAACCATTGAAAGCGACAAAGATACCAAATTTGACCACACCACTGATTCTTCCGGTCACTGTATCTCCAACTTTCAATCCTTCCAAGGCCGACTGTCTTTGTTCTTCCATGGCCGCCTTTTCAGAAAGGATCAACTTGCCGTTTTCTTTATCAATATTAATAATTTTAACTCGGAATCTCTGACCAACCAGTTCCTGCAGTCTTTGTAAAATCTGATTGGAATCTGCACCGTTTACACGCGGATAATGCATAGGAGCCAACTGAGAAACAGGTATAAAGCCCTTGATACCATCGATATCTAGTAGCAAACCGCCCTTATTGGCTTCACTGGCAGAAACTTCGATAACCAAGCCCTTTTCAAAGGCATCAGAGAATTTCTTCCAGGTCTTTTCCTGGGATGCTTTACGCAAAGACATTACGATATAACCTTCTTCATCTTCTCCATCAATAACATAGGCAGAAACAGTATCGCCAACTTTCAATGATTTTACTGTATCTCCACTATCTTTGGCTTCACGCCCGCTAATCATACCGACAGCAATCCCGTTCACATCTACAAGAATCTTATTTTTGTGAATAGCGATAACTTCACCTTCCACCAGGTCACCCGGAGATGGTAATTTGAAATCCGGAATCGTCTCCAGAAATCCTTGCTCTTTTACAGCGACTTTACTCATGATAAATTTGGTAAGTAGAATTAATGTTAAAAACTTATCAGAAGTATCTACTTAGCCAATTTACTTCAAATAAGCCTCTGAAGTTTAAGCCCTGCTCCGCAGGCCAGTCAAGTTAAAAAATCTTACAAAATATATAATTATGGAAAAATCAACCACTAAAAGATTCTTTTTGCGTCTTACTCACATTCCTGCCGATCTGGGCATTGGCGGACAGTTCCTTCTAGATCAGGATGAACAAATAATCTTTTATCAATTAACCAAGGTATTTCGTCTTTCTCTGGGGGACAGGATTGTTCTCATCAACCCCTATCGGCCATTTGCTGAAGAGCAGAATAAAGAATATCATTTCCGAGCTTTATCAGTTGATAAGAAGGCTATTCATCTTCAATTGGAGGAAATCAGAATTTTGGAAAAATATTTACGTTTTCCTTTGTCCTTAGCTCTATGTTTGCCCAACAAACCTTCCAAATTGGATTTTATCCTGGCCAAGGCTACTGAACTTGGTGTCAGTAAATTCTATTTTATTAAATCTGATTTAAGTCAATTCAATCATCGGGTAAGACTTGATCGTCTGATTAAAATTGCTATTGAGGCCGCCGAACAATCAGAGCAGGTCGCCCCACCATCATTAACAGTCATGGATAATCTGGATGAATACTTGCAATCACCTCCTGAATTCGATTTGGTGGCATTGGAAAGAACCACAGATAGTCAATCTTTACTGGACATAAAATTAGCGGCAGCCACCAGAATATTGATTGGTCCCGAAGGGGGATTTAGTGACCGCGAAGTTGAATTGATCAAACATTCTCAGCAAAAGCCAATAAATATAGGCGGCCATATCCTTAAAATGGATACAGCCGCCCTCTTGTCTGTCGGGGTCTTAGCCCTTAAGCTACAGTAGTCGTTTTCCTGGTCCGAGCTATTTTCTTGGCCACCTTTTTTGTGACGGCAATTTGATCATTCATCTTTTCAATAATCAAAGTATCTCCTTCGCCAAAGTTTTCGTTTAGCAAGCCTTCGGTAATCTGCTCCTCAATTATTTCCTGAATTTTCCGACGTACCGGTCTGGCCCCATATTCCGGGTCATAGCTGAGCTCAGCCAATTTGTCCAAAGCCTCTTTTGTCCATTCCAATTTCAGCTTCTTCTGCTCAATTCTGGCTTGTAGTTTATCCAGGTGAAGTGTGACGATCTCTTTGATGTTTTGATGGGTCAAGGCTCTGAATACAATTGTTTTGTCAATTCTATTCAGGAATTCAGGCCGAAAGTGTTTTTTCAATTCGTCCAAGACATCGATTTTCAATTTATCGTAATCTTCTTCAGCTTTAGCCAAATCATCAGTGTTTAAATTGAAGCCGATTGGCGCAGCTCGTTCTGTTAATTTTCTAGAGCCGATATTAGTAGTCAAAATGATAATTGTATTTTTGAAATCTACAATTCTTCCTTTGGCATCAGTGAGGTTTCCATCTTCCAGAATTTGCAACAATAAGTTGAAGACGTCCGGATGAGCCTTCTCGATTTCATCAAACAATATCACCGCATAGGGCTTTCTACGAACAGCCTCAGTCAATTGTCCACCTTCCTCATAACCAACATATCCCGCTGTCGCACCAACCAATCGTGAAGTATTATGCCTTTCCATGAACTCACTCATATCAATCTTGATCAGAGCATCTTTGTCGTTAAAGACTTCTTGAGCCAGAGCTTTCACTAATTCTGTTTTTCCAATACCGGTTGGTCCCATAAATATAAATGAGCCAATCGGTCTCTTTTCATCGGCCACTCCAACACGAGATCTCCGAATTGCCTGGGAAACTGCTCTCACCGCTTCCTCCTGGCCGACAATCCGTTTCTTTAGTTTATTTTCCAAGCCTAATAATTTAGCTTTGTCATCTTTTACCAATCTGGACACATCAATGCCGGTCATTTGTCCCACAACCTTGGCAATATCATCAGGCCCGACAGTCTGGCGTTGACTTCTAGGGATTTTCACAAAGCGATTACTTTCAATTTCTTTCAGTAACTTCAACTCTCTGTCCCGCAATTCTGCAGCATGTTCATAATTCTGTTTAGAAACACTTTCTTCTTTCTCCTTGATTATTTTTGTTAAATCCTTCTGCAATTTACGCACTTTATCATTGTTTCCTCTGATTTTCATGCGCTTTTGCGAAGCCGCCTCATCCAATAAGTCGATTGCTTTGTCCGGTAAATATCTATCATTAATATAGCGTTTGGAAAGTTTCACTGAAGCTTCCAAAGATTCATCTGAAATGATCAGATTGTGATGTTCTTCAAACCCTTCGCGAATACCATGTAAAATCTGTAATGACTCTTCGACATTTGGTTCAGCCACTTTTACCGGTTGGAACCTTCTCTCAAAAGCCGCGTCAGTTTCTACCTGTTTACGATACTCGCTGGTGGTAGTCGCTCCAATTACCTGGACTTTCCCTCTGGATAATGCCGGTTTGAGGATATTTGAGGCGTCCAAACTACCTTCTGCACTACCAGCCCCGATAACAGTATGCAATTCATCTATGAACAGAATTACATTACCAATCGCTGCTGTTTCATCAATAATTTGTTTAATTCTTTCTTCAAATTCACCTCGATATTTTGTTCCCGCCACTACTGAGGCCATCTGAAGCGCCAGGATGCGTTTGTCTAGCAAACTATCCGGGACTTCTTCATTGATCAATGCATAAGCTATCCCTTCGGCAATGGCTGTCTTTCCAACACCCGGTTCTCCGATAAACACGGGGTTATTCTTGGTTTTTCGGCAGAGAATTCCAATTGCTCTTTCCACTTCCTTTTTTCTACCGATCACCGGTCCCAGCTTTCCTTGTCGGCATTCTGCGGTTAAATCAGTAGTAAAGTAGTCCAAAGCAGGAGTCTTGGATTGTTGTCCACCCTGTTTGTCACTTTTTTTATAAGGAGACTTCTTCTCCATCTCGACCTGAGGGTTACCCATCATCATCCCTTGCAGACCATTCAAAAAGAATTCAAAAGGATTCATAGATTGGCCATTCATATTGGCATTTGCGACGCCGGCAATTTGGGATTGATTTGATTTTTCAAAATTCTTCACCAGTTGGTCCTTTACATCTATCGGGTTAACTTTCATATTTTCTAAAATAACAGTAGCGGCAGTAGCACTCTGACATACCAGCGCGTACAACAAATGTTCTGTACCGACATAACTATGGTTATAGACATGAGCGGATCTGACGGCCTCCTCAATTACTTTTTTAGCTTTGCCGGAAAGACCTCCCCATCCTTGTTGTGGAGAAAACTGTGGAGCATTCACTCTGCCCACGCTTTTTATCACCATGTCCACATTCTCCAGGCTTACTCCAAAACCGGCCAGGATAGTCGCTCCCAATGATTGTTTTTGGCTCAAAACTCCCATCAAGACATGCTCAGTGCCGACATAATTACGCTTGGCCTCTTTGGCTTTGTCCTGTGCTATTATTAAAGCCTGCTTAGCCTCCTTGGTGAATTTTTCAAAATTTGTCTCAGACATTTTTATATAAGTTAGTTCTAAGTATTTTAGCATATCAAAGCCACATACTTAACATCAGAATTCCAAATGGGCTTTACTTAAATAGTAGATGTGCTTTTGAGCTAAATTAGCACTCACAATTATAGAGCGCTAGTTGAATGCTGTCAAATCAAAACTAGTTCATCACTGAACCAAGCATTTGCTCCAATAAATCGATTTTAGTGGATGGTCCGGTCAACTTGAAGATCTTTCCATTTTCGTTTAAATATAAACTTGTTTGCGTTCCAGAGTTAGTTTTGCGGAAACTTTTATTGTTATATTCAGCCATTTTCGCTTCAGTTGGGATAGAATTTACCAGATCCAGTGTTAAGTCTGCCGGTGCCTCCTCCAAAGGTTGACTTCCAAATTGATAAGTTCTCGTTGCTCCAGTAGAAGGACTGACGCTGGAAAAGTAATAATTTTTCGGATATTGCATACTAAAGTTCAAGCCTTCACTCTTAAAAGTCTCAAAACCATTGATTGTTGTATCTGGAGTTGTGGTAATAATAGCCGGATCATCTGTCCCAGCGGCAGTAATATCCACCTGCTCATCAGTGACATGATTGGGCGCATTAACTGGAGTTTCTATGACAGGGCTTTTGGCGGCAGTACCAGCCATTGGCAGTCCACCCAAATCCATTGAAGCCAATACATCATAAAACATGTTTTGTTCACTGACTAGGTTGTCAGCATTCTCATCAGCCTGGAAGGAAATCTTATAAGCGCCGCCATCATTTATTAAATAATACACAATTGATTTTCCCCCTGGTCCGGAAAACTTATAAGCATCCACTCCTTTTTGAGTAATTTTGCTCCTATTAAAGCCTCCAGCCAAGACATCAGCATTGTCTAAGCTCAGAACATTCATTTCATCGGCCAGATCAAAGTTGCTGTCTTTCGACAACAATTCAAAAATCATTCGGGTTGGTTCGGACTCACTTGTGAGGTTTGGAGTTTTTGATAAGGAATCAATAGCCTTTGGCTTAGATTCAATGGTTATCTGGTTATCACTATCACTTAACAGATAATCATTCCGGTATTTTAGCGAAATTCCCAAATTATCAGAAGTATAACTGATCCATTCCGGTATTTCCTGATTAATGCTCACTTCAGTATCAATCAAATCGATACTGTTGACCGACATTGTTTGGTTACCGTCTGTAGTTCTACTTATTTTACCCATTACTTCCACCTCTTTATCGGAGTATTTCTGTGAATTCAAATCAATAATGTCACTTTTCAAATAGATGGTTTTTCCATCATTCATCCGCAATAGGTGAGTTGCTTGGCTGGAAGTATGTGCTCCGCCCAATGACTGCATTATTCCCATTCGTTTTTCCTGCATCAAGGCCATTTTTTCAATTTGAGTCGGAACAGCAACATCACTGTTTTGGCAACCTGAGAGTATTAGTACAAATGCTGAAATCGCAATATATTTTTTAATCATTATTTTATAAATTGGTTAAATTCAAAACCCAGGTGTTGATAGGCTTTTTCTGTAATAATTCTTCCTCGTGTTGTCCTTTCCATCAATCCCAGTTGTAATAAATATGGTTCATAAACATCTTCAATAGTCCCTTCATCTTCACTGGTAGCCGCAGCGATAGTTCCCAGTCCCACCGGACCGCCTTTAAATTTTTCAATTATTGCAGTCAGTATCAAGCGATCACCCTCGTCCAGACCGATACTGTCTATCCCCAGCAAATGTAAGCATTGTTGGGCAGTTTTTAGATCAATCAGCTTTTGTTCGTGTACCAAAGCAAAATCCCTCACCCTTCGCAATATTCTATTCGCGATTCTAGGAGTTTGGCGGGCTGAACGGGCAATCAGTTCGGCCGCTTCGTCCGAAAGTTCCACTTTCATCAATTTAGCAGAGCGTGACAAGATTTCCTGAACATTTTTCTCAGAATAGAATTGCAGTCTATAGACTGCCCCAAATCGATCACGAAGCGGGGAGGAGAGCATACTCACCTTGGTAGTTGCTCCAATCAAAGTGAATCTGGGCAACTTTAAACGCATTGTTTTAGCGGCTGGACCTTTGCCAATTACTAAATCAATCGCAAAATCCTCCATGGCTGAATAAAGTATTTCTTCAACTGCCGGTTTTAATCTGTGAATTTCGTCGATAAAGAGGATATCGTTTTCTTTTAGATTGGTGATAATCGAAGCGATGTCACCTTGCTTTTCCAGCGCCGGGCCTGAAGTCACCCGTACATCAACTCCCATTTCATGTCCGATTATATTGGCCAGAGTGGTTTTTCCCAGGCCCGGCGCCCCGTGCAATAAAACGTGATCCAAAGCCTCTTTTCGAAGTTTTGATGACTGGATGAGATAACGAAGATTAGCCTTTACTTCATCTTGACCGATATATTCAGCCAGATTGATTGGACGCAAACTACTTTCCAATTTTTCATCACTTTCTATACTAACAACATTTCCCAGTAAAGAACCTTTACTCTTTGGTTGATCGGAAATTTCTGATTTTTGAATTCTTTTGATTGCCAAAACTTTAAATCTACAAGTCCGGCCAAGTATAGCAAAACTAATCGAGACTGGCCACTTTACTCGAGGTGTTTTCTATTTTCTGGTTATGATTATGCAGGCTGCGAACATCATTGAGAGGGATATTTTCCTGTAGGGCAACATGCTTCCTGGCTAAATTCACCACAAAAAACTTTATTCCTTCCGGATCCGGAGCATCATCGAAACTGATCACAGTTTTGGTAGAAGCTGTTTCTACACGAAATAACCCATAATCAAATAAAGGGAATCTGGAGAGGAAACCATTTTCTTCAGATTCGATATTTTGAATGTCGTTCAGCATTGCTTGGTTTTCGGTATATTTAAAAGGAGAAATCCAATCCAGGTGGACCAATCTCTGATTGGTGATAATAAGCGTATCCAGGTAAAACATCATGAAGTCATATAAGTTCACCAAGGCGAATAACAAGATTATCCCCGCAAATGTGCTCACCATCATCCAAACCGGCATGATTTGTCCAAAGATATAGGCTAACAAGAAAAAAGGTAATGTCGCACCCCAAATCTTCAGGCTTCTGAAAACAAAGCTTAAAAAGTCATGGTGATAAATCTTGATGATATTTTCTCCCGGTTGCAGCTTCATAGCGATGTTTGAATCAGGTCAAAGTAAATTTTAACACTAAATTCAAAATAATCAAGCAGATCCTAACTACTTGCCAAAACTACAAACTGGTGTGCCCGGGCCGATTTGAACGGCCGACCTTTGCCTTAGAAGGGCATTGCTCTATCCAACTGAGCTACGGGCACATTTTCGGCTGGATTTTAATTGAAAAGGTTCAGTCAATCAACCGAAAAATTAGATTTGTTGGTAAAAGCCAGCTAAGTCATTCGAGCTCACCACTAGGTTATTATTGTACTTCAATTGTCCGGAAATTTTTAATGTTATGGCTTTGTACAGTAATTCTGCCACCTCTCTTCTAGTCATTGGCTGATCTGGTTCAAATAAGTTGGAGCTGGTATTCAAAAGATTCTTTTCTTTTGCTACAGCCACATAGCCGCTGTACCAAGCTTTCGTACTGACATCGGCAAAGGGTTTGATCCTTGGTTGATAATTGCCGATATTGTATCCAGCCGCCTCCATGAGCATTTTTAAGAATTCAGCATGAGTAACATCATTGGCAGGCTTAAATAAGTTTCCAGCATAGCCTTTGACAATTCCTTCTCGCTGGGCTGCCGCCACATAGCGCGCATACCAGGCTTTCGAATCAGTATCGGCAAATTCCAAGATATTATTTAATTTTACTGGTTTATTCAGACCTTCATAAATGAATTTCAGGGATTCTACTCTACTGACATCGTTATCCGGCTTAAATGTTCCATCCGGATAGCCTCTAACCACGTCATTTTCCTTTAGAAAGTTGATCGCCACATAGCCATGATCATCCGAATTTAAATCGGTAAAGGTAGTCTCTCCAATCGGATCAGTTAATTTTTTGATTGATCCGGATGTTACACTTATCCGTATGCCAAAACCGGCTTGAGGAAGGAAATTGAATTCCGCAATACCTTCTTTCCAGTCGCTGGCCTTTAAAAAAGTTTTATTTAGTGTCGCGCTCCCGTTTTCAATACGGATATATGTTTCTTCGCTGGGAGCATAGTTACTGATAATTTGGCCATCTTTGTCCAGGGCGACCACCTTGACGGTCTGAGTGCTTCCCACCACAAAATTTCGGTTATATTTTAATTGGAAATCTGCCAATTCAGCAGGAGCGGGTTTAACATCTAAAGTAGGTTGAGTGGTAATATTCGTTGGTTCTGTGGCATTCGCAGAATTATTCAGTGATGGCAATTGATCAGTATCAACTGTTGTTTCATCGGAAGGCGTATTAATATTGCTCTTTTCACTGTTTGTATTTACGTCAACTGCTGGAGTCGTAGTCAAATTAGTGATTGTAATAGGATTCGTTGGCATTTGACTGCTTCCGTAATTTTCATATTTTTGTACATAAGCCAGCGGGCTAATGGTTGTAGCCAAAGCCTTATCCTTCCCTAGTCCAATGTCTACTGCCTCCCAAAAACTTACCCCGGCATCAGACGCTTCTTTGGAAGTATATGGCCAATATAAATGCCAGGGAGCCTGGTCATTATCGATTTGAAAATGCAAGTGTGGAGTAGTGGCAGTTCCTGATTGCCCACTATGACCAATCAGTTGACCTTTGCTGACTAAATCACCAGCCTGCACCTCCAAGCCACTCATATGAGCATATCCGGAATAATAAGTAGTTTTCAAATTAGCATTATTAATCGAAGGAACTTCGTCATGTCTGATTACTACGTTATTACCAAATCCTGAAGGTTCACTGGCAGCTTTTATCACAACCCCATTGGCGATTGATCGCACTGGAGTTCCTGTCGGCATCTTGATGTCCACAGCCAGATGACTTCCGGCATATTCCAGACCGTCTAACTTATAGTCACCCATATAAGGTGTACTAAAAGTAACCTGAGCGTTACGAATCGCCTGGTCGGCCGTATTTTTGAAATTCAAACTGCCAAATGGAATGGTTAATTGATTGGGTAGATATTTTGGAAAATTGATGAATTTATCTAAAGGTATTTGGTCATAACTGTTTTTCCACTCACTACTGGAAAGGGCCACCCAGTTCGGAACTTTTTCCACCGGCGTAACAGTACCATCAAATGGAGCAGACTTTTTGTTGGACAAAACATTGGCCTGGAAATCCCAAACCCCGACATTGAACATCACGCCTACGATGGCAAAGGCGGCTACTATTGAAAGTACTTCCTTACTATTCCTCCGGAAAAACTTTACCAAATGGTTTCTGAGCTCGGTCATACTTTTGTTTTGGTTTTTGTTTAAATATTCTTTAAATTATAGCAGAAAACTGACAATTAACCAAGTTCCAATGCCTCGACTGGCGCAGACTATCAATAAGGAATTCATCGTAAGCAGTGTAAAAGATTTGAGTACAGTAGCTAAGTGGCTTAAGATTGAGTTAAATGCACCTTCTTTAATCCTGCTTAAAGGGCAATTGGGGACTGGTAAAACCGCTTTGGCCAAAAGCTTTCTCAGTCAATTCGACATACCTGAACAAGAAGTAAAAAGTCCCACCTATAGCCTGATCAATCTTTTTATTCAAGGCGGTCGTCAATTCGCTCATTTGGACCTTTACCGGCTTCCTGGTCATGACCAGTTTTTGCTGGAAGAGATCAAGGAACTACTCTTCACGCCCAATACTGTTATGTTAATCGAGTGGCCAGAAAAAATTGATCTCACTGAAGTAATGTTGGACCTCAGACAATTAATCACGGTAGAGTTGGAATTTACTGAAAATAATTGCAGAAAGATTCGGATTCATGTTAAAAATCAGCATAAGGACGCAAAAAATTAAATTTTTAGAATGAGCTTTGTCCACCTAAATTGTCATTCTCATTACAGCATGCTGGCTGCTTTGGGATCACCAAAAGATTTGGCGAAAAAAGCCAAAGAATTGGGGTTTTTTGCTTTAGGATTGACTGATAATGCTTATCTCTATGGGGCCATTGAATTTTATAAAGCGGCCAAAGAAGTAGGAATCAAAGCCATTATCGGCTGTGAATTCTACCTGACTAGTGGGTCACGTTTTGATAATTCTCCCGATTCTCAAAAATCTCTCCATCGTTTGACCGTACTGGCCAAAAATAATCTCGGCTACCAGAATTTACTGAAACTAAGTACCTTGGCTTCTCTCGAGGGCCAACATCTCAGCCATCCACGTATAGATTTTGAGTTATTGACCGCCCATGCCGAGGGATTGGTTATTTTAAGCGGGAATATTAATGGAGAATTAGCCCAATTACTTCACAATGGGGAAACAAAGGCCGCTTCCATGTTAGCCGAGAAATATCAAAAGATTTTTGGACTGGATTATTTTATCGAAATACAAAGGCATGGGCAGATTCCTGAATATGCTCAAATTGAACCGGCATTATTACAATTGGCCGAGAAATTGAAAATCAATCTGGTGGCAACTCAAAGTTCACATTATCTAAAAGCTGAGGACGCTGCGACTCATGAAATTTTACTTTGTATAGGACAACAAACCAACCTCAATAATCCTCACAGATTGCGTTACCCCGGGGATTTTTCCCTGAAATCCCCTCAACAAATGTTGGAGTTATTCAGCGATTTACCGCAGGCCTGTGAAAATACGGTAAAAATTGCCGAACAGTGCGAAATCAATTTGCAATTTGGACAATATTTAATCCCTCAATTTGAAACACCCAATGGGGAGACTTCCAAACAATATTTGCGTAACTTGTGCGAAAAAGGACTGGAAGAATTGATTCCGGAAGAGCGACAGCAACAGGCTCGCCAGCAGTTGGATTATGAATTGGAGATTGTCGATAAAATGGGCTTTAATGATTACTTTCTAATTGTCTGGGATTTCATCCATTATGCCAAAACCAATGGTATTGTCGTTGGACCAGGTCGTGGCTCTGCGGCCGGTGCAATTATCGCTTATACCTTGAAAATCACTGAACTTGATCCCATTGAACATGGTTTGGTTTTTGAAAGGTTTTTGAATCCCGATCGTGTTTCCATGCCTGATATTGATATCGATTTCGCCGATACCAGACGCCATGAAGTCCTGGAATATACCATTAATAAATATGGTAAAGATTGTGTCTCTCAGGTGATTACCTACGGAACCATGTCTGCCAAGGCAGCAGTGCGTGATGTTGGCCGTGGCATGGGATATTCTTATTCTGAAGTTGACGCCATTGCTAAAGCCGTCCCTCAGCCGGTGCTTGGTAAACATGCTCCTTTACAGGTTTCCGTTCAGAAAGATCCTGCTCTCAGCGAAATTTATAAAACCAATTCACGTGCCAAAGATTTACTCGACAATGCCATCCGCCTGGAAGGAACCGTCCGCAATGCCGGAACCCATGCTTGTGCGGTAATTATCGCCGATCAACCCTTGGTCAACTTCACGCCACTTCAGCGTGCTACAGATGGCAGTGATGGGCAAATCACCCAGTATTCCATGAAATATCTGGAGGAAATTGGGCTTTTGAAAATGGATTTCTTGGGCCTAAAGAACCTCACCATTATCGAAAAAGCCCTCCAACTGGTAGAACAAATGACCGGTGAAAAAATCGATATTACCAAGATCCCTCTTACCGATCAAAAAACTTTTGAAGTTTTGCAAAGAGGGGACACTACTGGGGTATTTCAATTGGAATCATCGGGAATGCGCCGCTATATTCGCGAATTGAAGCCCACCAAGTTCAATGATATTGTCGCCATGATTTCCCTTTATCGACCGGGTCCGATGGAATGGATTCCTGCTTATATTGAAGGGAAGCACCATCCGGAAACAGTAAAATATCTCGACCCGTCTTTTGAAGGTATTTTAAAAGAAACCAATGGTATCGCCATTTATCAGGAACAAATTTTACTAATTGCTCGACATTTTGCCGGATTCACTTTGGGGGAGGCCGATATTTTACGCCGCGCCGTAGGTAAAAAGGATCCACAGGCTTTGGCCGAACAAAAAGGTAAATTTATAGATGGCTCTGTAAACTGTGGCCATACCAAAAAGCATGCCCTGGAAATATTTGAAAAAGTCATTGAACCTTTCGCTGGCTACGGCTTCAACAAAGCTCACGCTGCTTGCTACGCGATGATTTCTTATCGTACTTCTTACTTAAAAGCCCATTATCCTACGGCCTTGATGGCCGCTCTACTTACTGCTGACAGTGATAGCATGGAGAGAATCGCTATGGAAATGGCTGATTGCGAAGAAATGGGCATCCAGGTTTTGCCACCTTCGATTAACGATTCAGAGTTGGGATTCTCCGTATTGGAAGAAGGTCAGATTCGCTTCGGTCTGGGAGCGATCAAGGGGCTCGGGGAAGGAGCTATCAATCAAATCATCGAGTCTCGTAAAAAACAGGGGATTTTCAAATCCCTCGAGGATTTTGCCTCACGCTTACCGCATAAGTTAATCAATAAAAAAACTATCGAAAGCTTGGCTTATTCTGGTGCATTCGATCAATTCGGCAACCGTCGCACCATCGCCGAAAATTATGAAACAATTGCTGAATTTGCCAGAAACTTGGACAAGGCCAGGGCTACCGATCAAGATCAAACCGGTCTTTTTGACAGCTTTAGCGAAGATTCTCATCAGGAAATGCAGCAAAAACTAAACCTCAAAGTTTTGCCTCCTTTAGCTATAATGGAGCGCTTAAAAAAAGAGAAAGAGTATTTGGGGTTGTATGTCTCGTCCACTCCGCTGAAAGGGCTGAGCAGATATTTGGGTGGTAAAGTCAAATTCATCGCCGATTTTACTGAAAAGGACTTGGGCAAAAATCATAAGATCGCCGGAGTTCTAAATACTTTGCGTACGGTAATCACCAAATCAGGTACCGCCATGGCTTATGCTGAATTGGAGGATCTCACCAACAGAATCGCTTTAGTGATTTTCCCCAAAGTTTATGATCAGTTTAAATTCAAAATCAAAGAAGATCAGATTTTTATCATTGATGGCAAATTAGAGTTGCGTCGCGGCGATTTACAATTTTCAGTCTTTGATATGAAAGCCGTATCTCTGGATACAATGGTCAAAAATGCCACTGAAGCCGGGATATACGACCCTCATGAGCGTGTTATTCGCCGTTCTCCCAAAATTAATTTCGCCAAATTCTCCACTCCTCTTTCCCAAGCCTATCATCATTTAGAGGTTTCCACTGACAAAGTCTTGATCAAGATTCCAGAGAGCTTTCCACCTAAACAGTTTACTGAGCTAAAGGAACTCCTCTCCCGCTTACCGGGGGAGTTACCGGTAGAAATAAAATTATTGGAAAAGGGCAAGCCCAAATTATTGAAAACTAAATTGGCAATTTTCAATTCTCCGGAAAACCTCCAGAAAATCGAAAAACTTCTTGGATAAAACCGGAAACCTATTATAATGCGGAAGCTTAAACTATTCTTATGCTCAGAACACACACAAACAATCAACTAAATCCCTCGAATTTGGGAGAAAAAGTCACTTTAGTCGGATGGGTTCATCGCCGCCGCGACCACGGAGGTGTTATTTTCATTGATCTGCGCGATCGTTACGGCCTCACTCAAATTGTTACCGACCCGGTTAAATTCGCGGCGGCTCATACGCTTGCCAATGAAGTTCGGCCAGAGTTTGTCGTCCAGGTTACCGGTACAGTCCGTCATCGTCCTGATGGACAGGAAAACAGTAATTTGAAAACCGGTCAGATCGAAGTTTTGATTGAAGAATTCCAGATACTTAATCAAGCCAAGACTCCACCTTTCGAAATAGATCATGAGCTCAACGTTAATGAAGAGCTGCGTCTCAAATATCGCTATCTGGATCTCCGTCGTGAACGCATGAAGAATAATATTGTTCAACGTCATAAAGTAGTCAAAGCCATTCGTGACTTTCTCGACGCTCGAGATTTTATCGAAGTGGAAACTCCTATTCTGATCAAAGGTACACCTGAAGGCAGTCGCGAATATCTGGTTCCCTCACGTATCTATCCGGGCTCATTCTTTGTACTTCCGCAATCACCTCAGCAACTCAAACAATTGTTGATGGTAGCTGGATTTGATCGTTATTTTCAAATCGCCCGTTGTTTCCGGGATGAAGATTTGCGTGGTGATCGTCAGCCAGAGTTTACTCAACTCGACTTGGAAATGTCTTTCGTCAGCCAGGAAGACGTCATGCAGCTCACCGAAGAACTGCTGTTGGATTTATCCAAACAATTTGTTCCTCATAAACAAATCCAGAATAATCCTTTCCCTCGTATCACTTGGAAAGAAGCCATGGATTCCTATGGAGTAGACAAACCGGATGTCCGCTTCGAAATGAAGATAGTTGATGTCACCGAAGTCGCCGGTAAATCTGGATTTTCTGTTTTCAATAATGCCGTCAATGCCGGTGGAATCGTTAGATGTTTACGCGTCGAAGGCGGTTTGGAGTTAACTCGAAAGGAAATAGATGACCTGACCGAATTGGCCAAAACCCATGGGGCCAAAGGCCTCGCCTATATTCAGTTGGCGGAAGATGGGCCAAAATCCACTTTAGTTAAATTTTTTACTCCAGCGGAAATCCAGGCCTTTATCGATATTAGTGATGCCAAGACAGGCGATATACTCTTCTTTGGCGCTGATAGTTATGAAGTGGTTTGTGCCGCTCTGGGCGCAGTGAGAATCGCTTGTGGTGATCGCTTCAAGCTTCGTGATCCCTCCAAATTGGCTTATCTCTGGGTTTATGATTTTCCACTTTTCGAAAAGGATCCGATCAGTGGAGCTCTGGCTTCTGCCCATCATCCTTTTACTTCTCCCAAAGCAGATCAGTTAGATGTTCTTGAATCTTCTGAGCCCGAGAAGACAATCGCCCAGGCCTATGATATAGTTCTTAATGGTTATGAAATTGGTGGTGGAAGTATCAGAATTCATGATCAGAAATTGCAGAAAAAAATCTTTACTTTACTGAAAATCAGTGATGAGGAGGCCGAGAAGAGGTTTGGTCACCTGCTTGAAGCCTTTGAATTTGGCGCCCCACCTCATGGTGGCATCGCCCCTGGTATAGACCGCATCATGATGATTTTCCGGGATGAGCCAAATATCCGTGAAGTAATTGCTTTCCCCAAAGATTCCAAAGCCAAGGACTTAATGCTTGGCGCACCGTCACCCATGCCTAAAGAGGCAATTGAAGAGCTCGGAATAGAGATCAAACCTAAAAAATAAATGCTCGAGATAATTTTCTTAAACATCTTCATTTTTGTCACTGTCGCCCTGGTGCTATACTTGGGGTTTATATTTGCGCAAGCCAAATATCTGGCTTACCGCAACATGCAACGGTCTTTCCGAATGGTTTTTCTGAAAGTCCAGATGGCCAAAAAAGAATCCCGGGAAGAACAGGATCAAGATCAAAATGCCGGAGCCAAGGATTTCAAAGAATCTATCGGAATTATGGCCCAGCTTTATGATTCTCTTCATTCCATTTACTCGGGTGATTGGAAAAACAAATATACCGGTGAAGACTTTCTTTCTTTGGAATATGTTGTCCAGGAAGACCAGATTTATTTCTATTTGATCGTTCCAGCGGATTTGGTTTCCCTGGTAGAAAAGCAAATTACCGGTTTTTTCCCGGACGCCTATGTAGAACAGGCTGAAGAATATAATATTTTCCGACCTGACTGCAAAACTGCTGCCAAAGCTTTGACTTTGAGCAAGCCGTATATGTACCCCATCAAGAGTTTTCAAAGGCTCAATTCAGACCCTATCAATAACCTTACCAACGCTCTTTCCAAACTGAATTTCGATGATGGAGCAGTTGTTCAGGTAATGATTAGACCGACGGATAATTGGCAAAAGGAAGGTCGAGAAGAAGCCAAGAACATCCTCAACCAGAAACCCAAAAAGAATCATGATTTTAGCCTCAATCCCTGGAAATTACTCTCCGGTTTTTTCGGTTTTTTAATTGGCTCGGGGAAAAATTCTGATTCCAAGCCGTCGGATTCCAGTCGAACCACGCCCATGACGGACGAAGAAGTAAAAGATCTGGAACAAAAAAACAGCAGTAAAGGCTATGAAACAATCATTCGTATTATTTGTTCGTCCAACGATGAGCGTGAAGTACGTTCCAATCTAACCAATATCGTTAGTACATTCGCCCAATACGCCGCTCAGAACGCTAATCGTTTTTCCAGTGTTAAACGTTATCCGGAGAAGAAAATCATTGAGGATTATATTTTACGACGTTTCCAATACCCTTGGTATCAAAAATGGAAAAAGAAATTAACAATTTTATCTTCAGAAGAATTAGCTTCTATCTTTCACTTGCCCAACATCCGTTTCAATAAAACCCCCGGTATTCATTGGCAAAATTTCAAAATTGCCCCAGCTCCTAAAAATATGTCTAAAGATGGCTTGTTATTGGGGCACAATACTTATCGCGGTAACACTACGGAAGTTCGTATAAAACGCGAAGACCGCTTTCGCCATTTCTATGTTATCGGTCAGACTGGAACCGGAAAATCCTCCATTTTCCAGATTATGTTGAGACAGGATTTTCGTAACAATGAAGGTTGTGCGGTGATCGACCCTCACGGTTCTTTGATCGACGACTTATTGCCGTATATACCGCGAGAACGCGCCGATGATGTGATTTATTTCTCCCCGGCCGATCAGGCCCGCCCGATGGGTCTAAATCTACTCGAAGCCGACAATGATGACGAAAAAGAATTGGTTGCCCTCGACGCCATGAACATTATGATCAAGCTTTTCGGCAATGAGATCTTTGGTCCGCGCATTCAGGATTATTTCCGCAATGGTTGTTTGACCTTGATGGCACATCCCGAGGGCGGCACTATGGTTGATATTGTTCGTCTTTTTACCGATGATGATTTTCAGAAAGAACGTGTTCAGTATGTGAAAAACCCTGTTGTGAAATCTTTTTGGACCGATCAAATGGCTAAAACAGGTGCCCGTGAAAAACAGGAAATCGTCCCTTATTTTGCCGCTAAATTTGGACAATTCATCACCAACTCAATGATGAGAAATATCATTGGTCAAAGCAAATCCGCCTTTGATTTTATTGATGTCATGCAGTCTCAAAAAATACTTCTGATGAATCTCTCTAAAGGTGAAATCGGAGATATCAATTCCAAGTTACTGGGTTTAATCATCGTTTCCAAATTACAGATGGCGGCCCTTCGCCGTCAGAGATACTCCAAAGAAGAACGTACCGATTTCTTTATGTACATCGATGAATTCCAAAATTATATCACTGACTCTATTGAAAGCATCCTTTCCGAGGCCAGAAAATATCGTCTTTCTCTCAATATGGCTCACCAGTATATTGCTCAGCTGGAAGGTGAGGATGGTAAATCACGTGTCAAAGACGCCGTCTTTGGTAATGTCGGAACTATGATGTGTTACAAAATTGGGGCGACCGATGCCGAGTTTATGGCCAAAGAAATGGCTCCGGTCTTCACCGCTCAGGATATGATCAATATCGATAAATTCAAAGGTGTGATGAAATTGTCCATTGATGGACAGCCTTCTGTTCCTTTCTCTATTTCTGTGCCATTACCCTGGTTGGAACAGGGAGATAAGAAAGTCGGTGAAGCCGTAAAACAACTTTCCAGATTGAAATTTGGTCGTGATCGCGAATTTGTCGAGAGAGAAATTACTCGACGCATCGGCATTATCGAGTAGAAATTAAGCCATAATTCTATCATCAAGCAACCTCTAGTCCCGCCAAAGCGGTCATTTTCTGCTATAATAAAAGGATTTTTTTAAATTCTTTATAGAACTATAAGTGACTCGTTATAAAATTATCATCACAGGCTCAGTCGTCCTTGGTCTAGTATTATTTTCTTCGATCGCTTCGGCTCAAAACATTGTCATCGCTGATACCGCAGGCAGTATTGATAGCGAGAGCGCTCCGGAAGTGCAGATTTTTCCTTATCAGGCAACCTTTACCATTACCGCCTATTACTCTCCAGTCGCTGGACAAAAGCATTATGTTCGGGGCTCTTTCGAGGCTGACAAAAAGTTGAATGGAAATGGGCTTCATGGAGCCGATGGCACCAGTGTTTTTCCAGGAATGATTGCCGCCCCCAAAAGCATCCCTTTTGGTACTAAAATGAAAATCCCCGGCATTGGAACCGTCTCGGTTCATGATCGTGGCGGAGCGATAGTTTCCGCTGGTCAAAAAGGTCAGCAGCACGACCGCTTGGATATTTGGATGGGGCAAGGCGATGAGGGACTCAAGCGCGCTTTGCATTGGGGGCGTCGCACAGTCAATGTCATGGTTTATGGAATCGACGATTCAATTGATGAAAGCATTGATTTAACCGGAGTCTCAACTGAAGATTTTCCCGATACCAATCCTATCGCAGTCCAACTCAAGCACACCAATTTCGGGTTAGGAGAAAGTGATTCGGAAATAGCTCTAATCAAGCAAAAGTTAACCGACCTCAAGTATTATCAAGGGGCGATCGATCAGGATTTCAATTCGACTCTTTATCAAGCCGTTTTGAAATTCCAACTGGATTATCAGGTAGTTGATAGTGAAAATGATTTTGGAGCCGGTTACTTTGGGCCACAAACCAGAGTGACTTTAGAAAAAGCAATTCAAGGTTTAACCCCGACTACCAGCCGAGAACAAAACTTAATTCCTATTGCCAACGCCGATTCCACCAATACTGATCTATATCAAAAACAAGTCGCTCTAGCTGGAAACGGATTATCCTTTTTATCCCGCGACTTGGTTCTGGGAAGCTCGGGTCAGGCAGTTTTGGAATTACAAATCGAATTGGCAAAACTCCATTTACTCGGTATCCAGCCCACCGGTTACTATGGTGAAGTCACCGCCCATGCCGTTTTAAAATTCCAACAAAGTCGAGGATTGATAGCCACAGAAAATGATTTTGGAGCTGGCACCTTCGGTCCCCTGACCAGGAGGGAATTATCCGAATTGGTTTATCAGCGCATCAATGCTCGCCAAATCATTGCCGATAACACCAGCAAAACTCACCTTTTGGCCAATAAATAAGCGCACTGATAGCGATTGTGAAATGTGAGTTTTGTCACTTTCCATATTCCACTTTGCCTTAGAACAAATGTTCTATATAATTAGACCGTCACCACCATAACGGTCTAATCATACATGCCTAATTCCAGCCCAAAAGTACCAGTATCAAAACTCACGCTTCGACAAAAGGAAATATTGAAAAAGATTGACCAATTTTATCAGCAAGAAGGGTATTTCCCCTCTATTCGGGATCTCAATCAAATTTTACGACTCAAATCTTCCAATACCATTTTTAGTCATCTCCAAACTTTAATTAAAAAAGGTTTTCTAAAGAAAAACAGCAAAGGCAAAATTATCGCCACCACCAATTCCAGTAGCAATCTTCTCCAGAAAATCCAGCATTCCATCGCTGCTATCAGTATTCCTTATTTTTCTGAGGGTGTACCAGCAGGTTTCCAGGCGCCCGCTGAGGACGCCGGCAATGAAATGCTCACTGTCGACCAATACCTGATCCGCAGCCCCAACAATACCTTTGCTTTGAAGGTGAAGGGCCACTCCATGGAGAAGGCTGGTATTATGCCGGGTGATTTGCTTTTGGTGGAACGTCGAACTGACGCCAAAATCGGGCAAATCATTGTGGCTCATCTACCCAGTGGCTTTACTGTCAAAAGATTGGTCGAGCATCAAGGTCAAAAATTTCTTCAGGCTGAAAGCTCCCAGGATTATCAGATCAAACTGGAAGAGGGTACCGAGATCTGGGGAATCGTCATTGGCACCGTGCGAAAATATTAAAATCTGTACCAAAAATTACTTTTTATAAACTGATGCTTCACCAGACGTCTTATCCAACCGTCATCGCTCATGTTGATTGCAACGCTTTCTTTGCTTCAGTTGAACAAGCTTACAACCCTGCCCTCAAAGGTAAGCCGGTCTTGGTCACCGGTATGGGCGGGAGCTGCGTGATTACCGCCAGTTATGAGGCTCGTAAATATAATATTCATATCGGCACCACTATTTGGGAAGCCCGGAAAATTTGTCCAAAGGCCATCGTTATCCCCGGTAATTTCAAACGCTATCTACTTTACAACCGTAATTTCATCGAAATCCTCAATGAATTTACGCCAGATGTCGAAGAGGCCAGTATAGATGAATGCTATTTGGATTTGAAGGGATTGCGTAGACTTTTCCGCAAGTCTTATCCAGAAATTTGTCAGGATATCAAAGAAACAGTCAAAAGTCGCCTGGGTATTTCCGTCTCCATTGGACTTTCGACCAGTAAAGTCCTGGCTAAAACCGCCAGTAATTTCAAAAAACCGGATGCCGTCACGGTAGTGGTCGCCTCAGATATTGAAAAATTCTTAACTCAAGTAAAACTCAAAGACATCAAAGGTATCGGTCACAATACTTTAGCATTGCTCAATAAAAAGAGGATTACCACCCCTTTGGAATTTACTGGCACAGATCCCCGATTAATTCAGCAATGGCTAGGAAAAACCGGCTGGGAATTACAAGCTGAATTACGGGGACAATCTGTTCGTAAAGTAACAACCGCTATCTCCATTCCCAAATCATTGGCTCGTACGCGATCCTTCCAAGTCACTCAAAGCAAAGAGTTTATTTATCAAGAAATTCTCAAAAACCTCTCTCTGGCCTTCTGGCATTTACGTAAAAATAAACTCAAAACCAGTTTTATTACTCTTATCTTACGCGACAAAGATTATCGTACCTCCGGCCAGGAAATCCGTCTCCCCGAAGAGATCAATTCGGAAATAGTCATCCTCTCACGTTTCCATCAGGCTTTCGAGCAACTCTATCAGCCTGGAATTTTTTATCGTAGCTCCGGCGTTATCACCACCGCGCTAGAGTACGAGCCGGAAATTCCCCCACAATTGTTTCCCAAAGATCTGGAAACCGGCAAACAAATCTCCCTCTTCGCCGGAATTGATCAGATCAATCAGAAATATGGGCCCTATTCAGTAACTCTGGCTCCTACCATCCACTACAAAAACAGCAGTACCAACCTCAGCAAACTCTATTTACCATTCATCGGCGTTGTAAATTAGATTCACATCCAAAACATCGTCAATCTTTTGTCATCAGGGCAAATCAACTTGGTGCTGGAGAGAGGACTTGAACCTCCATGCCGATTAAGGCGCTAGCTCCTAAGGCTAGTGTGTCTGCCATTTCACCACTCCAGCAATTGCTGCCGACGTGTCGCGTCAAAAGCGTTATGAATATAATGAAAAACCTTCTTCAATGCAAAACATTTGTTATCTATTTTTCGCCCAGCAAATGCAAATGGATATGTGGAACTTCCTGGCCACCCTTTATGCCAACATTATAGACGAGTCTATATCCTTCTAAATCCAGTTTTTTACCCATATCACGGGCAATTAAAACCAAATGACCCAGTAGCGATTGATCCTCATCCCGGGCGCCTATGATCGATGGAATTTCCTTCTTGGGGATAATCAATAAATGTATCTCTGCTTTCGGGTTTATATCATGAATCACAATACATAGCTCATCTTCGTACTCGATCTGAGCAGGAATTTCTTTGTTTATAATCTTGGTGAAAATGCTTGTCATAGTACTGAACTTTACACTATTGACCCCTTAAGGGCTTCATCTAAAGCATATACAGCTCTACCAACACGCACAAATTGGCCATTCTTTTGTAAATTCAGAGAAATTGTTCCTTTCTTTACTCGACGTTGTTTCAAAACACCGGCAATGATTTCCTGTTTAGTCATAGGAGACTTTTTTCGCAGTAAATTCTCGATCACATCTGCCACAGTACCCTTTTTGTAACCCCATTCCTTCAAGGCATAGAGACCTCTACCAACCAACACAAATTGGTCGTATCGAATCAATTCATTGTGTACGGCCTGGGTTGTCACCAATTTTTTATCAAAACCGGCAGCCGAAATCCGATTGGCAATTTCTACAAAATGCAACGGTTCTGTTGCTCTCTTCAAAACAATATAAGCTTTATCGCGGATACTGCGGGGATTGATATGTCTCCAAGAAGTCAATCCAAATCCTTCCGCTACTCTCTTTACTCTCTTATCAATTTCCATCGCTGAAATGATGAATGGAATTTCCATTTCTTTTCCTCTTTCAGTAAAAATTTCTTGGATTTCTTTAGCCAATTCATCTTCTCCGCAAACATCACCTTTTCTATTCAAAAGTGAAATTCCGTTCGTAATTACAGCCTTCACATCCTCAAAACTGATGGTATTCAATTTCCAGAAAGGCTTGTAAACATTAGTTTTTTCAAATTTAACGATATCGATATTGATATTCAGTGCCAATCTAATGATATGGGCATCAGTTTCTTGTTTACTGAAAATCGTATTGATTAATTCCGCGACCAGTTTATTTTCCAACAATAAACCGCCATTGGCTTTTAAAATATCCTTGGCATAATGATTAATTAAGCTAAGTTTTGTAGTTTCTACAGTTCTGCGCAATTTGCCTAAAGCAATCTTCTCAATTTGTCTGACTCTCTCTCTGGTGACCGAGAAGGCCTGGCCAATCTTCTCCAGAGTCTGCTTCGGCTTGTTGTCGAGGCAAAATCTTTTGATTATGACATCCTTTTCTTTGGGAGTCAAAACCATAAACATATCCTCAATAATGTCTATCAAATTGAGCTTATCCTGTTGTGGCTGTGCTATTGTATTGGCTAAGTCTTGAGTCATAAGCTAGAAACCTTAAATGTTGCTCTGGGTTTAGAATATATGGTTTGGTAACATTGTTGTCAAGCAAGAAATTTGACATCCTTCCCAATTTATTTATTACCATTGACATTCTCAAACCCTAAAGGCAGTATGCTACTATAAAAGGAAGATAGTGTCAAGGAGTCGGTCAATTTGCTTAAATTTTGGCTTAACATTATATTAAAGCCCCTTTAACCAAACAACTTTATTAGAGATCTGGAGAATCCAAATAATTTACTGCAGAAAGCCAAATATTGGCGCTTGCTAGAGATCATCCCCGGCCTGCTGACCTGGACCGCCTTTATTTTTGTGATCGTCGGCTCCTTTGTTCTACCGATTTTTACGGCCAACATCATCATTACTTATACCTTGATTTGGGTCTTTCGGACCTTTCATTTTTCCTTTAACCTGGCCAAGTCCTATTATTTTAGTCAAAGAGCTCAAAAGGTCGATTGGGAAAAGTTATTAAACTATCTGGAGCAGCCTCAAAAACTCCAATATGTAATTAAAAAGAAACGTTTCCATCTCGATCCTTTGATTTTCAACAATCAAGCCAAGCCGGTAGAAATACTTCTAAATGATAAAATCAGTCAACTGGCCAGTACAGGGCAAAATTTAAAGCCATCAGAAGTTATTCACTGCATCACCATAGTCACTTACAAGGAGTCTTATGAAGTAATCCGAACTTCCGTCGAATCTTATGCTAAAAGTTCCTATAATCTCAAAAAAGTCATTTTAGTCTTGGCTTGTGAAGAGTCGGATCGAGCCAATGCCACATGCATCTCCAAACAAATCAAAAAGGAGTTTGGCCATTTATTTATGGATTTCATCCAAACTTTTCATCCCCAAAATCTACCAAATGAATTAAAAGGACGTGCCGGCAACGCTACTTGGTCCGCCAAAATCGTTAAACAATATTTGGAAGATCATAATTTTTCCTTTGACCAAGTCATCTTGTCGAGCTTCGATGCAGACACGGTAATCAGTAAGGACTTTCTTAGTGAGTTAACTTTTCGCTATTGTATAACAGCAAACCGTGTAGAAGTGGGCTATCAACCTGTCCCTTTTTATCACAACAACATTTGGGATGTTCCTATATTCAATAGATTGGTAGCTATTTCTTGTTCTTTTTGGCAATTATCTGTCAGTTTACGTAAAGATGAGAATAAAAGTTTTTCTTCCCGTTCAATGAGTTTCCAATCAGTAATCGATTTCAATTATTGGGACGCCCGCATAGTTCAAGACGATTCCAGACAATATTGGACTGCCTTTTTTGTGTATAAAGGCCGTCATTATTTGGAGAATATCTATAGCCCCGTCTATATGGACGCCGTACTCAGTGATTCCTATCTGGATACAATTAAAAGTCAATACAAACAATTACGCAGATGGGCCTGGGGTGTCAGCGATTTCCCCTTCATTGTCGTCAATATGATCCATAGTAAAGAAATCCCTCTAGGTAGAAAAGTGTATGAAATTTTACACTTTTTAGAAAGCGTGTTTTTTTGGGCAACCGGACCAATTCTACTATTATTTGCCGGATCAATTCCCAGTTTACTCAACACCAATTTTGGTACCACCGTCCTCAGTCACAATTTGCCGATTATGATGAGTACTTTGATGAACATAGCCGCTATCGGTATTATCGTTTGTATCATCATCACCGCCAGAATCATTCCATTTGAGAAACAAAAGAATCTCTATCGCAAGGTTTCACTCTTTTTACAATGGTTGCTCGTTCCTATAGTCTCTATTACGCTCAGCTCCATCCCCGCTATAGACGCCCAAACCAGACTGATGTTAAACAAGCGACTTGATTTCCAAGTTACTCAAAAAAGTCGGCGAAAAGCAATCGAGGCGGAAGCCTAACCGGTTTTACCAACAAACTGTTTCCACAGACCAATGATATACTCTTCAGCCACTTTGGCAGCTCTTTTCAATTGTAATAAAACCCCGTTCAAAAACCGCATTCGCTTCACCTTATCATTTAAAATGAATGGCGATGGATTCTTATCTTTCATCAAAACCTTAATTTCCTTTTCTGTCTTCGTTAGTTCTTCTTCTATGGCCGCTACAGTCTCCTGAATCATTGTATTCACCGAAGGCAGCGCCTTTATCGCAGTTTTGCCATCAGTCTGTGATCTTTGAGTTTTAGTTGTAGAACCCGATCCTTGTTCCTGCACTGTCTCATCCTTTTCGTCAAAACTCCCGCCTTCCTCACTGTCTTCATTTAAAACATTAACATTCCCGGAAACATTGATCTTCGTCTCCAAGATTTCTTGTCCTTCAATAGTTGGCTTGATCACCTCATTTCCTTCGCGTTCTCGGTTAATCTCCAATCTGGAACCTGGTTTTATTAATTTATCAGTCATAAATATCTACATATATTTTAGCACAAAACAGTCAACAAAAGAACAAATTCATGATACAATAGTATAATTAGTCAATTTACCATGACTTCATTAAAAGAGTTCGAAAACCAGGTCAAAGCGGACATAGCAGCAGAAAACTGGGCGGCAGCCTATAAAATATGTAATCAAATCTTAGGCTATGATCCGGAAAATGCGACATTTTTAAAGCTCCGAAACCAGATTGAGCATGAAGTTAAACTAATCAATCAGCGTTCAATTCATGCAGAATTAGCAAAATTGGAAGAATTACTCAAGACTCACCAATATGAGGAATATTTACGTAAAATAGCACCTCTCCAGACTTATGTCGGCGATTTTCCGGAAATCGGGACAAAAATTCTCCAGGCCAAGAAATTACTTGATCAGGAGTTTCAAGCCAGAAAAGATCAGGCTCTGGCAGATATTAGCAAAGAGATAAAGGAGCAAGGTGATAATTTGGACATTCCCTTAACTTTACAGAAATTAGACCAGCTTTATAAGCTGAATATTAATCAAGAGTTAGTTTTAAATTTACAGAAGAAGGTCAAGAAAACCTGGATCAACCTGCAAATAAAACGCAATCAAGGTTTATTGAACAGTCAAAAGTACGAAGACATGATTATTTTCCTGCTCAAATTAAAAAAAATTGAACCTGGTAATCCTCAAGTCCTATCTCTAATCAAGAAAGTAAAAAATCAATACCAATTACAAAAGATCGAGAACAAAAAGGATTTTATTTTCAAGACAATTGAAGAAATAAAAACACTCTTCATTACTCAGAAGTACGACAAAAGTATGGAACTGGCGGAAAGGGTACTTTATATCGATCCCAAAAATATCCTCGCCAACAAATACCTAAAAAAGGCTAGAATAAAGGCTGACAAACAATCACAAAGTTTCATCAGCAGCCAAATTCAAAAAAATTATTTAAAATTTCCAACCACCAAGCCTTTCCTGGAAGGAAACTATGTCAAAATCTAGTCGGCCAGTGCACCCTTTAAAGCGTATTGCTTTCTACCGACCCTGGTAAATTGGCTTTTGTTTTTAAGACTTAGAACTACTGTTATTGGCTTTACTTGGCGCTGTTTCAGCACTTCCGAAATTATCTCCTCCTGTGACATAGAAGGTCGCCCTCTCAAAATAGTCGAAATCACATCAGCCACTGTACCACTCTTAAATCCCCATTCAGTTAACCCATAAATGCCTCTGCCGATTAAAATAAATTCATCATGACGGATCAGTTCATTATGAACCGCCTGCAAATTAATTTTCTTTTTATCAAATTTACCTTCAATAATTCTATTGGCAATATCAACAAAGTGCAGAGGACCTTTATTCATTCTCAGCACATAATAAATCTTGTCTCTCAAAGTTCTGGGATTGATATGTCTCCATTCAAACAAGCCCACCGACCCCGGCTCAACCAGTTTAATTTTCTTATCAATTTGCACCAATGACTGGTAAGCCACAGCTGACAAACCATTAACTTCACCTTCGATCAAAGCATCGTAAAGTGAATCCACCTTGATCACATTCTTGGTTTTTAGTAGATAATCTACAGTTTTTCTACAAATCCCTTCCAGTTCAGCCTGGTTTAACTCAGCCAATTTTAAATATGGGTAAAAACAAACTGTATTGGCGATTCTGTTAAACCTTTTATCAATTGACAGAATTAGTTGCAAAACCTCCACCGGATATTCCGATTTCTGATTTATTAAATGAGCCAATAAACTCTCTTCTTTCAAAATACCACCCGCCTTCACTATGGCTTCATAAGCCATATCACCAACATCGATCAATGGACAATTCTCCAGGTTTCTTTTCAATTTATTCAAGGCATTCTTTTCAATTTGGCGAATCCTTTCTCTGGTAACTGAAAAATGCTGTCCAATTTCTTCCAAAGTAGCTCTTTCTTTGTTATCCAAATTGAACCTTCGCTCCACAACAAACCTTTCCTTTTGAGTCAAAAGCAGTAAGAAATCTTGAATAAGCTTAGTAAAACTTTCAACTGCAGTTGTCATAATTTATATTTTATAAAGTATTTGTTTTTTTGAGAGCCAAAATCTAAAATTCGATTTTTGCAACTGACTCAAGTATATTCAAACATCCCTTAAAAAAAAGAAAATAAACTTGCTAAACAATCAAAATTTAGTCGACGTAGCATTAGCCCAGGATATAACCACTACATGGAATGGTTCTAATAAGCTCTGTCATCCCAAAATCATTTTCCAGGATTTTCCGGATTTTACTTATGTGCACATCTACCGTATTGGTCATGACGGTAGAATTCATATCCCAAACGTTCTCTAAAATATTTATTCTACTCAAAATCCTTCCTCTATTTTTCGCCAAATAAAGCAACAATTCATACTCTTTATTACGTAGATAAATCTCCTTTTTACCTTTTACCAAAACTCTTCTATTCAAATTTAATTCTATCTCATCGAGTTTAATGCTACCGAAGTCCATATATTCCTTTAGCCTGGTGATTGACTTCAGGTCATCCAAAAACAAAGTATAATTCAGTGGCCAAAAATAAAATCTAAAAGTAAAATCCCGACTTATTTTTCCAAAGTTTCCGATTTTCTCATAATCATCCAGGATAAAAAAGCAATCTCGATCTGCCAGCCAATCCATCAATTCAGAAATCGGAAAATAAGTGCGATCAAATACCACCGCGGCATAATTTTCATTGGCAATTTTCATGGATTCTCTAAATTGCTTTGAATCAGTAAACAAGATTTGTTTACTCTCAATTTTATTCTGCTTTAAAAAATTGCTTAAACTTTCCAAAGGTTTGTCTACTGACGAAACAATTAATACTTTCATATAAAATAATTAAAGGATAACAGGATAATTGAATTAGCAAGTCAATCCAAATCCTCACTTTTATGAAATTCCATTTTTTCTCTAGTCAAAACCAATTTTACATATTAAATTAGTGTTGTCCGATTTCGGACAACACTTATGAAAGACCCAGAACACATTAAAGCAGTACTGACAGCACACAATATCCCCACATTTCGCTTGAAACAGCTTTTAAACGCAGTATTCCAGCAGGGGATTTGTGACTATCAGGAAATTTCCACATTTTCGTCAGACATCCGCACTGTCTTGAGCGAGGAACTTCCTATTTATTCAATTAAACCTGTCCTCCATGTGGTTTCAGAAAAACGAAATACTGAGAAAGCCCTCTTCGAAATAGTCGGTGGGCAAAAGATCGAGGCAGTTTTGATGAAATATCGTGACGGCCGGAACTCCATTTGTATATCTTGTCAGGCTGGTTGCCAAATGGGCTGTCATTTTTGCGCAACCGGGAAGATGAAATTTGGTCGTAATCTCACTTATGAAGAAATTTTTGATCAGGTCCTTTATTTCCACCAACGGCTCCTCAAGCAGGGTGAAAGAATTTCCAATATAGTCTTTATGGGTATGGGGGAACCTTTAATGAATTACGATCAAGTGATCAAATCAATCTATTTACTAAATGCTCCAGACTACCTGGGTTTGGCTGCACGGCGGATTACCGTTTCTACATCAGGGCTGGTTGATGGAATCAAAAAGCTTACTGAAGAGCCATTACAAATCAATTTGGCACTCTCGCTCCACGCTCCCAATCAACAATTGCGTGAAAGAATTATGCCCATAGCCAGACGCTGGCCAATCGATCAACTTCTCGCGGCAATTGACGAATATAGCAAAAAAAACAATCGACGCGTTTCCTATGAATATGTGATGTTAAAGGGGATTAACGATACTCCCGAAATCGCCGAACAATTGGCGGAAATAAGTCGAGATAAACTTAAACATATCAACATTATTCCTTATAATTCCACTGACATTGCCGATATTTCTGGAAGTGACCGTGGAACCATTCTCAATTTTCAAAAAATCTTACAAAATGCCGGAGTCAGTGCTACAGTCAGAGTAACCATGGGTGAAGATATCGCCGCGGCTTGTGGACAATTAGCAAATAAGAATAAATAATTTAAGTATGGACAAACCAGAACAGACAAAAGTAAATTTAAAAATTGAACCGGCCATGGAGCAGGGAATTTATTCAAACGCCGTCTCTATCCATGTCAATCATAATGAAGTTATTCTCGATTTTGGCTATATGATGCCAAATCAAGATCCGGTTACGATCAAGTTGGTCGGGCGGATCAACCTCACTCATCAGACCGCCGAAAGTTTAATGAATGTTCTCTCCAATGCCCTTTTGGATTGGAGGAATAAAAACAAAAAATCTAATTAAGTACAGCTATGTCTACAGAAGCCAATATGGATAAGATTATTTCCCTTTGCAAAAGAAGGGGATTCGTTTTCCCCGGGTCAGAAATCTATGGGGGTTTAGCCAACACCTGGGATTATGGGCCACTAGGGGCACAACTCAAAAAGAATCTCAAGGATATCTGGTGGAAAACCTTTGTAGAAAGGCGTTTGGATATTGTTGGCTTGGATTCAGCCATTTTGATGAATCCCACAGTTTGGGAAGCCTCCGGACATGTGACCAGTTTTAGTGATCCTTTAATGGATTGTAGAAAATGCCATTCACGGGAAAGAGCGGATAAGTTAATTGAAAAATGGCAACATGAAAATGATTCCGCAGAAAAACCCGCCAATTGGGCAGGCGAAAAGACTCCGTCTGCTGATCTCCTGAAATTTATTTTAGCCAAAAAAATTATTTGTCCGGTCTGCGGAGCATGTGATTGGACTGAACCAAAAGCCTTTAATTTAATGTTCAAAACCAAACAGGGTGTGGTAGAAGAGGATTCCAAGGACAT
This sequence comes from uncultured Candidatus Peribacteria bacterium, assembly GCA_964494085.1. GTDB lineage: Bacteria > Patescibacteriota > Gracilibacteria > UBA1369 > UBA1369 > CAZBQJ01. The sequence continues at coordinate 178,595 of CAZBQJ010000003.1, forward strand.
TTATTTGCGACCAGAAACCGCTCAAGGTATTTTCGTCAATTTTAAAAATGTTTTAGATACAGCACGTAAAAAATTACCTTTTGGGATCGCTCAAATCGGTAAGGCTTTCCGCAATGAAATCACTCCGGGAAATTTTATCTATCGCACACGTGAGTTCGAGCAAATGGAAATTGAATACTTTTTTGATCCCGCCGAAACTTCTTGGCAAGATTTAATGAAGAAATGGAAGGATGATGGTTTTGATTATGTTGTCAATAAGTTGGGAATAAATGAACATCTTCTCCGCTTTCGTGACCATGATCCGGATGAATTGTCTCATTATTCCAAAGGTACAACTGATATAGAATTTAGATTCCCTTTTGGTTGGGGAGAATTGTGTGCAGCCGGAGCCTATCGAACCAACTATGATTTAATGCAACACGAAAAATTTTCAGGTCAAAAACTAACCTATCTCGATCCATATACCAATAAGATTTCCACCCCTCATGTAATTGAACCGAGTTACGGTGCTGATCGCCTCACCTTGGCGGTGCTGTTGAGCGCCTATCACGAAGAGGCAATTGAAGGTGATGAAACCAGAGTTGTAATGAAATTCAAACCTCATCTCGCGCCGATCACCGTGGCCATCCTCCCTCTTGTCAACAAGCTAAATGAGCAGGCTCAAATTTTGGCTCAGACTCTCATCAAAGATTTTCGGATTGATTTTGATACATCCGGCTCTATAGGGAAACGTTATCGTCGCCAAGACGAGATCGGAACACCGTTCTGTATCACCTTTGATTTTGAAAGTCTGGAAGATCAAGCCGTTACTGTACGAGACCGCGATACTATGGATCAGGAAAGAATTAAAATAGCTGATCTCCCGACATTCTTTCAGCAAAAACTTCAATACTAAAATATATTTCCAGAATCAAGCAATAAGAAGCTGGCGATTATTACCAAAATTCCGCTATTGGAAGAGCAGAATTCTCCCCAGGTGTGTTATAATAAAAAGAATTAAAAAAAAACATGTCAGACTTCGCCATAATCAATCCCCTCGAACAAATCACCAGTGGTGATTATTTTGGCTATATCAACCTCTTTATCTGGATAGTAGTAGGCTGGTTAATCTTACGCTTTTTAGTTGGGATGATTAGATTCTTCTTTATTCTCTGGCAGAATCGGTCGATGGTCTATCTGAAAATCAGAGTACCTCGTGAAGATTCCCAAAAGGACAATGAGAAAAAGGAAGAAAAGGATTTCAAGGAAAAAGTCAGTATCATGGAGCAATGTTTACGTAACATTCATGAAATCTCTGAATTAAGTCTCTCCAATATCATCCGCATTACCCTATTTGCCTCGAATATCATTTCCTTTGAGATTGTCTCGCAAAATAAAGTTATTGATTTCTACATGGTCACTCCAAAAGTATATCGAGATATTTTGGAGAAACAAATCACCTCTTATTATCCAAATGCCGATATTATTCCTGTTGATGAATATCCATTGGCTAAAAAGGGAAATTACCTCCGTATGTATTTTGCCTATTTATCACAGGCCTATTGGTTCCCCTTTAAAACTTACAAGTATTTGGAAAATGATCCGCTCAATAATCTCACCAATGTTTTCTCCAAGTTGGAAGAAGATGAATTAGCAGGAATCCAAGTTGTTTTGCGCCCTTACAAATCAAAAAAATACAACAGGACTATCGAGAAAAATGCCTCTGCTTTATTTAAGGGAAAACCTTTGCGCAAGTTCAATATCCCTGGTTTAGGACTCCTGAATAGTCTTTTTGTCGGGTTATTCCTGGGTTACGATAAGGTGATCAAGGATAAACCTCAATCAGAAAGTGGTTTTGTCAGAATGTTACAACCTTTGGAAGAGAGATCAAAGCGGATGGGGGAGAAAGCTGCCCAACCTCAATTCAAATCGGTAATCAGGATCTTTGCTTCAGCCAAGACGTCTGGTCGCGCCGAACAAATAACTAACGGGATCAATCTGGCCTTTAGTATGTATACGGACGAGTCAGCCAATTGGTTTCAAACTCGCAGAATCGTGCCGCTTGATCTGATCAATAATCGACTAATGAAATTTAATTATAATAACAGATTGATCGATACTGGGGCCTGGACTACTACTGCCCTCGGCCCATTTGGAGAAAAACATAATGTTTCCAGTCCTGAAGAAATCGCTTCTATTTTTCATCTTCCCAGTAGTCGGTACAATCATTCGCCAACCATTAACTGGTTGCCTTACAAAGTCTTGCCTGCTCCGGTAGACACTCCTACCGAGGGAGTTTTGTTGGGTTATAATGTCTATCGCGGAGTCAAACGAGAAATTCACATGTTACGCGATGATCGGACCAGGCACCATTATTGCATTGGAAAATCCGGTTCCGGAAAATCTGTTTTTCTCAGTTATCTGGCCAGACAGGACATTATTGCTGGCGATGGACTGGCCGTCATAGATCCCCACGGCGACTTAATTGAAGAATTAATCACCTTTGTCCCCAAAGAACGTGCCAAAGATTGCGTCATTTTCAATCCGGCTGACACAGAACGCCCGATGGGTCTAAATATGCTTGAAGCAAATTCTCCTGAAGAAATGGATATGGCCTCCAGCCAAGCCACTGAAATCTTTATCAAATTATTTGGTGATGAAATCTTTGGTCCACGCATTCAACATTATTTCCGCAATGCCTGTCTTACTTTGATGGAAGATACTGAAGAAGGCGCCACGCTAATCGACGTACCGCGGATGTTTGTCGATGATGAATTTATGAAATACAAAGTCAGTAAAACAAAAAATCCTGTTGTCCGTTCGTTCTGGGAGCAGGAATATGCGCATACAGGAGACCGTGAAAGACAGGAGATGATTCCTTATTTCTCATCCAAATTTGGACCGTTCATTACGAACTCCATCATGAGAAATACCATTGGCCAAACCAAATCAGCCTTCAATTTCCGCACAGCCATGGATAACCAACAAATACTGCTGATCAATTTGTCTAAAGGTAAAATTGGTGACTTAAATACACAATTATTAGGACTCGTAATCGTGGCCCGTATTCAGATGGCTGCCATGAGTCGCGTCGATCTGGCTGAGGATCAGCGCAAGGATTTTTATCTATATGTAGATGAGTTTCAGAATTTCGCCACTGATAGTTTTTGTTCAATCCTTTCTGAAGCACGTAAATATCATTTGGCCTTGATTATGGCCCACCAGTATATCAAGCAATTGGAAAAGAAGCAGGATACCTCTATCCGTGATGCTGTATTCGGTAACGTGGGAACCATGATGTCCTTCAAAGTTGGCGCGGATGATGGTGAGTATCTGGCCAAAGAATATGCTCCGGTATTAACAGAACAAGACATCATCTCTATCGCCAATTATAAAGCATATATAAAACTGAACATTAGAAACACCACTTCTCGACCTTTTTCCCTGGAAACCATCTACGACATGAAAGGTTCAAACAAGCAGGTTGGCGATATCATCACCCAATACTCTCGAATTAAATATGGTCGTAAAAAGGAATTTGTCGATCAGGAAATTCGCGCTCGTATCGGGATAGATACTTAGACCGTCGTTATGACCACACAAAAACAAATTTCCAAATTAAAAATATCAAGCTATATCCTAGGTCTTATCTTAGTGATTCAAGTTATCGGTACAGTGTTTTACTTTAGGAGTTCCAATGTACTGCATTCAGTCAGCCTACAGAAAATCGACTCATTGATCAATGAAATCGGTGATTTGAAAAATGAAAATCAATTTCTCAATCAAAAATTAAACGACCGGGCGGAAGAAAACCAACTGAATGAGGAAACTCTCCAGCAATTGTATCTGGAATCATCTACTCAACAGCAATCACAAAAGGAGCTTCAAAAAGGTCTCGCTTCCTATCAGGATTTTTTGTTGGGTGAAAGAAAAAGACTGAGTGATCAAACTAATGATCTTAACAATCAACTCAATCGAAAAGACCAACAAATAAATACACTCGAGCAAACCAAAGAAAATCAAAAACAATTTCAAGATCTTAACGATAAATTGTATAGCGTTCTTCTTTTGGGAACCAATCAACGCCTGACCGACAGCATCCAATTAGCCGTAGTCGACACAGACAAGCAGAAAACCACCTTGGTAAGCATTCCACGCGATCTCTACTATGATGGACGAAAAATTAACGAATATTATGAGTTTTATGGCATCGAAAAAATTTCTGAAATTATCCAAAAAATCACCGGAGTAGCTGTAGATAAATACGTTACTTTTAATTTTCAATCCTTTCAGGATCTGATCGATTCGATCGGTGGAGTCGATGTCGACGTCGAAAAGAAATTGGTCGATAATAGTTACCCTACCAACAACTTTGGTTACAAAACCGTGGTTTTCAATCCCGGACTACAAAAGATGAATGGTCAAGTTGCCTTGGAATACGCTCGTAGTCGGCATTCTACTTCCGATTTCGACCGAAGCAAAAGACAGCAACAAATAATCATCGCCATCAAGCAAAAATTGGAATCATTTGGCATTCTCAAGAATGTCGAATTCTATGTCACCGCTTTCCAAAGTCTTCAGCAAAACCTAAAAACTGATTTCAATATCCTGGAAGCCCTGCAAGTATTTGACCAATACAAAGGCTATCAACTTTACGCGGGTAATGTCCTCAGTAACGAGAATTTTCTCTATTCATCAAAAAGTATCTCAGGACAATCCATTCTTCTTCCCAAAAACGGCTCTTTCGTCGACTTTCAAAAGAAGCTTCTAGAAATCATTTAGCACTACCACCAGACTTTCTTCCAGCCGATCTTATAGGCCAATACATTAAATAAAAAATGAACTGGCGGTGTAATCAGCAAGGCCAGCAAAAGCAATTGCCAGGTACTTTGCCAGGGTAAAAATACACCCGAAAATAGCCATCCTCCCATGACAAAATCTGTTTGGTCAAAAGGAAACCAGGGTTTTCCTTCTTTGATTCCTGTTCTTCTTTTAAAAAAACTCTTCAGAGCGTCACCCAAAATGCCGCCAAATCCGATTAAACTGCCAAAGTACAATCCATATAAAACAGTTTGTCCATGCAATTTTCCTAATGGATCACCAAAATATGCCGGCAAGTAATTATAAACAGCCACACTTATTATTCCCCCTATGCTTCCTGCCAATATTGCAGCGACAACCCCTCTAAAGGTTTTATTTTCACCCAAAATTCTCCCTTTTCCCCATTTCACCCCACCATCCAGTGGGCGAGCCAGGAACTTTAACCAGCCAAACCCTTTGAAAACAACCGGTGCGCCATTACCCAAGTAGGCCGGCAGAAACAGAATCACTGTCATTAAAATTAGTCTTAACCAGTAGTCCATCTACCTTTATAAAGAAGAAATAGGTTGTTTGCATTCACTATTAAAATAGTAATTGACCAAAAAATAAGGACATAATCAAACCAGTTAATACCAGTCAGTCCCAGTAGAAAAAGACTCAGATAGACAAAATATCTACTCCAGAAAAACGGATATTTTTCTATCTTGATACCGTATTTCAGAAATTTCAGGAAATAGTCCACCAATATATTTATTAAATACAGCGCAGCCCAAAACGCCGTGACTTTATTGAACCAGATCAGCGCTAATATTAGCGGCACCACATAGAAATTATCGACACAAACATCAAAAGTTCTGCCTTTAACCGACGTAGTTTTTGACCTGCGGGCAACTGCTCCGTCCAAACCATCCAGGACAATATTCAAAACAATTACCAGAAAAGCAGCCAATTCAGAATAACCTACCAGCCAAACCATCGGTAAAATCAAAAGTAATCTGAAAAAAGTTATCTTGTCAGCCTTGACTCCTTTATCCGTCAACCATTTGGCGATAGGAGCAAACACTAATTCACGCCATTTCAATAATTCAAAATAGATTTTTTTGCTTTCTGTCAATTTATTCATTTTTTTAGCAATACTTTTCTACAGAATAGCCAATATCACGATAAAAGTCTTGTCTTTTTAGCAAATAATTCCTAAAATACGCCCACAATCAAGATTATCTACCAATTCTAGATATAAAGTTAGATTCTATGGCTGGGTAGCTCAGTCGGTTAGAGCGCGGGACTCATAAGCCCGAGGTCGAGAGTTCGATTCTCTCCCCAGCCACCAAAAACTCACATTACTCCGTAGTGGGAGGTTTTTAATATAAAAATCACTAAGTATATTGCCATATGCTCGATTTATGTTTTTCCTTTATGCACTGCGGTAAACAGCTCGTCCAGGTATTGAGTTATTTGGATTTTTGGAGTATACTTTGAAGATTTGTTCTATAGATCCAAATACTCCAAAAAGCCATGAAAAAGAAGCTGTCTGCTATCATTTCCAAATCAGCAAAGATCAGTAAATCCGCTCAACTCCGGACCAAAACCAAACCGAAGAAAAATTTGGCTAAAAAGGCTTTAACCATGTCCAAATCAGCTCCTTTGGCAAAATCTGAGCAGAATCCGATCATCGGTCCTAGAGCAGAGTACCGCTGGGAATCATGGCAAACCTTTAATCCCGGCGTAGTGTTATTAAATGATCAGATATATTTTCTTTATAGAGCGATCGGAGAAGATGGAATTTCTCGTTTGGGTTATGCTGTTTCCAGTGATGGATTTACGATTGACGATCGGCTGTCTTATCCAGTTTATGAACATAAAACCACACAACGTACTTTCAATATTTACTCATTTCATTCAGGAGGCAGTTTTGGTGGGGCGGAAGATCCTCGGCTCGTTCATGTCCCAGAAGACGATAATCTGTATATGACTTATACCGCCTGTGATAATGGCTTGAGAGTGGGACTCACATCAATCAGCGTGGAAGACTTTGTCAAAAATAAATGGAAATGGCGTGAGCCGGCATTAATTTCTCCACCAGATGAAGTTCATAAAAACTGGATTATTTTCCCCGAGAAGATCAATGGAAAGTATTCAATTCTTCATAGTATCAAGCCGCATGTTCAAATCGAATATCGGGATAATTTGGAGTTCGATCAAAATGACTACATCAACAGTTTTCATGGAGGAGGACAGCAAAAGAATTGCTGGGATAAATGGCTTCGTGGAGCAGGCGCCCCACCTATCAAAACTTCCGCAGGTTGGCTGGTTTTTTATCATGCCATGGATGATGACTGGGGCAAATACAAGGTTGGGGCAATGCTTCTGGATCTGAATGATCCAACCAAAACTCTTTGTCGGGCCAAAAATCCCGTACTTGAACCCAGCGAGTCTTATGAAAATAACGGCTGTAAGGCCGGCATTGTTTATGTTTCCGGGGCAGTCGTAAAAGACGGAAATATTTTGGTTTACTACGGTGGGTCTGATAGTTATGTCTGCGTAGCCTATGCCAATCTGGATGAATTCTTGAAAGAGCTCCAGTCCAACCACGAACCGAAATTAAAACTCAAGACCTTAAAATTAAAATAGAATGTTTATAGAACGATCAAATAAAAACCCGATCTTGACACCAAATCGGAAACAAGCTTTTGAAGCTGAGGCCGTCTTCAATGGTTGCCCGGTCAAACGTAAAAAGAATATTCATTTGGTATATCGGGCAGTTTCGCAACCGCATTACCATTATGTTGCTAAACAGAAATTATCTGTTTCTGAGATAGGAATCGCCGATAGTACAGACGGAGAAAGTTTCACCAACCGTCGTCGTTTTGTAGTCCCGGAAGAATCCTGGGAAAGATTTGGCTGTGAAGACCCCCGGGTGACTGAATTGGATGGCAAATATTATGTATTTTATACAGCGCTCTCGGAACATCCATTTCGTGCTGCCGGCATCAAGGTCGGCTTAGCTATCAGTGATGATCTGGAGACTATTCGGGAGAAACATTTGATTACGCCTTTTAATGCCAAAGCCATGGCGCTGTTTCCTGAAAAAATCGATGGCAAGTTTTGGGTTGTACTGACAGCCAATACAGACCTCCCCCCCTCAAAAGTCTGCCTGGCTTCTTTTGACAGAGAAGAGGACATGTGGAATCAATCAAAATGGGAATCCTGGTATCAGGATTTAGATGAAAAGTCCTTATCACTTCAACGTAATCCTGAAGATCAAATCGAAATAGGAGCAGCTCCAATCAAAACCGCAGAAGGGTGGTTATTGCTATATTCCCATATTCAAAATTATTCTTCCGGACAACCTGTTTTTGGCATTGAAGCGGTACTCCTTGATTTAAAAAACCCCCGGAAAATCATTGCCAAAACCACATCACCGATTCTAACCCCGGAGGAGTATTATGAAAAAATCGGATTAGTTCCAAATGTTATTTTTCCTTCCGGTGCCTTTCTGGATAAAATGGGGAAGATAAATCTTTATTATGGAGCAACTGATACCACCTGTTGTTTAGTAAAAATTGACCTCGATTTCCTCTTGGACAAACTCCTTCACAAGCTGGAATTAGCTAAAGCCAAGAGATTTCCCGGTAACCCGATCATTTCTCCAATTGCAGATCATCCTTGGGAATCAAAAGCAACTTTCAACACAGCAGCATTATACCTGGACAACAAGGTTCACCTGGTTTATCGGGCTATGTCCGAAGACAATACCTCAGTGCTGGGATATGCCACCACTACAGATGGAACGCATATTGATTACCGTCATTCACAACCTATCTACAAACCTCGAGAAGAATTTGAGCAGAAACTAACTCAGAATGGTAATTCCGGCTGCGAAGATCCTCGTTTGACCAAGATCGGCGACACAATATATATGTGTTATACGGCTTATGACGGCCGAAACGCCCCTCGGGTTGCCCTGACCAGCATTAGTGTAAAAGACTTCTTGGCGCAAAAATGGAATTTTACCAGACCGGTCCTAATTACACCTCCATATATCGACGGCAAAAACGCCTGCATTTTTCCGGAGAAAATTGAACAGCAGCGCTACTATTTTATTTTGCATCGCATTGGCATTGAGATAGTTTCTGCTTTCAGTCCTACTTTAGACTTTGATGGGCATACCTGGATCGAAGAATATCGTTGGATATTTCCACGACCAGGAATGTGGGATAGCAAGAAGATCGGCATCGTCGCCCCTCCTATCAAAACTGAAAGCGGCTGGGTTCTTTTTTACCACGGAGTCTCTGAAGACAGCGTTTATCGACTTGGGGCGATTCTATTGGATCTTCATGATCCGACAAAGGTTATTTGTCGTTCCAATGATCCCATCATGGAGCCGGAAACACCCTATGAACTGGAAGGAATAGTTGATAATGTGGTCTTCTCCTGTGGCGTAGTGTTATTGAATGATCAGTTTTATCTTTATTACGGCGGAGGTGATCGGGTTATTGGGGTGGCGACCATCGACAAAAATCAATTATTAAAAAATCTCACTACTTGTAAGCTTTAAGATATTAAATGTCTGGAACAAAATTAAATAGACCGCTGGAAAAGTTAGCTCCTGACATTATCAGAAAGCATATCAAAGCTGTCACTTTCGATATCGATGGCGTGATCGTACCTACCGGCACTTATTTACGTGAAAGCATAGATGGCACTGAATTGACCATCAAGACACACAAATTAAGTGTTGAAATGGTCGATCTGTTAATAAAATTGAAAAAATATATTTGGTTAAACTTTTCCAGCGGTAGAGCTTTGCTTTATCTACAAAATATGCTTGGAGACATTTTGTGGGATCAAGTTTCACTGACCGCCGAAAACGGTAATTTCATTCTAATTAATGGTAAATTTGAGCAAGTAGGGAATTATACCCAAAAGTATTTACAAAAAATCACCAATATCAAACAAGACTTAAAAAAATTGCAAGCCAAGCACCCCGAAAACATCCATGGGTTTGAGCCGAAGCAGATGATCATCTCCATTCATACGGCCAAGCCAATGCCGGAGGTTGAAGCCATTGTCAAACAGCACGATCGAGAAAATGAGCTCTACTGTTTGTGGACCAGTGAGGGCTATGATATCGGCAACATCAAGACCAATAAAGAAACTGCCCTAAAGTACCTTTGCCAAAAACTAAAGATTCAGCCCGCTGAAATGATTACCACCGGAAATAATTTGAATGACAAAGAAATGCTGGATTTCGGTATTGGGGTCAGCGTTGATCAAAGAAATATCGATGGAATGTTCGCTATACCTCCACAAAAAAAACAGCTTGGAGGAGAGATCCTTGCCAAATATCTATTGAACGCTTTCACCGAGTAGTACTGAAATCCAATTATTCCAAATATTTTTTGGTTGCGGGGGTTGGATTCGAACCAACGACCTCCGGGTTATGAGCCCGACGAGCTGCCTCTGCTCTACCCCGCGTCAATGCTTGGATACTTTACTGTATAGACCTATTTCTGTCAAAGAAAAAGAACCACCACTTTTGACCGTTATCCAAATCCGCCAAGCGGTTATCTTTACTCACAGCATTGGCTAAAACCTGATCCAAATTCGCTGAACTTTGGTTTGAAAGTACTATTACTTGCTCACCTTGATTCACCAATCCCAGATTTTGCTTGGCAATTTTATCAATATAGTTGGGCGAAGTGAAATACTCATAATCCTCCGATTTTTTCCGGTTATCTTCTTCTATTCTTTGATTATCTTGTTCAAATCGTTGAATTACCTTATCGATCTGATAGCCGCGATATACAGAAACTGTCAAAGTGTTGAGCAGATAAATCACCAAAATCAACTCTACAACTATAATTAATTTTGCTACATTAGATGTCGGGCTAAACTTAAATGGCATAACGAAAATGTCTCATCAAACTTTAGAAGTATTCAGAATATACCAAAAAATCCATATTATTGGAATTGGCGGAATCGGGATTAGTGCTATTGCTAGGATTTTGGCTAAGGAAGGCCACCATATTAGCGGGTCTGATCTGGCTCATAGCAGAAACATCAGTTTATTGGAGCAGGAAGGCATCCAGGTGATTATTGGTCAAAAGCCGGAGAATATTTCCAGCACAATTCAACTGGTCATTTATACAACGGCCATTCCTGCCGATAATCCTGAATTAATGGAAGCTAGGAGGAAAAATATTAAAACCATCAGTTATCCGGAAGCGGTTGGATTGCTCACCCGAAATTATCGTACTATTTGTGTGGCCGGTACACATGGTAAAACCACCACTACCGCTCTACTGGCATTAATGATGGAAAAAGTCGGTTCAGACCCCACTGTAATCGTGGGCAGTCTGATCAAGGAATTCGGTGATAAAAACGAGCGGTTAGGGGAATCACCCTGGCTGATTTTGGAATCTTGTGAGTACCAGGAGGCCTTTTTAAATTATCAACCCGAAATAGTTATTTTGAACAACATCGACCCGGAGCATCTGGATTATTTTAAAACTCCTCAAAAATACGTCGAAGCTTTTCGTAAATTCCTCAACAAAATACCTGAGGAAGGCTTGTTGATAGCCAACATTGACGATCCAAATATCAAAACTCTCCTTGCTGAGCAAAATTGGCCATTCCCAATCCTCACCTTCGGACAGGGATCGGCGGCAAATTTTCGAATTGAAGCAAATAAATTAAATTTACCTGATGGTGAAACGATCGAACTGAATTTATTAATTCCTGGTGAGCATAATGTTTACAATGCCTCAGCCGCCTTGACCGCAATTGTCGCACTTCAGCTAGATCGCCATTTGGCCGTCCAGGGGATTGAAACATTTCGCGGCGCTGCGCGCCGCTTCGAAATCAAAGGTAAAATCGGAAATACCACTATCGTCGATGACTATGGTCATACGCCAGTTGAAATCCGGGCGACTCTAGAGGGCGCGAAAAAGCATTTTGGCAGTAATTCAAAACTCCTGGTCATTTTTCAGCCTCATCAGTATTCGCGGACTTATCAGTTCTTGGATCAATTTGGTGCATCGTTTTCGAAAGCTGATAAAGTTTTGATCCCAAATATCTACCGCACTCGAGATAGTGGAGAGGATGTTGCTCGTGTGGACGTTAATGATTTAGTGAAAACCATTAACTCTCACTCAATTACTGGAGAAAAGGCGCTTAACACCCATGATTTTCCAGAAACTTGTAATTATGTCAAAGACCACCACACCGATTTCGACGCTATAATTACTATTGGAGCAGGCGACATTACCAAGCTCTCCGAACAATTTACTCAAATTGAAAATTAGGCGCGCTCAATCTCTTGCCCTTTTTCAGTATCCTTAACGATAAATCCCAGTAATCTTATTTGTTCCCGTATTCGATCTGATTCTCCAAAATTCTTTGTTTGGCGGGCGACTTCTCTTTGTTCCAATAACTTCTCTATTTCAGGATCAAGGTTTAACTCTATTTTTGTCGAATCAGCCAATTTCAATCCCAAAACCCGGTCAAAGTCCAAAATCGTCACTAACTTATCCTCAGGTTTCAGCTCGCTTTTCATGATCTGCCAAACCAGACTCAAAGCTTCAGCCGTATTCAAATCATTATTGATCGCCATCAAAAACTTAGCCCGATATTCTTGATCAATCTCTCCAACTCGCTTTCCCTCCTGGTTTGATTTCAATTCTTCGACCTGTCTTCTCATTCGACTCAAAGCTGTCTCTGCAGCCTTAACCGCTTCCCAGGTGAAATTTAGTTGTATTCTATAATGTGTTCCTAAATTTAAATATCTAAAAGCCAAAGGGTCGATCCCTTTCTCGATCAAATCATTTACTAAATAAGCGTTCCCTTCTGATTTACCCATCCTTCTACCATCAACCATCATAAATTCGCCATGCATCCAGTAATTCACGAATTTTTTACCGCTGGCCGCCTCACTTTGGGCAATCTCATTCTCATGGTGTACTGGAATATGATCGATTCCCCCACAGTGAATATCGAAATGATCACCCAAATATTTCATGCTCATAGCACTACATTCTATGTGCCACCCTGGAAAACCTTTCCGACCCCAAGGCGAATCCCATTCCATTTGTCTTTTTTCACCTTTCGGACTGAATTTCCATAAAGCAAAGTCAAAAGCGTGGCGTTTATCCTCATTCACGTCTACTCTGGCTCCAGCTTTTTTTTCTTCCAGTTTCTGTCCTGATAATTTCCCATAACCTGGCCATTTACTAACGTCAAAATAGATCCCATCACTGGTTTGATAAGTAAAACCTTTTTCTTCCAACTCTCGGATCAGCTCAATTTGTTCTTTGATGTTATCCGTTGCTTTCGGTTCTATAGTCGGAGTTTTTATATTCAAAGTCTGGATATCCTGATTGAAGGCCTTAGTGTAATATTCAGCGATTTCTCCGGCAGTTCTCCCTTCCTTTTGGGCCGCTTTCTCCATTCTATCCTCACCACTATCGGCATCTCCCAGATTATCACCGGTCAAATGCCCTACATCTGTAATGTTCATGACATGTTCCACTTTGTAACCGTTATATTCCAATACTCTTCGCAAAGTATCTTCAAACAAATATGTCCGCATATTGCCTAATGTCGCAAAAGCATAAACCGTCGGCCCACAGCAATACATCTTTACCAGGTCCGGGGAAATTGGCTTGAATTCCTCCAATTTTCTGCCCAAAGAATTAAATAAAGTAATTCTGTTCATATCATCATAATTAAAGCAGTCCAAACGGTCTTGATCACTTCTAAAGCCAACATTACCATTATTGGTGAAAAATCCAACATTCCCGTTGGAGGGATCAGCTTTCTGGCCTGATTCAACAAGGGACTGGTCAGGCTATCCAAGAATGCATAAGCACGCCCCTGCTTTCCCACAATCCAAGACATTAATATTTGTACAAATATCGCCGTGCTCAGAATATCACAGAGGATTGACCCGAAATTGATTAATATTTCTTTAATCATAAGCAAAAAAGCTGTGCCTAGTTTATCAAGGCACAGCTTAAAAATCTATCTCAAAACTTTTATTTGCGACTTCTTTTTCTGCCGTATTTCTTTTTCCCGTGCCAGATGGCTGACAATGCGCCAGTTGCACCAAAGACCAGCATCAACTCTGGACCTGTTTTGGTAGCCTCAGCCGGATAAGGACCACTATAAGCTGCCGGATGCAGATTCAGATCAGCGATAGACTGGGTGGGTACGTCTGTTAAAGCATTCTTAATCTCAAGCATAAAGGGAATTCCACTAACAATTTCACTTTTAGTCGCACTTTCATTTCCCTCATTATCAATGGCTGTGATAGAAAAGAAATATTCCTTCCCATTTTCCAAATCAGGAATATACCAGGTTGTACTAGCCTCCTTGGTTAGGACGCTTTTATCTAATGCTTTCACATCCTGGCCATAGGAAATTTTATAATTTTTTATCTGCTTATCATCAGTCGCTGCATCCCAAACTAAAGTTACTCTTTTATCAGAGCCATAAGCGATCAAACCGCTTACTTGTGATGGCAATCCGGTACCAGTAGGAGTTTCTACGGGAGTTTCTGCCGGTGGAATAGTTTCTGTAGGAGTTTCAGTTGGAGTGGTGGTCTTTCCATCATTTTGCTCGATACTACCGCCATTTGGGTCAACAGTTATGGTTGCTTGATCTTCATACGTTTTTTCATTTTGTAATTCATCAACCAATAAAACATTCATTTTATATACGCCAGCTTCAGCAGGGGCTTGCACCGTTCCCAGGTAAACTGTCGCATCATCAACACTGGCAGTCAACGGTATAATATCAAAATTAAAGATCACCGCAGCTTGCGCCAAGCTTTTCTCACTGAAAACTTTGACGTTTATCACTGAACCCGCTTTGATACCAGTAGTTGGCTCTAATTGTAAATCCTCCAATGGTGGGGGAGTAGTATCGATATTAATCTCTATAGGATCCGATGTACCTACTACTTCCAGGCTGATCGTGTCGACATTACTAACATAAATCGAATGTTTTCCATCAACCAGATCTGCGGTCTGAAAACTAAATTTACCGCTTGGACCGACCGGCACACTACCGATTTCCTGATTATTGTCATAAATCTTTATGGTTGAACTGGATTTAGCTGAACCACTAATGGTTTGTTCTGCCTGACTATAAGTGCCTGGTACAGGAGTCGAAATAGTCGGTTTTTCTGTAGTCACAGACCCACTGGAACCACCTCCACCGACAACCACAGACTTGTCACCTTGTTTAAATTTATCATCCAAGTCATTCACTACTATTTTATAAGTTCCTGCCTGAGCAAAACTCAATCCCAGATTAAAGTTATGTTGGCCCAAATCTTCTGCCAAAAACTTATAGTTTACCGGTAATACAACTCCCGAGCTATTATCACCCTCGGCCGAAAACCTGATTGTACCAGTATAATCCTCAACCGTGTTACCTTCGGCATCAACTGCTTTTACCTTGAAACTGATATTTTCATTTGGATTTAGAGTAGGTGGTAGGTCAAAAATTTCAAAACCACTCAATGGACCCGCAGTTGCTGCATTTGCCACTTTAATAAAGTCTCCGCCTGCATCTGCCAGATAATTCTGATCATTGACAAAAGAAAGCCCCACTCTTTTCTCCAACACTATATCCTCGCCCAGATCGATTGCTAAAAGGTTTGCCAGTCCTGATAGAGAACTACTTACGGTAAATGTCACCTTACCAGAATCATCGGTTACCCCCATATCCGGTTTAATTTGATCCTCCTTTCTGGAAGAAACCAGCTTTATCGAATGACCATCCAGAGCATTACCATATGAATCCAATACTGAGACACTGACATTTACTTTGTCCAGGCCATCCGCTTTCAATACAGCTCGGTCTACCATCACAGTTGACTTGGCGCCATCCAGACTGGTTGGGAAGACTTGAAAGGTCGTTTTAACAGTCTTTTCTCCACCATTATTCGCAGTGGCTACCACAGAATAACTGCCGGACTTTTGTGTGTGATAATCATATACCACCGCATTTGCAGAACCATTGGTATTTGCCTTGGTAGAGAGAGATAAAGTTACTTTATCCGGCTTTGTCACTGCCAAATTCACCAATTCATTCGGCTGAAAATTCTTCACTTTTATCTCAGTCGCTTGCCCGGCGATAGTATCGCTGCCAATCGCCATTGGTAGATCGGCCGCCAGAGTTGTTGAAAACCCTCCGGAAACCAGGCTCATGGCTAATAGCACCGATAAAAACGGTATTTTGTGTCTATAATTTTTGTTTAGCTCTACAAACATACTTTTATGTTTATTTTTAAATCCTTTTATTATATCATAAGCACGCTTAAACCACAACATACTAAGCCATTCGAATGAAATCAATCAGCCTCAAAACCCTGATTTTTGGTAGTTTGCTATTTCTTCTTAGCGCTGCGATTGTTTTTCTAGGGTTGTTAAGTCAGTCTGTAGCCGTTTTACAAGGGATGGGGGTGTCACCGGAGGTTATTTACCTAACCGAAATATTACCATTTATCGGTTTATTTTTAGCCTTTTTCCGGATAATTTTAGGAGTCAATGTTACCAATATTTTCATACCAATTGTCATAATACTTACTTCCTTTGTTTTGGGCATGGGATTAACGCTTGAAGTACTTTTAATCAGTTTGGTGTTAGCCTATTTAACCCGCTATCTGATCAGCGAATTCCATCTCCATCTAGCCGTAAAATCCTCATTAATAATAACCTTGGTCTCCATCGGACTTATTCTAATACTTCCATTTTTGCGTAATTCCAAACTATTTATCGATAGCAATAGCCATTTAGTGATTATTTATGGACTTTTAATCATAGCCATTCTGAATGAAAAGCTTTCCACTTTGAAAATGACCCACAATAACCTTTGGGGAGACCTCAAAAATGTTATCAAAACGATCATTTTTGCCATAATTTGTTTTCTTTTCCTGGGAGGTACTATTTATTGGAGTCCGGAATATCAGTGGCAATGGCCCTGGTTGAAAAATTTCATCATGAACTTTCCCGAATCCATCTTTATTGCCCTATTTTTGACCTTTGCTATCGGTCGTTACACTGGACTTCGGGTCAGTGAAATTTTCCGTTTTCGCAAGCTAATTTTTAAGAATAATTAATGCTATTCAGCAATACCGGAATTTTAGGTATCAACGCGCGAAACCTTCTCTTCATCCGACCCTTCAACAAAGAAAAAAGCGTTGAAATCGCCGATGATAAGTTGAAAACAAAGGCTTTTCTCTCCGCCCGAGGTATTCCTGTACCCAAATTATTGGCAGTCATCAACAATCGACAAGAGCTGGAAAACTTCAATCCCTTCAAACTCCCCGGAGAATTTGTCCTTAAACCTAACCTTGGTTATGGAGGACAGGGGATTATCCCCATTCTAGGTCGGAATAATGGTAGGTTTACCGGGCCAGATGGACAGACCTTTAGTAAGGATGACCTTTATGAGCATATGAAGCACATTCTCAGCGGCGATTTTTCTATCAGCGATCGGGCAGATCGAGCCTTTTTCGAAAAGCTGATAGTTACTGATGATTTATTGGGAAAATATTCATATAAAGGGCTTCCGGACATCAGAATAATCGTTCATAATTTAGTACCGGTAATGGCAATGCTGCGCCTTCCGACCATTGAGTCAAATGGCAAGGCAAACATCCATTTAGGT
The DNA here is from genome assembly GCA_964494085.1 of uncultured Candidatus Peribacteria bacterium. Lineage (GTDB taxonomy): Bacteria > Patescibacteriota > Gracilibacteria > UBA1369 > UBA1369 > CAZBQJ01. The sequence continues at coordinate 196,073 of CAZBQJ010000003.1, forward strand.
GCTATTGGAGCTGGAATCGATCTAGCCAAAGGCGAAGTTACACATTTACTTTATCGTCATAAAATCATCAAAGAAATCCCTGGGCAGGGGCCAATCAGAGGCCTAAAAATACCATTCTGGGATGAGCTGCTGAAAATCGCCAGTAAAGCTCAACTCGCCACTAACCTCGGTTATATGGGGGCCGACATCGCCATAGATAAACATCAAGGGCCTGTCCTTTTGGAAATAAATGCTCGTGCCGGTATCAGTATTCAGTTGGCCAATCTTACTCCATTGCGAAAAAGATTGGAAAAATTAGACGAGGTAAATATTAAAAGCGTAGAAAAAGGAGTACGACTGGCCAAAGATATGTTCGGTTATTCTATCGAAAAGGATATCAAATCTCTATCCGGAAAAAAAGTTATTGGCATTTATGAACATCTCGAGTTTTTCCATCACAATGAAAGTATCGAAAGTGTCGCCTTTATCAACACTTCCAGGAAAAAAAGTTACATAAGTCTAAAGCTGGCCAAACAACTCGGTATCATCAAATCCAAAAAACAAAAGGATATAGACAAGCTAACCATTAAGTTGAAATTCAAACTTGCTGGCACAAAGCTCACTTCGATTTTCAAATTGGATAAAAATATCCGCAAGAAATATGATGTCATAATCGGTAATCGCGATTTGACTGGACAATTCCTGGTTGACGCTTCAATCAACAATCTCTTATCGGAAAAATCATCTGGGCAAACCAGCAAAATTTTTATCTCCAATTATGACCCGATTGAAACTGATCGACAAATCTGCAAAGTAAACAGCCAACTGAGATTTTTGAGTTTTCTGCGGCCAACCAATTTTTCCGAGGAATCCAAGAAATTCCAAGCCGATCATAGCTATAACCCTCAATTTATCTACAAAGAACCAGATCAGGACTTTCAACAGTTAAAGAAACATTTATTAAAAATAAAGTACGATGATAGTGATCTTGGAAAACTCTTTCACAAGAAAATTTTAGAATTACACAATCGCTTGGATATCATCTCGGCCAGAGGATCAGAGTCTTTTAGCGACCTCTCAAAAATAGGTTTTGGCTTCCCCACCGCGGCAGACCTGGACGAGATCAGATACAGTCCCAACCGTATTCATTCTACAAAACATCTTAAAAAATATACTTCTCTTGAATTGAAACATATTTTTGAAGAAGTACTTGAGCAGTACGGAATCCACAATTGGCGAGTCATACTACGTGAAAATATGATCAGTAAATGTATGGTGAATCAAAACAAGAAGGTATTAATCAAGAAAAACAGCTTTTTCAATGAGCAGCGTGTCAAAGACCTGGTAATTCATGAAATTGAAACACACCTTTTGACCAGCAGAAACGGAAGCCTGCAAAAATATAAATTATTTAATTACGGTTTCGCTAATTATTTGGAAACACAAGAAGGGTTGGCAATCAATAATGTCTTATCACAGAGCCCACATCATACTGAAGCCCGTCACAAGGAAATACTTACCGAAGCGATTTACCTGGCCGATAAACTTTCATTAGTCGAATTATTCCAAAAACTACGAGAAAAAAAGTTGTCAGAAAAAAGCGCCATGGATATCTGCTTTAGAGTCAAAAGAGGAATAGGGGACACTTCCAAAGGTGGTAGTTTCACTAAGGATTACTGTTATTTCAGTGGTCGAAAGAAAATCAAAGCATTTTTGGATGAGGGAGGGGATTTGCGTGATCTTTATCACGGTAAATACAGTGTTGACGACGTAAATATAATTAAAAACATTAGTTCTTTTAAAATCCCTCCACTTTTGCCTAAATGGCTAAACAAAGACCTCTAAAGAATCAGCATTCCGTCCCCAAACGAAAAGAATCTCATTTTCCTGTTTATAGCTTGTTGGTAAAGCTCTAAAAGTTTTTCTTTTCCAATCAAGGCAGCCACCAGCATTAACAACGTACTTTTTGGTAAATGAAAGTTCGTGATTAATCCATTAATAACTTTCCAATCGTAACCTGGCTTGATAAAAATATTTGTCGAGAATTTACCACCTCGAATCTCACCGAATTTACCAAAATTATCTTCCAACACTCGTACGGAAGTTGTCCCTACTGCAATTATCCTTTTCCCATTGGCAATATGCCTATTCAATCTATCCGCACTTCGATAATCTATCTCATATTTTTCCTCATGCATTTTATGGAATCTGCTATCAGCAGCTTTCACGGGCAGGAAAGTTCCTAGCCCGACATGTAAAGTTACAAATTCCATACTTACTCCGCGATCCTGCAATCTGGATAATAATTGATTGGTAAAGTGTAAACCAGCCGTCGGTGCAGCTACACTTCCATTTTTCGTAGAATAAACAGTATTATAATCTGCCGCATGGTAATTCCGTTGCGTTATATAAGGCGGAACCGGCATTTCCCCAAACTTATCCAGGAATTCAGCCAAGTTACTTTCATCAGCACTGATTCTAAAGTGTCTCAATCCATCTGCATCAATTGCCATCACTTTCATATTTACCCCATGAAGATTAATTTCCGAACCCGCTAAAAACCTCTTTCCGGGTCTTACTAGGGCTTTCCAATTCAAACCCACTTTTTCCAGTAAAAAAATCTCTGCCATTTTTCCATCCAGTTCAAAAATCAATCTTGCCGGAATAACCTTGGAATTATTGAATACCAACAAATCATTTTCATTTAAATAGTTAGGCAAATCGAAAAAATGTCCCCAGGTAGCCTGATCTTTTTGGCGATTATAGCTTAGTAATTCCGCATAATCTCTAGGTTCCACAGGAGCATTGGCAATCAAGTCCTTCGGTAAAGCAAAATTGAAATTCTCTAACAGCATTGAAAAAACTAAAGTTCTTCAATTTTGCCTTAATCTTTCGCAAAATCAATAGAAACCCAGGTTTATGTTGATACCGATTCATCAGTCCAACGTTCTTGTTTCTGATCTATAACAGCTTTACCTGCAACACCTTCTTCCAATTTCTTCACCACAATCAAAGTCACGTCATCATCTTGGACATGCTCCTCTACAAATTTCGAAAAATCTTTAGCGATATTTTGGATAATTGATTGCGCATCTCCATTTCCCGCATACAATCCAATTGCCGTTTTCAGTCTGTCCAAGCCAAAAAGTTCCCCCTTCATATTTCTGGCTTCTGTAATACCATCACTATATAAAACAATTACATCTCCAGTCGATAAAGGTAAATCCTTCTCTTTAATGATTTTGCTATTGTCGGCAACCATCCCCAGGGCAATTCCACCACTGACCATAGATTCAACTGTACCTGTTTTCGCTCTATATATAACCAAATATTCATGTCCACAACCGATATAAGTCATTTTTTTCGCCAAATTATCCCATTTTAGCATCAACATGCTCATAAACATGGTCGCTCTTATTCTCGTTTTCAATCGTTTATTGGTCTGCACTACCACTTCATAGGCTGAATCGTAAACTTCTGCATAAGCATTAATTAATGTATTTACCATCGTCATGACAATAGCAGCCGGAACTCCATGCCCCGTCACATCACCAACATAAAAATAAGTACTATTGCCTGCCTTTATAAAATCTAGGCTATCACCACCCAATTCTTCCGCTGATCTATTTTTCACTGCTATGTCAAACCCCTCAATCGAAGGTGCCAGAACAGGAATTAATTCTCTTTGTAACTGACCGGCAATATGTAATTCGCCACTGACCCTTCTACTTTGTTCCAGTTCTTCTGTAACTTTTTCCAGGCTAGATGTTACTTCATTAAAAAAATATCCGAAAATACCAATTTCATCCGTTCTATTAGTGTAGATTTTTTTATAACGTCGATTGGTTAACAAGGCCTTAACCTGGTCTAAAACTCGATTGAAAGGAACGACAAAATCCGCAAAGTAAACTCCCAAAGCCATCACAAACATGACCAGACCCATAATTGCTACGGCGCGCCAGCCAAAGCCAGTCCAGTCAAAAATATAAGCCAATCCAAAAAATATCACAAATACAGCCAGAGCCAGCAGCACAAAATGTACATAAATCCTTTTTGTCAGGATATTTTTATGCATTTTCTAAAGTTTTTAAAAATTCCGGCATAGTTTTATAGTGTTCAGTTGTCTCAAATATACCAATAGTATTCAGTACATCCTCAACATTTTTCCTTGCGCCGATTAAAACCAGCTTTTTGTTGGCTAATTTTAGGTTTTCGCTATATTGAAAGAGTAGTCCGATGCCCTGACTGTTTATATATTCCAAATTAACAAAGCTAAATACCAAAATTTTCGGCTCTACAGAATGGACAATCTTTTCTAATTCTTTACCTTTCTCATGAAGAGTATAAGAGTCCATACTACCGATAAAATCCACTGACCAGAAGTGAGGATTTGTGTCTTTACTAACCACTAATTCTAAAGTATTTCCTATCATAACCATGTTTTATTTAAATATTCGTGTCATTTTAACATAAATAATGGTTTATGAGAAGATGCCGTTAGATCTAGCGCATATTTCAAAAAATAAGAGGTCACTTCTAAGTGACCTCTTATTTTAATGTATGTAAATCAACTTATACTTCGTATCTCACAAATCTGACAATCTTGATATTTTCACCCAATTTATTGATAGCTTCTTGGATCAAATGTTCTATAGTCCTATCAGGGTCTTTGATAAAAGCCTGTTTTGTTAAAGCAAACTCCTCTCTGGCCTTCTTTTCTTTATTAACTAGAATCATCTCTATCTTATCTGCTGGTTTACCTTCATTCTTTAATTGGTCCATCCAAATTTCCTTTTCTTTAGCAATAAATTCATCACTAATTTCTTCTGGATGAACAGCTTTAGGGCTGGCTGCAACAACTTGCATGGCAATATCCATAGCCAGTTCTACAAATTTCTCATTTTTGGCTACAAAGTCAGTTTCACAAGCCAATTGGACCATTGCTCCAACCTTCTTATTGTTATGGATATAAGAATAAACAATTCCCTGGCCGGTTTGACGCTCCGATTTTTCTGCTGCTTTCATTTCACCCTTCTTGCGAAGTATTTCCACAGATTTTTCAAAATCACCGTCAGTTTCTTCTAATGCCTTTTTACAAGCCATCATCGAAGCTCCTGTAGCTTCACGCAAATTCTTAACATCATCAAGAGATACACTCATCTTCTTATTATTATGGAATATTACTAAATTATTTTGATTGTTGCCCTTCTATTGGTCCATCATTTTCCTTTGGAGAAGGAGAGTTATCAGCCCCTTGCGTTGGTTCACTAACCACGGCCTCAGTCTGAGCCGGCTCATTGGTAGTTGTCGGAGCGGGACCATCTGTAGGAGTTACACCAGCCTGATTATTCACCTCAGGAGTTGTAGTGACAGCTTGTGGAATCGGTTGATTTTGGCTTATTTCCTTCTGAATTGTTTCTTGTCTATTATCATAATCAACCTTTGCAGTCCCCATTTGTCCTGTAATATTCTCTTTTGACGTTTTAGCTATTATCTCAATCGGTATCAGATCTGAAACCGAACTCAAAATAGGTAATTTCCACCACAAACCACTAGCGGCCAAATACATTGAATATATCGCCAATATCAAACTTCCCATTGGTATCAAACCAATGAAAAAAGCTAGAAACTGTCCTATTATTCCAAACAAAGAAACAATCGCTGCAAATATACCTCCAAAGAAAAACAAAATCGATAAAAGTAATCCTTGCTTGGCATGCAGCCTTACAAAAGCACTGTCGGGTTTAATGATAATTGAAATAATCGCCACAAACGGGATATAACCTATCGCTGCATATACCTTCTCGTCTTTACTTACAGGAGGTTGTTTCAAATCCTTACCCGGATTGGCAATTTGGCCCACCATCTCTGAGATTTTACCCACGCCAGCTTGCCCAATATTCTGAACTTGATCAATACCAGCCTTACCTAAGTCTTGGACTTTATCTATACCGGCTTGTCCCAAATCTTGCACTTGTCCTATTCCTGCCTGTCCCAAGTCTTGCATTTTACTCACTCCAGCGTGTCCCATGTTTTGGATTTCATTGTTAACTCCTTCGGCTGCATTTGGCGCAACTTGGGGAGTAACTACTGGCGCGGCCTGTGGAGGAACTTGTGGAGTGGGCTGCGGAGGAACTACTGATGTATCCTGTGGAGCTGCTTGAGTAGTAACCTGGAGTTGATCTGCAGCATTATCGTTTGGAGACTGGTTGTCATTATCATTTTGCATAACCTATACCTGGTTAAATCTTTATTTTTTATCTCCTTGCTTTCCTGTAATTAAGGCTTCTTTCACTTTATCAATGATGTAGCCTAAGGAAGAAACAGCATCATCATTAGCTGGAATGGCATAATCAACACCATCAGGGTCTGCATTAGAGTCAGTAATAGCCACAACCGGTATCTTCATTTTATTTGCTTCTTTAACAATAATCTTGTCTCTCACCACATCAGCCACAAAAATCACCGACGGCAGCCTATCCATTTCTCTAACTCCGCCAAAAGCATCTTGTAATTTTACCAATTCTTTCTTAATTCTGGCAATTTCTTTCTTTGTATATTTCTCCAGTTCTCCGCTCTTCTCTTGATCCAATAAATCATTGAAATATTTAATTCTCATCTTGATAGTAGAGAAGTTTGTTAAAAGCCCAGGCATCCATTTGTTTACAACGTATGGCATGTGAGCCTCTTTGGCAGCCTCCATTATCAATCTGGCAGCTTGGGGTTTTGTGCTTGCTAACATTACCACTCTTCCATTAGCAGAAGTTTGCTTCAGGAATTCCAAAGCCCTTTCCAGGTAAGTAACAGTTTTTTCCAAATCGAAAATATGAACTCCGTTTTTAGAGCCAAATAAAAATGGCTTCATTTTTGGATTCCATCTTTGTGTTTGATGACCGAAATGCATTGCGGCATCCATCATCTCTTTTACAGTTGCTTTTGACATATATCCTTGTGGTTAATTTATCCCTTCTTCTCGAGCTAAGCCGCAGGTACAACCAGCGGAGGATCGCCCAATCCGTAGATAAACTTGAATTAAAAACATCACGAATTTATTATATTTATCAACTAAAAGCAAGCCTTTTCCTTTAGAGCTTTGACAAAAACACTATAAACTGATACTATATTATGATTTATTAGGCCCTAAATCGAATTATCGAAAATCATGGAAACAGTAAACGAAACCAGTCCCGGCAGCTTACCCGAAAAGGTCATTGAAATCACCATTACTTTGCCAACTCAGGCCTATTTCCTTTCCGGCATTAGAGATTTCACCTTAACATTGATCAAAAACATGACCGAATTCAGTGAGCAGTGGGCCTATCGTTTCCAATCAATTGTCGATGAACTTTGCAATAACGCCATTGAACACGGATCTAGAGAAGGTGATAAAATAAAAATAATCTTTCAAAGTTCCGCCAAAGATTTCATTCAAATCATCGTAGAAGATAGCGGAAACGGCAAAAGTAAACTCCACGCGAAGGACATTACTAAACTTGTTAACGAAAGAAAGACGCAAACTATCCTTAACGGATTGATCCGAGGCAGGGGATTGCCAAAAATCGTCGCTGAATGGACAGATGAACTCGAGTTCACAGATACCGCGTCCGGTGGTATACAAGTACGAGTGAAAAAATTTCTTAATGATCCAAAATTGCAAGCCAACATTTCTTCTGGACTTGAAAACCCCACACATATAGTGCTTAATTAATAATGAAATAATAAATAAAAACGTATGACAGATATAAATATCACCATTGAAGACATTCCCGTAAGCGATAATGGAAAAATCGTTAAACAAATCGTCTTTAAAGGACAATTGGATGAGACCAACGTAGATGAAAAAGCCAAGCTTATCTATGCATTGATAGAACAAGCACCGAAAGACCTCAATCTATTGATGGATTTCGAAAACCTGGAATACATGAATAGTAAATCCATCGGCTATTTGACCGATTGGTACAGTAAAGTATCTGAAGGCGGGGGCAAGATTGTTATCGCCAAAGCCAGACCAAATATCCTCGATATCCTCGAGGTAGTCGGCCTTACTCAATTAATCAGCTGTTATCCCACATTAGACGAAGCCAAATTGGCTTTATTATCTTAATTCTCTAGTTATGCCAAGCTTTGAACCACTATATCTGGCGTATGGTGGCTTGGCTTTACTGCCAGCTATCATTTGGCTAACTTTTCTCTTCAAAAAAAATAAGAATAAGAAGGTTCAACTGTTGATCTTCTTAACCGGCTCACTTTCAGTCATACCGATTTTTGCAATCCAATATTTCTTTCTATATTTCCCTCAATTTGACATTGTTGCTCAGGCCAATGCCGCACTGACAAATCCCATCGCCCAGTTTTTGGTTATTTATATATGGGTTGGCTTGACAGAGGAATTGGTTAAACAGTGGATTTTGCGTTACTTCGACTCAAAGTATTTATTGGTCAAAACCATCAATGATTCTATTAATCTCAGCTTAATTTCAGCCTTAGGCTTCTCTTTCGCGGAGAATATCTTCTATTTTCATCAAATCGGCACTCAATTTGGGGTTGCCTCGCTACTGGTAGCCTATTTATTTCGATCCGTCTTCACCACTTGCGGACATTTGGTATTTTCCGGATTCTTTGGTTACTTTTATGGCATCGCCAAATTCTCTATCAGTATAGTTGAACAATCCAACTGGCAAGGGAAGAAACTTCATTTTTCCAGGTTTATCGGGCGTTTATTTAACATTTCCAGGATTCAGGCTTACCAGGAAACCACCATACTGAAAGGCCTCTTCATCGCCATTTTACTTCATGCTGTTTTCGATTTTCTTTTGGCCATGAATGGCTTTACCGGCAACTCCCTGTTCATAGGAGCAGCCGCAATATTTATTATCGTCAGTTATTTGATCTTACGACGTGTATTGAAAAATCGTGCCGGCCGGCTGATCCTTGTTGAAGGTCAAACAGATCAAAAAATGTCCACCATGGCTAAAACTGATGAAGATGTAGTAATCGAATTACTGGGTATGTGGTTCAATAGCGGTCGTTATGTTGACGTTATGCACATTTGTGAAAGACTCTTGCAGCGCGACCCCGGTAATCGCATCGTCAAATTATTCAAAGCCAAAGCTTTGGATAAAATGGAACGTGGCAATCCTTATAAGACCATCCTCACGAAACTTTTTCCAGACAAACGCCCCAATTAACATATTTACCTTTTTTCAGTAATACCCTATCATTATCTGGTCATATTTCTTTTGCATTGAAATCACTTAATCAAGCCAAAATCGCCATAGTCTGCGACTGGCTAACCATTCAGGGCGGCGCTGAAAAAGTAATACTTGGTTTACACCAGCTTTTTCCTCATGCTCCCATTTACACCAGTATCTATAACCCCAAAAAAGTCCTCGGTTTTGAAAACGCCACCATTCATTCTTCATTCCTCCAAAATTATCCTCTGGCCAAGAATTATCATCAATTCTTCCTGCCTCTCATGCCCAGGGCTTTTGAAAGCTTCGATCTAAGCGCCTATGATATAGTTATTTCCAGTTCACATTCCTGTGCCAAAGGTCTTTTACTGAAACCCAAAACACTGCATATCTGTTATTGTCATTCACCCATGCGCTATGCCTGGGATAATTATCAAAGATACATTCGTGAATATGCCGTCAGCGGATTGGTCAAAAAAATCGCCACCCCCTTGATTCATAAAATCCGTCTCTGGGATCGTATAACAGCCGATCGGGTGGACCAGTTTATAGCCAACTCCAAATATATCCAGAGTCGCATCCATAAATTTTATCGTCGCGACAGCCAAGTCATTTATCCATTCATTGAACCTGAGAAATTCACTTCTTCCATCAAAGCTCATTTTTACCTGGCAGTCGGACGGCTTACTTCATATAAAAAATTCGACTTAATCGTCGACACTTTTAACCAAAATGGTTTGCCTATCAAAATAGTCGGCACAGGCAGTATGTACAAACGGTTGAAAGCTAATGCCAAACCCAATGTCGAGCTTCTGGGGTATGTCTCTAGCCAAGACCTCAAACAATTATATAGCCAAGCCAAAGCCTTGATCTTCCCTCAATGTGAAGACTTTGGCATAATCCCATTGGAAGCCATGGCCAGCGGCTGTCCGGTGATTGCCTACTCCAAAGGGGGAGCCCTGGAAACTGTCATAGATGGCAAAACCGGTTTGTATTTCTCAGAACAAAATGTCGATTCTCTAAATCGGGCTATCTCAAAATTTCGGCAAAGCGAATTTAATTCTGCTGATATCATCAATCATGCTAAACTTTTCAGTAAAAGCGTCTTTCAAAAAAGAATCAGCGATTCTATAGCAGATTCCTGGCATCAATATCAGTTAACTTATCAATCATGACTTATCGGGAAATTCGCAAAATGATTTTCAATCACAAATTTAGTATCGCTTTTATTACTTTAATCTGTGGCTTAATAGGCTTTTTTATCGGATCTCAAAATTCGGCTGTCAATAAATTTAGTAATTCGCTATTTATAGATTTTTCCGTTCAAGACAAATATCAAAAATCCAGCAGCCTTGAAAATCTAGAAGCCTCAGATCAGCTTGCCGAAAGTATCCAGGGCTGGGTAAAGGATATCTCTTTTCAAAATCAGATCAAAGAAACCACTCAACTGGGATTTGAAATCCAGGCTAAAAAACAGGAAAAGAACAATCTAATCATCAGCTTCAAAACCACCACCGCGGATCAAGCCCAAGTCATCGCTTCAGCCGTCAATCAAGAACTGCAAACCAGAATAAGCAAATATAACAATCACGCCGACCTCACTCTTTTCGCCAATACTCAACCCCTGCAAGTAAACAAGAAATCCAGCACCACCCTTATTTATACTGTTTTATCAACTTTGATGGGGTTAGTACTAGGCCTACTTTTTGCCGGGTTCGCCGAAATACTGTTCCCCAAAAAACGCCCTACCCACACTTCCTAGATTTTGGCGTGAATTCTTTTACCCAAATCCTTGGCAAACACCGCTACTATAGTCGCCATAGGGATTGCCAGAATCAATCCCAAAATCCCCAAAAACTGAAAACCTATCAATAAAGCAAAGATAATAATTATCGGGCTAAGTCCAACGGCTTTGTTCATCAGTAATGGTACGAGGATATTGTTTTCCACCTGTGAAATAGCGAAATAATAAATGATTAGAAATATCGCCAAAGCCAAACTTTGATTCAAAACAATAGGCAAAACCAAAACTGCCGCCACCACTCTTCCAAATACCGGAACAATCATACAAATTCCCGTTATAACAGCGATTAAAAGGGAATATTGAACCCCTGCAATAGCCAGCCCAATAAAGGAAATTATCGCTGCAACAATCGAAACCATCAATTGTCCTCGAATCCATTCTCCGATTTTGACCTTCACCATTTGCAATCTTTGAGTGATATATGGTGTAAAGCGAGTCGGAAAAATACCGACACAAAAGTTTTCTATGGCCATCTCATCCACCGTCATAAAGAAAACCAGGATTAGAATCAGAATAAAGTTAAACAATCCGTTGGAAACTTGCAGAATAATCGACCACAAATTCCCTCCCAGATTAAATAATTGTGCCGAAATCAGCTGTAGCGAATTTTGAAATTGCACGGCAACTACTTTGATATCCACCGCTCTGTATATTTCATCTAAATATGGCTTTATCTGAGGGCCAAAGGGCAAATTTGTAGTCGGAGTTTGAGATAATTTCAAAATAAAGTCATTCACCGTTCCCGCCAAACTAAACAACTGCTGCGCTATCAATGGCAAAAGAGCCGAAATTAAAATCGCCACCAATAAGAACAAAATCAAGTAAATCAGAATTATCCCAATAGCTCTGGGAAATCGTTTTGCTTGCAAAAAATCGATCAAAGGATCCAGCGCCGCTGCAATAAAGAAAGCCATAAAGAATAAGATCAGGATGCCTCCTATTTGATAAAATACATAGGCTGCCAGCAACAAACTGAAAATCACCAGCATCGTTCTAAAAACTGTCATCGGAGAAATCTCCAACATCATCATCTTCATCCCCGGATCCATTTTCACTTGCGGGATCGCAATATCTTCAATTTCTTCACGATTTCTTTTGGTAATCCGATGAGCTTTTGCCTTTAGTTTAGCCACCCTTTTAGAAATACTGTCGATCACCGCAGTAATTTTCTGATTTGCTTTTTTCATGATTAGCCTGTTATTGCTGATAGAATTATATTCACTATGGTCCATGCCAAAAAGGCAATACCCATCCCGATTAAAGCATTCTCAATATACTTTTTCCCCTTATCTTTTTGGGAAGGCAGCATTCCTCCTGAAATATATAGAAAGCCTCCCAGTACAGTAAATAAAACAGCGATAATCCCGATCAAACCCAATAAATAATTCCCAAAGTATTTAATGAAATATGGAATCATAGCTAAAGAAATCCTTCCAGTTCTAATCGCACAACCTAAAAACACGTCAACATCTCCAGTTATCGTACCACCATGAGCAGAACTATCTGAAAAGCTATCCAACAGCATAGCACAATTTGTCTTAGGATCGGAATGAGGTAAAATAGTCCCTTGCGCCATCGCCACCCCTTGCACTCCCAGTAAAACCAGTGCAATAGATACCGCTACTATTTTTATTTTCTTCAGCATAAATTATTTTTTAATATCCTAACACAGTCTCCAGTTAAGCCAAGGTCTTTACGCCAATGCGGATTTCATTCACTCCTTCGGCAATTAATTCCGCCAAATTATCCGCATAATTCATCGAAAAATATTCTAAACCTCGCAGCCTTTCCGACATCATTTTATAAACAGTGGCCGCCTTTCTCCAAGCCGTTTTCTGTAATTCTTCATTTATTTTTGGTACATATGAACTAATCCCTACCAGTCGTAATCCTGACATCAAAGCCACTTCATAGCTCGAATCATTTATCCCAACCGGCAAAAATCCAAACTTTTTAATATCACTGAGAATATTTAGCCTCATCAAAACCTTGGTCACTCTCCCTGTCCGGGCATTTATATCACTGATCTGACGAGCCTGCTCCAGACTTGTTAATGACTCAATCACTGCAAAGTTTGCCAAAATCGGCCCCAAATTCTGGTCATCCAGCTCTCCCAAATAGTATTTTTCACATGGAAACAACAAGTACTCCAGTTCTGAAAACTGCTCCAATCTAGAGAAGCCGATTTTCCTCACTCCTGCACCGATTAATTTATTTATATCAGCTATATCTATACCCTCAGTTTCCAGTAGAATAGAAACATCAATTGCATTTTTAAAATGTAATTTGGAAAAAAATTGTATTTTCGTGATAATCTCCTGTAACCTAGCAACCTGAAATTCCATCTCTATGATTAATAATTCCGCTCACAAATTACCATTTATAGCCATTGTTGGTAAACCCAATGTCGGCAAATCCAGTCTTTTCAACCGGCTGATCGGTCAAAAAGTGGCTATAATATCAGATTATGCCGGCACTACTCGCGACCGAGCCTTTCATCGCGTCCAATTTGGCAATGTTAAATCAATTTTAGTCGATACTGGAGGGCTGGAGTTTGAAAAGAAAACCAATATAGAAGCCGATATGCAAGCCCAAGCCAGATTAGCTATCGGTGAAGCCGACCTGGTCATGCTGGTAGTGGACGGACGGCTTGATCCAACCTTTGAAGATATTGAAACAGCCAATATTCTTCGTAGAAAATCAAAAAAGGTGATTCTAGTCGCCAATAAGATTGATCATGCTAAATCAGCTCACAATTTATTGACTTGGACAGAATTAGGTTTCGGTGAACCGGTCAGCATTTCCGTAATCCATAACTTGGGGTTGGAGAAATTGCAAAAAATCCTTGGCCAACATCTCGAGGAACAAGGCTGGACTGATTTTGAAAATGTGGAACCACCATCAAATTCTCTCAAACTCGCCATCATCGGTCGGCCCAATGCCGGTAAATCATCTCTGGTCAATGCTTTGATCGGTACTGAAAGGATGATCGTTTCAGATATTGCCGGTACAACCCGCGATGCCGTAGATACCGATTTGGAGAAAGATGGGCATCATTATACCTTGATCGATACGGCTGGATTACGTCGTCGAGGAAAAATCGAGAGAGGTATCGAAAAATTCTCCAGTTTCAGAACCATCAATGCCATTGAAAGATCCGATATTGTCTGTTTGGTGTTGGATTACAGTGTCGGTGTCCGAGCCCAAGACCTCCATATCTCATCCTATATATTGGAAGCCAATAAGGGATTGGTAATCCTGATCAACAAATATGATTTGATGGAAGAAAAAGAAGATGAAAAGAATCGTATCGGCCGCGTTCTGAAGAATCGCTTCGATTTTCTTACCTGGGCGCCGGTTCTATTTATCTCCGCCAAAAATAACAAAAACCTTGATCTGGTCTTGGAAGCGGCTCGAAATATCCAAGCTGAAAGAAAGCGTCAAATTGAACCAGAAGAATTACGCGACTTTATCCGCGAAAAATTCCATAAACATCAACCTTCCACTGCCGGACGCAAAAAGCTCGTATTTTATGATTTACAGCAAATACCATCCGATACTCCAACCTTCGAATATACCGTAAATAACGATAAAATAATTCATTTCTCTTATCGCCGCTACCTGGAAAATGAATTTCGGGCCACCTTTGGTTTTGCCGGAACCTCCATCAAGTTCTACTACAAATCCATCAATCCAAAACTACTCAAAGAAGCCAAGCCGCTTTAGCCTCGATTTCCATTCATTCCCAAAATATTCCCGTCGATCATTATTGTGAAATTTTAAACGAGTATTACTGATCACAATCGAAGCGTTGCTCGGCAAATCTGTTCTTTTTGAGTGTCGTCGCAAAAAGAAACTTTGCCATCGTCGTTCTCCCCAATTTCCCAATCTACCTCCCAAAATAACTTCCAGGAATGCTCTCCACCACTTCCTACCGGCAGGGAAATCTACATTGTCATATCTGTCACCAGCCAAATATCTTGGCAACCACTCTTTGTTTTCCGATTTGATTTGTTGCCACACATTTTGACTTCCATAAATTGGATGAAGCGCCACCAACCAATAGGCGAAATAGATATCATCAGCCAACAATAAGTCACCAAAATTCAAACGCCCCTCACTGACATAAAAACTCAGGCAAAATCGTCCTTTCACCTTGCTTCCATGACGGCGCAATCTCATAAAATGTAGAAACACAGTAACGAACACTCTGGCCAAAAAAATCCGCTCTTTCTTGGTCACAATAAATAAATCAATATCACTATCTCCATCGGCAATTCCCAGTGGCAAGTAATTGCACACTGCTACAAATTCCACAAAAGGCGTGCTCTGGAAAATCTTCCCGTATTTACTCGCTTTGTTTAACAATAATCTCGATTCTTTCTCACTTTCCGAGAAACTTTTCAGAGATTCGTCCGTATCGTTGAGGGAATAATGACCATCATGTTCACTTACTTTTTCGCCCAATTTCACCAATGCTTGGGAAATCTCCCCCTCGTTTGCTTGCTCTCCCAGAACCAATCTCGACAATTCACTTACTCGTAATGCTTTCCTAAAAATATCAAAGTAAGCCAGTGTAGCCACTACCCTTTGAGACAAATCCAACTTTGAAATATCCGGTTTATTCATATCGGCCAATATCATATACTACAGCCAGGCAATTTCAAAAAACATGACCAACAAATACCTCCTACATTTATTGAAAAGCATTCCTCATCAACCGGGAGTTTATCTGATGAAGAACTCTAATGGGGAAACAATTTATGTTGGTAAAGCCAAAGATTTATTTAAAAGGGTCAATAGTTACTTCAGAAATATTGCCAAACATGACCCCAAAACAGCAAAATTAGTAGAAAATATTGCTGACATCGAATACATCATCGCTTCCAGCGAGCTGGAAGCTTTAATTTTAGAAACTAATCTGATCAAGTCATTTCGTCCTCGCTACAACGTTTTGATGAAAGACGATAAAAACTTCGCCTATATCAAAATCACCGTTAATGAAGACTATCCTCAAATACTTGTTGTTCGTAAAGTTCTCAAGGATAAAGCTCGCTATTTCGGCCCCAAAACCAATACCAGCAAGATCTATGCAACTTTAAAAATTCTCCGTCGAGTATTTCCATTCCGAAATTGCCAACTTCAAATTAAAGACTTGGGGCCTGCACCAGTAGGGGATATCAACAAAAAACGCTTAGTAAAAGTAACTAAAGCCAATATTAAATATCCCTGTCTGGATTTCTATACCAAATCTTGTCTGGCTCCCTGCATCGGCAAGCCTGATCAGGAAACCTATCGAGCAAACATCGATCAAATTATCGATTTTTTAGAAGGAAAGTATCAAGGAGTAGTTGAGAAACTCAAACAGGAAATGTACGAAGCGGCCAAAAACAAATTCTTTGAAAAGGCCGCCAAACTTCGTGATATGATCCTCAGTATTGAAGGTCTCTATGAAAACCAGCTGGTCAGCAGTCCGGACAGGAGGAATTTAGATGTGATTAATTATTACAATCAAGAAGGAAATGGTTATTTTAATCTTTTTCAATTTAGAGAAGGTAAATTGATCGACCAGCAAAATTTAATTGTCAAAAATCCTCGTTTGGTCGAAAACAGCCAACAAACGCAGCAAGAATTACTTTTGACCGCATTCATCCAGCAATTTTACGCGGACAGTACCAATATCCCCAAAGAAATCCTTATTCCTCATTCAGTTCGTCAGCAAAAAATCCTCCATCAATGGTTAGAGAGATTAGCTGGACATAAAGTAAAATTAATCATTCCAAAACGCGGGAAAAAAGATAAAATTCTGGATTTGGCCCTGGAAAACGCATTCAGTTATGCCAAACAAACACGTGTTAAATGGGAAGGGGAATCCGTCAATAATCGGGATGCTGCTTTGGAGGAACTGGGTCAGTTATTAGGTTTGGCCAAACTCCCTAAGCGTCTCGAATGTTATGATATCTCTCACCTTGGTGGTACACATACTGTCGCCTCCATGGCCGTTTTCGAAAATGGTTTCCCTAAACGTGATCAATATCGTCATTTTAAAATCAATTTAGATCTGGCCGCCGGCTCACCAGACGACTTCAAATCCATGGAAGAGGTCATTCTTCGCCGGCTCAAGTATCTAAAACCGTCTTTAAGCACCAAAGGCCTCAAATTGACCAAAACCAAACAAGGTTACAAGATCAGCCGGGATAAACAGGAAGTCTTTCGCTTTCAGTCGATTTCCGAAAACAAACTCAAAACACATTTATCACGCCTGAAAATCCCTGCGGAACGCTTTTCCGAAATAGTTCAAAAAATAACTGATAAATTCGATTCCAAACGCATCTATATACCGATAAAATCTGGACAACTAAGAGAGTTTGAGGCCCTGGGATTCCAAAAAGTTCACACACCAATTAGTGAATATAAACTCAAAAAAGGTGAGTTGGTCGTAGTCTATGACAAAACCCGCAATTATCAGGATCCCTCTTTCAAAAAGATCCCCGATTTAATCGTTATAGACGGAGGGAAAGGTCAATTATCACATGCAGTCAAAGCCATGAACGACCATAGTTTGAGTATTCCCATCATTTCCATCGCCAAAAAGCAGGAAGAGTTCTTTTTACCTGGACGCAGCAAATCGATCCAGTTATCAGACAACGATCCGGCCAGACTGATGATTCAACATTTACGAGATGAAGCACATCGTTTCGCCATCGAATACAATAGGAAATTACGAAAAAAAGACTATACTAGTTCAGAATTGGAAAATATCCCCGGTCTAGGCAAGAAAACCACTTCCAAACTTCTCCGGGAATTTGGTTCAATGTCCAACCTCAAAGACTTACCAGCGGAAACCATTGCCAAAATTGTCGGTCTGAAAACCGCTCTAAAAATTAAATCATATTTTCAATAAATCATGGAAACTGTCTTGATCATCTTAGTCCTTGCCCTAGTTGCAGCAGTTGGTTATTTGGCTATGCAGATACAGAAATCTCAGAATAACAAAGATAAAAACAGCGACAAATTATTCCTGGAAATGCTGGAAAATCTACGTAAAGAAGTACACGACACTTCCAATCTGAGTCGCCAGGAAGTACAACAACAATTGGAAAAAGTGAATCATCAGCTCACCGAAGGGATGAAAGCCAGTAGCCAGACTCTCCAGACGCAATTCAAACAATCAGCCGATATTATCAAAGAAGTCACCACTAGACTGACCAAACTGGATGAAACCAACAAACAAGTGGTTAACTTTGCGGAACAGATGAAATCACTGGAAAAAATCCTCACTAACCAGAAACAAAGAGGAATACTTGGTGAAATCATGTTGGAAACACTCCTGGCAAATATCTTTCCTCCCGATCAGTACAGTATTCAATATCAATTTGAAAATGGCGATATAGTCGATGCTATCATTCGTTTTAAAGAAAAAATCATCCCGGTCGACTCCAAGTTTTCCTTGGAGAACTACAACAAAATCATGCAGGAAGACAACAAGGAAATTCGGGAAAAACTGGAAAAGGATTTTAAAAATGACATGAAAAAGACAATTGATCAAACTTCCAAATATATCCGCCCCAAAGAAAATACTACCGACTTTGCTTTTATGTTTATTCCGGCCGAAGGGATTTATTATAATCTGATTGCTTTCAAAACCGGCAGTTTAGATATCAATAGTCAGAATTTGTTGGAATACGCCTTTCAAAAACACGTTATCATCGTCTCTCCAACGACCTTTTCAGCCTATCTGCAAACTGTGTTACAAGGATTGAAAGCCATTGAAATGGAAAAGAACGTTCAGGAAATAGTTAAAAGAGTAGGGGATTTGGGCAAACATCTCAATGCCTATCAAACCTATATGCAGAAATTGGGCAATAATCTAGGCACAACTGTCAACATGTACAACTCTGCCTCCGCTGAATTCAAAAAAATCGATAAAGACGTCGTCAAGATTAGTGGTGGCACCGAAAAAATCGGTGTTGAACTGGATGCCATCGAGCGACCAGCCTCAGATGACTAAGAACCCGCCCGCTTCAATCTCTCCATAACCGCTTCAGCTAAAGCCTGATTTGTATCGATACCGGTCATATCGACAATCACCTTTTCCCAACCCAAACTTTCCGTACGGTGCAAAGTTTGAAACAAATTTTTCGCCTGTTCTTTCGCATCAATTCCCAAAGCAAGAAATTCATAACCCAGATATAATTTCTCTCGCTCGGAACTCGCTACTATTCCACATTTAAATCTATCATACAAATCAGCATACGCTTCCTCAACACTGGTATAGCGGGCTTGGTTAGCCTGGGCGTATTTTTCACCAAAGCTTTCCCATGGCCAAATCAATATCACCTCGCCATTTGGACTGTAGTGTTTAAACATTTGCCCAGGCGATTTTATCTCTATTTCAGTATTATCTCGACCGATAACTCGAACTTTCTGTCCCAGCACTTTCTCTATTTCTTCAATCGGTAAACCACCTAATCGTAAAATTTCCACCTTATCTCCTCGAGCATCAACAACCGTTGATTCCAATCCTAATTCCGTCTGACCACCGTCTAAAACCGCTATATCCGGCATCTCCTTTTCCAAATCTTCCAAATTGGTCGGGCTGGGCCGACCGGATCTATTCGCGGATGGGGCTGCGATAGGGCTTCCCAACTTATTGATTACCGCCAAAGTATCTGGCTGTTTGGGCATTCTCACACAAACCGTAGACAGACCAGCCGTGACTTCCTTCGGCACTATATCTGACTTATCCAGTACCAAAGTCAAAGGACCCGGCCAAAAAGCTTTCATCAAATCATGGGCTTTTTTCGGAATTCTGGAAACCAGCCTCTCCACCATTTCCAGAGAATCTACATGCAGAATCAAAGGATTTTCTTTTGGTCTTCCTTTCGCCTCAAAAATTTTCTCAATAGCCAATAAGTTAAATCCATCCGCCGCCAAACCATAAACAGTCTCAGTCGGTAAACAGACCAGATCACCGGCCCTTAATATTTCAACTGCCTGGTCAATACTAACTTTCTTCATTTATGTCTGCTGATTTTTCTCTCGATAATCTCTATATCCTTGCCTTAAATTCCTTCGTATTCCAACCAAAATCTAGACAATTTAATTGGTGCGCAAGGAGGGACTTGAACCCTCACGCCATTTCTGGCATGCGATTTTGAGTCGCACGCGTCTGCCAGTTCCGCCACTCGCGCCTAATTTATCTAAACCCGTTTGTAGCTGAATTTTAGGGGCAGCACGTAAGCTAGTCAATCCAATCTTTCCAAATCTGCGAAAGCAGCTTATACTGGGCTACGAAATCGAGTATACTAAACATTATGAGCAAATTTTGCGATATTACCGTAATTAAGTGCAGTGCCGGAAGGGGTGGAAACGGGTCATCTCATTTCCGTCGAGAAAAATACATTGATAAAGGTGGGCCGGACGGTGGAGACGGAGGCAGGGGAGGAGATATTATTTTCCAAGTTGATGAAAATGAAAATACTCTCATTGAGTTTCATACCAAAAAGCATTATCAGGCCGCCGATGGCGGAAATGGACAAAAAAAGTTGATGCACGGTGCTGATGGAGAAGACCTGATCTTAACAGTTCCTCAGGGAACCATTGTTTATGATAAAGCCACCAACACCGTCCTAGCTGATCTAAAAGTTCATGGACAACAAATTTCGATTGTCAAAGGTGGCCGGGGCGGCCTGGGTAACGCTCACTTCAAAAGCTCCACCAATCAAGCCCCAACTTTTGCCGAACATGGTGAGCCGGGAGAGCAAAAAGAGCTCAAATTGGAGTTAAAATTGGTCGCCAATGTAGGAATTATCGGGATTCCATCAGCCGGAAAATCAACGCTGATTTCTAGAATTTCCAATGCCAAACCAAAAATCGCCGATTATCCGTTTACTACTCTTATTCCCAATCTGGGAGTGGTAGATATGCGCAGCTTTGACAAGCACAATCACTATTCTTTCGTAGTCACAGATATTCCCGGATTGATTGAAGGCGCTCATTTGGGCAAAGGACTTGGGCATGAATTTTTACGTCATGTAAGTCGTAATCAAATTCTCATCCACCTGATCGACGCCACTAGCGCAGATCCTCTGCGTGATTATCAGGTCATCAATGATGAATTAAACAAATACGACCAAAGTTTAAGCGAAAAACAACAAATAGTGGTTATTAACAAAATTGACGCAACTCCTGAGGCAGAAGTTAAGGCCTTAATCAAAAAATTTGAAAAGCAATTCCCCCGGCTGAAAAAGAAAATCCATTTTATCTCAGCTGTTTCTGGAGAAAATTTGCGGGCCTTGATGCTGGAAGTAGCCGATCTGGTCAAACAACATCAAAAAGCTGACAAAGAGCAGATTCACTGGAACGATGAAATCGGGGTCTTTAAACCGGCCATCCGGAAAAATAAAATAGAAGTTATTTTCATCCGCAAAAAAATCGACCCACGTACTGGACGTGGCAAAATAACCTGGGACATACACAGTGAACGCTTTGAACAGGTGGCCAATATGACTGATTTCGAGGATCCCGAAGGGTTGGAGCGCGTTTATCACTTTCTCGATCGCCTGGGAATCAAAAACGAGCTTAGAAAAAGGGGAGCTCAGCCTGGAGATCGTCTCCGCATTGGGGGGCCCAACGGAAAAGAAATTCGAATGAGACAATAAATCATTATTTCCAAACCTATGATTCTAATTGTCGGACTGGGAAATCCTGGTAAGAAATACCAACAAAACCGTCATAATGTCGGCTTTGTACTGATCGATGCACTTGCTTATAAATATCAAGTTGAATTTGTCCATGACAAAAAATTCAATGCTGAAATCGCCGAAATTAAAAACTCGGATCTGAATTCCGAGCCAATACTATTAGCAAAACCCCAAACATTCATGAACAATTCCGGGGAAGCTGTTCAGAAAATTGCCCAATTTTACAAGATTCCACTCGAAAACATTTGGTTAATTGTCGACGAATTAGACCTTCCCCTAGGTACAATCAAAGTCCGCAAGTCCGGCCAGGCTGGTACACATAATGGCTTGAAATCGGTTGTCGGTAGAATCGGTAGCAATTTCCCCAGATTTCGAATCGGTATCGAAAGTCGGGGTGAAACAGCTTCAACTTTGCAAGACACCGCTTCATTTGTTCTCAGTGATTTCTTTGGACCTGAGAAGGAAGTCATCATCCGATCATTAGATTTGGGTCTGCAGGCCATCGAAACCGCTCTCAGAGAAGGCCTGGACTCTGCTATGAACAAATTTAACTGAAGTACCGCAATATTACTTGCATTCAGCCGCTACTTCTATTAAACTCGCACCGCAAAACAGCTAATAATAAATCAATATGATCGCTATTGTTGAAATTGGAGGAAAACAGTACAAAGTCGCTCCAAAAAGCCAAATCCGCGTAGATTTACTCGAAGCACAAGTTGGTGATGAACTGGATATCGATAAAGTATTATTAAAATCAGACGAGGATGGTTCAAATTGTCTTGTTGGTCAGCCCTATACTGGAGATGTTTTAAAAGCGAAAGTTATCGAAAACATCAAAGGTGACAAAGTCCGTGTCTTCAAATTCAAACCAAAAACCAGATACGCCAAAACTATGGGACATCGTCAAAATTACTCAGTCATCGAAGTAGGAGCCTTCTAACTCTTGGAAAGGTTTTCTACCACCAATCGCAAATCATCAGCTAGACCAATTCTCAGGTCTAGCTTTTTTTGAGTTATCGGGTGCAATAGAGACATCTGATAAGCTTGCAGAAACTGTCTTTCCAAACCATATCTGTACCTGAAAACTTCATTCACTTTTTCATTACCATAAGTTTTATCTCCCACCAAAGCATGTTTAATTGATTGAAAATGCACTCTGATTTGATGGGTTCTACCGGTCAGCAAATTTATATCCACCAAAGTAAAATCGCCTTCCTTGATCTTGAATCGCTCCAGCACTGCAAATTCAGTAATTGCCTCTCGAGCTTTTATCCCATCCAAAGCCATCTTTTTGCGATTATATGGACTTCTACCGATCGGGGCCTCAATTCTACCTTTCTCCTCAGTTATATTGCCGCACACCAAGGCCATGTATTTCTTTTTAATCTGTCTATTTTTGAACATTTCTACCAGTCTCTGATGAGTCAAATCACTTTTGGCAATAATGATCAACCCTGAAGTATCTTTGTCCAATCTATGCACTATCCCAGGCCTCAAAACTCCACCAATCCCTCTCAAACCAGCGCCCACATGAGCTAAAGCGGCATTTACCAAACTTTTCCCCATAAACTTGCCATTCTCAGCCGGATGGACAACTACTCCGGGGTCTTTATCCACCACCAATAAATATTGGTCTTCATAAACTATCTTCAAAGGCAAAGGAATCGGTTCAATTTCCATTTTAATCGGTTCTGGAAAATCCACGATCAATTCATCTCCAGTCTTCACTTTAAAGCTCGGTTTCAGGTATTTTCTTCCCAGAAAAATCTTCTTTTCTTTGAATAACTTTTGTAAATATTGCCGTGATACTTCTGACTCCATTTCCGCTAAAACCAAATCGGCTCTTTGACCAGCCATCTCCGCACGCACCACATATTTTCTTTTCTCTGCAAACATTTAAGTTTTAATAAAAGAGCTTTTGCTATAAACTACACATAAAATAGCATATCAACCCAATGGAAGTTAATAAAGCCCTTGTTCAAAGAATCTTGAATCGTAATGTTGCTGAAGTTGTCGCTCAAAAAGAACTGGAAAAAAAACTGCTTTCCGGTAAAAAACTAAAGATCAAGTTTGGGATAGACCCCACTGGCGCCTATCTAACCTTAGGCCACATGGTTGTCATCAGGAAATTAAGAGAATTTCAGGAAGCTGGTCACGAAATCCAGTTACTTTTCGGTAATTTCACTGCCCAAATCGGTGATCCAACAGGTAAATCAGAAACACGCCGCCCCCTAACTCAAGAGCAAACTGAAACAAATGCCCGGACTTACCTGGAACAAGCCGGAAAAATCTTAGATATGGAAAATGTAAAGGTCTTCTGGAACGCTGATTGGCTGGGCAAATTTAAATTTAACGATGTCTTAAATCTAGCTGCCAACTTTACCGTGGCCCAAATGTTGGAAAGAGACATGTTCCAAGAAAGGATTAAACAGAATTTACCGATCGGTTTGCATGAATTCCTTTACCCACTGATGCAGGGATATGACTCTGTAGCTCTTCATTCAGATGTTGAATTGGGAGGGACGGATCAATTGTTCAATATGATGACTGCGCGTCCGCTCCAAAAAGCCAATGGTCAAGCACCTCAATCAGTTATGACTTTAAAAATTCTGGTTGGCACAGATGGCGTGAAAAAAATGGGCAAAAGCGAAAATAATTTCATCGCCGTTTTAGATGAACCACGAGAAATGTTTGGAAAAATCATGTCTATTCCTGATCATTTGATCGTGGATTACTTTGAAATGTGTACAAACTACGAAGAAGCAGAAATTAGCGAAATCAAGGAAAATTTAAAAAAGGGGACTAACCCGCGCGATCTAAAAATCGAATTGGGAAAGGCCATAGTTTCCCTCTATCATTCCTCGGAAGCCGCTGTAATAGCTGCTCAAGAGTTTGCTCAAGTCTTTAGTAAAGGCGGCTTGCCAGAGCAAATTGAGACGATCGAGGTAGAAGCCGAGAGCAAGCCATTAATCGACTTAATCGTTGAGAAAAAACTGGTCAAATCCAAAAGCGAAGCTCGCCGATTGATCGATGGGGGAGGAATAAAAGTAGACCAAAAGAAGATTATCGATTATAATACCATCCTTGACCTTCAGACCGAAGTGTTAGTGCAAATAGGAAAACGTACCTTCGTGAAATTTAAAGCACGTTAATTTAACAACTTCTTTTCATCCCAGTGAAGCTAAAAGAAATCAAAAATCTACTCTCACTTCAAACCCTGCAGCGCATTCAGGACAATTATTCTACTGCCTTAGGAATTCCCATTTCCATTCGTAACGAGGAAGGGGAACCCCTCACCAAATTAAGCAATGTCAGTAAGCTTTGGGATTTAATTCATTCGCGACCTTTTGCCGAAACTAAATTGACTACTATACTGAAAGAGGCCATCGAAAAATGTAATCGTACCAGCCAAGTAATTATCTTTGAGCGCCATCCCAACACTCATGCTTTTCTCGCCCCGATCACCAATAATGGTAGAGTAATCGCTTATTTTGTCGGAGGTTTAGTCCGTTATGGCAACCCCGACCTGAATATTGCCGAACAACAAGCAGAGCTTCTCCAAGTCGATTTAGATATTTATTTAGATGCTTATTTGCATTTACCCTTATTTTCCAAAGAACGACTGGAAGCATCAGCCAACCTGATCAAAATTATTGGCAGCGCCCTTTCCAGCCTGGATCAAAGAAATCATCAATGAAGCAACGACCGGTCAAAAAATGCAAAACCAGACTCCCATAAATAAAGCTATTTCTACCAATCGAGCCCATTTGAATAGGCTTGCTGATCTCGGTGTTTCTACTTTGGGAGATCTTTTGCAATATTATCCCCGCACCCATAGTGATCAAAGTCAGCTAAATACGGTTATCGAAGTTCGAACAGATCGGGTGAACACCATCAAAGGCACACTCAGCCAATTGGTCGAACTAAAAACCAAATTTAGAAAGAAATTAATCAAAGCTAAATTCACTGATCAAACCGGGTCACTTGATGTTGTTTGGTTCAATCAACCTTATCTGAAAAAATTGCTGCATAATGGTCAGCAACTGATACTTTCCGGGAAAGCCAAGTTTGAGTTGGGTAAAGTCACTTTACTGAGCCCTGATTATGAACCGATCCAACAAAAGCAAATTCATACTGCCCGTCTTGTTCCTGTTTATCATGAAACTGAGGGACTGACTTCCAAGTGGCTTCGAGAAAAAATCCATCCACTTTTGCGTTATACTTCCACCCTTTTTCCTGAATACCTTCCCCCTAGCCTGATTGAAAAATATCAATTAATGCCCTATAGTAAAGCAATCATTGAAACACATTTCCCCACATCGCTGAGAAAGCTGGAGCTGGCTAAAGCCAGACTCGCTTTTGATGAATTATTTTTACTTCAATTACAGGCCCTTCAAAAAAAATGGCAATGGCAACAGACTACCAGCCTCAATCAAAAGAAAATGCCACTTCATAATAGTTTCGATAAAATTATTCAACAGTTACCATTTCAGCTAACTGAAGCCCAACAAAACGCCCTGGAAGAAATTCTCAAAGATCTCAATCAGGATTTTCCCATGTCTCGATTACTGCAAGGCGACGTCGGATCGGGCAAGACTATTGTCGCCGGTCTGGCCATTTACAACACCATCAAACATGGCTACCAAACAGCCTTAATGGCTCCTACTGAGATATTAGCTGAACAACATTACAAAACTATTTCGCAACTTTTCGCTGATCACAATTTTAATATTCAATTTCTTTCCGGTAGTCTAAAACTCTCTCAAAAAAAGCTGATTTACGATGGCCTTGCTACCGGCACCATCGATTTGATCATCGGAACGCATGCTGTAATCCAAGAAAGTATAAAATTTAAGAATTTAGGATTGGCCGTAATCGATGAACAACATCGTTTTGGGGTTCAACAACGCAGTATTCTCAAATCGCAGGGAAATCCGCATCTCCTGAGTCTATCAGCCACTCCTATTCCCCGAACCCTGGCCATGACCATTTATGGTGATCAGGATCTCTCTATCATCGATCAAATGCCCAAAGGTCGACTGCCGATTGTCACCAGAATTGTCCCGGAAAAGAAACGTCAAGACGCCTATCTGTGGATAAAAGATCGAGTTATGTCCGGTCGACAAGCCTTTATTATCTGTCCTTTAATTGATGAATCAGATACTCTGGAACTCAAATCCGTCCTAACCGAATATGAGAACCTCCAGAAATTTATCTTTCCAGAATTCTCCATTGGGCTTTTACATGGGCGAATGAAGGCCCCAGAAAAAGAAGAAACTATGTCTAAATTTAAAGCCAACCAATATCAGGTACTGGTGTCAACCTCAGTAGTGGAAGTCGGTATCGATGTCCCCAATGCCACAATCATGATGATTGAAGGTGCGGAAAGGTTCGGTCTTTCACAATTACACCAGTTTCGAGGTCGCGTCGGCAGGGGAGAACACCAATCGTATTGTTTCCTATTTATGCAAAATGAATCACCCGGCGCTAAACAAAGGTTAAAAGCCATGGTAGATCATCATAGTGGCTTTAAACTCTCGGAAATCGACTTGGAATTACGAGGCCCTGGTCATATTTACGGATTACGTCAATCAGGGATTCCAGATTTGAAAATGGCTTCCTTGACAGATTCAGCAGGTATTTCCAGAGCCCGTCAAGCCGCTGAACAAATTATCTCCACAGACCCTCAATTAAAAAGTCATCCTCAACTGGCTCAAAAAATCCAACAATTAGAAAAGATATATATCCAGGATTAAAATAAACCCGAAAAATAATTCTAACGGGGGCGTAAGTCAACTTAACTAAACAAATCGCTCTAAACGCAAATAAATAGGTTCATATAAAGGCTAGCGTAAGCCATTAATAATCTTATATAAAACTCCTCTCTTATTTTGCACAAGATACATTGTGCAAAATACTAGGTGATTCAAACTTTCAGCAAATGCTTATTACCCTTTTAAAACTTTCCCGGTTTTATCAAGCTTAACTCTTGGTAAAGTTCCCATAATTAGCCGCTATGCCCAATCGTTTACAAACCGTTTCTACAGACAGTTTTTTAATTGCCTCAAAATCAGCTTTTTCAAAATATTGCCTAAACAAACTGGCTCGCGCCGGTGACTCTATAGCAAATTTTAATAATGAAATACGATTCCTAATCGCCAATAAATCACCATAAATCCCCTCACTCGGCTTATTATTACCGGGACTAGCCAATAACATCATCATTTTTCTAAAACTGTCAGCTTCTGATTTGGTTAAAGGATAATCATTCAATTTTTTCGGAGCGAAAAAATCCTCCGCTATAGAAAACATCTCCTGATCATGAATAATGTCATTTAGACCGGGCCCTAGATAATCTTTTCCAGATTTTACGTTACTACTCATCACTTTTTCCAGATACAAGCCATTTATTTGCGCTCTAAAGGAAGAATCCCTCACTATAGCCGGCTTATCCATCAGCGGATCGTTAAAAATAAAAACATTTACTGATTTATCCCCTTCTCTAACAGTTCTTACTGTAAATAAAGCCTCAGTAGGGCCATTCGTTCCATCGGTCGGGAATCTGACCAAGTATTTACCGGGACCCACCAGCTCAAAAGTCACTGGGGCATTGGTCCCCATGGTTTCATCTACTGAAATTTCTCCAGTATAAAACATCGGTCCAATATCAATATCGGCGAGTTGCCCTGAGCCAACCGCCTGCTCCTGTTCAAGCGCTTTAGCTTTTTCCTTCAACCTTTTAGACTGTTTTTCCGCCTCTTTGGCCAATTCCCTCTCCCAATCCGCCTCAGTCATGTCAGCTCTCAATAGCAATTGAACCATTTTGGGATTCAACAATCTGGCTTTTGCCCTGGCCGTCATCATCGATTCATAATCATCCAATAAATCTATAAACAGTATATTTATTTTGATTTCAATTTCACTATCTTCCAGATTCACATCAGCAAACACTCCTGATTTAAATTTTTCGTACAAGACCTTTCTTAAATCAATCTTATCTGCCGGTTCTGCTAAAAGACATTTTTCTATTTCCGCTGAATTTGCTTGGAAAAAATCCTTTGCTCCCTTGGTTACTTCTCCAGCTTTTGCTTTTCGATCTTCCTCTTTATCTTCACCTTCCAAATCAGGGTAAATTTCAACTATTTTATCGGCCACCCTGCTCTCCAACAAGGTTTCTCTAATCGTTGTTAATTCCGCATATTGTTTTTGCAAAACAAACTCTTCCAGTCCCCCATTTTCATGGGCCTCCGTTTTTTGAAATTCATCCAACCAACCACCTTCAGCATGGAAAATCTCCTGATTAAATTGAAAATCAGTAATTTCAGTAAAAGCAAAAGCTCTCGCTGACAAATCTTCTTCATTCTTCAAAGACTCTCGATAATTTTTCAATCTTTCCCGGTGGTGGCGACGCCCCAATTTCTCACTGGCCCGGCCAGAAAAATCATTGGGTTGATCATCCCCTTCATCTTTCGCTTGTTTCAAAGCCTCGGCAATAATGCGTCTCCTTTTTCTGGCATATTCTCGACGTTTATCTACCTTAAATTCTGTCAACTGCTTCTGCAAATCAACTCCCCCTTTAACGCTTAAATTGAAATCCTCAGGCTGTTGCTTTTGTCTGCTTCGGTCGGTATCCTCACCTGGTTTATACTTTTCGAGTGCTGGCATAGCTAATGATAAATCCTTGCATTATAGCATAATACAGGGATTTACGCCAATTCTCTGACCATATAGGTTCCTTCCAATTTGTAACCAAGTTTCCGATAGTATTCACGCACTCCAATACCGGCAATAACGGCCAGTTTCCGATAACCGTTTTTCCTGGATATCTCTTCCGCTTTCTTCATCATTTGTTTGCCCAAACCGATGTGCTGCGACACCGAATCATCCTTTTTTGCTATAGCCACTAGCTCTCCATACGTATGTACTTCTCTAACTAAAGCGGCCCCTTCCAGTTCCGGTATAAAATGTTTTCCTCCATTCAGGGAATATGAAGAAAATCTCAGGCGTAACAATGAACATAATTTATCCTGTTCTACCTGGTCAAAAGAGATAAAAAACTCTTGGCCATTCGACGCTTCAAATTCTTTAACCCTCAATTCCAAATCTTCGAAATTCACTTTCGCATCTTTTATTTCCCGTGATCTGATATCTCTGGACTGAATGCCTAATTTATTTAATTTATCCTCAACAATTTGGCGCAAATTAGAAGATTTACAACCGGAAATAATAGTATTTGAAGGGATATCACGATACATCCGCGTAACTCGAACGTATTCCGGCCAGGCCTTGGTCATTTCTACCATCAAATCTATCAAGGTTTGATCATCATAACTTTGATACAACCCCTTTTTAAAAATCCCTTCCAGTTGCGACCAAGGCACTACCATGCAGGGATAAACCTTCATCCAGTCCGGTCGATAAGCGGGATTATCAAACAATTCCTGCATATCCGCCAAATCAATCTCAGGCGTCGATCCCAGCAGATTCGGCATCATATGAACATTTATCTTGTAGGCAGCATCGCGGATCAATTGTATCGCCCTTTTACTTTCCGCAATTCCATGACCACGTCGATTTACCTCTAGAACTCGGTCATTCAAAGACTGTAAACCGATTTCTATCTTGGTACAGCCTAATCTTCTCAATCTGCGTAATTCTTCCGGATTTATATGATCCGGTCTGGTTTCAAAAGATAAGCCTATACATCTATTTGCGGCAGTTTCATTTATCCGCTGTGCTTCTGCCAAGGATCTTACTTTTGGATGAGGGTAATTCAGGGCATTAAAAATATCCTTTGTAAAACTGGTTTGATAACGTTTCGGGTAAAAGGAAAAAGTTCCACCAGCCACTATCACATCTACTTTATCAGTAGAATGACCGGTCTTTTTCAATGAATCCAGGCGATTTAGAGTTTGTTTATAACCGTCAAAATTATTGAGAATAGCTCTCATCATAGCCGGCTCATTGGAGAGATAGCTCTTCGGCATAGCCGGTTCTGTTGGGCAAAATATACATTTACCGGGACAAGGATAAGCCTTTGTTAATACAGTGATATTCGCTATGCCAGATTGAGTCCTGACGGCTCTCTTTCTCAAAACACGCAAAAACTCCTTGTTTTCAGCCATATTCCCTTCTTCCACCAACTGGCGATAAACTTTGATTAACTCCACATTAGATGCCGATGGGATCTTGTATTTGGAACTATAGTCATTTTTCAGCTCCTGTAACTCCTGCTGATTGGACAAACCAGAATTAAAAGCCTTCAGCAACATTTGCTTATGTATATTTTCCAGCCACTGCTGATATTCCAACGGACTGCGGGTGGATTGTGGTGAAATTGAAGTCATTATCAAACTATACTTATTTTGCTTAAGCCTAGCATTGAAGGCCCTAAACAGATATAGTAATTTTGTTCAAAAATCAACCTTTCAACATATTTTGTGAGAGAAGCAACAGCTCAAAAATTAATGCGCGGCGTAATCGACTCTTACAATTCCATCGCCAATGAGTTTTCCGATACCAGGCAATATTCCTGGAATGAATTTAATTACTTCAAACCCTATCTTTTTGAAAACGCTGAAATCGTCGATTTGGGCTGTGGTAACGGCAGATTGATTAAATTTCTCGATCATTTTTTCCTCGGTCTGAAGTATCGCTATGTAGGCATAGATAATAGTGCCGGCCTGTTACGCCATGCGACCATTCAATTTCCCAAGAAAATCTTCTTGTCCGGCGACCAGCTGAACATTCCTCTCAGCGAGAAGCAAGTAGATTTAATCTTTAATATCGCCGCTTTCCATCATATTCCATCCGGGAATCTACGATTAAAGGCACTTGATGAAATGAAAAGGGTTTTGAAGCCACAGGGAATCTTGATTCTGACAGTCTGGAATCTCTGGCAATGGAAATATTGGCACGCCAATTTACTTGGCTGGTTACGATCACTTTGTAGTTTGGGCGACTATGCTCCAAATGATTTGTTTATCCCTTGGAAAAACTCTCAGGGCGAAATAAAATCCAAACGCTATTATCACAATTTTCTGCCTGCTGAACTCGATCAAGTAGTAAAGAAAGCGGGTTTTACCATCGTAGAAAACTTTTCAGTTCGAAAAGGACAGAAAACCTCACTCGGGAAATCCTTTAATTACGTCATTATTGCCCGCAAAGATGCCTGAAAGTTTCATAAAAATCCTCGGCATTCCCTTCACTACTTTGAATCAAAAGGAAATTCTGGGTAAAATCGAACAAGCCTTGGATACCGGGAATAAGCTCTTTTTAGCCACTCCCAATCCAGAAATGCTTTTAATAGCTCAGAAAAATCCTCAATTTAAAAAAGTCTTACAGCAAACAGATCTAAATTTACCTGATGGTAACGGCTTGATCTGGGCCAAAAAGTATTTGGATAAAACCGTCGATAGGTCCAACAAAATTTTGTTAGTATTAAGCGGCATAATCAGCTTGATGGGCTTTATCGGACATCGGAAAAATAACCACAGTCGATTCAATAAAACTATCCATGGATCAGACCTCACTATGGAAATATTTCGACATCCAAAGATTTCCCGGCAGGCACTTTTTCTCTTGGGCAATAAACATGGACTCAAGCCAAAAACAGCCGAATTAACAGCCAAAAAACTGAAGCAGCAGTTTTCACGACTCCAACTTGTCGGATTTGCCGATAGCGATTCCAGTGATCAATCATTGGTTAAAAAGATCAATGATAGTCAAGCCAGAATATTATTAGTCGGATTCGGAGCACCTCAACAAGAGCTTTGGTTGTATCAAAACTTGCCATTATTAAAAAACATTCAGATCGCCATTGGGATTGGTGGAACCTTTGATTTTATCCTGGGAATCATTCCCCGCGCCCCCAAACTACTGAGAAACCTCGGTCTGGAATGGCTTTTCCGCCTCTACAAACAGCCTCGAAGGTTTAAACGCATTTTCAACGCAACTATCGTCTTTCCTTATCAAGTGATTAAAAGCCGTTTGGCAAATCCTGATAAGTACAAAACTTAAGACATTTTCTCTTCAACAATTCGTTCAATTTGAGATTTTGTTCATCAATCAAATCCAATTTATGTTGAAAAAAAACATTGCTATAGATCTGTTTCAAGACTGTTAGCTTTTCTCTTTTTTCCAGATCTGACAAGGTCACACTGGTCTCCAATTTAGCTTTCTCT
The DNA here is from genome assembly GCA_964494085.1 of uncultured Candidatus Peribacteria bacterium. Classification (GTDB taxonomy): domain Bacteria; phylum Patescibacteriota; class Gracilibacteria; order UBA1369; family UBA1369; genus CAZBQJ01. Next base: position 228,936 of record CAZBQJ010000003.1, read on the forward strand.
TCTAAAAACACCGCCAAATTACTGGCATAATCCGCTTTCAATACTTTAATTTGAGTGATTATCCGCTGCTCTTCCTGTTCAAATTGGAAAGCACTATCAAATTGAGCATACGGTTCAATAGGCTGGTTATTTGGATTATCTGCTCGCAGCGGAGCCAGTCTAGTGACATAAAAACCAGCAGCTAGACCGACCAGCCCCAAAACAAACAAAACCTGTAATGTGAAATCCCAGTTTTTATTCATAAATAAGGATTAGTTATATACTAATCCTTACAAAAATCAAGTAACATCAGCTGCATTAACCTAAAACCGCCTACTTCCTTAATTTCTTCACCAGGAATCCACTCTTTCTTTTTGGCTCATCCTGATCTGACTCCTCATCCATAGCATCCATTTCATCTCGATCTTCCTCCGCTGCTTCTTCAAATTTTGCTCTGATTCTGTCAAAAATATTATGCAAAAAACCAAAACCGGCAGTCATTTCCGACATAGTTTTCAGAGGATCCAAAACAGATTCTCTAACTCTATCCGACACCTCTCTGGCATTCTCCGTGATTTTCATTACATCTCGTAAAATAAGCGTCAAATTCAAAAGCAGGACGCAGATAAATATCACCAATATAATAAAACCTCCACCAAGGGCAATATAGAGAAAGTCTAATGAAGTCATATTATTTTTGTTTTAAAATTTTAATCAGTATTTCGCTGGCCAGTTGAGGATTGGCTTGTCCACGAGTAGCTTTCATAACTTGACCTATCAAGGCTTTAAAGGCGTTTTCCTTACCACCCAGATAATCTTGCACTGATTTCTCGTTTTGTGCAACCACCTCCTGGCAAATTTTCTCCAATTCTGCACTTGAACTAATCGATTTGAGTCCTTTCGATTCAATAATATCAACCGGAGACCCACCATTTTCATACATCTCTTCAAAAACTTCTCCCTTGGCAATATTCATCGAAGTTTCTCCAGCGTTAACCATTTTAATCAATTCTGCCATCTCAGTAGCAGTAATTTTCTGATCAGTTATTGACAATCCATCCTTCTTCATTTTTCCTACCAGTATGCTTAAAACAAAACTCGAAGTTTTCTTTGCATCAGCAGTTATTTTCAAAACTTCATCAAAAAACCCAGCCACCTCCCGATCTTCTATCAAAAACAATGCTTCCGCTTCACTTAGACCATTTTCACTCAAATATCTCTGATATTTCTGTTCTGGCATCTCCGGCATTTCTGCTCGTAATTTATCCAGGTAATCCTCAGCCAAAATGATTGGGGGCAAGTCCGGTTCAGGAAAATACCGATATTCGTCCGCTCCTTCTTTGTTCCTCATAAAATAGGTTTCTCCTTTTGTATCATCATATCCTACAGTTGTATCATGGGCAGGCACTTGATTTTCATTCCACAATCCTGCTTGCCGGGAAATCTCGAATTTGATAGCGGTTTCTAAAGATTTGAAAGAATTTAGATTTTTGATTTCAGCTCGGGGATAAAGTTTCGCTTCACCTTTTGGACGCAAAGAAACACTGGCGTCAAATCTCATCATTCCCTTTTCCATATCCGCATCACTTGATCCCATGTAGCGAAGAATTTTTTGAATATTTCTAGCGTAAGCAACAGCTTCTTCGGCAGATCGTAAATCCGGCTCACTGACAATTTCCATTAAACCAACTCCCGCTCTATTGAAATCAATCAAGGTCCCACCATTAAAGTGAGTCAATTTCCCCGCATCTTCCTCCAAATGAAGACGCGTAATACCGATTCTTTTTTTCTGGCTATCACTGTCGATTTCCAAATACCCATGCTCACTCAACGGAAATTCGAACTGAGAAATCTGATATCCTTTGGGTAAATCAGGATAAAAATAATTTTTCCGATCAAAGTGTGAATAAGTGTTGATTTTGCAATTCAAAGCCATCGCAGCGACAATCCCCTTTTTCAGAGCCTCATCGTTTAATACCGGCAGTTGTCCAGGCATTCCTAAACAAATCGGATCGATATTGACATTGGGATCTTTACCAAAATAATCAGCACTGGAAGAACTGAATATTTTCGTTTTACTGGAAATTTGAGCATGTATTTCCAATCCAATTATTGCTTCCAAATCCATTCTAAATTACTTAAACTACTGCCCCATTCTAAACATATTTTAGCCATTTCTCAACCTGATCAATTAATTCCTCCTTATTTTTACAAATAAAAACTGGCCAATCTGGTGGCTTCAAGAATAATCGTTTCTGCGTATCCAGGTATTTTTCTGAAGGAACAGGGAGTTTTTTCTCCATCAGATTTGGTAGCAATTGATCGTCTGGTAATTCCAGCCAAAAGATTTTATTAAACTTATTGTACAGATTAAAACTGACCAAGCCGGGCAAAAAGACCAGGCAAGCCTTTTTAGTGGAAGAATCCAGATTTTTCTGCAATTGGTTGAACAAGAGCGGCTCCATCAGAAAATCGAAAATTCTCAACTTATGGTAATCCTGATAAATAAACTTCCAAAGTTTAGCAAACTTCAGTTGACCATCCGCAAAAGCAAATTCCTCGCCAAAATAATTAAAAATTTGTCGACTTCCTTCCGCTCCGTATTTCAATAAAAGTTGCGTTTCATCCCCCCAGTCAAATATCTCCACTTTATTCAAATCTAAATCCTTTAGCATTCCCCGCTTATCACTACCCGATTTCCCTACTATAGCGACAATTTCCATATAAAAATCTTCAAATTAGCTTTAAATCTCTAAAGGCCTTCCGAAAGCCACTCATGGCTGTCTGAAATTCTCTATCTTTCAACCGATAGTCCAATTCATGCGCCAATTTATTGCGGACTTTGTGAGCAGACCAAAGTGCATTTAAATCATCAAAGTTATTGGCAGCAGCCTTCAGTTTATCACCCAAAGATCCTTGATATCCTTTTCTCTTGAGCATCTGATCAAGGAGTTTGTCGGCTTCCAAAATAGCTTCCTTTTGATTGTCCAATTTAGCAATCCTTTTCCAATTCTTGGCAAAGAAATGCAAATCCGCCTTCGACCATTTCTTCTCCAACATTCTCACAGTCAAAATGAACCCCAGATAGAGCACAATCAGAACAACCAGAATAAGGATCAGAGGATTCATTAGTAATCTACTTCAATTTCATTTAATTCAGTGGTGTGTTTCTTGACCATTTCGCTGAGCAGATTCTTCAAAGCATTGGAATCTTGCATACTTTTTCTAGACAAGTATTGCTCCTGGTAAGAAAGTAACACACTTTCTACTTTTGCCGGATTTATAACATCTTTCTGCTCTATCGCCACAACACCAGTCAAACGGGTCACCTGGATCGTTCCATAATTAAACAAAGTTTGTAAAATACCTTTGAAATGATAGCTGGTCCCTTCAACCATCGCATATTCAACTCGTACTGAACTTCGATCGAATGGACCATTCCAAGTCACATCGACCAAACTCATATTGGTGATTAATACCGCGTCAAAATACCAATTAAATATCATTTTATTAAAGGCAATAAATCCGTAGATCACCCAAATCAAAAATATAAACCAGCCTTCTGGAAAAACAAACCACAAAAATATCGGGATAAAGAAGAATAAAACGCCAATTTTCGCTCCTCTTTTTACCATGAGGAAAGGATGTCGATGTGCCACCAGCAAAATCCGCTCACCGTCTTCGAGGTGGGGTCCAAACAAATAATGAGTCATTTTTTCCCGATAATTCTTCCAGTTAGAATTACCCTTCGCTTTGGCAGTTGGCATTTATTTTTCTTATTTTCCGAGGAATACTGTTCTCTTTAAATTCTACACTTGTTTTTAGAGGCTAGTAAAGCTAAATTGGTAGCGCTTAACCGAGAAATAATGGCTACAAATAACGACCAGAAGGCGGGATTTTTGATCAGTTTACTAGAGAAAAAATTAAGAAACAGCAACTTCAGCCCTGAGCAACAGCACAAAATATTGGTTTTTACCGATATTATTATCAATGTAGTCATGGTTGTGGCCTTGGTAGGGATATTGAGAACCTTTGTCATGTCTCCATTTCAGGTTTACGGTATATCAATGTGTAATACTCTTAATTATATCGATGAAAAGTGTATCGATAGCTACGGAGATTATATCATCATCAACAAGGCTACTTATTTGAAACTCCCCGGCTGGACTGTAGGAACACCTCAACGCGGAGATATCGTCGTTTTTCGACCTCCCCAAAATGATCATGAATTTTTCATCAAAAGAGTGATCGGATTACCAGGGGAATCTGTCAAATTAATCGATGGTTATGTTTATATCTTCAATGAAAAACATCCAAATGGAGTAAAGCTGGAGGAACCTTATTTGTCTGGTGAAAACCTCGGCAGCACCTTTGCTACAGGTGGGATTGACCAGTTTAAGGTTCCGGAAGGCGAGTATTTTGTCTTGGGCGACAATCGTAAACGCAGCTCTGATTCCAGGCTTTGTTTCAAAGAAAGTACCGGCAGCCCCAGCTGTGGCGAAAAAGGCATAACACCATACCTGAAGCCCGCTGTTATCGAGGGTAAAGCCGCACTGGTGCTCTGGCCACAACCGAGAGTGTTGGATGGACACATCTATCCGGAAGCTGATAAATAAAAACACTTTTCCATAAAAAGCAAGACAGAGCATGTAATCATCAGGAAAGTCCATACATTACAACAATGGAGGGCTGATTACACTTTTTATATTATTTTTATTGACAAAACCCAATAATATTGATAAGTTATGCTCTTCTGAAACTTAGAGGAACTTTGAAAACACAGTAAAAGCAGAGAGTAAATTGCCCATGTCTGAGCCATTTGTCAAAGTTTGGCAAATTATTCCAGCTTTCGCTGGGATTTTACTCGCGTGGACAGTTAGACTCTCTGTTTTTAGATTCACAATTTTATGCTCATTTCGGGCATAGAAAACCCCTGGAGGCGACAATGACAATGAGTGATCCCCCCTCGGGCGACGGAAACTCCCCGGATGGGGATCAAGGAGGCTCACAGCCTTCCCCGTCGCCTCAAGCAAGACCCACAGCACCAGATCCCGCAGGCTCTCCATCTGAAAAGATTCAGAGGCGGCTCGATCAGGCACACAAACAAGCGCAGCGGCCCGGACAACCGAGCAGCTCGCCAGACAATCACCCACAACCTCCGGAGAAGGAGGACACCCCCCACCAACGGAGGAATCCAAACATGAAAGCTGGTACGAAAATCCTCATCGGCCTCCTGTTGGGGGCCCTCATCATGGCGATCGCCATGTGGCTGATCAGCAGGAATTTCGCCAACGCCATCACGGCCATGGCAAACCCGCCTGCTCCTTCAGCTGTCGCAGTACTCCCGCCCCCCTCACCACCGACGCCGACACCGGCAACGGCGGATCCAACTCCACCGGAGCCACCGCCAGTAACTGTTCCACCTCAGCCCGCACCAGTCCTCTCCGAGGATGACGCAGGCAAGACCTCCCAGTGCAACAACACAATGGTAGGCAAGGGTGCGGGACGCTGGTACATGGTCTCGACTTCTCTGGATTCTAAGGTAACGCTGGCCGCCCGCCTCTGTGTGGGATCCGGCGCCAAGTTTAGAACTGCAGAGACGGCTCGCATCGTCGCTCGCACGGTGTATATCCGTGAGGGCGGCCACGAAGCTTCCGGGACGATCGACACCAAATTCAAGTTGTCTGACTTCGCTCCGGGGAAGGCTTACGCCAATGTCATCGAGACGGTCAATGGGTCTGAGAAGTCCTACAACTTCGAAAACCCTTACATCGTTTTTATTGATGAAGGCAACGCCTTCGACTTCTGTGACCAGTACAAGGCCATGAAATCACCTCCCAAGGGCGATCTAGTGGGCCGCGAGATCTGGTCTCGTTGTCAGCTGGGTGGTGCACACAACCGGGCCGTGGCCCAAACCATGGCTTGGGCGTCTCGCGACGACATGGCGGCAGCAAACGCCGACATCCACAAGTTGAAGAGAATGGTCGACGAGCTCGACCAAAAGGTCGTCACTACGCCGATCCCTCCCAAGCAAGTGGATTTCAGCGCCGCAGGTCCGTCCAGGTAGCAACTACCTGGACGGACACTGCTCATCCCCCGGCCGGCTCTTGAAAGCCGGCCGGGGGATGAAACCTCAACCTATTCAAGGAGCAAGTGAATCGAAAAAACAGAAGAGTTAAGCCCCATCCCAGCTATGCTGTGGAGGGGCTTTTCTTAATCTTTTGCCACTAGATAAAATTCCACCATGGTTATAGCAGCAATTAGCAGTAGCCCTGACCACCAGGTCAAAACTCCCAACAATTGAAACAACAAGCATCCCAGGGCAATTAGAGTCAACAATATTCCCTGTCGCAGTGAAACATTTATATGATCATAATAAATCTCATTTTTATTGAACCAAACTCTGATATAGAAACCGGCCACAGTAAAAGTCGAAGTGAGGGCAAAAAACAAACTGGTAAAGAAAAGCCCCAATGCCAAACCGGTAGAAGCAAAGGGATCCAATTTATTGATCACCAGGTAAAAGGCCAACCAACTAACAATAGCAGCAAAACTGATAATCAAGATGTATCTTTGGTGAGTCATTTGTATAAATAATCTGGCGCTCACTGCCAGACTACTACAAAGTCGGCCCAGCTTCAATTTTTTAATCAGGCTCCTCGCCCAATCAAATCGTGGTGGGCTTGGCCTCAACCGTTCTTTTTAAAATAAACCGAATTATCCATAAGATCACTCCCACAGCTACAAACATCAAGGACATTTTCTGCACTTCGGCCAACAAAAACCCCAACACCAAAATCAGAAATTGGACAATTCTGGGATCAGAGATCTGCTCTGCCACGTTGCTGGAAATTTGTAATTCTAAAGCATAGGAAAAAATCACCCCGGCTATTCCACCCAAAAAGAAGCCATTACCTATATAAGCGACAATTGAAGAGGTCTTCCCATAGACTACCAATACGATCAATGACAAAACTATCACCAATGATAAAAACGACCATTGCTTATATTTTTCAATATCAATCAATACTTTAACTGGAACCGCGCTATCCAAATTACTCAATTCTTCCGGTATCTGGTTATAAATAGCTGCCTCAAAGTTATCATTAATAGGTTTAACCACCTGATCATAAGGCAGATTTTTAGGCACACATTGTGGAGCTTGATTACTATTAACTGCCTTCACCAAGTCGGCATCTGAACAAGTCGGCAGGTTTTGATAAATTTGATAAGTTAAATTATTGGCTACAGTCAGTAAATTCTCCCTCAACACCTTCAGAGAAATAGTCATGGATTGATCTGAATTCTGTTGGAGTTGATCAATCTGATCTGCAAAATTAACCAATATAGCTGAAAAAATTTTCTCAGTAAAAACTTGTTCAATCTTCGTTTTCAATTCTGCAGGCTGAAAGTATCCTTTGAACATCTCACTATCTTCACGAAGTACTTCCACAGTCTTATCAACCACGAAATCGTAACTCCCCTTTATCACCTCTTCACTCCTGTAAAAATCGGTATCTAGATAGGTACGGGATAATCCATAGATTAAAAAATTCGGTATTGCCAGAATAACAAATAAAACAACCAGTAGAGACCCAAATATTTTTCTAAGCATCATAATTTAACAGAAACACTGCCGGCACAGATTATAGGCAAATAATGACCAAAATGAAAATTAAGACTGAATTTTGACTTCCGGAATCTGTAAAATATTGCTTAAAAGCTCCTGTGGCTTAGACAATGATTTTGGTTCCGAACTTCTGTTTTTCAATTCATCCGCTCCAGCCGGGCTTACTTTCCATCTGATCTCTTGGTGGATCCGACCCGGCATCGTGAAACCGGCGGCCTTTTTATGTCCACCCCCGCCAAACCGCCCAGCTAATTCAGCCAAATCCACGTCATCACGGCGTGTCCGGAAAGATCCCTTTACATTGCCTTTCTCGTCTTCATTTAACAAAACTGTAAACTTTGAACCGGGAACTGCATTGATAAAATCAACTACACCCGATATATCATCACTTTTAGCACTCATTTCTTCCAGATCATTTTGGGTCAATACAGAAACCACTACGCCATCCTCATTAATCGTCACTCTCTCCAAGACTTTGCCCCAAACTTTCAAAGTTTGTACTGGAGTAGTACGGAACAGGCTTTTAGCCACCAGATTAGCGCGCCCTCCCAACTCCACCATCTTTCCGGTAATCTCAAATACTTCCAGAGTGGTGTTACCATGCATCAAACTGCCGGTGTCATTATAGATGCCACAAAGTATCGCTGTGGCCGTCGTTGGCGAAATATCGATCTCCAAAAAGGTCAGTAATTTATAAATCAAAATAGTTGTCGAAGCACTGTTCAGATCAACTATATTGAGTGTGCCGAAATTATCATTGGAAGCATGGTGATCCAGGTTAATTACGGGAACCTGACCACTGAAAATCTCCGGATATATCTCATTATAACGGGTCATATAAGAAGCGCCGGCGTCAGACACAAAAATCAAATCATAATCCAAAAAGTTAAACTCTTTGATGTTTTTACGGATCTCCGGCATGAAAAAATACCTTTCGGGGATATCGTCCACACAAGCCATTTGCACATCTTTTCCTAAGCCACTCAGGGCGTGGTAAAGCGCAGATGACGCGCCCAGTGTATCTCCATCCGGTCTTTTGTGAGATATACAAAGTATTTTCTGTGAATCCTTGATTAACTTTCCTGCTTTTATAAATAATTCTTGCATGGCCACTTTAAATTAGTGTTTAATTGTAGTACCTATTTTCACCTAAGGCAAGACTCATGTCAGAAAAAATCAAATTAGTCTTTCTGGGTACACCTGAATTCGCTACACCTTTTTTAGAGCAGCTCCATTCTGATCACCGTTTTGAGCTAACAGCAGTCATTACTCAAGAAGACAAACCAGCCGGTAGAAAGAAGATACTCACTCCTTCGTCCGTAAAAGAAACTGCTCAACATCTGGGTATACCTGTCTATCAGCCTCCAAAACTCAACAAAGCCATCGAAATATTGGAACATTTGGAAAAAGTTCGACCAGATTTCCTAGTGGTGGTAGCCTTTGGTCAAATATTAAACCAAAGAGTCTTACAGATCCCAATTATTCAGGCAATCAATGTCCATGGCTCAATCCTACCGAAATACCGTGGAGCATCACCGATTGAACAAGCTATCTTGAATGATGACGAAAAGACCGGTCTTTCTATTATGTCAATGGGTCTAACCATGGACACCGGTCCTGTTTATGATGTTATTGAGACCGACATTTTCCCCGAAGAGAATCATCTGTCGCTTCGTCAACGCTTGAGCCAGCTTGGATCAAAACTCCTACCTGAACTATTGATTAAAATCAAAACAGGGCAGCTAACCTCCCGGCCACAAGACGAAAGCAAGGCCAGTTATTGTCAAAAAATCAGCAAACAAGATGGATTGGTTGATCCTCAATCTTTAACTGCTCAGCAAATTTACAACCGTTTTAGAGCCTATTATGGTTGGCCCGGAATTTACCTCGATTTTCAAGGAAAAACCTTAAAATTATTATCAATTAGTATGGTTCAATCACCAAAGCTTTCCGCTGGAAAATACCAGATTGATGAAAAAAGGCTCTTTTTAGGTTGCCTCGAAGGCACATTAGAAATTTTGGAGTTACAATTAGCAGGCAAAACCGCTCAAACATCAGCAAAATTCCTTTCCGGAAATCAACATTTATTTGACCAATTCAACTCTTCGCTCTCTGTAATCTCTCCAGATTATTCCCATCACTAAAAATACCAACACTTGTCCCGGCCAAGCCGTATAGAAATAATGGTCCAATAAGGATAAAACCAACATTGCCAATAATAAAGCCCAATAAGCCTTCCAATAAAACCTGGCTGATTTAACAATTCTCCGTGTTGAGTCAAAAATCTGTTTTAGCATGCCACCAAGTATAGACAGCCAAAGCACTAGACCGATCAAGCCCAATTCACTGACTACCATCAAAAAGAAATTATGCACCGGTTGATATAACCAAGGGCTCAGAACACCAGAGTAAAAATCTGACATTTTTAGAACAAAATTACCGGCACCGATCCCTAACCAGGGATGTTGAAAAATCATTCCTCTGGCTATCTCTGAGAAAATCAATCTTTCATCCCAGGACTGCATCGAAAAATCAACGGCTCTAGCCCAAATAACTCGATCTAAACTAAAGACTACTAATACAAAAAGAAGTAATGACAACCCCAGCACCAATTGCTTCCAGTTGATTTTCAAATTTTGCACAGTCAAAATCACAATTATCAAAGCCAACACCGCCAACCAGGCCGAGCGTGAAAATGACAAAAGAATACCAGCAGTAAAGGCCAAAACCACTACCAGTCTTTTCCACCAGTTTTTAGTATTCATGCTTTGGATAATTAGCCCCATACAGACAACTAAATAACCTCCCAGAATATTGGCATGCGCAAAAGTCCCATAAGCTCTCAAAATCTTTTCACCTCCCAAATTAATTTTGGCAATATTTAAATTATTTATCGCCAGGTGAGGTTCTCCCAAAAATGTCAGGCCCAAATCCATTTGTTTGAAATATTGGCCCATCCCGATCAAAACCTGCAGTACTCCTCCAATCGCCAAGTACTTCAACAAAACGTTCTTTGGCAGGACTTCTGCAACTAACAGGTAAACCAATCCCAAAAGTTCTATCATTCTCAAACCAGTCAGTAGCGCCAATGTTTTGTCATCTGCCCAAAAAGCCGACAGTAACATCCATAACAATAGTGCTGTCAAAGCACTAGACAAAAATAATTCCAATTTAGTGAAATTTTCCAACAAACTTTGTTGGTGAGAGGGATGCACCAGTCTTTGCAGGCCATAGGACAATAATGCCAAAAGTAGAAATACTTCACTTAAACTAAAGAAAAAGCTGCTAAAATTATTAAATTGGCCGCTGAAAAAATCAGCCTTATAAAGTATTGTCTGAATTTGCCAAGGAAATGTGAGGAGAAAGAGTTTCAAAAAAAGACCGCTCCAATTTTTTATTTTAACCATTAGCAGACGAACTAGTAGTTGATTTTTGCCCGGCCGGAATTACCGGTGGAGGCGGTAGTATACCTTCAGCAGGTAAAATATTGTTAATTGCCTGCTCCGCTTTTTGAATAGCTGTCTTTGGAGCTTCTTTAGTTGCTAAAACACTATTAATGGCCGCGTTAAAGATTTGTTTATAAAGGTTCCAGTCATAAATCGTTAAACTTTCAGCATAACCAACCTGCTGTGCAAACACTCCATAAATAGGATCCTGCTGTTGCGCCTCGATCAAGTCACGACGCGAAGTAGTGTGATGGGTTTTTTGATTATAATAAGCCAGATTATCTTTTGAAGTAATAAACATCAGGAAATCCCAGGCAGCGTCTGGATTTTCTGTATTTCTTCCTACAGTTTCCACGAAATAATTGGCATAAGCGTCTCTTTTCTCCGTAGAGACGGAAGGGTCATTAACTTGTGGAACAGCTGCTATCTGAATAACATCCGGGCTAATCGTCTGGAGCCCTTTGCTTTTCAATTGATTGATCTGATCTTTTATTTGCTCATATAAGTAAGGATAACCAAAGATAGAAGCTACTTTACCTCTGGCAAAGGGCTCCATTTCCTTAACAGCAGAAGTCGATTCAACCATATATTCATTCCAGGAATAATTCTTTTGTGAAGCCAAACCAAAGCTGGTATAAAGCTGAATGGCCTCAGTAGCCGGATTGATCGAAGTACCATTATCGGCAATCGCATTTTGTTTGGAAAATTGCGCCTGGGTCAAAGCCTCATTATAAAAACCAACTTTGTATTGAAGCATGATAGTGTACAAAATGTCCATCGCCCTGGCGATATTGTCCGCTCTTCCCATAGCCGTACCGGCCACTTCGAATCTCTCAAAACTGTTATCAGCTTTAGTTAATTTGTAGACATCATCTTTGAAACCATTCCAGGTCGCAGCCGGTTTTCCTTGAGCAGGAATGCGATCCTCATAGAGGTTTTTATTATAGTAAAGCGCCAAAGTGTCAACCGCCATCGGTAAACCAAAAACCTTTTCCACTCCATCTCTCGGATCTACAAACACCGCATCCTTCTGGGCTACACTGACAAAAGTATCCCCAAATTGTTTTGGTCCAAAAGCTTCCGGGGGCATAGGAGAAATTTTCCTGGAATTATTTTTCAGCCAATAATTCGGTACTGAAAAAATATCAGGGCCTTGTCCTTCCGCCAATTCATTCAAAATAGTCCGATAATAATCATCTTCATCATCGAATTTACGATACTTAATCGATACTGTCGGATGGACAGTCTTGTATTGCTGTATCAATGGAGAAATCACATCCTCATTATCGAACAATTTATAGTAAACCAGTTGAATGTTTTTGGGAGCTTGGGTTTTCACAACCTGTTCTTTCTTCAGACAACCCGACAAGATTGATATTGAAAAAACAAATAAAATGATCGTTACTAAATTTTTTATATTTCTTTTCATGACTATTTTTGCTTTTAACAATAGTTATTTTAACTAAACTTACCCTTAAAGGCCAGCTTAGAAAACTGTTTCTTTCCTCTTTTCAAACCCACCAGAAAATGTCGTTTGGATAATAAGTAATAGTATAAGTTGAAAAACCTGTTCCTCGATAAAACCTTGATTGACCTTAAAAACCAAATCCAGGGATAAAAACTGATCAATCTCAACAGAAGCATCTTTAGTCCAGTCGGCACTTTTTTTAGCTCAGGATACTTATGATCAATAATCCAGGCTGCTTTGCCAATCGCTTCCATTCGACCGGGCAAGGACTTTTCATCCATTTGGTGATGATGGTATCCGACCGCCCAGGAATTATAATAAAGTTTTAATTTTGCTTCCTTTTGCAACCGATAACCGAGCTCAATATCTTCCCAACCATAACTGGAAAAATTCTGATCAAATGGATATTGCAGCAAAAGTGTCCGTTTCAAAGAAATATTGGAAGTATAAAAGAAATTAAAATCAGCCAGTTTTTTCCCATGGAGCTTTTCATAGGCAAATTGATGCCCTCCAAAACGACCCATCACCGAAGATCCATCGACCATCCAGCTCATAAAATTGTTCATCTTTAATTCTGGGTGCCAAGCCGTGAAGCCCAAAACTGCCGAATTCTCTTCTGGGTAAAGATAGTGGAATTTTTGATGCTCATATAAAAAATCAGGTGTCGGAATAATATCATCACCAATCAAAACTATTACTTTACCCTTAGCCTTTTTAATACCGTTGTTTCGCGCGATACCTTGTCCTTGATTGGCCTGTTTCAAGTAATGGAAATTACGGTATTTTCTGGAAAACTTCGCCGCTATACTAGGGGTTTTGTCCTTACTACCGTCATTCACAACAATCACTTCATAATCAATTTGCTGCAAAGATTGATTATAGAGAGCATTTAAAGTTTTCTCCAGTATCTCAGCCCGGTTATAGGTCGGTATTACTACACTAAAAAACATGCACTATTGATATTATCCAACACCAATAGTACATGATTTTCCCTTAACTGGAAATATCCTATTCTACTTCAACAGTAACCAGGTTGATCTCATCGACATTATCCTTTTTCTTATAGGTGATAAAATTTATCTCATCTGCCTGCACTTCAGTAATACTTTTTGAATTACCATCTTTGTCTTTGAATTCATTGGTTTGTAACTTCCCTTCGACCAGTACTGCCGCTCCCTTTTTCAAATGGACTAAACAAATTTCCGCTAATTTTCTCCAGGCAATAACGTGGTGAAAATCTGTGTGAGTTTTCTTTTCTCCATCCTTGGTGTTCCAATTTCTATTGGTTGCCAAAGTAAATTTAGCCAATTTGACTCCAGACTCAAAATCCACCATTTCTGGATCTCTGGTCAGATTCCCAATCAACAAAACTTTATTTAAGCTGCGCATAAAAAATTCTTATGAAATAAACATTTATCACCCTATCGTGATCATATTTCTGCAGCATTAAAAAATGATGAAATCGTCCAACTCCAAATCAAAATAATAATTTACTTTCAATCAGCACTGCAAAGGGGGAAGGATTTGCTTTGTCCGTCTTGAAAATGCTAACAATAAGATATCAGCCTTAAAAACTGCCTATGAAAATAAAATCTTTTCTCCAAGCAAAATTAAAAAACCAAAGAGTATTGCTTCGTGTCGATTATAATGTCCCCCTCAAAAATGGGCGGGTGATGGACGATACGCGTATCATGGAAAGTTTGCCCACCATAAAGAAGCTGCTTCAACAAAACTGCAGTATAATTATCGTGACTCACCTGGGGCGCCCAGGCGGAAAAGTCGACCCGCAATTAACATTGTCTCCCATCGCCAAAAGAACTCAAAAACTTTTGGGAGAAAAAGTAATTTTTCAAAAAGAACCTCTCGGTGAGAAGCTAATCAATTATTGCCAAAATTTAAAACCACGACAAATAGTCATGTTGGAAAACATTCGCTTTTATCCTGGTGAAGAAAAAAACGACTTAAAACTGGCCGAAAATTTAAGTAAACTGGCAAATGTCTATATCGATGATGCCTTTGGTTGTGCGCATCGTGCTCATGCCTCCATTCACGCCATCACAAAATTCCTACCCAGCTATGCCGGTCTTCTTTTAGAAAAAGAGGTGGTAAAATTAAGTTTGCTCTTCCATAGCCTGGCGAAACCTGTGTCCTTTGTTATTGGTGGAGCAAAAATTGATACAAAGATCAATCTAATCCGCAGTTTTATAGATAAAGTCGACCATTTTATCTTTGGTGGAGGAATCGCCAATACTTTTCTGTCTGCACAAAAATATCAATTGGCTGATTCATTGGTTCAAAAAAACATGATTAAAACAGCCCAATCTATTTCCACAGAAATTCACCAAAAACGTAAGAATCTTCATTTACCGAAAGATTTCACCATTGCCAAAAAAGCTTCCAATCTGGCTCTAACTAAAAACTTCAGTAATCACAGAATCCCCGACGGCTATGGTATCTACGATCTAGGCAAACACACTGCCAATGACTTTGCCGACCTCCTTCGACATTCCAAAACAATTATCTGGAATGGCCCGATGGGTGTAACGGAATATCGGCCCTTCCGAAATGGAACGAGGAAAGTCGCAACCGCTATCGTCCAAGCCGGAAAACAAGGAGCCACCACCATTCTAGGAGGTGGTGATACTGTCGAAGCTATAAAAACTCTCGGCTTTAAACCAAATCAATTCACTCATGTATCGACAGGTGGTGGAGCTATGTTGGAATTCCTGGAAAAAGGGATGTTACCTGGAATAGAAGTATTACTCGCCTGATAACTTTTGCTCGTCTTGAGTTTTTTTCGGGTCCACCTGCTTTTTACTTTCCAGTAATAAAGCATTTTTATCAACTACCAGCTTTTCTTTTGGTTTAGATGAAGTCTTACCTCCGCTTCCGGGCAATGGTAAAGCAGAATTCGCATCGTCATCTATATCAACGCCTTTACTCCAGCGCATAATTTTATCTTCTACCACGGCTCGTGGGGCAGAATACCTTTCTCTGGCCAGTCGAATGACTTTTTCCCGTTGTTCAGGATTCACATCAAATTGAGGTGGTGGCAAAGTAGCCAAAGAAAATGTCTTCGAAGGCATCCCATCAATCAGAAGTCGCATATAACAATTATATTTACTCAAATTCACCAAATCATTTGGCAAAACTTCTTCACCAAACTGTTGCGATAAATATTCCGCATCATCAAATCCAACCTGGAAAGTCAAAATACTACCCACATTACCAAAAACCGCATCACGAACCTCGTCAGGCATCTGGGCAATATACTGATTGGCCATACTCAAATTCAATTTATACTTTCTCGCTTCGGACAATATAGTTGCAAAAGAATCAGTCGCAAAGTTTTGGAATTCATCTACATAAAGATAAAAATCGACGCGATCTTTCTCTGGAATATTGGCTCTGCTCATAGCATCAATCTGAAATTTGGTCACAATCATCGCTCCCAGTAAAGATGAATTATCTTCACCAATTTTACCTTTCGACAAATTCACAACGATAATTTTTTTATTGTCCATCGCCCAGCGTAAATCGACTTTAGAGTTAACTTGTCCCAAAATATTACGCACTATAGGGCTGGAGAGGAACTGTCCCACTTTATTTAGAATAGGTGAAATAGCCTCAATCTTCTGCCTGGGCTCCATCATCTCAAATTCATTTATCCAAAAGCTTTTAACCAATGGATCTTGGATCTTTTTGATGACTTTCCGACGGAAATCTGAATCCTGCAAAAGCCGGGGAATACCCAGCATCGTAGTATTTGGATACTCCAAAAGCGATAAAATCGTATTCCTCAAGATATGCTCTAAACGAGGGCCCCAACTATCAGCATAGATTTTTTTAAAAATTCCCACCAATCCAGAAGCGACAATCGTATTCAGTGATGGATCGATATTACTCAGCATATTAAAGGCAATTGGCCATTCACGGTCAGATGGATCAAAAATAATCACATCATTAGTCCTCCAGGACGGCACAAAGTTCAAAACAGATTCAGCCAAATCCCCATGGGGATCCACTACCGCCACTCCTCTGCCAGCCATAATATCAGAAAAGATCATGTTCTCCAGAAGTACCGATTTACCCATACCGGTTTTCCCGATAATATACATATGTCGACGCCGATCGAGGGTCTTTATACCAAATTCCTGAGCAATTTCTCTAAAATTAGTTGTACCGATAGCAGTCACCGCGGAGTCCTTTTCCTGAGAAGTTTTTGGTAAATCATTGGGCGGTTCAATTTTCTTTGACCTAACCCAATAAATATTCGGTGTTTGTACTGTTATATTTGGTAAATGATAGACTGTTGCCAACTCCTTTACATTCATTACAAAGGGGTTTTCCAAAGTTCTTTGATGATACCGTTTTATGATCGAATCATCCTTATAAATCTTGGCCAAAGCAAACCCATTCGAGCTGGGAGCATTAAATTGTTTAAATGAACCGGCAATCTCTTTGAGTTTGACGACTGAAACCTCATCATTTTCTACTTTGGGGATATAAACAATTCTGATATTGGCATTATACAATAAGCCAGACAATTTCTCTTTGGCTGGAATCATTGATTTTTCATCTAATTTTTCTTTATCTATCTTCAATTTACCGGGCTTAAACAACCAGGAAATGGGGAACCAGATAATCCTTCTTAATTTTGGACTTTTGACAAAAAACCGGTAATACCATTTCCGAATAAACCTGGTTTTTATCGAACTATAAGCCTCATAAGCTTTCTGTAGGTATTCTCCGCGTTGTTCAGAAATCGGACTAATTACCATCTGAATCCAGGCTTGTTCATCCGGATCAGAAAATTTGGCCAGAGTTGCCGTAATCGCCGATAAAGGATCAACATTCATTCCGGTAGATTTGTCTTCAAATTGATTATAAGCCTTGATGGGCATAAAATCCGTGGAAGTCAGTGTCAATTCCGCTCCTACCGCAGTTGCAAAACTGTTCACCGCTTTATAATCCAGATTGGCAGAGGATTTGTGAACAATTAATTGTTTCTCTCTCCCCTCTCCAGTTGTCGCTGAAGCGGTCGCTGCTGCTTTGGCGATCTCGATATTTTCGGCAATTGAGTAATCCTTCACTTCATCAATTTCCACATGTGGATATTGGGCATATATTTGCCCTTCAACCAAGTTGCGTAATTTGGCCGGGAATTGGACATAAAATCTGATACTTCGGCCAATATTGGCAATTTCAAAAGAGATTTTCTCAGCATTAACACCCTTCAATCGATCTCTCAGATTAATCTCGGTCACAACGCTATGTATCGTCGAAAATACTTGTTCAGCGACCAGAGGTCCAGCTTCATTATCCTTGGCCACTCTAACCATCAAAACGGTTGTCTTGCCTTGGTTTAGGGCAGACTTTTGGGCACGATCAGCCAAAACTTCCAAAATAATCGACACCAAATAGATCGCCACCAGCCCACCAAACACTAAATTTAAGATTAAGATCCAGTTCATCTGCCGTTTTATCTTTATTACTAAATATTTTACCTTATTTAAGGCCTAAAGTCTATATACCTATGAAGCAGAATGATTGCGGCCAACTCATCTTCTGTAGCTTTTTTTTGTTCAGCTGTAGCGCCAATTTCCTGGAGCACGCGACCAGCTTCAAATGTGCTAAAGGATTCATCTATAAAATCAATTTCTAATGAATGGCATTCGGTAACCGCCTTTTCAGTTAATTTATCAGCAAAATTACGGATTTTTCGGGTTTGGACCGTTTCCTGATCATTTCTCCCCATAGGAAGCCCGATCACCACTTTCACTATCTCTTCCGAAATTACAAATTGCCAAATCTTCTCAATAGCTTGCTGGTCAGATAATTTACGGAAAAGTCCACGACCAAAGGCCATTATGCGGTCGGGGTCAGTCACGGCCAGTCCGATCTTGGCCGTCCCATAATCCACTGCCATAATTCTGCCTTTTTCCATAAGATAAATTTAGCTTGGGTCAGCTTTGATATTAATTCTCAAATTAGCTTTGAGACCTTCTGTCAGCTTCAATTCAATTGTGTGTTCTCCGACATCTTTCAAATGAAGCCCTGCTGGGAAGTTGGCTTTGTCCAAACGGATTTTCACCTTTTCAACCAAAGCTTTAATCAAATCATCAACCGTAATTGAAGCATATAGTTTTTGACCATTTGCTTTACCCTTTAACTCGATTTGGGTGCTCTCCAGTCTACTTTTCACCATACCGGCTTCTTCTTTCAAACGCTCTTTCTCCAACACTTCTTTTTCTTTACGACCGGCAGCTTGTTTGATCAAATCAGCCGTAGCAATTCTGGCTAATTTTCTGGGAGCCAAAAAGTTCAAGTAATATCCATCCGCTACATTCTTTACTTCTCCTTTACGACCGACTCCCTTTACACTTTCTAAAAAAATTATTTTCATTGTTGGCTGAGTTAAAAAACTATTTGCACTCTTCACCTATACACCAATCCGCTACATTGACAAAACGATCACTCTCATAATCCAACCCCTCCAAAGTAATATTTTTAACTTTCCCATCAGTCAGAAAGACATAACTTGGCCTGTATAAAAACAATGCTGGAACTTCTTTGGAAATAATGTCCGCCAGCTTCTTTTGGCGATCATCTTTATTGGTTTTATCGAATGTTGAGCGGATTGTCTCGATTTGCGCATCAGCAGCAAAACTTTTGTAATTGGACAAATTCAATCCATCCGACTTGGCCTGGCTGGAATGCCAAAAAGGGAAAGTATCCAAATTGTAACCCATACTTTGACCGGTTAGGATCATATCGTATTGCTTTGAATGAATCGCTTCAGAGAAACCCGCATCGTCCAAATATTGAACATCAATTTTGATGCCACCTTTTTTCCAAGCCTCAACCAAAAAATCGGTCACTTCAGTCGTTTCAGCTTGTTGCGCTGAACCATCTTCATATTTTTTGGTCAAAAGAGTTAAGCTGAAGTCATTACCATCCTGATCCTTTCGATAAACTTCTTCCGGTAGAACCTTCCCTTGATCATCTTTTTTATACTTATAGCCAGCGTCAAACAAAGAACCATTAGCCTGATTTAAGTCCGCCTGGTTTAGCCAATCGTCCTGATTTAACTCCATTAAAGGAGTATCAACACGAATTTTATTGTCCAATTGTTTAATTAATTCATCCTTGTCGACCAATTTAATCAAACCCACTCTCACCTTTTGATCTTTCAGTTTTTCTGCAGCAGTGTTGAAAAACACCGCCGTGTATTGCGGCAAAGTATAGCTTTGAGTAGTAAATCTACTGTCATAAATCAGTTTATTCAGAGTTCCAACTATTCTTGGCACTATATTAAGTGAAGCTTTGTCTCGAAGCAATGTTGCTTCATCCGGATAAATATCAAAACGGATCTGCTGAATGGTCGGTTTAGTCCCGTAATAACCATCAAATTTAGTCAAAACAACCTTTTGTTTTCCATCGTTGGTTAATTGGAGTCTTTCCGCCACTCTATAAGGACCTGCGCCGATCGGCAGGAGATTAAAGGAGTTGGAAATCAGATCCGCTACTGCAACATTTCCCAAAATATGCTGTGGCAAAATTCCCACATTCAAATTAGTGATAAAAAATGAGTTGGGTCTATTTAAGCTAAATTTCACCGTTTTATCATCAATTTTGGAGACTCCGACGCCGTCAAAATCCGCTTTCAATAATGGGTTTTGAAAATCAGGGCTTTGAATAATTCCAAAGGTAAAGACAATATCATCTGCAGTCAGAGGTTGATCGTCCTGCCATTTCAGATTTTCTTTTAATGTAAAAACATATTCCTTTTTATCTTCACTGATCTTCAAAGAAGCCAAATCATCCACAAATCCTTTAATTTTAGGATCATACTTCAGCAACCCGGGGAAAACCAGGGCCGAAACATCACGATTGGCTTGGGAAAAATCCACATAAAGCGGATTGATTAAGACCGGTTTATTGGAAAGCAAACCTTCCGTATAAATGCCGTTTTGGGCAAAAGCGGATTCAGGGCTCAACAAATAACTAATTCCCCGAAAACTGAAAAATAGCGAAAGAATTATACAAATCACGCTTAATACTTTCTCTTCCAAAGAATAAGCTCTTAGAACTTTACTTAAAGTAACCCAGAACTGTTTCATGTTAGGCTTTAATTTACAAACAAGAAAGCCACCGAGCTGAGAACGAACAGAATAGCGAAAATCACCGTAGCATTAAAAATAACTTTCTCAGCACCTCTCTTAGTAGCCTGGAAAGTATTCACGGTAGTGCTTGCCCCACCAGAGAAACCAGAACTATTATTCTGGAGAAGAATAGCGAAAATCAATAAAAAGGAGAGAATTAATTGGAAGTATTTGAGAAAAGTAATCATTTTATTATAGATAGTAATTTCAACTCACAATCTTATAGCATTTTTAGTATTGAGGGTCAACCTGGAAAAAGCAACTTTCAAGCCCTCTTAATAGCGATTTTCACCTTCTGGAACTCAATTTCCACGGTGATTTCTTTATCCCATTCCAAATCCCCCTTTTGGATCAATTCATCAGCTAAAGTCTCTCGCTTAATATAATCGGCATATTTGGTCACAGCGGTAGAAAGTGGTTTATCGGCCTGTATGTCCAAAATAATATGATCACTGACATCATAATCAGCCTCTTTTCTCAAGTCCTGAATCACTCTAACTATTTCTCTGGCATAACCTTCTTCCAACAACTCCTCAGTGATTTCTGTATGCAATATTACTGTAATACCCTTTTCACTGGCCGCATCAGTATACTGGTCGTTACCACTAGACTGAGTTTCCAGAGTAAATTCTTCACCGGTTAATCTCACCTGAGTTCCTTCTCCCACAATCATCTTAGTCATGATCACATCTCCATTTTCTTCAATAAAATTCCCCTGACGCGCTTCCTGGATAATCTCCTGAACCAATGATCCGAATTTTGGCCCCAATAATTTGGCATTAGGTTTTAGAACCTTTTCCACCAATTTGGAAGCATCTTTTACATCGATAAATTTTATCTCTTTAACATTTAATTCTTCAGTAATCACAGCACTCTGACCTGCTATGGTCTTTTCTGTAATTCCGGCTGGTAAAGCCACTTCTACCAAACCTAATGGCTGGCGCACTTTCAACTTGTTTTTCGCCCGAATTTGATGCCCCAAGGCCACAATTGACCTTACTAAAAAGTTTTGTTCATTAAGCTTTTGATCAACAAATTCCTTTCTGAATTCCGGCCAATTCTCCAAATGTACCGATTCTTTATCAGTTAAATTCTGAAATATCTCTTCAGCCAAAAACGGCATAAATGGAGCAAGTAATTTACTCAATACTACTAAAATCGTATAAAGAGTTTGGTAAGCTTCATCCTTATCTCCATCATTCTCTGATTTCCAAAATCTCCTTCTGGACCTGCGCACATACCAATTGGACAAATTATCAACAAAATCGATCATCGGCCTGGTTGCTTTCATCAAATTATAATCTTCCATTTGCTCATCTACCTGGGCAATCAAAGCGTTTAGTTCGGAAAGCATCCATTTATCCAAGGAGTTTTTAGGTTGAAAGTTCTCCACTAGTTTTTCTGAAGTCCAACCATCAATATTCGCGTAAGTAACAAAAAAGCTGTAAGTGTTCCAGATCGTTAAATTAAACTTTTTCAAAAACTCATCTACATGCTGCTCGGAAAACCTTACTCCATCGCCCAAAACAACCGGCGACTGATAAAGGTAAAATCTCACAGCATCAACACCTTTGCTGTCAAATAACTCTGCAGGATCCGGGTAATTTTTCTTTCGTTTAGACAACTTTTCTCCATCCGCCGCATTAACATGACCCGTACAAATAGCATTTTCAAAAGCTGGCCGGTCGAACAAAATTGTCGCCAAAACATGCAAAGTATAAAACCAACCGCGGGTTTGATCGATTGCCTCAATAATAAAATCCGCTGGGAAATTCTCTTCAAACTCCTCCTTGTTCTCAAAAGGATAGTGTAGCTGAGCATAAGGCATCGAACCACTTTCGAACCAGCAGTCAAAGACGTCGCCAATCCGTTTCATCAAATACTTCTCATCTGGGGAATCGAGATGATCGGGATGTGGAAAAGTAATCTGATCAATATATGGCTTATGTAAATCCAATTCCCCCTTTTCGTCCAACGGCAGTTTCCCTCCAGTTAATTCTTTCAATTCAGCAATAGATCCAACACAGATCAAATCACCGTTTTCATTACTCCAAATCGGCAATGGGCAGCCCCAATAGCGATTACGAGAAATACTCCAATCGCGTGCCCCTTCCAGCCACTTACCAAATCTTCCTGTTTTAATGTGCTCAGGCTGCCAATTGATTTTATCGTTATTATTCAACATTTGCTCCTTTACTTCCGTTACCTTGATAAACCAGGATCTCGTCGAGTAATTTAGTAATGGAGTGTCACAACGCCAACAATGGGGGTAAGAATGCCGATAATTTTCCTTTTTAAACAGTTTTCCCTCATTTTCCAAGTAGGTCGCTATATTTTGTTCCTGGCCTTTGACAAACTTTCCGGCAAAATCCTTCACTTCAGGGGTAAAACATCCGTCCATGCCGACATTGATAATCGTTGGCAAACCATTGGCTTTGGCCGCCTGCATATCTTCTTCACCAAAAGCACCATTTATAGTCACAATACCCGTACCTTCTTCAGCGGAAGCGTATTCAGTCGCTACAGTATGAAAGGCATTCTTCGCAGCCAGTACTTCCGGTACACGATCATAATAATCAAAAACATGTTTATAAGCTTTCCCTACCAAGTCTGCACCTTTTATTTGTTCAATCACTTGATATTCCAAATCCGTATTGGCAAATGTTGCTTCCAATCTTTTTTCTGCCAAAATATAATTTGAGCCATCACTAGCCTTAACCTTCACATAGTCGATCTTTTTGTTCACGGCCAGACCCATTACGCTGATCACACTCCAAGGAGTTGTAGTCCAGGCAATCAAAAAGGTGCCGGGCTCGTCGACCAGCTCGAACTTCACTGTTATGGCCAAGTCGGTTACATCTTTATACCCCTGACTAACTTCAAAATTGGAAAGAGGTGTCTCACAGCGGGGACAAATTTGCATAGCCTTTGCCCCTTCATAAACCAATTTCTTCTCCCAAACTTGCTTAAATACAAACCAGATCGATTCCATATAATCATTATCCAATGTAGCATAGCCATTTTCAAAATCGACCCATCTACCCAATCTTTCCATAACTTCTTCCCATTCTTTCGTATAACGAAAAACACTTTCACGACATTTCCGATTGAATTCAGCTATACCCATTTTCTCAATATCCTTCTTCCCACTGAGGCCTAATTCCTTTTCAATTTCATATTCTACCGGTAAACCATGACAATCCCATCCGGCAGTACGAGGCACATAATATCCTCGCATAGTCCAATAACGAGCCACTGCATCCTTCAACGCACTAATCATTAGATGGCCATAATGCGGTAGTCCATTGGCGAATGGAGGGCCGTCAAAAAAAACCTTCTTTTCTGCGCTTTGATGTTTCTCCAAAGATTTTTGGAAGGTTTTATTTTTCTTCCAGTAGGCCAATTTCTCTAACTCCAGTTGAGCCAGGTTTTGATTGTTTTTAACTGCTTTAAATCCCATTACTAAATATTTTTAGATAAATGTTTTACTTCGATATTAGCTCCATTAGGCTCGTGTGTTACTTCTAAACCTTCATTTTTTTGAACAAGAAGGCGACTTTTCGGCCTGGATTCATACCTGATATTCTGCGCATTTTTCCGAAATTCAGGGTCCAGGTGAATTCTACTCTCCTCCACCAGAGATTGATTTTGATATTTAGATGAAGCCTTTTTATGGTAAGGAGTCTCAGCTTCGGAAGTCATTTTCTCAAAGGCAAATTGGCCGATTCTCATACCGGGATAAAGCGCTACCGGCATACGATTAATATTAGTAATTTCCAAAGTAATCGTTCCTTCAAAGCCCGGATCCACAAACCCGGCAGTTGAATGTATGATTATTCCCAAACGACCAATTGAACTTCGGCCTTCACAACGGGCTACCAGATAATCCGGTACCCTGATTTTTTCCATGGTTACGCCCAAAACAAATTCCCCTGGTTGAACAATGAAAGGGACATCAGGCTCATCAATAGTAATCATTTTGGTAGCACCAATCAGAGTTTCCGGTTTTGAAGGATCCAGGATGGCATATTTAGCATGATCATAAATCTTAAAATATTTACCCAAACGAAAGTCCAAAGAAGCACAATGAACATTTTCTGAGGGATCTTTGCCGTCTTCTGACTCTACTCCGATCTCTCCACTCTTAATCAATTTTTTAATATCACGATCAGATAAAATCATAGTTGATGGTTTTTACAATTTTCACTACAGGTATTCTTCATTTTGACAGTACAATCTTCACAACAAATAAATAAAGCGTTACAAGCGGTATTAACACAATTCATATATACGTCAGACGGTTTATGGCAATGTAAGCATTTCGCTACAACCAAATCTTTTTGGTGATTGATCGGCACAGCTCCACGACGGTCGAAAACAAACATTTTTCCTTCCCAATGTCGATCCGGGGATTTTTGACCATAAGTGTGAATCCCCCCCTCCAACTGGTAAACATTCTTAAAACCTCGCATTTTCAAATAAGCGGTGCCAGTTTCACAGCGGATACCACCCGTGCAATAGGCTAAAATCTTCTTGTCTTTCAGATGTTCTATTTTATCAATAGCCTGGGGCAATTCTTTGAAATTATCCATTTCCAAGGGGATCGCGCCTTTAAATCTGCCCAGTTCCCATTCATATTTATTACGCATATCAACCAAAACGACATCTGTATCGCTTTCAATCATCTGATTGAACTGTTCAACAGGCAGATGAATTCCCCCATTCTCAGCCTTTACCCCTGATATTTTCAAAGTAACCAGTTCATCTCTAACTCGTACATAGGTTTTCGTAAAAGTAAATTGGTCACCACGATCTTCTTTGAAAACAATATCTTTAAAAAGTGGATCTGACTGCAACTTTTGCTTATATTTTTCCATCAATGCTCTAGGTCCGGCACAAGTCCCATTCAGCCCAATCTTGGCCACCAGGATACGGCCTTTGATTCCATTTTCTTTACACCACTTGAGGTGTTCGGCCGCCCATTTTTCTGGATTTGGGATATTTATATACTTATAGTAAAGCAGAACTACATACGCAATTCTCTCTGCCAGCGGATCAATTTTCGGAGCCTCAATTTCAGCCCTCCTCAAGGCTTTCCTCGCCAATCTTTGTTGACGCGCCAATTCGGAGCTGTTAACGGTTTCTGACATAACAAACAAGTAAATACCCTTTAGCAGCAGTAATATAGCACTTTTAGCCCATTGGCAAAAGATTTATTTAGTGGCAATTACCAAAGCATGTCGAGCATATTCAATCGGCAAAGAAACAGTCTTTGCTTCATTCAACAAAAAATTCTCCAAATTATCGGCATCATATCTGTCAGAAAACTCGGTGGCCATATCCAAAACGAAATTGGCAAAATAATTTATTCCCAAAAACTTGGCCTTCTGGAAATTGTCAAATAATTTCCGCAGCATTGCTGAAGTATAAAAAATCTTGGGAATTTCATTATCTACGGCCGATGAAAACCCATTTAAAAATAGTCTCATCCCTAATCTGCCGGTATAAGGCATCACCATCATCACTCCTCCCGGTTTCAAAACACGTCGACATTCATTGATAAAATCAACAGGTTTGAGTGAATAGGACATCGGCCCGAACATACTGACAATTGTGTCAAATGACTCTGATTTCTGTTTAGATAAAAATTCAAACATATCAATTTCATAAAACTCACCACTTGGGTGTTTTTTTCTAGCCATTTCCAACATTTTTGCAGAAATATCTATACCCACATATTGATCTGGACGGACATAATCTAGAAGTAAACCTGTCCCACACCCTATATCTAGAACTTTATTCTGAATATGGGGTTGCATTAATTTGATCAAAGCCTTTTCTTCAGCCTTACATAGTATGTCCGAATAATTATCTTCATAATTCCCGGCCAGCCCATCGTAATAATCAGCAATTTGATTTTTAACTTTTCCCGCTACTTTGTTACCCATCTGCTTTTTATTTCAAATAATAAATCAATTAAAAACACCTGCACTTACTCCAATCAATCAGCAATTATTTTCTGCCCACAATAATCCCATGGCGAGCAAATTCCATTGGCAAAACACTTGTTTTAGACTCATGTACCAGAAATTCCTTTAGTCTATCTGAGTCATACGGCATTCCAAATTTTCTGGACATCTCCGAAGTCAAATCACCAAAGTAATTTACACCCATTACCCGTACATTTTGAAAATCCCTAAAGAGATCTCTGGCCATTTCAGCTGTATAAGTAATTTTAGGAATCTTATTGCCGTTCGCCGTAGTCTCTGAAAGATATAAACCTTCACCGGTCCTTTTGGTGATTGGCATCAGTACAATCCTCCCTCTTGGTTGCAAAACACGTCTACATTCAGCCACAAACTCTCTAGGAGTAAGTGAATAAGAAAGTGCCCCAAACATGCTAAAAATAGTGTCCAGTGACTGGTCAGGCAGGCCGGCGACATACTCTTGCATATCAGCAACCACAAACTTTCTGTTTGGATATTTCTTCTGAGCCTTTTCTATCATGCCAGAAGAAACATCCATTCCAACATAATCCGAACTGGGATGATGATAATCAAGGAAGATTCCGGTTCCACACCCGATATCCAGAATCTTTCCTCGAATTTCATCTTGAACCAAATCCATTACGGCCATTTCCTCTGCCTTATAGATAGGATCAGCAAAAGTATCATCATATTGATCAGCCACGGCATCATAATATTCCGCAGGATGTGTCATATCGGCAATCACTTTTTCAATTTCCAACTCATTTCTATTATTCTCTAAACTCATATTCATTTAAATTGCTAAATAATTACTAAGCCTTGGCATCCTCTTTCATCAACTCTTTCAAACCTTCAACAACTTCCTGAGCGATTTGAACTTCAGATTTACCCAGACGAACTTTATTGGAGATATCATAGACACCGCCTTTACTTTCAGTATGTTCACCATCTGTACCTCTTACTGACAAGCCTAGAGGAGTACAAATTTCCTTGATTCTCTTTTCATCATTAGCCAATTTTGCTCCAAGTTTAATATGAGCAGAAAGTCTAACACCAGTTCCTAGATTAGACGCACAAGTAGTTAAAGCCCCACGATGTTCATCCATGGCAAAGTTCAAATCATTGCCCAGACTCTGGACCATTCTTGACCATCTTTCAAAAATACGTCCGATATTACCACCCTTTTCCATAGCAATAATTCTCATAGTATCTTCTTCACCAACCCAGCAAAGAGCTTCCTTATTTTCAGAGTGGAAAATACCACGACCAACTGGCCAATCACGATTTACCAAACCAGTTTCCATGAAACGATCACCTGGTCTGAACAAGAAATGATCAGCAACCAATTGTTGTCTGATCTCCTCGCTCATTCCTTCTAATGCATAGAACTGACCTGACAAATCACCTTGTAATTTACCGAAAGCATCAGTGATTTTAGCAACCATACCAGCTCTTTCTTCCAACTTAATAGCAGGAGGAAAAGCATAATCAGCTAGATTACGACCACAACGCATACGAACAGAAATAATCTTTTCACCAGATGGATCTAAATCTTCCATAGGAACCTTAGAAGAATCTAAGTCAGTGATGTGCTTATCTTTTGTTACATCAAAACCATGATAATCAAAAATAATTGGATCGATGATTTCAGCAAATTTGCTGTAAGTATCAGCATCACCTGTATAAATACCCAGAATTGAGTCCGGGTTTGCATAACCTCCCATAGCTAATTCTCTCAGACCATAGCCATGTTCAGTTTTAACATCTTTATATTTAGCAGCGACAGCTGGAGTAAGATGTCTGAACAGGAACATATCCCAGTTAATAGGATGCTGATCGGAAAGTTTCAAGTCTAACATGCGGCCGACTTCTTCTACATCCGGACGTCTTTGGGTTTCGAGATCGTGTTGATCCATGGTATTCATCTTTTTAAAGATTAAAAAATATTAGATATTTCACAAACGACCACGGTAGGCCTGAATTTCTATTTGTCAAGACTCCGAGGTCACTTTTTTTAGAAGGGAACTCAGAAAACCAAGACAGAATAGTAAATTTATTCTG
Organism: uncultured Candidatus Peribacteria bacterium; assembly: GCA_964494085.1. Taxonomy (GTDB): domain Bacteria; phylum Patescibacteriota; class Gracilibacteria; order UBA1369; family UBA1369; genus CAZBQJ01. The sequence continues at coordinate 257,672 of CAZBQJ010000003.1, forward strand.
TAATTATAATTTGTAATTATACGTATCCAAAAGAATCGACAGCTGCCAGAGCAGGTCTGCCGGTATAATAAATCAATGGTGGACCCTAGGAGATTCGAACTCCTGACCTCTCCCATGCCATGGGAGCGCTCTACCAGCTGAGCTAAGGGCCCGTAAAAAGTATCGAAATTATAATCAAACACAGCCGATTAGCAAGTACTAATTACCAGCTTTGTTTTAGAATTTGAAATTTTAAGTAGTATTTTTAATGGTGGGCGATAAAGGACTCGAACCTTTGACCCTCTCGGTGTAAACGAGATGCTCTACCAACTGAGCTAATCGCCCGGAGTACTCGACGAGCCGCTATTTAGTGGCTACGGCCCGACAAACAAATCGAAGCGTCAAAAATTTAGCATGCAGCAAAGCCAAACTCAAGCTGATTTTCGACATTCTTCACAAAGCCCCAAAAATTCCAACGAATGAGAATAGATCTCCCAGTGTAATTTTTTTTTCAGCTTACTCTCCAAATCATGCAAATTTTCTCCGGCAATCTCCTCGATTCTATGGCAACCTTGGCAAATCAAATAGTGGTGACATTGATCATCTTTCTCACAATGTTGAGCTATTTCAGCTTCATGACAACGTATATACCGCCCCAGTGCCATCACTTTGTGAACCAGGCCCAATTTTTCAAAATTTTCCAATATCCTATAAATAGTCACCAAGTCCAATTTCAATTTTCGCATTTTCAATTGATACTGGATTTCAAAGGGAGTCATCGCTCTGCTTTGCTCAGCCAAAAAACCCAAGATAGTATGACGGGGTTTAGTTAATCTTAAGCCATTCTGCTTCATTATCAGCAAAGCAAGTTCTTTAAAATCATCTTTTGAAGTCATCCTTTTTTTTAAAGTCATAACAACCAGTAATTTCACCGGATCATCCCCTGCAAAATTAGATTTGAATTTCTCGGTAAATATACTATATTTAGGCCGCTAAAAAAAATATTTCGCACCATTTACTCTTGCGCGGGTGGCGAAACTGGCAGACGCACTACCTTGAGGTGGTAACGCCCGCAAGGGCATGGAGGTTCAAGTCCTCTCCCGCGCACCATTTAGAGATTCACGGTCAAGTTAATAGTTTTACCTTCACGTAAGATCAGCAAATTTACTTTGCCCTTGGGAGCTTTGTTCAAGATCAATTGACCAAAGTCAGTCTTCAGCAAGGTGTTATTGTCAGCCTCCAATATGACATCGTTTGACTTTAATCCTGCCTTATCAGCCAATGAGTTTTTCACTATCCCACCATTTACAATAGTTCCTTGGCTGCTCAAACCTTCAGAAATCAAACAACCATAATCAACTTTGATACTCAAAGCAGTCGCAGTTTGCCGATCTAAATCAAAACAATGCACCCCCAGGTCAATGGCGCTAAAATCTTTATTATTTTGAGAATATCTCTTTAAAAAAGCCGAAATCTGTTCTGCAGAAATATTGCCTGAAGCTGTTCGCACCGCCATCAATCCACCCGTACCGTCAAAAACCAATGATCCTTTCAAAGCATCACTAAAACCTAACCATACTGGTAAATAATCATGGTTAATCTGCTTAATTGTCCCAATTTGACTAAACTTACTGATAATTAAGCCACTGGTTACCTTTACAATATCCTTCCAAGCACTCTCAACGGCAAAAGCATTCTGTCCAATTTGCACTAAATTGGAATCACTCAAAATAATCGGTTTCAAGTTAAAGAAATTAGAGCGGTCAGATATGGCTAGATCCAACTCGCCTTTTTTAACCAATTGATAAAGCTTTGCCGAAGCCAATTTACCAACTATCATCAGCTGGTATTGATTACCATAAAAGTCAAAAGCGGACCAATCAGTCAGCTCTTCATCTTTGATATCCGCAGCGGAAATGATTAAACCATCTGAAGTGAGGACCACTCCAATTTTCTGGCAATTGGCAGCGCCGTTAAAACAGGCCAACTGAAATAGACCATTTCGTTTATTGATCGATGACTGATCTTCTTTATCGGTCAATGTCAGCAAACTTTGGGAAACCAATTTAACCGAAGTTATAGCAGCCGAATTTTCCACGTAAACCTGCTTTTCCGTTACTCTTTCAGTGGTAGTTAAAGTAACCTTTGGCGAAAAGACATCTAAAGTATAAAAAGACAGGACTCCTCCCAAGATTCCCACTAAGAAAATAAATAACATAATCACTATGCGCTCTTTGAATGTCAGTGTTTTAACCATATACTATAAAATAGCCTAGGTTATCTTTTAATACAAGTCGCTTAGCAAGTCAAATAAACTAAAATCAAACCGTCCTCTTGACGATGATGCAAGTGATGTCATCCATCTGTTTATATCCTTGGCGGAAAAGATAAACGTCTGAGATAAGTGCATTTTTAATCGCTAGGGCTGACGGAAATTTGCTATATGCTTTAGTTTTTTCTTTGAGTCTCTCCATACCATACATCTCCTTCGGATTCCGCCAAGCCTCCGGAATTCCATCGGAATAAATCACCAGAACATCCCCGATCCCCAAATGTACATTATTTATTTTCAATAATTTACCAACATCTTTAATCATCCCTAAAGCCAAACCTCCCGAGGGCAACAATTCTACTACATCTTCTTTAGCCTTATAATGAACAATTTGTTCATGACCCGCCGAAGCATAAGTAAACTTTTGTTGGTCCACCAACCATTTCATTAAAACCATCGTAATAAACATATTTGGCAAAGTCTTGGCTTTCAACACTTCATTTACTTCACTCAATAATTCATCGAGTCCCAGTCCGCGATCAGCATAGGAATAGAAGAGCGCATTGGCAATAGTAACGATAATTCCAGAGGGCACCCCATGCCCGGTCACATCACCCAGGTAAAACATCATTTCATTTTCGTTTGGCATCAAAAAATCATAACAGTCTCCACCGATTTCTTCTGCCGGAATCAAGCCAGCACTAATATCTAAACCTTTGACTTGTGGAATAACTTTGGGAATAATCCTCTGTTGAATTTGTCTGGCCAATTCCAACTCTTTTCCCACTCTTTCTTTATAAATCAGTGCTTTAGTACTCTCCTGCAAATCTGCAGCCATTTTATTGAAAGTATCTGCCAATTCACGAATCTCATCCTTAGTCTTGATCACCACACGGTGAGAAAAATCACCAGTCGCCAAAATCTCGGCCCCTTTACGTAGTTTCGCCAATGACTTGGTGATGGTTAACCCGAAAACAATCGCCAACAAAATACCCAAAGCTACACCAAAAATTGCCAATACCATAATCCTAAACTCTGTAGATCGGATTCTGGCCGCCAAAGGATCATAAGTGAGGTGATAAATCACCGCATATTCATTATCGCCAGGAGCTACCAGATAATCTATTCGTTGGTTCGTAGAAAGCGCGGTCACCGGATTTTCATTTGCATCAATCGGTAAATATACGACTTGGCCATTTTCTCTAGTCTCTTTCTTGAAAAAAACCATTCGTTCACTGCCGCTGGGCTTGATCGACAAATTTTTGGCCTTGATTTGCTCCAATTCTGCTGAATCGGTTATCAAACGGGTTTGCCCATCGTATTTCTGATCTCGGTCTTCCTTCGAATCATAAAGTATTTCCCCCTCAAAACTGACTACTTGCAGGGAGGAAATATATTCATTCTTGGATAAAATGTCTTGAACATTTCTATTGAAATAAACAAAGCTGTTGGGGATCAAGTACAACTTATAATCTCCGACCAATTTCCCTGAAGTCAACTCAGCATATGATCTTGATTGAATTAAAATATCGTTCACCAATTCCTTTTCCTTTTCCCTGACTTGGAGAAATGCTGAAACAGTCAACAGCAGTATGATAAATACTGAAATTCCCAGGATAAGTTTTGATCGAAGTGAATGTAACATTTATTTTTTTCTGATATTATTTTTTCTGATAGAAGACGGATAAATTAACGAATCAACACGAACCCGAAAGATTAGATCGCTTCGATAAGCAAATAAAGATTGTGTTTCAAATAATGGTATTCCCACCACATCATCCTCACTGACAATCTTCATCACATTCTGAATGTCCTCTAGTCTATCCGCCTGATTTAAATTAGTTTCACTTTTTTCTATCAATTGATCTACTTGGGGATTACTATAATTCATCGCATTATAAATCCCATATCCGCCCTTCATTTTACTATGTATTACAGCTTTCAAAAAAGGTAAAGCGTCCCCACTCTCATTCCGCCACCCTAGATAGTAGAATGGGATCTGGGAATTTTGTATTTTATCTTCCAAATCCAAATCAGCCAGGGGTTTCAACTCCAATTGTATACCAATCGGTTTTAATTGTTCCTGGAAATATTGCCCCAAAAGCTTTAAACTTTCCGGAAAATAAAAGGCAAACTTGATTTTCTCAAAACTTGATACATTTTTAGAAATCAGATCTATTGCGTCCTTTTGATTATAGGCAATTCCCTTTAGATCCGGATTGTAACCAAATACTCCATTGGAAACAAATTGATTAACAGTTTTAGCGTAACCCATCGCCAAATCTAAAAAACTTTCCTTGTTGATTGCTTCAGCTATGGCTTTACGAACATTTACATCTACAAAATGGCGATCCATAAAATTGAACATCACAAAGCCAATTTCCAAACTAGGAATAAAATCAACTTTAAAACCACTTTCCTGAAACTCGGACACTGCATCTGGAGGTACATCAGCCAAAAAGTCTATTGTCCCGTCCTTCAGGGCCATAATACGTTCATTTTTATTGCCAATCGATTTAACTTCTAAATTACCAAAATAAGGTAAATCTCCCCAATAATTACTATTTCGTTGATAGATCAAATCAGTCAAATTATCTGTCTGGACGAGCTTATACGGTCCAGAGCCGATGGGGTGAGCAAAATCTGTAAAGCCACTTGGTAAAATCGGCATTTTAGCTAATTTATTCAGAAATAGTGGGTCTGGTTTCTCGGTTTTGATAATTAAAATCAAGTCATCAATTCTGGTAATTGAATCTATGCCGGCCAATAAATCCGCAACTGAGTTATTGGGAACAGTTTCAGCAGTTTTAAAACTATCCAGAACATCCTCAGTATCGAGAGTCGATCCATCCTGGAATTTTACCCCACTTCGTAATCTAATTTCCCAGTTCGTGTCATTGCTTAAACCATAAGACACAGCCAAACCCGGTCTGACAATCAGATTTTCGTCCAAACTAACTAAACTTTCATAAACATCATGAAGCCTGGCTTGAGCAGCCGGATCAGTGGAAAATGGGTTTAAATCCTGAGGTTGAAATAAATAGGCTATGCGTAGGACTTGGCCACTTTGATCGATCTGATTGATGGACTTTTCAAAACCCAGAATATTAGTCAAAGCACTTAACTGATCCTCGAAAAACAACACCCCGCCGGACAACATTGCTGCGATCAAAAGTATCAATATTCCCAATTTTCCACCGAGTCCTTTCACCTAAATATAGTTAAATCCCTATATTATAGCAGAAATGAGCTCTTTTTTTAAGTCAAAGCATTGGCTTTAAGTCTATTTCTTCAAAATTGCCAAAAAGGCTTCCTGAGGAAGTGCCACTTTTCCAATCATTTTCATCCGTTTTTTACCGGCCTTTTGTTTTTTCAAAAGCTTATCTTTACGAGTGCGATCTCCACCGTAAAGTTTGGCGGTAACGTCTTTTCTCATCGCCGAAATCGACTCGCGAGCCACAATTTTCCCACCAATGGCAGCCTGAATGGCAATCTCAAATTGTGCTTTGGGAATTAAATCTTTCAGTTTTTTGGCCATCGCCATACCCGTTTGATGTGAATCAGGCCGGTAAACTATCGTAGCCAGAGCATCCACAGTTTCTCCGGCAATTTTGATATCCAGTTTGACCAAATCTCCATTTCTAAATTCAATGAATTCATAATTCATTGAGCCATAACCCGAAGTTAGGCTTTTCAAGGTGTCAAAAAAGTCAACTACAATCGAAGCCAAAGGTAATTCCGCCACCAAAATCACTCTATCTGCATCAATATAATTATAGTTCTTTTGAATTCCACGCTTTTCTTGGACCAAATTCATCACTGACCCCATATATTCTTTGGGAAATAGCAGCTCAACCTTGACCCAAGGCTCTTGGATTTCCTCAATAGTCGCCGGATCAGGTAAATCCGCAGGGCTCAAGACCAGAATCTCGGCCTTTTGACCGTCTTTCCCACGCTGAACAACAATATAGGAAACCGAAGGCGCGGTAACAACCAACTCTAAATTATATTCTCGTTCCAGTCTTTCCTGGACGATTTCCATATGGAGTAACCCCAGGAATCCGCTTCTAAAGCCAAATCCTAGTGCCGAGGACTGCTCCGGTTCAAAAGTCAAAGCCGAATCACTCAAACGCAACTTTTGTAAAGCGTCTCGAAGCAAAGGATAATCATCTCCATTGACACAATAAATCGAAGCAAAAACAAAAGGCTTCACTTCTTTGTATCCACTCAAAGGTTTTGCTTCAGAACTTTCGATTTTAGTCTGACCTGATCTCCAAACCGTATCCCCGACCCTGGCCTGGGAGACATCCTTAAATCCCGTTACAATATAACCAACTTCGCCAGTATTGATGATTTTCGATTGGACGTATCTAGGCTTAAAGTAACCGACTTCCACTACTTCCAATTCATTTTTAGAATGTAGATAAACAACTTTATCCCCCCTTTTGATTGAGCCAGAAAAAACACGGACATAGGCCACCACCCCTTTATAGACATCATAAACTGAATCAAAAATTAAAGCCTTGGTTTCAGCGGTGGGAGCATAATCTTTCGGAGGATTAAAGCGCTCAACAATCGCCGCTAAGAGAGTATCTACATTGGTCCCTTCTTTCGCTGAAATAGCAATAATTTCTTCTTTGGGAATAGCCAAAGTATTCTCGATTTCCTGAGAATATCTTTCCACGTCGGCCGAAGGCAGATCAATTTTGTTCAGGACCGGGATTATTTTTAAATCATGTTCCAAGGCCATGTAGCAATTAGCCAGTGTTTGGGCCTCAATTCCCTGGGTTGCATCAACCACCAGAATTGCTCCCTCACAAGCCGCTAAACTACGTGAAACCTCATAAGTAAAATCGACGTGGCCCGGAGTATCAATCAAGTTCAAGATATAATCCTCTCCTTTGTGAGTCCAATCCATGCGCACTGGCTTCAGTTTAATGGTGATACCTCTCTCTTGTTCCAAATCCATCATATCCAAGACCTGGTCAGTCTTCATTTCACGTTTGGTGACCGTACCGGTAACTTCCAAGAGTCGATCAGCCAAAGTCGACTTTCCATGGTCGATATGAGCAATAATACAAAAATTTCTAATTTTCTCTGTAGACATAGGGGGTAGAATAAGCCTGCTAATCTTAGCAAAGATAGCCGAATTTACCAATAAACAATTCACCGGTCTCCAGCTTCTCAAAAACGCACATTTCTGCTATAATAAAGAGATTTAAAACCATTCCATGCAATTCAAAGTACCACAGGACGTCCAAAGAGAAGACCGCATAGTAGGTCCATTGACACTCAGACAACTGATTATCAGTGGCATTGGTTTCAGCTTATGTTACGCCATTTTTACAATTCTGGGCAGGGAGTATCAACTGATCACAGTCTTGATTCCTGTCATAATTATTGCTCTCGTAACAGTAGTATTTGCTTTTATCAAGCCTTTGGATCTCGTTTTTGAAAGATATATACTCTATCGACTGGAATCTTTAATCCTTCCTTCTAAACGTTATTGGATAAAAGGTACGGGAGATCCATCACGACTTCTTTATGTTCCGGTTGCCTCAGCCAAAAAGAAAAATATCGATAAAGCTCTAGAAACCGATCAATTGAAAAAAAAGCAATCCCTAGCGGAATTAACCAAAATTTTAGACCAAAAAGTAAAATAATATGGCCGACCAATCAACCAAAACAATTCCCAGCGTAAAAAACTCCCAAATCAGCGATGGGCCGACTCTCAGTACACAAACTTATTTGCGTATCGCAGAAATGAGAGAAAACACCGTTATACTTAAAAATGGCGGGATTAGAGCCGTTTTGAAAGTGTCTAGCATCAATTTCAATCTCAAATCCGAAGATGAGCAAAACGCTATAATTTATTCATATCAGGGATTCCTCAACACTCTGGAAGACCCTATTCAGATCGTTATACGATCAAAAAAACTGGATATTGACAAGTACCTCGACGATCTCCGAGAAAAGGCCAATAAGCAGACCAACGCATTATTACAAAAACAGACTACTGAATATGTCGAATACATTCAAAAGCTGGTGGAATATGCAGACATCATGGCCAAGGAATTCTATGTAATAGTTCCCCAAGATCCTTATCGAGCAAAAAGCCAAACATTTTTAGAGAAATTCTTTGGTTTCATCAATGCAAAAGACAATTACGGTCAGATCAAACAGCGCCGTGACGAATTTGACGAATTAAAAAAGAAATTAAGTCAAAAAGTAAATAGTGTAAAAATAGGTTTGGAGAACTGTGGCTTGAAAGTTGAAGAATTAAGCACCAGTGAGTTGATCAAACTATTTTATGAAATAAACAATCCGGTTGCCGCCCGTTACCAAAAAAGCGAGAATTGGGATCAAGGTGACCTGAAAACTGATGAGCAAATGAAAACTGAAGATCAAGGCGTGGGCCTAGATGAAAAACCGGAAGTTGAAAAGGTTATCGAAAAAAAAATAGAAGCTAAAAAATAAGTTTATATACCATTGCCTAAATATTATCTTAAAAGGCACCGTCTTGGCGACGTCCTACTCTCCCTGAATCTAATGTCCAAGTACCATCAGCGAAGAAAGGCTTAACTACTGTGTTCGGGATGGGAACAGGTGTACCCCTTTCTCTATAGTCACCAAGACGGTGCCTTTTAAGATGAATCTTAATCGAGCAACGTCTAAATTGGGTGTAGTAAAAAACTCAAGTAATCTTCATTGATTGCTAGATAAAGTGCAAATCAAAAAGTCAATATCCTATTAGTATTTCTCGGCTCCACACATCACTGTGCTTCTACCTGAAACCTATCAACCAAGTAGTCTCCTTGGAGGATTAATGGGAAAATTTATCTTAGGAGAGGCTTCCCGCTTAGATGCTTTCAGCGGTTATCCCGTCCGAACGTAGCTACTCTGCCATGCCACTGACGTGACAACAGATACACTAGAGGTTCGTTCATCCCGGTCCTCTCGTACTAGGGACAACTTCCTTCAATTTTCCTGCGAACATGGAGGGTAGAGGCCGACCTGTCTCACGACGGTCTGAACCCAGCTCGCGTACCGCTTTAATGGGCGAACAGCCCAACCCTTGGGACCTTCTCCAGCCCCAGGATGC
>CAZBQJ010000004.1:0-191041 GCA_964494085.1 uncultured Candidatus Peribacteria bacterium
CTATCGAATCCTCAAGCTGCTCATAAGCCTTCTTCGCCATTTGGCATTTCTGCTCCAGACCTGCACCCCTGATTTTGGCTAATAATTCTTTCATAAATTTTAGCTAACTGAAATCGGACGCGCCAAGATAATCAAGCGATTGAGGTCGGTCCCCACAGGTGTACAAGTGATTAGAGTCAGGCGGCTTTCACCGGCTTGGGTAAGCACTTCAACTTCGCTGGGTTTGACAACCTTTTTGTCGTAGACCTGGTAGGTATATTTTTTCTGGTCATTATAGACAACGATTTGGTCGCCCAAATCAACTTGATGCAGCAGAGCAAAGACGTCTTTGAAGCGTCCAGGATCCCAAGGGAAATAAGAACTATGACCGGTGATGACCACATTGCCAGGCGAACCTGGATAAGCGGTACCGGGGAAATGCACCACTCCATGACGGAGGGCGTCCTGGATTTGCGACTCGAGAGCCTTCCAATCTTTACGAAGCAAAGTATCAGTAGGAACCTGGACTATGGGCACATTTTGGCCGATACGGGGAATGATTATGCGTTTGTCGGGAGGAGCAATCTCCAGTGTGAGATCGGGTACCTGTTTTTTGGCGGCTTGGGAAGTATTTACTATGGGAAGCGGTTTTTGCCCTTCGACGGAAGCATTTTTCAAAGCAATATTTTGCTGCTCTGAATAAGGGTTTTGGTTCATTTGACCACGCAGTAAATCTAATTTAGTCAAAAACAACTGACTATAAGACCCATAATTAAGGAAGAAAAATAAGACCGCGAAAATGGCAGCGGAAACAGCAATAAATTCTAGGGCATGCCAGATGCGCAACCCAAAATGCTGAGGGGTTTCTGAAGCTTTTTTGACTGGAGGTTTGGCTGATGATTGAGCGGATTTGGTAACTGCCGGTTTGGCTGGAAGTCCTGGAATGGTGGTCTGATTTTCTAGCATGGGAGACGGCACGGTTCCGGCAAAATGGCTAGCTTTCTGACCGCCTAAATCAAAGGAAATATTACCGTCTTGTACAGGAATATTCAGAGGAGCCCGAGACGGTTTAGGCGTCTTTTGTTCATCGCCTTGATGTTCTCCAAATTTATATTCAGGCATTGCTTTAAATTATACGTCGCTGAGTTTGGCCAAAATGTCTGCTTCTTCTTGTTTTTCCTGTTCATCGCTTTTGGCTTCAGCATCTCTGATCGCTCTAGTCTTTTCTTTGGATTCAAATTCTTTCCATTCCAATAAATGCTTTTCGTTGAGTCGGTTTAATTCATCTTCATATTCTTTGTCCAAATCGGCTAATTGGTTTTTCTCAGTAATCAGAATATAACGGAATTTTTCGATTTGCTCGGGAGTCATGATCGGTAAGATCTGGAACCAGTATTGTCTTTCCTGATCGTCCATTGATTCAGTTGATTTGATCAATTCGACCAAATCCGCGTACTTTTCTTTGACCATCCTGGGGATGGCAAATTTTTCCGGTTTGGATGGACCAGTAGTGCTTTCTTCCAGGCCTTCATCCAATTTAAAAGCTCGCTGGTTGACGGGCTGGGCGGATGGAACTGGTGAATTATCAGCGTCTGCCAAATTGATTTTGGCAGATACAGGTTGGGCTGGTGTAGTTGCCCCGGTTGTACCGGTGTTAGAACTGGTTGTACCGGCATTAGAACCGGTTGTGCCGGTGTCGGAACCGGTTCCAGCCGCTTTGATCTGCAAATCCCCTGTTTGTACTATGTTTTGGTCGTCTGCCATGATTATTTTCTTGATTTTGGTTTTTTATCCCTCCATTATACCATTTTTAGGAATTGGAGAAAAGGTCAGAATACTAGATGACAAAGACATCACCTTCATGAGTTTCCAGGCTTTCTTTAGCCAAACGTAGAGAGTGGACCAGATTCATGATTTGATAGCTGTCCTGGGCGCCCTCATCCCAGAGCTTTTTGACGGCCCGGATTTTATTGAGCAGGATCAAGATGTCATAATCGACTTTGGCTTTACGCTGAGGTGAAAGCTGGTCGTAAACCGGCATGTTCAGCAAAGTTGAAGGAGTAAACAGCTTGATTGTGCCATCGTCAACTTTCTTGATTATTTCTTTCAGGAAGGCCCGGTCACGGGGATCGGGTTGGTAATCCTTGGCCTGAATAGTGACCGGCTCGTTTAAAATAAACTGTACTTCGGGGGTAGGATTACTGGAAACGGATAGTGAACCTTCCAAATAGGCTTTACGGATCAGATGGATTACTTTTTGTCCGGCATTCTTGACAACAACGGTGGTTTGGTTGGGGGTGGTTTCGCTTTTCGGCATGGAGAATCGATTTAATTTAAACCTATTATAGCATTTTCCCCGGAAATTGTTTAAAGTAGTTTTGAAATATTCAAAATAAAATGGATAAAAAAGAGGTTAAAGAGCGCATTGAAAAACTGCAGGAAAAAATCAGGGAGCTGAATTATCAATATTTCATTCTGAACAAATCGACTACTTCTGAAGCCGTTCGGGATAGTCTAAAAGCTGAATTGAAACAGCTGGAAGAACGCTTTCCTGAATTTATCACTGCAGATTCTCCGACTCAACGGGTCGGAGTCCCTGTGAGTGGGAAATTTGCTAAAGTTCCGCATATTACCACTAAGAAAAGTTTGGCTGATACTTTTTCTTTTGAAGAAATAGAGAATTGGGAAGAAAAATTGCTGAAATTGTTGCCATCTGGTCAAAAGCTACACTATTTATGCGAATTAAAAATCGATGGATTGAACATTACTTTGCATTATGAAAAAGGGGTATTGGTTCGAGCGATTACCCGGGGAGATGGGGTAATGGGCGAAGATGTTACTCACACCGTCAGAACTATTGAATCCATTCCGCTGCGTTTAGTCGAAAATATTGACTTGGAAGTCAGTGGAGAGGTTTACATCAATAAAGAGGACTTTAAAAAGATTAATGAAGATCAGCTGGCCAAAGGTGAAGAGGCTTTTGAGAATCCTCGAAATACGGCGGCGGGGACAGTGCGTCAACTGGACCCGCAGGTAGCGGCTTCCAGGAAACTGTCGGCCTTTTTTTATGAACTGGGTCAAACTAACATGGATGCACTGCCCCGCCGCCAACAGAATGTTCTGGAAAGACTGATGGACTTGGGATTACCGGTGGAACAGCATTACCATTATTGTGACGACTTGGACGATGTGAAAAAATTCCTCCAAAAAGCCGGAGAATTGCGTGAAGAGTTACCGTTTCAGATCGATGGGGTAGTGATCAAAGTAAATGAAAAAGCCCAGCAACAATTACTGGGATTCACTGCGAAGACTCCTCGTTATTCTGTAGCTTACAAATTCCCGGCAGAGCAATCCACCACTAGGGTTTTGGACATTCATGTTCAGGTTGGACGGACCGGGGCGTTGACACCGGTGGCTGTACTGAGCCCCGTCCGTGTGGCTGGCTCAACAATTTCACGAGCTACTTTGCATAATGAAGATGAAATGAAACGCAAAGATGTGCGGATCGGAGACACAGTAGTTATCCAAAAAGCCGGTGACGTTATTCCGGAGATTGTCCAGGTATTGACAGACTTGCGAACCGGAAAAGAGAAAATCTTTCACTTCCCCACACATTGTCCGGTTTGCCAATCTAAAGTGGTCAGGAAAGAAGGCGAAGCGGTAATCCGCTGTTCCAATCCGGATTGTTTCGCGCAGGACCGCGAAAGATTTATCCATTTTGCCTATGTGATGAATATTGATGGCATGGGTGATAAAGTGATTGACGCTCTATTGGAAGCGCAGATGATCGATGAGATTCCGGATATTTTCCATCTGACCCGGAATGATTTGTTGCTGCTGCCATTATTTAAAGAAAAGAAATCTGATAAATTAATTGAGGCAATCGCCGCGGTTAAAAAAGTGGCTTTGGAAAGGTTTTTGTTTGCCCTAGGTATACGTCATGTCGGAGAGGAAACGGCGATTGCCTTGGCTGATTATTTCCGTGATCAATGGAATGACGAACAAAGTGATAGTCACAAAGAGCGGCGAATTGTAACCATCAATGACTTGTTACTATTGGCTCAGGAAATGGATAAAGACAAATTGATAGAAGTGGAAGGGTTTGGCGAAAAGGTGAGCGTGGAAATCCTGGACTGGTTTAAAGAAGAAAGTAATATAGAATTATTGAAAAAGTTAAAGGAAGCAGGGATCAGCTTTATCGATAATGGGAAACCATTGAGCCTAAAATTAAAAGGGACGACTTTTGTAGTGACCGGAACGCTGAATAGCATGTCGCGTGACCAAGCCAAAGAAAGAATCAGACAAAATGGTGGTAAAGTCGTCAACGCAGTCAGTAAATCCACCACTTATTTGTTGACTGGCGACCATGATAAAGTTAGTACAAAAGAAAAGGATGCCAAAAAGAATGGGGTCAAAATTATCAAGGAAGAGGAGTTTCTAAAGATGATTAAACTTTAATGAATAAGCCGGATAAACATCATCAAGATAAAAAGCCTTTGAGAGTGGCTATTATTGCTGAGCTGCTGGTGAAAATGGGTGGGGCGGAGAGAGTGGTAAAAAAGTTGGCGGAGATGTATCCGGAAGCGCCGATTTACACTCTCCTCTATGACGAGGATAAATGCGGACAGGAGTTTCCGGCCGAACGAGTCAGGCCTTCATTTTTACAGAGACTCCCGAAGTTCATCCGTCGGCGTTATCGTTGGTTGTTGCCATTAATGCCCTATGCCATAGAGTCATTCGATTTGGGAGAATTCGATCTGGTGATCAGCTCCAGCTCTGCTTTTGCTCATGGAGCGCTGACCAATTCAGACTCGGTGCATATCTGTTATTGCCACACACCGATGCGCTATGCCTGGGATTATGCTCATGAATATTTGAATGATAAATGGTTCAATCCCTGGAAACGCTGGTTGGCCAGACGAACTATGGAAAAGATTCGTTTGTGGGACAAAGTTTCGGCTGATCGGGCGGATTTTTACATTGCCAATTCGGAGCATGTACGTCGGAGGATAGTCAAATACTATCGTCTGCCGGCAGAAGTTATTTATCCTCCGGTGGAAACCGATAAAATTAAATTGAGTGAAAATGATGGTGATTATTTTTTGATTGTGGCGACTCTGACCGCCTATAAAAAGATCGATTTAGCGATAAATTTATTTAATAAAACCGGGAAAAAGTTGGTAATTGTAGGGGAAGGTCCAGAGCGTTGTTTCCTGGAAAATATGGCGGCCAAAAATATCCAATTCAAAGGCCGCCTGACTGATGTAGAAATGCGTGAAGTATTGGACGGTTGTCGGGCCTTTATTTTCCCGTCAGAAGAAGATTTCGGGATTACGATGATTGAGGCTTTGGCGGCCGGGAAACCGGTGTTGGCTTATCAGGCTGGTGGAGCGTTGGAATTTATCAAACCGGGCGTAAATGGAGAATTTTTCGAAGAACAAACGCTGGCTTCGATGGAAGATGGTCTGGGCCGACTGATTTTGCAGGAGAAAAAGTATTCGAAAGCCAAAATGCGTCAGGAGGCAGAAAAATTCTCCAGTGAGCAATTTGAGCGGAATTTCAGGAAGATGGTCGAGGCAAAACTGAAATAAAGGGAAAAGATTAATGTGCTTGAGGGAAATTATAGAGTTTTTGTCCAGAAGTTTTATTTCAAATTTAAGCAAAAAAAGGGTAAAAGTTAAGGGCTATCCTTTAAGAGTACTGATGTCACTTTATCGCAAACATCGTCCCAAAGATTTCCCTAGTTTAGTGGGACAAGATCATATTAAAATAACTTTACTGAATGCCATTAAGGCCGGTCAGGTTTCCCATGCCTATTTATTCACCGGGCCGCGTGGCACGGGTAAAACCACTACAGCCAGACTGCTGGCTAAAGCCATCAATGTTGAAACCATGAGCGAAGATGGTCGTTTTGATGGTTCAGAATTGGCTGAAGAGATTGATCATGGCCGTTTGATCGACGTGATAGAAATCGATGCGGCTTCCAACCGGGGTATCGATGAAATTCGTGACCTGCGCGAGAAAATCAATTACTCCCCTACACGCGCTAAAAATAAAGTTTATATTATCGACGAAGTGCATATGCTGACCAAAGAAGCCTTCAATGCATTACTGAAAACTTTGGAAGAACCACCGAGTTTTGTTTACTTTATTTTGGCGACCACTGAAATTCATAAGGTTCCGGAAACGATTATTTCGCGCTGCCAAAGGTTTGATTTTCGACGAATCACCGAAGCAGATTTGGTGGCCAGATTAAAAGTAGTGGCGACTGCAGAAAGTGTGCAGGCTGAAGAAGAAGCTTTACAGATTATCGCCAGACAGGCGCGCGGCGGATTGCGTGATGCGATTAGTTTGTTTGAACAATTAATCACTGATCGAAAAGTTGGTGCCGAGCGCGCCAAGCAAGTCCTGGGGATCAGCAACTGGGGTGCTGCGGAAGAATTATTTGCGCTGCTGATGGCCGGAGATGCGGCGGGCGGGGTGAAAAAGCTCGAGGAAATCTTTGCGGCGGGCGGGGATTTGACGCAATTTAACCGTGATTTTTTAGATTTTCTGCGTAAGAAATTGTTGGATTCCGTGAAACAAAACGATTACGCTGAGACAGGGCGAAATATCCAATTGATCGATTACTTCCAGGAAGCTTATGAGAAACTAAAATTCTCCTATATTCCGGAATTACCCTTAGAAATAGCCATAGTTAAAGCTTGTTTAGAGAAAGGGGGAAATAACACACCAACTTCAGCTTCACAAGTTGATGTGGGCTCAAAAAAAAAACCTGAATTAGAAAAACCGCTTGAAAAACCAGTGGACTTATTGGAAAAATCAGAAGAAACACCGATAATTCAGCCGATAGTTGCTACTGACTCAGCTGATTTGACCTTGGATGACTTAATTCAACGCTGGAGCAATGTATTTGATCGGATGCCCAGTCCCCTCGCCAAACGTTGTTTGAAGTCGGCCAAACTGGTGGAGGCGGACTCGGCGACAATTACGTTGGCCTTCAGTAGTAATTTCAATAAAGACAAGTTGTTTGTCCAAGAGATCTTAGTAGAAAGCGAAAAGGCCATTGCAGAAGAATATGGTCGAAACTTTAAATTGTCCGGGATTATCGATCCAGCAGTTTTCTCGACCGGTAATGGGAGTTTTAGTAATGAGAGCCCGGCTGAAACAGCAGAGTCGCCAGAGCAATCGATACCAAAAAAGGCCAATCGTTTACGATCGGCCTTGGATGTATTTGGTGGGGAGATACTGGATTAAGCAGCTGGCTGATCATTAATTACCGCCTTATGAGAAAGTTTATAGCGGCCTTGATCGTCGATAGAGATTAATTTAACTTTGATCATTTCTCCTTCTTTGACCACGTCCTCAACACGTTCTACACGATGGTCGGCTAATTCAGAAATATGAACCAATCCATCGCGGCCTGGAGTGATTTCTACAAAAGCCCCGAAGTCAGTAACGCGAACGACTTTGCCGGTAAAGACATCGCCGATTTTTGGTTCATAGGTAATTTTTTTGATCCATTCCTCAGCCTTCTGGGCGGATTCAGCACTAACCGCAGTGATCATTACCAAACCGCTGTCTTCAATGTCGATTTCTACGCCGGTTTCCTTGGTGATTTTCTGAATAGTTTCTCCCCCTTTGCCGATAACATCACGGATTTTATCCGGATCAATCTGGATAGCGATGATGCGTGGAGCATAAGGAGACATTTCCTGGCGTGGAGCAGGAAGAGCGACTGCCATAGCATCGAGGATTTCTACACGAGCAGTTTTGGCTTGGGCCAAAGCCTGGCGTAACAGATCAACAGAAAGACCTTTGACTTTAATATCCATTTGAAGGGCGGTAATTCCATCTCGTGTACCGGCGACTTTGAAGTCCATATCTCCGGCGAAGTCTTCAAAACTTTGAATATCGGTGAGGATTTTATAGCCATTGGCCAAATCACCATCATAGGTTACCAGTCCCATGGCAATTCCGGCTACCGGTTTTTTGAGAGGCACACCGGCATCCATCAAGGAAAGAGTGGATCCGCAAACCGCGGCCATCGAGCTGGATCCATTGCAGGACATGATTTCGGAAACAACCCAAATGGTATAAGGAAATTTGGCATGATCGGGGAGCATAGGAACGAGCGCTCTTTCAGCCAACATCCCATGACCAATATCACGACGGGACGGACCGCGCATCGGCTTGGTTTCACCAACTGAGAAAGGCGGAAAATTGTAATGGTGGAAATAGAATTTCTCAATATCCTCATCCATAGTGTCGACGAGTAGAGCGGATCCCGGGGAACCGAGTGTACAAATGGAGAGAGATTGGGTTTCACCACGTTGGAAAATTGCTGAACCATGAGTTCGTGGAAGAACAGAAGTTTTGATGCTCAGAGGGCGGATTTGATCAACTTTGCGTCCATCCAAACGTTGTTCATTTTCGAGAATATTCTTACGCATATTCTTTTCAAAGAGAGTCATTAAATCCTCTTTGAGTTCACCTGCGGTAAACTTGCCAGCTTCTAATTCGGCAGCGAATTTTTCCATTAACTGGTGTTCCAATTGATGAAGTTTTTCTTTGATAATAACTTTGGTTGGGCCGACTATTTCATTGAGCATGGCTGGAGTCACAAAGCTGGTAACTGCTTCCATCGAAGCAATATTTTCCGGAGCCAAAATGATTTCCAAGTCAGGCTTTTTGTAAACTTTGATGAATTCTTTCTGTAAAGCACAAATTTTCTTTACTTCACTGTGGGCAAAATCCAGTGCCCTAAGCATAGTTTCATCATCAACTTCCTTGGCGCCTGCTTCTACCATAGTGACAGCTTCTTCGGTACCGGCGACGACCAAATCGAGGTCCCCGTCTAGCTGCTGTTTATAAGTTGGATTAACAATCAATTGTCCGTCTACCAGACCGACACGTACTGCGGCTACCGGTCCCTGGAAAGGCATACCGGAAATTGAGATAGCTGCTGAGGCTGCAACCATACCCAGAGTAGAAGGGTCGATTTCCATATCTAGAGATAAGACAGAGACAATCAATTGAACATCATTGATCATGCCTTTGGGAAACAAAGGTCGGATCGGACGGTCAATCATGCGTGAGCTGAGAACCGCCTTGTCGGAAGGTCTGGCTTCATTTCGTTTCATAAAACGAGAGCCTTTGATTTTTCCGGCGGCGTAGAATTTCTCTTCGAAATCTACAGTTAAGGGGAAAAAGTCAGTGCCGGGACGAGCGCCGCCCATCATAGCGCTGGCAAAAACGACAGTGTCGCCTAGTGATACGGTCACTGAGCCGCTGGATTGATTGGCCAATAGACCAGTCTCAATTTTGAGCTGTCGGCCGGCTAAATCCATTTTGAATTCTTGTTGTTCCATTAGTTATTGATAAAGATTAAATAATTTTATTCATAAAAAGTCTAGCTTGCACAGCGTAGACTTGAAAGTTATTGACCAGTGAGGAAGAAGGAGTTTATAAATAGAATTCTATTTTAGTCCTAATTTGCCAACCAACTCATCGAAAGTTTCCTTTTCGTTGAGTTTGAGATAATTGAGGAGTTTTCTTCTCTTGCCTACCATCATTAAAAGTCCACGTCGAGAATGATTATCTTTGGGATGTTCTTCTAAGTGTGATGAAAGTTGTTTGATCCTCTCTGTAAGGATGGCAATCTGTACTTGTGGTGACCCAGTATCCTTTGGATGTACTGCAAATCCGGAAATTACATTTTTCTTTTCAGTCCTTTTCATTACCTTGTTTACTAATAAAAATACGAGTAATTGACGCGTGCTATAAGCTAGCAGAGACTCAACTTATTGGCAAGCCATTCTTTTTGTGGTAAATCTGGAGAGACAAAAATAATCAAATGAATTACCGAGCAATAGTTGCAGAAGCCTGGGAGTTTACTCAGGAACACAAGAAACTGGCCATTTATTATGGTGCGGTTCCGGCTTTTTTCTCCACTACAGTGGGAATAGGCTATATTATTTATCAATACTATTCATTTTTGGGCTCCAAGCTGTTTGAGAATTGGGGACATGGTTTTGCCGTGGTACTGCTGGAATCGGCTTTGAATTTTTTGCAACATAACCAGACCTGGATTTTTCCGCTGGTTTTGATATCTGTGATTACGATGCTGGGCTACTTTATTTTACCGGTGCTATGCCAAGGGGCCTTAATCCAACTGGTAGCCAGACGTAAAAATGGACAAACGGTACACGGGAAAAAAGGGCTGACTTATGGTATGCTGTCATTTCTGCCCTTGTTTGAATACAGTTTATTTGTACAAACCTTTAGTGTGGTTTCGATTTTCTCGACTCTGGCTTTTGCTATGAGGACTTTAGGCTGGGGAATAATTACTTCGGTGGTACCAATTATAGTATTTGTGTTGATAGCCGCTTTGATATTGGCGATTTTCCTTACTTATACTGAATTCTATATAGTAATTGACGGTGAAGGCGTATTTGGTTCAATTGCCAAAAGCTTTAACCTGGTGGTGAAACATTTGGAAGAAACCATCCTCTTGACTATCCTGATGTTGATTATCGGTTTGAGAATAATTATTCAGATGTTTTTTGTTCTGCTGATACCAGCGGCGACTTTAGGGGTTGTTTATTTATTAACCACCGCCAACCTGCCGGGTTTGGGATTACTGTTAGGGGCGATACTGGGTTTCCTGGGGCTACTGATAGCGGCGTATTTAAACGGAATTATCCATACTTTTGCTGTGGTGGTGTGGACATTCACCTTTTTACATTTGACCTCAGAAGTTGAACCCCACGCTAGGGACAAGCGAGAACAAGAGGCCGACGTAGATTAAAGTAGCTAAAAAAAGCCGTTTCATCATATTGCGTTTACTGAGAGCGGTATTTTGAGCTGAACTGGTTTTGCCGCGACCTTTTTTGACCAGAAAGAAACTATATTCAATGGTCAGGGTGGAAAAAATGGCTAAACAACTATAAGTAATAAAAATTGGGCTGAAATAAATGGCTTCGAAGTAATTGTTCCAGTCAACCATTTTCACTGAAAAGAATTCCGGTAAGCGAGTGGCGATCAGATAAACAATGCCAATAGTGATAAAATGAGCGAATTGATCTGCCCAGTAAGCTGAATAACTATGTTTACTACGGTTAATATGATCGACCTTTAGGCAATCAATGACGAAATGACAGGCGGCAATCCCCAACCCCAGGAAGATGCTGTAGTAACTGCCGGTATAAATGTAGGCCAATAAAGTGGTGACCAGAAAATGAATTGTAGCATGCATGATGATCCCCCATCGTGACCTCTTTTTCCAGGCGACCAGAGTCCCCGGTTGAAGTAGATAATCAGAAATTAAATGGGCAAGATAGAGATAGAAAAAGAGCATAAGTATTGAATTTTTTTAATATTTTGCATCCTCCAGGTCATGCCGGAAGCGCGAAGTATTAGGCGTTTTTTTCACGGATATTGGCTTTGACGCGGTCGAGGAATTCCTTGCTGACTTGGGCGGCGAAAGAAGGATCGGTGGAAATCAAATTGAGAAAATCCACTTTTTTCAAAGTAAAGGTTTCAGTGGTTTGGGTAGTGCGCGCAGTGGCATTACGAGGGACGTCGGAAATGAGAGCCATTTCTCCGAAGAACTCATTTTCACCCAGCAGAGCGATTTCCCGGTCAAAGCTGGGGGTTTCTCCGGCATGAAAGATCCTGACATTACCACTTTTGATGATATACATTTTGTCGCCGATATCTCCTTCGCGGAAAAGGACGAAATTTTCCGGATAATATTCCAGATTGATATGCTTGATTATTTCTGCCTGCAGTTGCTCGTCCAGACCTTCGAAGAGCTGAATCTTTTTCAGTAAATTGGTGATGATATGCAAGTCTTGTTCGTTTTGATTTGGCATGTTAGTTTATTTTTACAGATATCGTTATATTATATAATATATATGCCGAAATATCAAGCTACGGAGACAGAGGAAAAGTGGCAGAAGAAGTGGGCGGAAAGCAAACTTTATGAGGTTGATTTTGACGCTTCAGACAGACCAAAGTACTATAATCTAGTGATGTTCCCCTATCCTTCTGGCGATAAACTACATATCGGGCATTGGTACAACTTTGCTCCGGCGGATAGTTGGGGTAGATATATGCGGATGAAAGGTTTTCAGGTTTTTGAACCAATGGGCTATGATTCTTTTGGCTTGCCGGCTGAAAATTTTGCCATCAAAACAGGTATTAAACCGGCTGATTCGATTGCCAAGAACACGGCGACTATGACTCAGCAACTGAAGCGGATTGGAACGATGTATGATTGGAGTAAGACTCTTTCCACTTCTACACCGGAATATTATCATTGGACACAATGGGTGTTTTTGCAGCTTTATCAGGCGGGACTAGCCTACCAAAAGGAGGCGGCGGTGAATTGGGATCCGGTCGATCAGACTGTGCTGGCCAATGAACAGGTTTTACCTGATGGACGAGCGGAAAGATCGGGGGCGATAGTTGAACAGCGACTTTTGAAACAATGGTTTTTCAAAACTACTGATTTCGCGCAAGAATTAATCGATAATTTGGAAAAATTAGACTGGCCGGAAAAAACTAAAGCCATGCAGAGAAATTGGATTGGACGGAGTGAAGGGGCGCAGATCAGATTTACCGTTGACGGTCTGGACGATACGGAAATTGAGGTGTTTACAACCAGGCCGGACACTCTCTTTGGAGTAACTTATCTGGTCTTGGCGCCGGAACATCCTTTGGTGGAAAAGATTGTTTCAGGCGAAAAGCGCCAAGCTGTAGAAAATTACCGCCAGGAAATGGGTACTAAAAATGATTTGGCCCGGACTGATTTGGCCAAGGCAAAAACAGGAGTATTTACTGGTGGTTATGCCATACATCCGGTTACCGGTGTGAAAATCCCGATATGGATTGCCGACTATGTTTTGATGACTTATGGAACAGGAGCCGTGATGGCTGTTCCGGCGCATGATGAGAGAGATTGGGATTTTGCCAAAAAATATCAGCTACCGATAGTGGAAGTGGTCAGCGGCGGACATCTGGAAGAGGCAGCCTTTACCGGAGAAGGTAAAATGATTAATTCGGACTTTCTGGACGGACTTTCCAGTGAATTGGCGAAAAAGGAAATAACCGGTTGGCTGGAGAAAAATAATCGTGGAGAAGGAGTAGTGAACTATCGTCTGCGCGACTGGCTGCTTTCCCGTCAGAGATATTGGGGGGCGCCGATACCGATTGTTTATGACCCAGAAGGAAAAGCCCAGGCGATTCCGGAAAAATATTTACCCTGGTTACTGCCGACCGATGTGGATTTCCAACCAAAAGGAAGCTCACCTCTGGGCCAATCCAAAGAATTGGCTGAACGTGTCGAAAAGTTGTTTGGGAAAGGCTGGAAACCGGAAATCGATACGATGGATACTTTTGTTTGTTCCAGTTTTTATTATTTGCGTTATCTGATGGAGGGAAATCCCACAGAATTTATTGATGCTGAACGGGAAAAGAGCTGGATGCCGGTCGATATGTATATTGGCGGGGCGGAACATGCCTGTATGCACTTGATTTATGCGCGATTTTTGATGATGGCTCTCCATCAACTGGGAATTACCAAAACAGCTGAACCCTTTAAAAAGCTGGTGCATCAAGGTTTGATTACCAATGCCGGGGCCAAAATGAGCAAGAGCAAAGGTAATGTGGTTTCTCCCGATGATTATGTGAAGAAATATGGTTCAGACATTTTCCGAATGTACTTGATGTTTATGGGGCCTTATGCGGAAGGTGGTGACTGGAATGACAGTGGGATTAGCGGTGTAGCCAGATTTGTAGAGAGGTTTTTTGTTTTGATCACTGAAAAGAGTGAAGTGAAAGATGAGCCGGAAATGCAAAAACAAGTGCATCGAACGATTAAAAAAGTCAGTGAAGATATGGTTAAATTGAATTTCAATACTTGTGTAGCGGCTTTGATGGAATTTGTGAATCATGCCGGAAAAACCGGACTTGATGCGGTAGCGAAGAAATCCATGGTGAAATTGATTGCCCCGTTGGCACCCCATTTGGCGGAAGAATTATGGGAGAAAATAGGAGAAAAATATTCGGTATTTGACCAGGATTATCCTGATTATGACCCTCAATATTTGATAGAGAGCAAGATCAAAATTGCTATTCAGGTAAATGGAAAATTGCGAGGTGAAGTGGAAATTGCCGCCGAAGCAACTGAACCGGAAGTTTTGGCTATATCCAAGGCTGATCCGAATGTTGGCAAATATTTGGCGGCGGGAGCATTGATAAAAGAAATTTATGTACCGGGAAAATTGGTCAGCTTCGTTGTGAAAGCTGGTTAACCTATGTTAAAATTGCCCACGAAAACAAAATCACAGTTTTAAGTCAAAATCTAAAGTTGGTAAATCAAAAAGAAAAATCCGGTTTTACATTAGTGGAATTGATTATTGTGATGGCAATAATTGTGATTGTAATAGGAATTTCTCTGGGATCACTGACATCTTCTCAATCATTACAGGTTTTCAATAATAATTTTGATAAAATCCAGAGTCTGATCAGCAATGCCCGCAGTCAGGCGATCACCGGTAAAGGGCAGTTGGATTATACTGATTTTGACCATGATAAATGTAACGATACAGGGGCGATGACAGAAGGAACCTGCACATCTCCTGATTATGTGACTCCGGCCAATTATGGGGTGTATTTCGATACCGTCGAGGCGCCTAATGCTGTTTTGTTTGCTGATATAAATCCGCCGACCAGTGGGCATATTGGACAAAAGGGCCGATATGACAAAGGAACATTGTATGTGAGTGGTGCAGACTTGGTTCTAGATAGTTTGACTCTACCGCCTGATTACACTTTGGCCATAATGGATGGAAATACCAGCTATGCCGATGGCGGTATTTTTTTCTCACCCAACTATGCTGACATCAGTTTTGAAACTTTGACGGCCAAGCCCTTTTTGACCCTGAAACTGCAAGACACAAAGACCTCACGCTGTCGTCAGATCATTATTCATAAATTGGCCGGTATACCGGAAATAAAAGCCTGCACTTGATGAAACAAACGCTTAAAAAAAGCTCAGCTAAATTTAAAAAAGGTGAAACCATCATAGAGGTTTTGGTGGCACTGATGATCGTGACGCTGGGAGCCGCTACTGCGACAACCCTGATAGTAGTCTCACTGAGGGCCAATCAATTTAATAAAGACTCTTTGGTGGCGTTGAACCTGGCTCAAGAAGGAGTGGAATATCTACACAATCTGCGCGACACCAATTGGCTAAAATTCAGTGGAAATACCCAAAACTGCTGGAATACTAAACCCAATGCCGATACCTGCGGGACAAATAATTTATTGGAGGCCACGACTGCCAGTAGTGGTTATGCCCTGGGCATGGATGCGGATGGTCAGAATACTTTGATTGCTGTGACCAAAGCCCTGGATCTGACGGATGGAACGGACAATGATGAAGAAAAATATAGATTGAATTATTTTGATTTGAATCTATTGGTGAATGCGGACGATGTGGATCGGGGGTATGGCAATAGTAATGATTATATCGGTAGTGGTTTTGGAAACGCCACTCCAGTAGATAAAACTAAATTTTATCGTTCAATTCAGGTAAAATACGGTACGATTGCTGGCAGTTCGCCCTGGGCCTCGACTATAGGTGCAGGACCTGCTGCGACCGCGGACATCATGGAAATCACCTCGACTGTGGTTTGGATGGACTCCGGAGTGCAACATCAGGCAAACTTATCCAGTGCTTTGACCCGTTATAAATAATGCCAAAATTTTTAGAAAAAAAGGCGTTTACTTTGGTGGAAGTATTGGTAGCGGTATCATTGTTTTCAGTGGTCGGTTTATTGGCGCTGACGGTTTTTGTAAATATAACCAGGATTCAAGGAAGGCTGGCTATGGAAAACTCCATTTATGAAGATGCCCGTTTCATGATGGAAAGGATTTCCCGAGAAATACGCAACAATGCCATTGATTATGAAGAATATTTCAACAAGGCCGCTAATCCCGCTAATCAATACGGCGAATTGTATGGTTGTTATGCGGCGCAGTTTTATAATCCGGGGGTGGGAGATTACCGAATTCAGGATTTAAATGCCAACCCGGGAACATTGGGGGCGCAATGTAATAATGGGGACCTCTATACCGGACAAGAATGCGTGGTATTCAAACCTTCAATTGATTTAAATACCGGTACTTACCCTTATAAAGGAGCGTCCCCTGCCCCATCCCCATCCGCTGGAGAAACAAATTCCAATGCTTTCTGCCCGCTTTACTTAAATGCCGGTCTGAGTTGTACCCCTCCGGCAGCACCGGCGATCAATGCCAAGCCAAATGATACCAAAGAGCTGTATCTAATCGATAAAGATGGTAAAGTGAAAACTTATTTGGCCAGGAAGAAGGTCTCTAGCAATCCTGAGCAATTTTCCCTGGCCATGCTGAAAAAGGTTGGTGAAGACCAAAATACTGACGGTTTGACGGAAACCTGGAAGGGCTGCACTGGTAATACTTTTTGTTGCGCCAGTGAATTTGATTGTCCGAGTGGGTTGGGAGAATTGGAGAAATTGGAAGACTCGCTGGATTTCTCAAAGACCGGAAGTGGTATTTATACCGGTTTTGTGCCGATCAGTCCGCTGCGCACCAATGTCACCAGTCTAAACTTTCAGATCATTCCGGGTGAAGATCCCCGTAAAGCATTTGCCGAACCGACGGCTGTATACCAGCCGTCGGTTCGAATCACTTTGACGGTGCAACCCGCAGCCGACCAATTGGCAAAGTTTGGTAATCCGGGCCCCGGTCAGATTCCGACAATTGTCTTGCAAACAACTATTTCTTCACGTATTCAAAGTGAGGTCAAGAGTTATCTGGGCTCGGATACCCACGAGATTTCAGGCTGCAATTTGACTTCGTAAAATCGTGATATGTTGAGACTCCTGATACAAACTGTCCTGAACAGATGTGACATCGTTTTATTGAATGATTCGCTGCTTTTGGCGTCGGAAAGTTGGGAGTCACACAAGGATGAAATTAAAACTGTTTTACCGGCTATTGAAAAGATGTTGAGTGATTATGGCTATGACTGGAAAGAGCTGGAAGAATTGGTAGTGGTGGTCGGAAAAGGCAATTTTTCCGCGACTAGAATCGGTGTGACGATCGCCAATATTTTAGCATTGGCGACGGTTACTTCTGACTCCGCCGGAGCGAAAATTTATGAAATGGAAGTTACGGAAAATGAGGATTTGAAGGAAATTCTCAGACAGATGGAAAACAATTTCCGAAACGGTTGGAAGGATGTAAAATTAGCCAAACCGATCTATCGTACTGAACCGCTGATTTCACTTTCCAAAAAGAAAAAATTTACTGAATAAAATATGCTTTATATCGTCGCCACACCAATTGGGAACCTGGAGGATCTGTCCGCTCGAACAATCCGGACATTGAAAGAGGTTGATTTAATTGCCGCAGAAGACACCAGGACTTCCGGAATACTGTTAAAAAGGTATGAGATTACTACTCCGAAAACCTCCTTTCATTCTTATAGTGATGATAGAAAAGTAGAGGAACTGGTAGAAATGATGTTGGCCGGCAAGGATGTTGCCTTGATTTCTGATGCCGGAACGCCGGGAATTTCTGATCCGGGTTTTTTACTGGTGAGGGCAGCCCGCAAGGCAGGAATACAGGTCTCTCCTATTCCCGGACCGGCGGCCTTTTTGGCAGCATTGTCAGCCAGCGGCCTACCGATCAATCATTTTTTGTATTTAGGTTTCTTGCCGATGAAAAAAGGCCGCCGGACTATGTTGAAAAAATTGCAAGAAGAAGAAAATACTCTAGTGTTTTATGAATCTCCACATCGAATATTGAAGACTCTCAAAGAATTTTCCGAGTACTTCCCGGAAAGGAAACTGGTAATTGCCAGGGAAATCACCAAGATCTTTGAGGAGTTTGCCAGCGGGACAGCGGCGGAATTATTTGAACACTTTAATAAAAAAACTCCCAAAGGGGAATTTGTGGTAATCATGGCTGGAAAGGATTTTCGAGAGTAATTATTCAGCTTTTATCCTTTATCCGGATGATCTGGACGATGGGATTTTTTTTGACGGGAATTTTTGCGTAAAGCTTTACGAGCGATATGCAGGCTGAGCACCTGACTGCGAGTATCCTGTAAAAGCCGCAGCACTTCCTCGGTCGGGATATTTGTTCCCTCAGCGTAGGCATTTAACCGCTTGGAGATTTTTTTAATCTCCAAGCGATGATGCGCCAGGCGATGGTTGTTTTTTTGAGGTGAGTGACGATTGTTGGTGGAAGGATGTGGCGAGGGCCTTCCTTCATCTGGTAGTGCTTTCATATTTAATGGGCGGCCTGAGTTAGCTCAGTACCTTGGTAATAATGCTTGATAATTTGATCGTAAGTTTTTCCTGATTTGGCCATGGCGGTGGCGCCACATCCGGATAAACCGACTCCATGACCGGCAAAGGCTGTCGATTGGCAGAGAGTGTCGCTGACGCTGGTCAGGAAAGGTGCATCGGTCCAACCCCATTTGGTTTTGGCGGAAATAGTGGCCCGACCATCGGACCTACTGAAATAAGGTGTCTTGATCAACTTTCCCTGATAAGTGACATATTGCCCGGCTGTTGCAGCGACTTGGGCAGTAGTAAGAGGCATTCTCTTTTCATAAGCATAGCCCAGGTATTTCTGAGAATATTGGGGGTCATCATTCAGATCAAATGGAGCTCCCGGGAATTTCTTGGCAACATCCATATAGAATCGTCCATAAGTTCTGGCGATGATCATCATGGCTTTGATCTTTTCCAGAGGTTCGCGGTCATTTTCTTCGGCAAGGCCACGGAGATAATCCTCCATGGACAATTCATTGACCAAATGTAACTCGCCATCATAAATAATGGCTTCGAGTACCCCACGATACTGATTGTAATTGATATTGCTTCCACTCTGATGATTCCAATTATCGATGCGCAGGATGGTGCCGGCGGCTGGAACAAAGCGGGGTTTGGCCGAGATGGTATAGGTTTGGTGATCGTCGATAATCACCTGAAAATTATTGTTTTGGAAAGAAACACTGGCCTTTTGATTAGCGCTTAGAGAAGCCAATTTAGTGGCTCCCTGGTAGAGACTAAAGCCCCCATCGGCGGAAATAACTGCCGGTGTACCGCGATAAGCCAGGTCGATGCGAATGGCGCGTGGAGGAATGGCTGTATTCATTTTGGCAGGTGCGATATTGACGGCGGAGCTGGTGGGAGCGGCAACGGTGGAGATAGTTTCGGCACCGGCTCCGTCATTGTCTTCTTCTGGAGTGGTCGTGATCAATTGATTGGAATTTCCGACTTTAACTTGCAGATAAGAATCATGGTTATTCATCCACTGAATGCCTTCTACAACCGGAGTAAAGTATTCTTTATAGATACCATCTTGGCCGGGAACTTTGATCTGGAAAGTAAAGCTGGCAAGACCATTTGATTGAACCAGTTTTTCATTCATTTCAGCATAACGATTGGATGGTTTGACCAATAGACTGTTTTGATGATCGCGTGGTTTGTCTGCGCCAAGTGTAATCCGGTTTCCACCGGTATTTGTCCATGGCGAGACGCCGGTATTACGGACTCTGACTGTAGCGGTAACCAGATCGCCTTTGTTAAAGGTGGTTTTATCGTAAATAACGCTCAATAATTGATAATCAAATTTTAGTTTGGGAGGAGGAGTATTGACATGTAAACCGAAGCTCAAATACTTGGCGATGGCTTTCCCCCCTATAACGGGTTGCAGGTCGATCAAGGTTGACCCACTGGTGGCAGTTGTATTCAATAAAACCTGGATGTCTGCGGTGGCTCCGGGCTGGAGATCTTTGCCAATCTTACTGGTCAGGATCAGCTCTGAATTCCGCAGGAAAGTTTGGGCTGTCTGGTTTGGACGAACCTGGAAATAAGTATCCTTACTGAGCATAAACTTGCTGGTATTTTTGATTTTGAAAGTGATCATTTTCTTGCTTTTGGGATTGATGGTAACTGCCGGAGCAGCATCTGTAGCCCAACCAAAATCACTATCGGTGGCTTGACCGGCAACTACAGTCGTGGTCTGGACTTTGGCCAATTTACGGATGATTGGTAACAGGTCATAGAGCCTTTCGCCCGGGCAGGAAGTCGACATAATGTCACGATGACCCATGATATTGGGGAATTTTTCACCACGGAAAAGACTGGCGCCTTCGGTGTCAATATTATATTGCTGGGCTTTTTCTTTGATCAATGAAGTTAGAGCGGTAATAACAGCTTCCGGCGGATCGCTCTCCTGATAATTACCCAGTATGGCAATACCGATAGATCCGAAGTTTCCCTGACCGGCATGAGCGCCGACGACCATTTCACCACCGGCTCTTCCTTCATAAATATTACCTTGTTGATCGATAATGTAATTGTAGCCGATATCACCCCAACCTTTGGAAAGAGTGTGCCAAACATAAATATCACGAATGGCCTTTTTGGGGTCTTCCAGATTTTTGGTGGTGGCGGTATGATGGACAACGATTTTTCTAATTGCTTCCGGATAACTGAGCGGCCAGGTTAATTGGTTACCATTGGCATCAGTGTCAATGTGAAGACTTTCCTTTAATTCAGCTTTGTATTTAGTGTAATAGTCATCCGGTAGGCTGATTAGCTGAGGTTCCTGGTCGGTTGGGACATAAAGTCTGAGACTTTCATCAGCACCCCAATCAGCACGACTGATGACTTTGAGCGGTGAATCGGTAACAGGAGTGCCGGGTTGGATTTTTCCGCTGACCAATGTGGCCGGTTTGACTGTAGGAGCTTTTGTAGTGCGGACTGGAGCCTTGATGGTACTTTTAACGCTAGCGGGAAATACCGTAATTGATTCAGCCTGGGCCTGTAAACCGGTGGAAACGACTGGATTGTGAGCAGTGACGGCACCATTTGAAGTCAATAGATTGGTCTGATAGTCGGCGGCGTCAAAATCTTCTGGCAGCACTTCTTCGTCCACAGTTAACGCCGGACCGTCAGGAGTTTGTCGAGAAGCTATCAATAAACCAGTCTTTTGGGCGGGAGAACCACCATTGATAAAGGTCAGCTTCAAGTGATCCAACACTGGAGTAACAGTAGCTACCTGTGAATCCAAGGAAAT
This sequence comes from uncultured Candidatus Peribacteria bacterium, assembly GCA_964494085.1. Lineage (GTDB taxonomy): Bacteria > Patescibacteriota > Gracilibacteria > UBA1369 > UBA1369 > CAZBQJ01. The sequence goes on from CAZBQJ010000004.1 coordinate 21,127, forward strand.
CCGGTATTGATAGCCGTCAGCCAGATTGGTAGTGAGAAAAGCGGAGACATTGACCCGGTCTATATCACCTTTTTCATCAATGGAAGGTTCGAGTAAATACCAGTCGGAATATTTTCCCTGGCGTTTTAGTCGGATCTCCAGTTGTAAACTGGTGCCCTGTGGTAAATTTTGGTACCAAGTCGCTCCAACACTGGAAAAGACAATGGGAGCGGTTTTCTCCGGAGACAAGTAAGTGACTTTGGGGAGATAAACGGCTGGACCCGGGGCGTCGACCTGCTGAAAAAATGGCTCTACGGATTTGACAGGAATTTTACTTTGGGCCTGAGCGTAGCTGACTGAAGTCATACTCAAAGCAATAATCATCGCCCAGCCCAGAGGAAAAATTACAGACAGTTTGGATTTGAGACTGAATGGGAAAGGTTGGCCGGATAGCTTCCTCATGGAGAGTTTTTTATTGATCCTGGAATTATAACATAGAATGGGGCTAAATATAACGGCCGGGTCGGCTCTTTGGCTTGACACTTTTGCTTCATTGATCGATAAAAGAATCCGCCCATTTGGATCAGATCCAAATGGGCGGATTTTCATACCTTCAAAAGGTTTTGATTGGTGAGAGTTTAGCTTTCCAATAAGCTGGGATCTGCTTCGATAGCACCCTGGAATCTGGAAAGTAATTTGGCCAGATCAGCTCTGCTAGCATAATCCTGGAGCATGTCGGCGCTGAATTCATTCTTGGAGATAATCTTGAATTCTACACCGAAGCTGATCGCTTCATACATCCAAACTGTGTCTTTGTTATACTTAAACTCAACAGCGTAGCTGGGTATTTGACTGTCTATTTTAGCTGGCTGATAGCCGGTAACGGCTGACAAAGTCTGCTGAAGCAATGATAATATTTCAACATATTTGATGCGATCCAGAGGGTCTAAAGTTACTTGACCGGACTGGGGATCTTTGCGGCCTCTCAAGACATTGGAAGAGTAAACGTTTTTGAAGTCACTTTTTTCCTGAGTGGAGGCATCTTTAATTTCTTCGGCATCGGTGAGAACTTTATACCAGTCTGTGGGGAGATTTCTGAACCTAAAGCCAGCATCTAATTTCTTCTTGGCAATGATATCAGCAATGATTCTCTGAGCAGCCAAGGCTGTAGTATATCTGACCTGAGGAGTCTCAGGAGATTGATCGGCCTTGAAAGTAGAGCCTAAGGATTGAAGATCTTTACAGTATGCGGAGTCGGGACCATCAGCCAGATAGAAGTTCTTACCATCGACTACGCAGGGTTCTATAGATGGTTTAGTAGGAATGACTTTATCAACTGGCTTGTCGGCTGGTTTGTCGGCTGGTTTGGCTTTCATTACAAGCTTATAGGAAGTGAGAACGCCGAGATCAGAAGGAATTGGTTTTCCTCCATCGTCTTTAACAAGACTTGAAACTTCGACACGGTAGGTTTTCCCTGGTGATAAACCTGATTTACTTAATCCTTGATAATGATTTACAAAGTTTAATACCGGTAACCCTAAGTCAGACTTAGCAGATATTTTTAGAGAATCGGTGAGGATTGAGGCTACCTTTTGATCAGCGACTTGATCAAGGTCCAAATTACCTTCAGTTATCATCTTGTTGTCTGCTCCATCCTTAATGCTAATATTCAATCCGACAGTTGCTGGATCTAATAGTTTAGTAATGTCGCCTGCACACAATGATTGGTCTTTAGGAAGATTAACTGGTTTACCTTCTTTATCATATACAGAGAGGACAGTAGATTGAGGATCAGGTTTTCCGTCTGCATCAAATGTTAATTCTGCAGGGTTGAAAGCCATATGGTCAGCTGGAATACAGGCTTCTTCTTTTGGAGGTTCTTCTTCTGGGGCTAACAACTTCAGTTCATATTTAGCGAGAACGCCGAGATTTTTAATGGTCTGAGGTACTCCGGAACCACCTCGGCTCATTCCTGATACTTCCACAGTGTAGGTTTTGCCAGGGATCAGGCCTAAATCCAACAACTCTTTATATTGATTGTTGAAATCCAATACGGGTAATCCTGATGCATTAGTACCGGCTATTTCTACAGAATTTTCGAACATTAGGAATTTTTTAGTTGTCTTTTCGAGATCTTTAAAGTCCACGATATCCTCGTCTGTATGTACAGAGAAATCATCCTCACCCTTAATCTCAACGGACAATCCATTCTTGTTTTCCTCATTCAATAACAGTTTATCGAGATCAGTTTCACTGCACAATGATTGATCTTTAGCCAGAGTAATTACGTTGTTTTTATCATCATATACAGAGAGGACAGTAGATTGAGGATCAGGTTTTCCGTCTGCATCAAATGTTAATTTATCAGGGGTAAAAGCCATATGGTCAGCAGAAATACATTCTGGGAGAGGTGGTTCTGAGACAGGAGCTTCTAACTCCAGGTCATATTTAGCGAGAACGCCGAGTTTAGAAGGCCCTACACTATCATCATTTCCTTGAACCAGTCCGGTAACTTCCACAGTGTAGGTTTTGCCCAAGTCCAGGGCCTGACCTTCGGAACTTACCAAGTTGTCATAGACATTATTGAACTTGAATACTTTAATATCATTTTCTGTCGAGTCTGAGGCTGTTATGCCACCATTGAAGATGGAGAAACTTGATTCACCATCTTCTTGATCTTCAAAATTTATATTTTCTGTGGCTATCTCTACACTTCCATCCTTAATGGTAACAGATAATCCGACAGCGTCCGGATCTAATTTAATAGCATCATAAGTTTTTGGACAAAAGTCTTTTTTATCAGGGATACTAACTGCGCTTTTACCATCAAAAGCGGAAAGGTTGGTAGATGAAGTATCAGTTTTTCCGTCTGCATCAAATGTTAATTTAGCAGGGGTAAAAGCCATATGGTCGGCAGAAATACATCCGTAAATTGATTCTACTACTTTGAGAGGGAATTCTGTGAGAAGTTTGCCATTTTCAGTAAAGATTCCTACCTGATAGTCACCATTGGCTAGTGTGGACAGAGCGGAGAGTTTGAAAATGCCTTCATTATCACCTATATTCAGTAGTTGGGTTTTGATGGGGGTGAGCCGAGAATCCGAGGATGGCTGAATCATCTGGGTATTTTCTGCTGCCGCATGGGCGATTGGTAAAGCAGATTGAGGAGCGGCAATACCACGAGTTTCAACAGAACCCTCTGAATAATTTGCCGTATTATTGGTTGTTATGGCTGACGTTGTTACACCGGAATTAGAAAACTCTCTGGATTCAACGGCAATAGGTGATGCATCTGTCCGTTCGTAAACCTGGTCATTTTGAAAGGTTTTCAGAGGTGCATTGATAGTTGGTCTGTATTCGACATCATTGTTTGTTAAGTCCTTGTATTCAACGGTAATAGGGGATGCATCTGTCCGTTCGTAAACCTGGTCATTTTGAACGGCAGGTGATAATTTTAGATAGAGATTATCGAAATCTGAACCAAGCCGGGCAAGTTTTTCTCCATCGATAACCATGACTGGGTTTGTGGTGTCGCTACTGTCTACTGTGACTGCATTTCCATTGATAGTTCTTTGATCGATAAAGATTTGATAATCTCTGCCATCACGCCCTCCGCTGGTCTTAAGTAATAGTAAGGAAGCATTTTGTCCTGAGCTTTGATACTCTGATGCTGTGGTAGTGATTATGTTGGCCAAGTTTGGATTGATCTTGAGCTGACCTGTGAACAGGTTGCCCTGGTTGAGGCCAATGGCCAGACCGATGATAGCCACAACGGCTAGACCTCCTCCGGCAATTAACCACTTCTGTTTGGTTTGCATTTTTTGTTTGTGTTAAAAATTATGCTTCGTATCATTATACACCATTTTGGCAAACAGTCAAAGTCGCGATCCAGAAAGATATTATTCGGCTTGCTTTTGGGATAGTTGTCAGTATAGTGGGGAAGAAAGACAGTTCTGAATATAAGAAATTTTAATTTTATGGCCGTTGTTTATAGTGCTAAGTTCAAGAAGCTGAACTTTTCCGGCAAGGTTTTGGTGGAAAAAGAAGGCGAAGTGGTTTTCGACCGGAAATATCTGAGGTTAAAGGGCAAAGGTGCCAATGACCATGGTGAAATCGTGAATTTCACCGATATCAAAGAAACCAAAGCGGAAAAAGATAAATTTATTTTCACCACTTTCAGTAAAGAACACTTTGAATTGAGTAGGTTTAGCGATAGCGTGGAGAATTTTCTGGTGGATTTTTATCGGATCAAAAATGAATTTTTTGCGGAAAATCTGTTTATGAGGGTAGGAATGTTAATAAATAGTTTTGATTGTAGTGTGGAAGTAGCGAACCAATTTGGAAAATCACTGAATAAAGGTGTTTCTTCCATGCAGTTTTATGAAGAAAGTATTGTTTTCATGCCCAAGTGCTCAGAAGCATTTTCAGTCAATCTGAACTTCATGAAGCATCATGAATTTAGAGAAGATGATTACCTCTTACAAATAGAAACTGACAGTGGAACCAAAGTTAATGTTTCCAAACTGGGTTCGCATTTCGAAGAAGCACAGGAAACCCTGGAAGGTTGTTTGGAAAAACTTTATCAGAGAGTTTTAAATCAACTGAATCAGGTGATGGGAGAGTTCTCACTTTCCACTCTGCTCAAGTTGGCTTATCTGATCAAAGATGGGAAAGCAATCGAAGTAGCCTCATTAAAGAAGATCGATGCAGCCTTACCGGCGAAAGTGATGGATTTGGCTTTTGGCAATGATCCTGATCTGCAAAAAAGAATCCAGTTTCTCCGTAGTCTGGATAAAGAAGAAAAATTTTATGTGGGATTTGCGCTAACCGATGATAAAGAGGCCCGGGAAGTCAAAGTGCGGGCCTGGTTTTTATGCGCGCTACCTGCTTTGAATTTAATAGCCATGGGGATCAGCAATGACCCAACCGATAAAAGAATATTCTTTTTCAAAATAGTTATGGAACAAGGAATAGCTATAGACAGACTGGAAGGAAAAGTATTGGAGATCAATCAATGTATGATTTTGTTCAACTATGACTTGGGTCCATTGTTGAAAGATAAAAATGAATTACGAAAAACCAAGTATCGTGTAGCGATTTTACGGATGGCTTTTTTGAGGCTATTTAGAAGATCGCTCCTAGGATTCAGCCAAGCGCTGAATTTAGAAAAATTCAAAGACGACAGTAATCGTTTTTTCACCCTGGCAAAGCTGATGAGAAGACCGATATTGCGACATAGCCAGATCTTTAAGCCAACTTTAAAATAGTGGGAAATAGGATTGGGTGATCAAACAATTAGTGGTAGAATTATCGAGAAAATCTATAAATAGAAAAAATTATGGCAATACATTTCAACGATCAGAATTTTGAAGAAGAAGTGATCAAATCCGATATACCTGTTTTGGTGGATTTTTATGCTGAATGGTGTGGTCCTTGTAAAATGATGGGTCCGACTATTGAAAAACTGGCCTCAGAATATGAAGGAAGGATTAAGATAGGAAAACTGGATGTTGACGCCAATGAAAAAAGTCAGGAATTTGGGATTCAAAGCATTCCTACTTTAATTTTCTTTAAAGACGGTAAAGCAGTCGATGCACCGCTGGTTGGATTTAAAAGTGAAGAAGATTTGAGAAAAAGATTGGATGAACTTTTAAAATAGATTTACTAAAAAAGTGAAGCCTGGCCAGAAATATTCTGGCCAGGCTTTTTGCTTGAAGTTTTTTTGGGAGACTTGGCCAGGGACTGTCTTTGCGCTTTTTTTGCCGCAGCTAAAGCCAATTCATCGCACTGATTATTGTAGCGGTCAGTGGCGTGAGCTTTGACCCAATCGATTTTAAAGTTTAATTTTGGTAAATATTTTTCAATTTCCTGCCAGAGGTCGAGGTTGGCCTTCCGCTTCCACCCCTGGTTTATGCTTTGTACCAATAAATTGGAATCAGAATATATTTGGACATGATGAAAAGAATATTTTTGCACTATTTTTTTCAGTGCTTCGAGCAAGCCCATCATCTCCATGCGATTATTAGTCGTAGCAAAGGCACTTCCCGACTGCTGAAAAACAACTTTCATTGATCCATCACTTTGCTCTTCTAGAAGCAGAAAAGCCCAGCCTCCCGGGCCGGGATTTCCGAGACAACTACCGTCTGTATAAACTATTATTTTCGGCAAATTTATTTTTTATGGCAGTCTGATTCTAGCAGTTACACAGAAAAATACAGGAGGATTTTATTGCTATTTTTGTCAAAGTTTTGTTATAGTAATTTTGTTTTGGCAACAGTCAAAATAATATTAACCCCATAAAACAAACACAGTATGGCAGTGAAAAAGAAGGTTCTAAAAAAGAAACCGGTGAAGAAAGTTATGAAGAAAAAGCCGGTAAAAAAGGTAGCCAAGAAAACAACAACAAAGAAGGCCGTAAAAAAAGTCGTCAAGAAGGTTGTCAAAAAAGTGGCCAAGAAACCAGCTAAAAAACGAAAATAATTAGGATCATAAAATCCTAATTTAGAAAGCCCTAATTCAAAAAAGGGCTTTTTTAAATATATTTTCAGTTCTCAGAAAAGAGTGATTGTGGTATTAGTTAAAGGACTTATTGGACGATAAAAAAGGTAATGGCAGAGAAAAAAAATCCCCAGAACAAATCGGCGAAAAAAAGACAGGAACTGGAAGCCAAAAAGGTAGCCAGACGGGCGGAAATCGCCGTGAATGAGGCAAAGCTGAAAGCCAAGAAAAAGGCTGCCAAGAAGGCCCCCAAACAAAGGTCCAAGGATACTGAAGTGGTTTTTCAGCCTTTGAAAGTGATTGGCACTGCTTCCAGTGAAGATTTATCGCCAGCCAAAAAACCGGTTGGCAAATGGAAACGCTACTCGGCCAAAGTGGCCGGTAATCTGGGAAAGTTGATCAAACCTCTGGAATGGTTGGTAATTGTTTTGGCGGTACTGGTACTGATAGCTGTGATATTTGGGATAGTTATTTTCAGTATTTGGGGTAAGGATTTGCCAGATGTGAGAAAATTAAAAGCTGCCAGTTTTGCGGAGACCACCACCATTTATGATCGTGCCGGCAATCCGCTTTATAAGATTTACGGAGAAGAAAATCGAACTTATTTACCATTGGAATCGATCAACAGAAAAGTGATCGACGCGACAATTTCGATTGAAGATAAAAATTTTTATGCACACTTTGGATTCGACCCAATTGGAATTGTCCGTGCTCAATTAAACAATCTGAATGAAGACAATAAAACCCAAGGTGCCTCTACTATTACTCAGCAATTGGCCAGGAACCTATACTTGTCCCCCGCGCAGACAATGGATCGAAAAATTAAAGAACTGATTCTCTCTGTGGAGATTGAGTGGTATTACACCAAGGATGAGATTCTGGAAATGTATTTGAACAAAATCCCCTATGGCTCAAATGCCTTTGGTATTGAAACCGCTTCAAAAACCTTTTTCAATAAACCTTCTGCAGAATTAACGCTGGTGGAAGCTGCCGTGCTGGCTTCACTACCAAAAGGAACGTCACGCTACTCACCGTATGGGTCACATCGACCGGATTTGATGGGTTATTGTAAGATTGATGAATGTGATTCTCCGGAAGATCCCAACTATGTCTGGGGTAGAAAAGATTTTGTTTTGCAGAGAATGTTGGAAGATCGAAAAATTTCTTCGCAGGACTTTTTGGAAGCCTGGAAAGAAGGTTTCCAAGTCAAATTTATTCCCTTTACTCAACCGATTAAAGCCCCACACTTTGTCTTTTATGTAAAAGACTATTTAGAAAAGAAATACGGTCAGGAATTGGTAGAGAGTGGTGGATTGCAAGTTATTACGACTCTGGACCCAACGCTTCAAGCTGATGCCGAAAAGGTTTTTGCAGAAAATTATGATGCCCATATCAAAGCTTATGGAGCAAATAATGCAGCTTTGGTGGCACTTGACCCAAAAACCGGCGGGATTCTGGCTATGTTGGGCTCGGTAGACTATTGGAACAATGAAATTGATGGACAAGTAAATGTGGCTACCAGCCTGAGACAACCCGGATCTACGTTCAAGCCGTTGGTTTATGCCAACGCGATTGAAAATGCCGGAATAGGTTCCGGAACTATCTTGGCGGACTATAAAACTAAATTTGGTGACGATAATTATATACCTGTAAATTCTGACAATAATTATTTGGGTAGAATGAATATTCGTAAAGGCATAGCCTGGTCCAGGAATATTCCGGCCATCAAAGCGTGGTATGTCGGTGGGGGCGAAGAAAAAATGCTGGAATTTTTAAATAAAACGGGTGTTACCAGCCTACAAGAATACAAAGATTCCTATAACAGTAAACCTGACCGTAAATGGGATTTTAGCTATGGGCCGTCCATGGCGATTGGCAGCGGCGAGGTGAGATTACTGGATTTGGCCGGAGCTTTTGCCGCCTTTGCCAATAACGGTAAATTTAACCCGGTAAACCCGATCTTGGAAATACGAGACAGAGATGGGAATGTTCTGGAAAAGTATGAAGACCGTGGCAAGCAGGTAATGATGCCGGAAACCGCCTACATTATAAATTCGATTTTATCTGATATTGGAGCGCGTCCGGCAGGGTCCTGGAGGAATGTCCTGACAATTACCGGGCAAAACCTGGCCGCTAAAACCGGAACTTCCAATAAAAAGGTCGGTAAGACCAATTATCCGAATAACTTACTGACTTTCGGATACACTCCGACCATTCTGGCCGGAACCTGGGTAGGTAATTCTGATGGCAAGCAGGTATCCTTGCGGGCTTGGGGTGAATTTACGGCTGCTCCAATCAATAAAGCTTTTCTGGAACTGGCCTTGAAAGACAAACCACTGGTTGAGTATGAGAAACCGGACGGTATTATCGAAGTTGGCAAGGAATTTTATCCACCCAATTGGGATAAGAAGAAAGTTTATGATACCTTTAAGCCGCTCAGCCTGAGAGATTGTGACGACGATCAGCGGGCGAAAGACCCGACTATCTGTAAAAGCAAGGAACAACAGGCGAAAGATGATGAAGTAAAAGCTGCCAAAGCAGAGGCGGCAGCAGCAGCTACTAAACCAGAGCATCCGGTAATCTTGAGTCCACCAGTGGTGATTAAAACTAATTAAAGAATTATATGGCGAATATTGGACTACTGAGCAAAGATGTAATCACCAAGAACAGAATTCTCTCCGAATTACAGGACCAGGGCCATGAAGTCACGATAATTAATAGTGCAGTTTTTGATGATAGCGGGTTTGATGTTATTTTGGTGGATCTGGACGACTCTTTGGCGATGTTGGCCTTGAAAAGTCACGCTTATAAAATAGTGGCCTTCGGATCGGCCAATGATGAGGATAAATTGAAAGCAGCGCGCTTGGCCGGATGTGATAGAGTCTACAAACATGGGGAATTTTATAAAAAGATTTTGCCTAAGTTTAAAGTTTAAGAGTAATGAAAGAAGTTAAGGACATCCTGAAAGATCATTTGGCATCGGCTTGGAAGAGCAGGAAGAGTTATATTGAAACGCAACAAATCGAAGCGTTTAGATTGGCGACTCAAGAAGAATTGGAAATGCCGGTGGCAGTGGACAAATATCTGGATGTCGGTGTTTTGCAGGTATATGATGAGCAAATTGACCGTCAGGCTTTGGAGGAATTAAAGAAGCTTTTGACAGAGGAATTTGGAATGCAGGTGTTTTTCGAGAAAAGGCGCTATCGGGTCAAGGATACGCCAGAGGCGGGGGGCGACCTGCGGGAGCCCCCCGTAGAAAGGATAGTTACAGAATATGGACATAAATTTTTGGTAAACTTGAATAATTACCTGGATACGGGCCTTTTCCTGGATCATCGGGAAACCAGGCAGATGGTAGAAAAAATGGTTAGTGATTTTCGGATGGCGGAAGGAAGAGGAATGCAAATGTTAAATTTATTTGCCTATACCGGTTCATTTTCCGTCTACTCGGCGGCCGGTGAAGCAGAAATGACTCATACGGTGGACTTGTCCAAAACGTATTGCGATTGGGCGCGCCGCAATCTCGACCTGAACGGTTTTCCGGCTGATCGCAACTGGGTGTACCGGATGGATAATTTCGAGTTTTACAAGTATGCGGCGCGCAAAAAGCTTTCATTTGATTTAATTGTCATTGATCCACCAACTTTTTCCCGTAATAAAGAAGCTAATTTTTCGGTACAAAGAGATCAGCTGAAATTGATCGAAGGGGCGGCTTCCCTACTCCGTCATGATAGCAAGACAGGCGGTAAAATTATTTTTTCCAATAATTGCCTGGACTTCCAACTCTCTCCTGAAATAAGCCGTAAATTCAAAGTCCAAAATATCCAAAATGAAACCATTCCAAAGGATTTCTGGCTGGACACTATGCATGAGGATTGGGGCCAAGCCAAAAACCAGATTCACAACTGTTTTTTGCTGGAACAAGCCTAAATTAGGAAATTGTCCTCATTAACTTGAACTCGGAGCTGATTTTGCTATAATCTGATCGCTCTCAGTAAAATGATTTAACGCGGGTGTAGTACAATGGTAGTACAATAGCCTTCCAAGCTGAGGACAGGGGTTCGATTCCCCTCACCCGCTCCATTCAGAAATTTTATCCTCAAAAGAAGCCTTTAAGGTCTTGTTTGAGATGTTTGCAACTGGTTCTAACCTAACATTTTTGGATTGTAGATGTTCAGCATGTTCGAGAATGATCTGATAAGGCTTATTGAGTTCTATATGCAGTTTTCCGTCCTTCAACACCAAGTTCTGACCAAGAGACCTGAGAATATCTGTTTTGGTTTCAAAGTCACCCTGCTCAAACCAGACTCTGGCATAGGTAGCAAAGTTGAAGGTCTTTTCAGTTAGCTCCATCCAATTATCAACTGAGCTGCTGATATTTTTCATTTCCTGCTCTATTCTAGCCTTTTCCTGCATAAGGCTGTTCTTTTGAGACTTGTATTCTTCATCAGACAATAGGCTTCTATCAGCATTGGCTGGAGAGATGTAGAGGTTGAGTAGGTTTGAAATACTGGCAGTTAATTGATTAACATTTCTACCGTGGTTTTCGGCTGCTTTTTTAATATTGTAGTCCTCTATCTCGTTTTGCTCTTTAAGTACGGCAATAGCCCATTTCAGGAAGTCTTCGGGAATTGAGATCGAATCAAGGATATTGCTGATTTGTTCAATCATTAATTCATACCTGATTGAGCCCTGTGAACATGGCACTCCAACTTTTTTCTTAGTGCAGTGGTGATAGATGTATTTTCTCCTGTTACCAGTTGTTTTATTTAACTTATACTTCTCTTCACAGGTAATCATGCTCTCACATTCACCACAACGGATTAGACCGTTAAAAGGCAATCTTTTGGTCTTTGGACGTGGAGCACCTTTTCTTCCTAGAATTTTTTGAGCTAGGTCATATTCTTCGACATTAATCATAGATTGGTGGCTACCATGCTCTAAAACTCCTTTCATATAGTAATCACCAGTGTAAAAGATATTTTTAAACATTTTGTATACTGCCCCTAAGGTAAGCTTCTGCCCTCGTTTGTTTCTTAATCCTAGCTCTTCATTGGCAATTCTAGTAATTTGTGGAACCGAATATTTACCTGTTAGTAATAGATCCCACAATTTCCTAACTAAAATAAATCTTTCAGAGTCAGCATAGATTTTCTTATTACCCTTTTCCCCTAACTTATCATTTATATACCCAAGGGGCGCTCTCCATGGCATCCAACCTTTAGATACTTTGGAACGCATTCCTCTTTTCACATCTTTACTTAAATCTAACAAGAACTGTGTCGCCATCCCTAACTCAACTGCTATAGCTAAGACGTTATCCGTGGGTAAATATGTTTTTCCTGGGGTGATAATCGCCTTGATTATTCCCTGCTGTAGGAGCCATTGAATTCTGCCCCCATCTATTGGATTTCTAGCTAACCTGTTTAATTTCCAACACATTATTGCATCAATCTGACCAGATTCTATTAATTTTATCATTGTATCGAATAGTGGGCGGCCAGGCTGTTTAGCTGATTTAGCTTCATCAAAGTCTTTAACAATACCGACTTCTTTGTATTCTTTAAGTTTTTCTAATTCTGTTAGTTGATCTTCAGTAGAGTACATCTGTCTATCTTCTGCATCACTAGATTTGCGACGATACATTGCTATTTTGAGATTCATTTTGATTGTTGGTTATGATTAAATTTTTTCTAATTTGTCGCATTAAGTCACGTGATAAAATGAATGTGTTTATCTATGCTTTTAAAAGCACCGCTAAACTAGGGTTATGAAACCCTGTAATTTGGCTTGAAAAATAGGTTTGTGGAAGAAGGAGGGTTCATTTTCTTTTAAGCTACGGAAAAGCCCCCCTTCCCCCCACCATCACTCGATATATCAGTCGATGTATTTAATTGGATAAATCAGAGAAGACCTGCCGTCATCAATATGTTTTCTACAGGCTATTAAATTAGCTGCTTCAAGTGGAGGAAGGTATTCCTGATTCAGGCGCCAAAGAGGAAGGACACTTCCCATTGCAGTCAAGTGCGCTTGTGAAATTTCATTTCTAGTAAGTCCTTCACAAGCATCAGGATCAAGTCCTGCCTCAAGTTTGTTTTTGTTCTTATCAACAAACAGTGGCCAAATTACAGCACTAAAGAATTTAATAATATATGGTGGAACCCCCAAATATTGGCTCTTAGAGACTTTACCCCAAAGAGAAAGTCCAGACTGTATATCATTTTCATTTGCAATAATTACATCACCTCGCTTTTCTCTATGCCAGTAATTGATTAAAGCAAACATTTTAATAATGGAAGTCAGGCGACCAATATCCCTTTGATGTCTTGGCACAAGTACTCCCGTTGTTTTCATAAAGCCATCCAAAACTTGGGAAGGATCCTCAATAATAATGTTTTTTATTTTGGCATTCTTAATTGCGATGATTCTCTGCATAAAGGCATTTCGATCTTTCTTTGATTCGATACTTGCAACATAGGATTCTTTATCAGAGTCCTTTTCAACTTTAACTTTTATAGTATTTCCAATTTTTTCAGTGCTTACCTCTGGAGATAACATAATAAATCTAGTACCTTCTTGTTCATCAATTTTAAAGCTGGCGCTGCAGAAAATGACTGATGGATATCCTTTCAACACAATTGTTTTGGTCTTGTTTCCTCCCCCACCTTTGGATTTATCAGTGATTTTGTGAACAATTTCTTTCTGATCATGAGATAGCATCGGTCTAAGGGTACTGAGAAGATTGAAATCGGGCTGATCCATGAAGATTAAAATCTTTCTGGAAAAATCTATTAAATTGGTATTACTCTGTTGATCGAACTTGCCATGCTCATGGAAAAGGGCTCTATTTGAACAACCTCCCAAGATAATTACGTCTTCCTTTGGAAATAGTTTAGCAACTTCCATGGCAATGAAAGTTTTTCCTGTTGATGAAGGGGCGTTGAAACATATATTAAACTGATCTTCATCAGTATATGCAGACAATAGTCCGAATAATGTTATCAACTTGTTTGTATCATCGTACTTGATGGTATGACTAAGCGTTCCCAGAATGTCACTTGTGGTTATTTCATTAAAATTGTCATTCATAATTTTGTAGTTAAGATTTTTGAATTGGTTTATAGATAGCCTTAATTAACAGTAAAAGACGGGTTGCTTTTTCTATGGCTTCATCTTGGGTTAAAACTACGCCGTATCTTTTACTGTAAATTGTTGTGAATTGGTCTAAACTTTTTTGATTTAACATGGCACATGTTTTGCTAATTCTTGCTTCAGATCCTTGAGGCAAAATAATAGTAATTGTGGCTCTACTTGAAGCTTTCTTTCGTAATACATTTGTAATACTGCATCTAAGCCTTCCTGATAGCTAAATATATACGCATAACTTCTATCAGGAGGATTCTCTATTCCTACGTAAGAATAACCAAGCGCCATGAGAGTGGCTGCCAGATTAATTTTATGAGTTTTATACATTTCTAAATTATTAATGATTATTCCTTTTGGATGCATCACAAAAGCTCCTAGAGAATAGGAATATGTTTATATTTAATCTCCCCAATTTTTCTACCTAAGTTCTACATCTTTTCTATCTATCGCATGATGTAGGCGTTGTTGCCAGAGATATCCTTAGTTGACGATATAATCTCATCAGTCCTTTTAAGTGTTTTTCCAATATCACTTCTTAATCGGTTTGCCATACTTTGAGCACCACGGCTATGACGCACTGTATTAGTTTTTTCGCACACAAATTTATTCAGATCGTTATGATTTACTGGTGTACCAAGATGTGCGAAAAGTTTAAGAAAGAAATAATACTCTTTTGTAGAAGGAGTGAGATTTCCCACGTGCTCTCCGTTGATATATACAGCGCCATTCTTTTCATTGAATATGACTTTGCTTGCGTTGTCTTCAACCTTGTTGATAGTTTTGGGTAAATTAAGTAACAAATCATTGTAAACAACCTCTACCGCCTCCTTAGCTTTCTTTACATTTGTTGCAGGAAAGAAAGCGGCAGCTTTGTAATAATTAGGAAAAAGTGATTTAGGATTGTACTTTGCAAAAATTCGATAAAGGTACTCATATTCTTTTAAATGGAGCTTTTCTGGCTTATGAATTAGAGAAACTTCTAACTCAACTAAAAGCTCTTCATATTGAAATAATAAACTTTCGATTTCATTTTGGTTCACATTGGAAAGTTTATCTTGATTTGACTTGTATACTAATTTCATAACTTTTTGTACTGCCTTAAACTGCTTTAAGACAGCAACAACAGGGGTTCTAATTGATATTTCCTGGGATCCATAATTGGGGTTATTACCTCTAAGTAAATAATACGATTTGGGGTCTACGGCTAATTTTAAAAAATCATTTACACTTAACATATCTGTGGATTCTGCTTCGTGCACTATGGCAGTATTAAATGGATTCGCTAGTTTATATTTTTGCTCATAATGTTTGGCCATGTGTCTCAGCAAAATTGGCGTATTCAGTAATAATCCAAGTTTACCTATGACAGAATGAAGTTTGTTTTGAGTACTTTTATAGCTTTGATTCTGGATTAATTCATCATAGTAAAACAATCTTTCCCTAAAAAATGTACTCACTTCATTAGATTCAAAGATTGGACTTATAAAATCTATGCAGATTAAATTATTTATTTCGCTTACATCATCTCGTTCAACAATCTTTTTTTGAATCCTATTTAGAAATTTTATTAGTGCTTTTTTGCTCATACATTATAGTTTTTGCTATATCTTGCCACCATTGCCATGGCTAGTAAAGTTGGCCTGTCTTTCCTCCTTTCCCATTGAATATCATCCATTGTTGATATAGATTCTATTCGCAACCAACAAATCAGTTAGTATTAAGGCAAATTTAATTTTGTCGCTTCCTAAATGGGCAAGCTGGGGTTACCTAGCGGACAGCATTTGGGAAGCCCTTATGGCTAACTATTTGTTGGTTGCACCGACTAGGTAGCCCTCTTTGCTCAATATATTTCAAAGAGAAAACTCTTCCTTTTCTCACTATCTAGGCGAGTCGTTAATTTGTAATCAATACAAAATTATGGCTTATTACCTGGTTAGAGTTGGTGAAGGATCTAAGTATATAGATGAGGCTAAACGAAATGGTTTTGTGGCTATTGGGTGTGACGATGTAAGTGATATCAAGCAACTTGATGGATTTGAGTCTATTAAGGCTGAAATTTTGAAAAACAATCATAATTACTCTCCAGCTCAAGCCTCTATTCAGGCAGGCCAGGTTAATAGGTTTGGAATATTGATTCAGCAAGGAGATGTTATTCTTTCGCCACTTGGACAAGGTAAATATTTGGTTGGAAAATCTGGAGAATACTTTTTTTACGAATCGCCAGATGATAATTGTCCATATAAGCATAGAAGGCATGTTGAGTGGTATGACAAAATCCTTTTTAAGGCCGACATGTCCACGAACCTAGCTTATGCATTGGGTGCAACCTTAACCGTCTTTTCCCTAGATAAGTACAATGATGAATTAGATGCCTTGATTAAAGGGGAAGAATTTATTTCGATTCAAAAACCTCAGAAAGTCCGAGATCGAATTGTTTCTAGTTTAATGGAACTGGATGGAAAGGAGTTTGAAGAGTTTATTAAGCATGTGTTGGAGGTAGTTGGGTTCAGTGCAGAAACCACCCAATATGTTGGAGACAAAGGGGTTGATGTAAATGGAACGCTGGATGCTGAAGGGTTAGCAGACATTACCCTGCGGGTTCAGGTTAAAAGAGTAACGAGTACAATTGGTATAAAGGATGTTTTAGCTTTAAAAGGGACTCTTGGACAAGGAGAACATGGTTGCTTCATAACCTTATCTTCTTTCACAGCACAAGCTGTTGAGGAGGCTCAAGCGCCTGGTAAAGTCCAGATCAAACTCATTGATGGTAATGATTTAGCAGGACTGATTCTAAAGCAGTTTGACCATATTGATGGGGTCTATCAAAGAAACTTTGGAATTAAGAGAAAAGACCTGAATATTGAAGATCAATTTGAGCTCATAAACTAAGATTTTTGCTTAATGCCGATTATTGTGAAATAATTATTTTGCAACCAACAATAATTAGCATATAAAGGCGCTTTTAAGCGTGAGTACTCTTATGTTGAAGCTGCCATAGCAGCATATAAGAGCCATATTTAGCTAACTGCTTGAAGGGTGCACTCTAAGCAATCTTTTTAGTATTTAACTATAAAAATATGGAACTTCTACTTATGATTTTGATTGGGGTTGTTGTATTAATGGGTATTATCAATGCATTTCTAATGTGGGGGTTGTCTCTCATGATCAAAGAAAACTCTCAGATGATTGTTAATCTGCATATATTTTTAGACCGCTATTTCAAGAATACTCTAGATGGCCTTTTGCAGGACATCGAAATGGCAATCAATAAAGATGAAAATGAGGAGGAATAGGGGGTGGCAAATACAAGCTTTTAACTCAAAATCTTAGAACGGAACCATTTTCTGCTGTTAAGGCCTCTTATCTCCCTAAGTTTTTTATTAAAACTACATTTCCCTAATCTCCTTTGACAACCGCAAGGACATAACATTTTATTGGCTTCTCTTTCTTTCATACCAAGATACTGTAATGCTGATTTAGTCTGATCTATTGTCTTGAGCTCAAATAAATCCATATAATCCGTAATAGCCCCAATTAGACCGTGCTCTACTTCTCCAAATATAAAAGTCCCACATGAGATAGAGTACAAGTAAGGTATAAGACACTTTTCAGCAAAACCTAATAAAGTAGGATCTTCTTTCAGAATTGTTAATAGGCGTAATGGGGTACCAAGACATAAAGAGTCATCTTTACTTACGTGATTATAAGGAGCCTTTTTGATGCACCCTCCGATTTCAAAAACTTTAGGTAGCTCTCGAGGAAAATTTAAAGGCACCTGAATCCGTAGTAGGTAATTATCTTGTATTTGAGGATGTGCTGCTGTTTTTGCAACAAATTCAAATTTACCCTCTAGACTTATTTGTGAAGAGTCAGCTTGTGGTCTAACCGACATATAGGGATATGTCTTGAGAAACTCTCTAAGTCCAATTTTTTCAAGATTATCAAACATTTGCCCATGGTTTTGCAGTAGTGGATGGCAGATTATGAACTTTGAGAGTAGTCACTTTATCCTCCCCTATAAAATGAGGTTCAACTTTCGTGCCAAATTTAAATTCCGCCTGGCTTGTAATTTCTTGCAAATTACACGAAACCAAAGTATCGATATCACTTTTAGCCTGCTCCAACCATCCCCAAAAATTTTGCTCTAGGGCTAACTTTTTGCCTTCATAGGTATTCCACCTATCAGAAAAATTTTCATTTGGATTAACTGGATTCAAAATTACACCATGCGATGCTTTTAGAAGAGCTTCCATATTGTTAAGTACATTTTTTATCGCTGCATAAATGTCAGCTTCACCATTGTAGGCTTGAGCAGCAAGAGTGGTAATAATGATAGATATTGGTTTCGATTCTGGCGCTTTCTCAAACATAATATCTCGATGCCGTTTCAATATCTGAATGGTTTTTTGAAGTGGTGTTTTCCACCTATATGCTGGAAGATCATCTATACTAGAAACATGCTCTGCAGCGGCTTTTTGTGACAAAAAAACCTGTGACTGCTTCATTCTAGACTCAAACCATCTTGCATATCCCTCAGGGTTACTCACAAGCCAGTCTGAAGAGATTTTTTGATAATCAGAACGTCTATCGTCAGTGATCGACACAGCATTTATATCAAGGTTTGATAGCGTTATTTCGCTATCATGGTGAAGTGGAATGCAAGGCGTTATATCTATGTGGAAGCTGAGGCTATCTTGATAGTTAAGCCTCCAGCATCTGTGCTTTTTTTCTAGTGGGGAAAGTATTTTTCGTTCGTTTCGATAGTCTGCCAAGTCTTTTCCTAAAAGTTCCTTTAAATCAGATTGGGAAAAATTTTCTTTGGTGATTCCTTGTTCAAATTTACAGGCCAAATCGAGATCATAATCTTCGTTTTTCCAGGGCCTGGTGACGGTTCCTAACCTGAAGGAACCTTGAGGTATAACTCTAGGCGCAAATTTTGAGCTTTTTGATTTATCACTGCACAACCAATTACCTAAATCTTGATATCGATTTGAAGCTAATTCATAAGCTGAATCTGGAACATCCAATGATTCTGCCAGTGCTGTAATAATTTGTCTTTCTCTGTTCTCCATATTAAGATTTAATAGTTATTGCTTCGATGAAGCCTTTTTTATAATTATTCTGATCATAGATCACCCAGGGCATTTCAGCCTTCGGCATTCTTACTCTCCCAAACTCAACTGCCATAGCAACAGGCATTGAGGGAAATATTGATAGCGGCGTGGTAACCCCATGCTTTTCAGAAATCTGCACCATCAACTTGCGAACAATTTTTCGAAATTCAGATAGCTGTTTCTTTGTTTGGAGGAAATCATTATGGGGATTTTTAACTGTAACTTCCCAAATAGAAACATCGGAGCCTATAACGTTTGTGATACGTTCAGGTGAAACAGTCGAGCTCAAAGCAATAATCAGTACAGGTT
Source organism: uncultured Candidatus Peribacteria bacterium (assembly GCA_964494085.1). Lineage (GTDB taxonomy): Bacteria > Patescibacteriota > Gracilibacteria > UBA1369 > UBA1369 > CAZBQJ01. The sequence goes on from CAZBQJ010000004.1 coordinate 40,173, forward strand.
TGCCTGTGAAGTGTTTTGGTTCACGAACCATATAAGCGTTATCTTGTTTATCATCACCCCACTCCCAAGTCATCTCGGGCTCTCGACGTAATTGATATACTTGGGCTGGGACTTTATCAGTGAATAATGTGCCCAATCTGATAAGAAGTGGTATTGGTGCAAATCCAAAAATAGAAAAGTGTTGCCCTTCTTTGGTTAAAGGCACGATTGTTCGATCAAATCTTTTAACTAAATTGTTTTCTTCTGTTTCCCAATAATCTGTTTTATCGTCTCTCCCCTCCCAAGACATATGAAGGTAAATTGGGTCTTCTTCTACAGGATACCAGTTTGGGAATATTGCATTGTTGGCATGATTGGCATTAGGAATTAGCTGTTCATTTCCAATATTTGCACCGTACACAACAACGCAGGATTTTTTACTTGGATTAATTCCAGTAACTCTCGAAATTCTTCTTTCGTGCTGTGTCTTCCAGCTTTGTAGTAGATCAGCAGAATAGCGTCCGCCATCTTTTTCTTTATCGATTTTTTTATGGCAGGGATGACAGACAAGAAGTAGATTACTTGCATCATTAAGTTTATGCGGATTCCATTTAAATGGCCCCCATCCTCTAGGACCATGCTCAGAAAAAGAATAAATATGGGCTTGTTCAGCTATATTAACAGCTTCCTGAGTAACAGGAGATTTGTATAATACCTCATTACAACCATGGAATTCGCAGCGGCCAGCAGCTCGTCCCCATAATTCATGGCTTACACTTGGTTTTATATTTCGGGTTACTTCTTTAATCATAATTATGCGAAGACTAGCATGACCTCCAGACCCTTGTCAAGAAAAGTCGGGACACTTGACCATTGTCCGCAACTAGTCTAGAATCATTTTATGAAAAATTTACACATCACTCAGAAGAAAATCCTTGATTTTCTAAAACAGCGTGGAGGGTCGATAGACGGTTTATCTCTGCGAGATATAGGTGAGGCAATAGGCATAGGGCGTAGACCTCAAGCAGTAGCACACCACCTCCATCAACTAGAGAAAGTAGGCCTACTTAGAAGGGATGATGAAACAAAAAACTACATAATATTAGATACGCCAGTCTCCTCTGTTGCTTATATCAAATTGTATAGCTGCACCGCAGAGTGCGGACCAAAAGGACTTCTTGGAGACGATAATATAATCGACAATATACCACTACCAACGAGGACTTTTGGAATTAGTGATCCGAATGATTTTTTTCTTATTAAGGCAAGAGGCAACTCAATGGAACCAACAATAAAAGATGGCGATCTGGTTTTAGCAAAAATTCAACCATCTGTACCGAGTGGCTGCATAGCAGTTGTTGTTCATGATGGCATGCCGAAAATCAAAAAACTAACCATAGAAAATATCAATGAACAACCAACTTACTGCCTAGAATCAACAAACAACAATGGGAAATACCCTCGTGAATATATTACTAATGAATTCGAAGGTCTAAGAATGGTAGGAATTGTAAAAAGCATTATAAGTAAGGCTAAAATTGAATAAGTACTTACTCTCAAGCTACTATCTACTAAATTATATAGAGTAGGGGTGGGGGTATCCCCCATTCTGCATCACACAAGTTCTGACATCACTAAGTAGGGAGCTCCAAACAGGAAATTGCGATTTTTGCGCCGTGGCAGACCACGGTTTTGTAAGGCTGCAAGCCACCTTTTGCCCCGTGAGCAGGAAGTTCGAGCCGATTTTTTGCAAGAAGCTTCGCTTCTCTTCTAAATTTTCAGAATCAGCTACGCTGATGGCTTGGTGAGCCGAAATAATCCATTCGCGAAAGAGTTCGAGCCAATGAAGTCCTCTTCCGCCGGATTCCTTTAAATTCTCTTTTATTTCGATTTTGCGATTTAGGATTTTCTTCTTGGTTTCAGTGTATTCTTCGTTGGTTATGGTTTGCTCAAGGTAAGCATCTAAAAGACGTATTTGCTTTTCTTCTAAGGTTTTAATCTCTTGTTTTAAAGGCACGGCGGAAGAGGACGAAGATGTTTATGCTTCTTTATATTCTTTTTTCCATTGTTCCAACATTTTATCTTTCCAACTTTCGCGAATGGAAACCTCTCTAAAAAGCTCTTTTAATTGAGCTATCAGTTTTCCCTCTTCCAGATACTTTTGATGACACACTCGATTCTTTTTGGTGCAGCGGTAGTAGATGTAAGTGCGGCTGGACGGTTTGATTTTCTTTTCTGCTGTAATTGCACGGCCGCACTCTCCGCATGTAAAGATTCCCCGAAAAGCAAAAGCCTCAATTTCTTTTGCTTTTCGGGGCTTACCTCTACTCTCAACTATCCGCTGCACCTTATCAAAGAGCTTTTTAGAGATAATTGGCTCATGGCTTCCCTGGTAAAGCTCTCCTTTATGATTGAAAACACCATAATAAAATGGATTGCGTAACATATGATCAATTCTTGCTAGCACGAGAGTTTTACCAGTTCTTCGGCTCACCAAGCCCAAAGAAAGCGACAATTTTTGTAAATATTCCAGCGTTTTATCTCCTTCGGCATACGCCAAAAACAGTTGGCGAACTGCCTCACATCTTTCCGGGTCCTTTTCGATTGTATGATTTCTTAATTCGTTAAGATAGCCAACAGGAGCCAGACTCGGCAGTTCGCCTCTGCGCAGTTTTTGGCGTATGCCTCGTTTGATGTTTTCAGAAAGATTGTCGATGTAATATTTACTTTGCCCAAAAGCGATATTCAGCATGAACTTTCCCTGAGGCGTTGCTTCAAACCAGAATGTAGGGAATTTTAGCGCTCCTATTTTGCCGGTATCGACCAAATAAATGATTTTTCCCCCGTCTACGCTGTTTCTCGCCAGTCTGTCGGGATGCCACGCTAAAATTCCCGTTTGTTCATTACGCTCTATTTCTTCCATGAGCTTATTAAAAACAGGTCGACCGGGCGCTTTGGCTGCTCTGCTTTCTATGTATTCATCTACGATCGCCAAATTTTCTTTCTTAGCGAATTCTAGCAATTCGGTAATCTGCGCTTCTATAGAAAGCACCTGGCGATCGTCTTCGTCAGTAGATTTTCTGGCATAAAGAAAGTATTTCATAGAGCTTTGTTGGTTATCGCTTTTGGGCGAACTGCCTCAACTGCCCAGCTCCTCAATTAAGCATGGGCAGATGAGGCAGAAAAATTGTCGCATTCTTTGTTCCGCCTACGACGGAGTGGAAATTTGGAATTTTCACCGAAGGTGAAAAACAAAAAATCGGCTGTTCCGCTTTAGCGGAACTTTGCGCTCCGCGCAAACGAACTTCCGGATCGCGGGGCAGAAAGTGGCTTTGGAATTGCAAAATCCGTGGCGTGATTGCGCCGATAAAACGCGATTTAACGTTTGGAGCTGCCTTTACCGGCAAGTTCGGACTTATTTTGAAGAAAATTTCAAAAAATAACAAATAGAAGTTATTAAATAGCTTATTGTCGCGCCGCCCGAAAGGCCGCGGGCGGCGCGGATGTAGGCGCGGTGAAAATTTGAAGCTGGAAAGGGCGGGCAGGCAAAAATTCCTCCCCCAGACCCCCTCCTTTTTGCCTGCCCGCCGGAAAGAGTCTCCTTTTTCGGGGTTGTTAATTTTTACTGATTGACTGATAAGATGAGTTTGCATAAACTATTTTTGGTATGACTAAAAATCTAATATCTATTATAGTAGTAGTAAAATTTTACTAATCAAAAATGAGAAAGTCAAAGCATTTACCAACTATCGCAAAAAATATTAAAAAGTACCGAGCTGAACTTGGCATATCACAAGATAAACTTTCAAAATTAGCGGATATAACTTTTCATACAATTACAAAAATAGAATCTGGAGCCACACCAAACCCTGGAATAGAAACGGTAATGAAAATTGCCAAAGCTTTGGATGTCACTGTCAACGATTTATTAAAATAAATGTTGACGGTGAGTGTATACTCACCCTATTATAAAATAACATAACTAACAAACTATGACCTCATCAATGTTGCTAAGTAAAATTGAGTTGAAACCCTCTATAGGCAATGTAGTTTTTAAGGAACTTACCAAAAAATCTACTAGGCCATTTTTAAAATGGGTTGGCGGAAAAACTCAACTACTCGATGAATTAAAAAAGTACATTCCGAAAAATTTTAATAAATATATTGAGCCATTTGTTGGAGGAGGAGCATTACTTTTCGACCTTGCTCCTCAAAAAGCCATAATCAATGATGCAAATGAAGAATTAATTAATGCATACACTGTATTAAGAGACGATGTAGATGCGCTAATTAATGAGCTTTCGACATACGTATATTGCACGGAATTTTACTATAGAATGAGAGCAAAAAATCCTAAAAATTTATCTCAGATCGAAAGAGCAGCAAGGATGATTTATTTAAATAAAACCTGTTTCAATGGTTTATATCGTGTAAACAAAAAAGGAGAATTCAACGTTCCTATTGGCCGGTATACAAATCCAACGATTTGCGATGAAGAAAAATTGAGAAATGCTCACTTGGCTCTGCAAAATGTAACCATTGAATGTACAGATTTCATAAAGGTTTTACTGAAATATGCGGAAAAGGGAGACCTTATTTATATAGATCCTCCATACCATCCGGTCGGAAAACATTCAGACTTTAAGCGTTACACAAAAGACTTCTTCTACAAAGAAGATCAAATAGCTTTAAAAGAATTGATCATGGAGCTAAAAAGACGTGGTTGTTTTGTAATAGCTAGTAATTCCCACTGCGAATTTATTCTTGATCTCTATAAAGACTTTGACATTAAAGTGGTCAATGCAAAGCGGTATATCAATAAAATTGCTGAACGTCGTAACAACATAAATGAAGTAATAATCCTATGAATCCACAACTGATCCTAGATCGAGAACAGTTTAAAATTCCCCATGATCAGATGGAATTTTTCCCGTCTACCAGGTTTATGGGCAGTAAAACCAAGTTGTTGGACTTTATTTGGGATAATGTGAAACATTTAGCGGTTAACTCTGTTTTAGATGCCTTTAGTGGAAGTGGAGTGGTTGGATACATGTTTAAAACAAAGGGAAAGAAGGTACATAGTAATGATATTTTGCAGTATTCATCAAATATTGCTAAAGCCCTTATTGAAAATAATGAGAGCATAATTGATCATGAGGATTTAATTACACTGCTTGGAAGATCGGTTAAGACAAATGGTTTTATCCGCGATACTTTTAGAGGCCTTTACTTCACGGAAGAAGAAAATTTATTTTTAGAGCAGGTTTGGCATAGGATAGAATTTCTTAGCAATCCAGCAAAGAAAGCATTGGCCTTATCGGCTTTAGCTAGGGCTTGTGTCAAAAAAAGACCACGAGGAATTTTTACTTATACTGGCGATAGATATGATGATGGAAGGAAAGATTTAAGGACTACGATGGAGGAACATTTTGTTAATGCTGTGACTGTTTATAACAAAGCGGTCTTTGATAATGATCAAAAGAATTCAGGGACTTGTGGGGATATATTTACTTTAGAAAATAGAAATTTTGATCTTGTTTACATGGACCCGCCATATTTTTCGACAAGATCAGACAACGATTATTTGAGACGATACCACTTCGTTGAAGGATTGGCTTCATATTGGCAAGATGTAGAAATTCAAACTTCAACAAAGACTAAAAAAATAAAGAAGTATCAGACTCAATTTGACTCAAAGACTAGCGTTTATAACGCTTTTCATAAGCTTTTTGCAATGTTTCCCAAGTCAATTCTGGTTGTCTCTTATTCTTCGAATTCTTTGCCAACTAAAGAGGAAATGATTGAAATTCTCAAGCAATATAGAAAAACTGTAGATATTAAGGAGTTTGATCACAAGTATTCTTTTGGTAACCAAAATCATAAAATTGGTGACAACAAAAATTCCGTAAAGGAATATCTATTTATCGCTTATTAACATATGAAACAGTGGAATATTGGCAATACAACCATTCGCAATCCAAATAGGATTCCAGACGGATTGAAACTCCTCAAAAAATTTGAAGGAAAAATCTGGGATTACCAACTACAGGCTGAATTTTACGATGAAGCTAAAAAAAACGACATTCTTGAAAGTGAAAGTGAAAAGATTACACCAGAAAGAAAGGCTCATTTCGCCCGTAAATGGGCTGCATCTTTCAATCAGCTTGGATTTGCACGAGCATGGAAAGATGTAGATAAGGGACCTGTTAAAATAACAGAAGTTGGCAATCAGCTTGTGAACGACGAGATAACCTTTGAAGAAGCAATGCTTCGCCAGCTTTTAAAGTATCAATTACCTTCAGTTATTGAGAATGGAAAGAATTATGAAGAATTTAAAGTTCATCCATTTAGAGTATTTCTTGGAGTAATTTATGGACTTTGTGAACAAGGCATTTCTGGTTTAACAAAAGAGGAAATCGGGCTCTATGTGATTACAACTTTGCGTGATGAAAAAATAGCAGATACGGTTACAAAAATAGCGAAGTATCGCACTGAAAGAAGTGCAATTAAGGGGAATAACCCTAAACTTGATTACTTTCGAGGTAAGCTTAAAGAGATGATAGCGGATATTTTTTCTGAAGATATTTCGCGAGCTAAAAAAGTTATTTCTGATCTCCTGGCTGCGAGTAAAAAGTCGAAAGATTTTTTGAAATCTCCAGATTTTGAAAATGAATTACGAAAAATTTTGTTTGGCAAAGAGCCAAAAAAGCAGAAAATGACAAAGCAGATAGAGGGATTGATGTCTGCTGGTAGCGGCCTAACCAAAGTTTTTGACTATTATCTTGATGAGTTTGTAGGGACGAAGGGCGGAACTTTGAAAGATTATTCCGACTCGCAGATACGCTATGTCATGACTACGGGGCTTTTCAGCCTTAATAAGGATAGAATTGTAATCAAAAACAATAAGATTGATCTTATAAAATCCATCTTGGCAGAGGAGGCCGATTTTCTTGAGGACAAGGATTATTTGGAATATTTCTATAACCCTGAGTTGCCGAAATTGCCCTTGGATGATGAACAGTTTATGGTCCTCAATGTTGGCGACTTGCAGCAACAAATTGAGGCTTTATCGGAAAGGACTGGTATAGAGGTGGAGCCACTGATGACCGTTGAGAGGAGCGTGCCAAAGTTGAAAAAGATAAGCCAAGAATTGGAGAAAAAACTCATTGAGCAAAAGGAATATCTTTTTTACAAAGATCAATCCTTGGATGAGCAAATAGACGACATTATTGATTATTTTGAGATGATAAAATCTCGTTCTCTTTTGGGAGGTGATGCTTACTTTCCAGCTTATTATGAATGGGCTATTTGGAGAGTTTTTTTGGCAATCAATACGCTTGTTGGTTCAATATCCGAGACAAGGAATTTTCAAATAGATGAAGAACTTAAACCAATTCATCACGCAAAAGGTGGTGTACCGGATATGGTTTTTAATTATGAAGATTTTGCAATAGTTTGTGAGGTGACTTTACATCAGTCAGTAAGCCAATGGGCGGCTGAATACACTTCGGTGCCTAAGCACGTTGCAACCATGTCCGCAGGTTCTAGAAAACCAGTTTTTGGCATTTTTGTGGCCCCAAGGATTGAACCAAACATGGCTCAGCAGTTGTTTAATGCCTCTTGGCACATAAATGACGAGTTTTTGAATCTCAATATTGTGCCATTTTCTACGGAGCAAGTTGTGGCGATTTTACAGAATTTTAAGAAGAAGAAATTTAGCGTTAAAGATCTTAAAGCAGCCCTTGAAAAGTTTGTAGGGCTAAAGACTGGGGTAAAAAATGGAAAGGATTGGTATGAAAAAATAAGTAAAGACTTATTGAGTATTTTTTCATGAGCAATCTCCTTGAGTTGCAGTCACAGCTTCTTGATCTCTTCCAAATCCTTGTACGTTTGTTCAAGAATATTCTGAAAACATGTTTTGCAATATCTCTTTACAGAACTGAAACCGGAGCCAGCTTTAGGGATTCCGAAGCAGTCTTGTCCAGATTGGATTTCGCAGCTGCAACGGTTACATTCGCTTTTTCTTTGAACGTCAATCCTCTTAGGCCTGCCATTCGAAGACCCAATGAGGGATGGCGTTTTTCCTTTAGGTTTGTTGTTTTTCATAATCGCTTTGGACTTTTTTGACCCTGCGGACAAGAAGTTGAAGTGTTTTTTCCAGAGAATCAATCGCGGACCTAAATTCATCAGTGCTGCAATCTTTTCGCTCTTTCCCGAGTTGCTTGTTCACTGCGTTATTAACCATCATTATAGCTGCGATGAAGTTATTTTTCGCCCTAACGTTCAGACCCGAATATCTGTAAGGCATTTCCGTGCCAGTCATTTGCAATCCTGCATTATTCAGGAGAATTTTTGCTGTACGCGTAATCTGTTCATCAAGCCTTTTTTTTGCCTCATTCCATTCTTTTTGCGGCTGGATCGCAAAGGGTTCGGCTGGAGATCGACGGATTATGCCCGTTGTCCGTGAGCTTTTGACGATTTCTTCCGCTTTGCTCGGATCCAAACCAAGAGCTTTGAGTTTATCGCGAAGATCTTCGACAACGTGCTGATCTTCTGCAGTCGTAAAATCCTCTTCCCATAAGGAATCCACTATTTCGCCACTCACCATTATGCCTGGTTCTCCAACCCTCAGCCGCGTCGTGCCCTCCCGCACTCCTTTGGGCACCTCAGGCTCTTCTCCGTCAATAACTTTTTCCCAAAATGCCTCATCGTCGCTTTCAAATTGTTTGAATTCTTTCAGACGTTGATCAAGATTCATCCCGAGGTGGGTCACAATATGCCCCATATTATCCGGATGAGCTGGATCGTTCTGGACAACTACGCGCATTATTCGACCAACAAATTGGATGTATGGCGTAAGCGTTCTAAATGGACGAAAAATGGCAGCAACGCTCAATTTAGGATGGTCAAATCCTTCTCCCAACATTTGTACTTGGATGATGCAATCAAGCGTTCCGTTCTTTAGGTCGGCGAGAATTTTCTTTTGTTCTTCAGTATCCTGGTCGCTATGGATAACTTCTGCACTATAACCTCGCTCTCGGTAGAGCGCTCGGATGTCTTTTGCATGATTGATGGTACATGCAACAGCAATCAGCTGATGTTGGGTGCCCGTTTGTCGAAGTTCCTCGAGTTTTTGGAGGCTGCTATCAACAACGTGTTGGTTGCAAGGTTTCGCGAGGGCAACTTCCCGGCTAAACCAGTCTTCTTCTTTTAACTTTAAAATTTCGTCGAGTGTATATTTTTTCCCTTGCTTGTCAGCAAATTCCAATTCTATTTCCGAAGGGGCTACGTAACTTGCTTTCAATCGCTTAATATAACCTTTAAGAGTCGCGCTTCTAAACGGATAGCGGTAGACCAATTCGCCGTCAATTTCTTGGCGGTCGCTGCGGAAAGGAGTAGCCGTCATGTGAATAACTTTTGCACTGGGAAATCTCTCAAGAACTTTTTTCCAACTTTCAGCCGCGCTATGATGAGCCTCATCAATAACGATCATGTCAAAAAACTTGTCGGGGAATTGCGTGAGCCATTTATCAACGTTTGTGGCGAGCTGGTGAATATTTGTAATGACGACATGCGCTTTTTCAGTAACAGAAATATTTCCAGTTTCGAGAGTACAGGCGAGTGGGCCGGAAATCATTTGAGCATCCGCCAGTGTTCCAGTTTTTCGCCAAAAACACTTTTGTCGATTTGTGATATCCATTGCTTCATACAAGCCATCCCTAATGGTAAGGTTTGGCGATATAATCAATACTCTGCCACGCGCAACCCCGAGAGGCAAAAGTGCAGCAAGTCCCGATTTTCCACATCCGACTGGAATTTGGATGATTGCTTTGTTTTTCCCAGCAGAGAAAAATTCGCTTACACGGAGATAAGCATCTCTCTGCGGTTCACGAAGAGCCTCGTTTGATTCGATGTTAAAATCAATGCTCGTAAAAAAAGACTCAATCGGCTGGTTAGAGCGAACCCATTTATCGAGTTGCTCTTTCTCGAAAGTCCATTTTTTCCCGACTCTATTAGCTGGAATTTTTCCTTGCCGAGTCAGAGTGTACAAAACAGTCTTCCCTATACCAAGATATTCGGCTGCTTCTTCAACAGAGAGCCACCGTCTTTCTACTTCACTTATTTTAGTATTATTATCCATATGCCACCAAATGATAACAAATGATAGATAGAAGTCAATCAGTAAAAATTAACAACCCCGAAAAAGGAGACTCTTTCCGGCGGGCAGGCAAAAAGGAGGGGGTCTGGGGGAGGAATTTTTGCCTGCCCGCTGCTCAACTCTTTCTCAACCTCTCTGCCCGCATGCGCCGGCCGAAAGGCGGCGGCCGGCGCAGCCGTGAGCGTTGGAGTTTTGCAAAATTTTCATGGAGGCTAGCCTCCATGTTTCTCTTTGAAATAAGTCCGAACTTGCCGGTAAAGGCAGCTCCAAGACCATTTTAGCCATTGAATAAGACATAAATAAGGCTTTTCGCATTCATCTTTTTATGACAAAATAATGACTCATCATTTTCCAATTAGAGTCATATTGGCTTATTAAAGGCAATTCAAACGCAACTATCTAGAGTTTTATCTTTTTAATAAACATTTTAGTTTTATTTAATGTGATTTAAGTATAAATTTGACATATATTCAAATGGTTAATTTAAATTAACCATGAATGAATACTTTATAGATAGAGCATCAGAAAAACTACTTTTAGGCAGAACTACTGAAGATATTACTGATTTGGATTTACCTCCAGAGATTGTTGAGAGCATAAAAAGTAGAATTTGTGATGTAAGATTTGATTGTACGCCTAATTGGGGTGTTAACGGCTTAAGAGACGCTAGTAAAACCACTAAAAACAATTGGTACTTTAGAGATTTAGCTGCGAAAAAAGTTGCTGAGGATAGACATAGCAATATTGACCAGACAAAACTCAAACCGATATTGGAAAATGCTGTAAAAGATATGGTTGGATCGAACGCCAGTTTAGTAGGATATGGCTTGTATGGCAGTTATTTTTATAGAAGAAATGCTCTTCTGCCTGAAGATATAGATATTTTACTTATTACTGGAAATACAAGATGCATAGCTTTTGATGCGTTGAAATACAGAAGCGGAGAATTAAAAGATATTTTTATAAATAAATCTAAACTTAGACCAAAAACCGATGAGATAGGCATTACTATTGTAAGCGAAGACGAGCTAAGACCTGACAATGCTTCTTTTATTGTAAGTGATGCAGCTTTGCTTGATATATCTACAACTTTCTCTCAAGGCAAAACCGTAAATGCCCCACCTCTTCCACCATTTATTGTAATTCAAAATGCTCAAAAAATAATCAATTGGGGAATATCATCAATTTTATCTAAGCCATTTTCTTTATTAAGCAGAATTGATGAAGCAATTAGGATGAGGCAAATGGTTTTGGAAGAATATCCTCATGTTGGATTTGATAAATTCGCAATCGAAGAATCACTCCCTTCAAAAGAGGATATTTTGTTAGGCATGAACGATACGCAATTAATAGAATTATCTAGATCCATACTTAATACATTAATAGCAGATGAAGAAAAAGTTAGAAACTTTATTGCAGAGAGAATTAGATCTACAAAGTAAAATATTAATCATATCACCCCACTTGGATGATAGCGTCTTCTCTTTGGGAGGTTTGATATATTTACTTAAAGAATATGTAGAAATTACAATTATAAACGTCTTTTCCAATTCAAACTACTGTTATGACAAAGAAATTGATGCTGAAACAGCAACTAAAATTAGAAAGGAAGAGGATCAATTGGCTTTATTTGAGCTCGGTATAAATAAAATTGTAAATTTAGATTTCAAAGAAGCTCTGCTAAGAGGACATAGTCGAAAGGATATTTTTTTAGATAGAGAGGGCTTAGATGAAACAGATCTAATCAAACAGATTAGCTTCTCGTTAAAACCCTTTGCGGATAATGACACTTATGTTATCGCACCTTCCGCCTTCGGCTCACATATAGACCATTTGCTTTGTCGAGAGGCGACAAAAAATATGCCTAATGTGCTTTTTTATGAAGATTTACCATATGCCAATAGAAATGTGAGAAATGACTCTACTCTTGATTTTCTCAAAAAATACCAAAAAACAAAGATATCTTTGGGCGATACCTCCATTGAGAAGCATCTAAAGGCATGTCTAATTTATAAGTCACAGATACTTGAAAGGCACTATTTAGAAATTAGGGAATTTATATCAACTAAAGGCATTAGTTTATGGAAAAGTTAAGATACTTATTGATTACCAATAGAGGACCTGATTTTGAAACCAGTAACGTAAGGAACAAGGCCATTGGTGGCACTAAAGATGCATATTCAATGCTAGCAAAAAGCTTATCCAAAAAATGGATTTGTGTTTATCATGGAGATAAGGAAGGACTCAAATCTGAGTATGATATCTTAGACCCTTTATTTTTAGACGCAGTCCTTTATGAAAGATATTATTACAAATATGTTTCAGAATACCTTTGTCCAAACTTACTTGGATTCAGAGATATAGCTATTTCAAAAGAATATTTTGAAGACTTTAAAACAGTTACTTCAATGCTTGCAAATAAGATTCGGCGAGATAATGAAAAAAATCTGATTATTTGTGATTATCATCTATTTCTTCTACCCGACTGCTTAGATCAATCCTACAAAATTAATTTTTTTTGGTTTATTCCTTTTTCGGATTACAAGGAATATGAACCAGATTTTCTAAGATTAATGCTATTGTCTCTGTCAAAATGCAATAGACTGTTTTTCTTAACTGAAAAATATAAAGAAAACTTCGTCGAAGCATGCAAAATAATTCTTGGAAATGATAGTATCAAGACTGAAGTTTTTTCGCTGCCCTTAGGTCCTGACTGGGATTATTTTATTTCAAAAAAAGCTAATCGAAATGAATTTGATGAATTAGTAAAAAATAAATTCGAATTGTCTATTAAAGCGGAAGATAGAGTAATTCTGAATGTAAGCCGAATGGATTTTGTAAAAAATGTAACATTTCTCGTAAAAGCTTATGAAAAATTTAGGTACGAGTTTAAAGACATATCCCCTCTTTTATTATTAGTATTACCAAATCATAGAGACAATTCTATCATCTATAAATTAGCGAAAGAACAAATTTTGAATCTTATACATAACTCGCCTTATAAAGATGCAATTCTCATATTAAATGAAAGTTTAAGTAAAAAAGAGATTAGAATACTTTATTCTTTTTCAGATGTTTTAGCATGTTGTTCGAAATATGATGGTTTTCCAGTTACACCGATGGAGTATCTGTTAGCTGCGCAAGAGAATGCTGGCATGTTGATATCCAATACTATTGGATGTGCTGAATTCATAGATTGCGATAGATATATTTATGATTACAATGATAAAGATTCATTTAGCTCAAAACTTTATGCTTTGCTGAAGGACGAAACGCAGCTAAATTCAGAGCAAAATCAAAAGATAGTACCTAAAATAGAAACAATATCACTGCAAAATTGGATAAAACAAATTAATAATATTTTATAAATTCTATGAAAATAACCTTAATTGGCTCAGGAGACACACTAGGAACTCCAGTTTATGGATCTAATCAAGCAAGTGACATGGATCCAGGTTCTAAGAGATTTCGCTTTGGCGTATTAATTGAATGTAGCGGCAAAAAAATTCTAATTGATGCAAACCCAGACCTTAAATGGCAGTGTTTAAATTCTAAATTTGCTCTTAAAGAGGTTGATTATATTTTATTAACGCACAGTCACTCAGATCATATCAACGGCTTGGGAGAGTTCTTTTACCGCCGATCAGAACCGACAGAATGCTTCTATACTAACCATCCTCTTACTTCTAGACATATCGACTATTGGAGATATTTAGAAAGAGAGGGGGTAATGAAATTTACTCCATTTGAAGTTAATTCTGATTTTAAACTAGGCAGCGATATAAAAATAACTTCTGTAGAAATGAACCATGGTTTCCCATGTAGTGGATTCATCATAGAAAGTGAAGGTAAAAAAATAGCCATTATTACTGATTCTAATGCAAATTTATCAGAACCATCTATCAGAGCTTTAATGAATTGTGATGTTGCATTAATTGATACTTTCTCTGAAGACTTTGAACAAGTGAAACAATTATATATTGATGTAAATGATACAATTCCAGAAGATATCAAAAAAGATTGGTATCACATGACAATTGAGGAATCCATGGCCTTGTCTAAAAAACTCAATTCGGCCAAAACGATCTCAGTTCATATGAGTAGATATATGGCTCCTCATGCTCAATTGGTAGGTAAATATCAAACTGAGCAGTTTATTATTGGATATGATGATTTAAAAATTACTTTGTAAATATCTGAAAACTTCGCCAATTCCTTTTATATTGTGTGCGGCATATGGCTTCAAATCAAGATTCTTTCCAACAAGATAAATTGATTTATTAATCTCCTTGCCTTGTTTAAATAGCTCTAAATCATTGTTGCTGTCGCCGAATAGATACATTTCTGAGCTTAGATCGATATGATCATAAAGCCTTGCTTTGCTTACTCCTAGTGGAAGGATTTGCATGGAGTGGCTACCGACCAATATATTTAAGTTACAGGATATTGGGCTTGGTCTTAAATTGAAATTAACATTTAGCATAGTAGGTTCTTGTTGCTGGATAAGATCCATAGATTCCGCAAAACTCATCATTACTCTATACCTATCTTCAATGGAGGGCGTAGCAAAACTAGGAGTTTTAAATGTGTATAATTTTGAGTTTATCCAAAAATCAATACACTCAACTTTATCATTATTTACGAAAATTAAATCTAGAATCAGCTTTACTTCTTGTTTAGAAAACTTCGATACGGAAATTATTTTACCGTTTGAGAATAATTTTGATCCATTTTCACATGCCATCAAAGTATTTAGAAGGTTTTCATTGTGATGAAAGGCGTCTCTCACAGCTTCTAAACCGCGACCTGTTGCAAATATAAGCCTATGACCCTTAGACTTAAGATTTTCTAATACTTTTATGTTTTCCTCCTCAAGTACTGAGCTATCCTCGCAAAGAGTTCCATCTATATCAAAAATAAAGATTGCCATATATTGAGATTAGTATTGTAGATTTTAGGCCTCCCTTAGACATTTATCAATATATTGAGTAAAGGCGGAAATTTTTCTTATTCTCGATTAGACTAGTTCGAACTTCCTCTACTAAGCAGTTCCAAGACCATTTTAAGGCTTAAACAAGAGCAAATCTACCTCTAATACGTCTCTGAATTTAGTTGTTTTTGTCTTTCTATCAGAAATGGCCAAACCTTTTCTGTCTCCAGTTTAGGCTTACTAAGGTCTACAAAGTAGTTAAACTTGTCTATTAATTTATAAAAAGCATCTTGAGATTTTGTTTTATGGTAATAATAAGAATTATCAATTAAATCAAAAGCGCGCACTACTAAGCTTTCGTACCCATCTTTAAAAGCAATCTGAAAGGATTTTATATACCTTTCCTTTTCATCATTTATAGTCCTATCAACTGTGCAGTTGTGAACAATTTGAACAACTCTTGACCCGAATTTTTGGTCCATTTCAACTAGATTCACTTTGGAATCTTCAATTAAATCATGAAATAGAGCGGAAATTATGATATTCGTATTATATTCCATGTTATAAAGCTGCATGCTTATTCTTATACTATGAAGCAAAACAGGCTTTTCGTTATAATTAGCCGCCTCTAATGTTTTCGTTAAAAAAATTATGGCACGCTCGATTTGGTTTTGATCTTCCCTTGTATACATAGCATTATTTTTGTTGAAAACTATAAGCCTTCTCTATAAATTTTACCCTTCCCAGAGCTTCGTTAAAATTACAAATTAGATCACTGTCTTGATTCATGTCTAAATTATTAACTTATCGCCCTAGCATTGCTGCAATTATATTTGATAATGATGCAAGGTTTTTATTAGTACAACTAAATGAAGCTCGCAAAGATGAATTTGACTTTGTTAAAGGTGGAATGGAAGCAAATGAGGACAAAGAAGCAACGTTAAAACGTGAATTAGAAGAAGAACTGGGTAAGAGCTTTAAATATAAAATTATTGAGCAAAGTCATTGGTATCTGGTTTATGATTGGCCAAAAAAACTACAAGAAGAAAAAGGGTTTTTAGGTCAAGCTAGAACCAGTTTCTGGGTTAAATATGAGGGAGGTGATTTAAAGATTGATAATAATGAATTGCGTTCCAGCAAATGGTTTGAAGAAGGTAAACTTAATAAAGTCCTTTTAAAAAGCGGATTCCCTAAAATTTTAGTAGATAATCTACTAAACGAATGGCAACAGAGAAAAAGCGCCTTACTTCATTCCTGATATAAAGTAAGGGTGGGGGTAGATGTTACTTTGAGCGATGGAAGTTCTCACTTCGTTTACTAAGGAGCTCCAATGTTTTAATCTCTTAAGTTAGCCATTTAAAACATACCCCTAATTTGAAGTTAGAACTTTTTGGTATTTAAATGCTTAAAGCTTGCTATATCTTCTGAGAAATATATTCAATATTCGATCTGCCTGACTCAGACAATCTAACAGGTCTCCAACGGTAACAGTATTTGAGTGCCAATTATTCAATATACTTAAAATATTAGCCAATGCCTTAGATGAGGATATCTCTTGCAGTTGGGCTCTATGAATAGGGAATTTACCCGTTGAATATAGTGCGACTATTCTTAAGAAGCAGTCATCGAATCTTTTCAAGCATTCATGAACCTTTATCATTAAAGAATCTTGTGTAGCAGGGCTTTCTGCTAGATTTATTATAAGTGGACGAAGCGTGTCTTTTATTTGCATAGCATAGGAAATAGCACTCTTTAATATATCTGCTTTAGATGGAGGTAGGCCTAAATCTAATTTTCCATATACTTTTCTACATACAAAAAATTGAAGCCTTCTATCCTGAGGATAAGCCATGTACTCGTGTTTGGTTAAAAACAATAAAT
Source organism: uncultured Candidatus Peribacteria bacterium (assembly GCA_964494085.1). GTDB lineage: Bacteria > Patescibacteriota > Gracilibacteria > UBA1369 > UBA1369 > CAZBQJ01. The sequence goes on from CAZBQJ010000004.1 coordinate 57,122, forward strand.
TAGATTTTTTAAGCTTTTTCTTAACCTCTATAATTTTCTTTAGCCTATCTTTACAAGAATCATCTATAAAAACGATGTAATCAAAATTACTATCATGAATAGATCCATCCCCTCTCATGTTTGGGCCCTGTAATAAAATTAGAAGCAAATCTTCACCTAATTTTGACTGTAACTCACTTGCGACCTGCTCACTATATTCTCTAGTCACATCAGGAAGAGGTGTTGGTTTATAGATTAGCACTGGTGAAATAAAAGGATACACATCTTCTTTTTCTTTGGAAACTGACGCAAGCAAACCCTCTTCGAATGTATGATTTAATTTGGTCTGCTTCGTGTGAAAAAGTGATGTTCTATCTCTAATAGTAGAATTTGAAACTATTGGTATTCTATTTCTTACTGTTATTCCGTTTGAAGTTACCCCATTCACCTTATTAAGATTGTTTGTGATCAGATCAATGTTTGTAACCCCAAGGATCTTTAGAATTTCTGCTGCTGTTTCATAACGACGATTATCTATATCAAAACCTAAAGCAATATTTGCTTCAGCTGTATCTATGCCTTCATCTTGCAGATTATAAGCCCTCATTTTATTGGCCAAACCAATTCCCCGCCCTTCTTGCCTTAATTAAAGCAACACTCCACGTGTTCTTTTATTAATAATTCTTAAAGCTTCATGAAGCTGATCTTGGCAATCACATCTTTGGCAACCAAAAACATCTCCCGTTAGACATTCAGAATGAATCCTAGTAATAATTCCCGCTTCTCCTGCTACATCCCCTTTAACCAGTGCGATGTGCTCTTTATTGGAGTCTTCTTTAAACAAATGCATAGCAAAATCTCCGTGTGTAGTTGGCAGTATTGTCGTTGCTTCACAAATTAACTTTCCCATGCTAATTGTAATAATGTCCAAGTGAATTATAGTATATTTCTACCCTTAAGCAAGAATCTCACCTATGACAAGAATTTATACCCCAAAGAAGATCGAACTAAGCCAAATTCCAACTTCGGATGGCTTAAAAACCGCAAATTCACAGATTAGTAATGCTTTGATGGATTTAAACAATGAATCCAAAATTTTAGGTGCAACCTCTTATGGCTCATTGGCTAGTCCCAATAAACCAGCCCATGTAAGTAGTGATCTGGACTGGTTAATTGTTTTCAATAAATTGGAGGATTTGGCAGAATGCCAAGTTTTAGCTGACTTAATAGAATCGTTGAAAAGGTTAAACCTCGATTTTTCTAATCCAATTATTTCTCTAGATTCTATTAAACAAGGTAACCATATCATTGGGCCAATCATATATTCTATTAAAGCCAATTCTGAGCGTGTAATTATTGGCCAAGACCCTATTGAATTTTTTGAAATGGAACGAGGAAAGCTAATTGAAACCATTTCTAAACTTGTTCATACTTATACAAGGTATTTTTATGAAAATTTAGTTCATTATCCTTCAACCAAAGAAGACTTAGATAAACTAATTCAATTATTACAGATCGCTTTGAATTTTTTCTTGGATACGTATAGAAGTATGCAAATTATACATGATGAAGGAAAAGCACCTGTAAACTTTCAAAAATATCTGGATTACTATCAAGATGAGATCGAAGCAGAAGTATTAAGTAACGGGTTAAAAGTTAGCAACTTTGTTGTTAATTATAGAAGACAAATAGAAAGTGTTGTAAGTAATGAAGACGCAAATGGTATGGGTGAATATATTTCCTTTATTAAAAGATCTAGAGATGTGATAATTAGTTCTGCAAAATTCTGTAGAGGTAATATTGACTTCTTTAGAACTAAAATTAATGGACAAGACTATAAACAAAAAAGATACAACCATCATCTGCCCCTGTAACGATGCCGAAAGCGCAACTGTTATTGGTATTCTAAGAAGACAAGGCTTTGATGTTAGAATTTCCAAACAGAAAACCTGGTTCTGTCCTTTGGATAAGGAACCTGATGAGACTTTTGATGGACTAAAGACTACTGTTGTGATTATGGAAATGCCAGGATTGGAGACTGAAAAGAGGCTTTCTGAAAAGCATAAAGTCATTATTGTGGACCATCATGGATATCCTTCGCTTGGTATTAATCGTGAAAATTCGAAGAGTTCAATTGAACAGATTGCTGACTTGATTGGATATGAATTGGATAATTTTGAAAGTGGTGTTTCGATTAATGATCAGGAGTATATTTATGGTTTGGTGAAGAATGATTATTCTGAAAATGAAATAAAAAAGATTCGAGCCTTGGATCTAAAGATGCAAGGCTATACTGATGAAGAATTTAGAATTAATCAGGAGGATCAGCAAAACCCAACTTTTTATGAGCCAGACATTTATCATTATGAGACACGCATCCCAAAGTATAGCTTTCTGATTGATTTACATGTTATTCAACAGAAAGGGCGTTTTACAAATATTGTAATTACTGGATTTGCTGATGAAAAAAAGAAGCAATTGATTTTCTTTTCTGGGTCGATGGACAAAATAAATGAATTGAAGAAATTGGGAGGATATTCCAAACAAAGTAATGGGCAATATGGGTTGTGGGGAGGATATGAGGATGGGCTGGAGAAAGTCGATCTGAAAAGGGCAATGGAGATTATATTGAGTAAGGGTGGGGGTGGCTCCGATTCAGCGCTATAAAAGTTCTAACTTCACTCAGCAGGGAACTCCAAATTGATTCGGCCTAATTAAGCCGTTTTTTTATGTCTCCCAAAAGAGTGGTGCGAACTTTTAGGTTGTAATAAAATCATCATGTCTCTAGACTGGATAACCAATATCCTATAGTCATAAAGTTATAATGTTGGCTTTTTCTTACTAAGAATACTAAATACTATGGAAATATATTTTATTAGACACGGACAAACTGATTATAATGTAAATCAAATATATATTGCAGGTAGGTCAAACCAAGTAAATATAAATGAAAAAGGTATCATACAGTCACAGAAACTAGCTAATAGATTGAAGAAAAATGAAGTAAAATTTGATGCGGCATTTGAACAATTGGATGAAATTTCAGGAAAATGCATTACTCCGGAAAGAGATGAAGGTGTTGAGGAGATAAGAAGAAAACTTGCATTGGCAACTAATGAGGTAATTAATTTAGATAGAGTTAAAATTGCTGAACTAAATCAATTCAGATTTGATCCTGTATCTTTAAACAGGCAAATGTTTAATCTTATGGATAATGAAAAATAAATTATTTCATATTGAACCTCAGTTTGTTCAAATGGTCGTCACAAAAAACTGTAATTTATCGTCTTCTTATTGTAATGAACATGAAAATAAGTCCCAGGAAATAGATAGTTTGATATTAAAACAAAGGATCGATATATTGGATAGCCTTGGAACTAAGTCAATATCTTTATTAGGCGGTGAGCCATTATTACATTCTCAAATTATTGATTTAGTTGAATATTCCAGAAGTATTATTGGAAAAGTATCAATGACGACAAATGGATATCTATTGAATGAACGAATAATTAAGAGACTAAATGACGCAGACTTATCTGATTTGGAAGTAAGTATTGATAATTTTCATAGCACTGAGATAAGTAGAAAATCTTTTTCTGTTATTAAGAATAAACTAGATTTACTTAATAAATATGCAAAGTTTGAAACCAATATTAATGTCACATATGGATTTACAGAGTTTGATGAGGTAAAAATGATGGTGGAAGCTGTCACAGAAAGGGGGTACCTACCTTTGCAGTGTTGGAAGGTGGATACCACGACAAATTAAAGTCCTGCATAGACAGTATGCTTTGCGGCATCAATGGGGGAAAGTTTGAGTTTGACTCCGCAAGGACAGAGTCTACTTCTGCAGTACTTAATGTAGTTAATATTTTTTCATGATTCTCACTATCGTAGATTTTCCTCAAGAGAGTGGTCATCTTAGTGCATGTTCGACTTCATATAATTAACCCTTTAATTTAAACTCAAATGAAAACAAAATATAAGATTGTTCTGTTGTTACTTTTGGGAACTTTAATTGCTATTGGGGTTGGAATTTTATCTATAATTAATGAACACGATTGGGAGGATCATCAGGCTTGGGGCCATTATGCGAGATATCCTACTGGATTTTTGAATCACTCTATGTACTATGGGCGTATATCTTTTCACAAGAACCTAGGAGATTGTGTCAAAGCGGCTTTGGAGACATGAAGAATAGTGAGGGTGATCACTATTGTGGTAGAGAGTGTGTTGTCCATATTGAAGAGGAATCATCATCAGTTGAGTGCACAGAAGTAACCCCTTTAATTGACCAAGATGGAATCCTTTTAAGGATACTGTTTTTGTGAAGCCCTTGAAAAAAATCATTCCATTCTTTTTTGGGTTTTAAACTGTAAAAGGTAAATCGTATTCTTTGATCACTGGCTGGGAGCTGCGGGTTTTGACTTCGACTTTGGCTTTAAGCGGAGTTTCTAACACCAGAAAAACTTTGATGTATTGGTCTTCGTGAACCATCCAGGAACGGTCTTCCAAAAGCAACTCGGACAGTCCAGCCTGTTTGGCTTTATAAACCCATTGTTCCACGATGTTTGGTTCGAATGTAATGATATTTCCCATATAATGGACGAGGATTCCCGGCTGGGCATTATTCCCAAGTTCAGTACCACTTTCTACCATGATATTCAGGGTTGAGTTGTCTTCGAGATCTTTGACGGACCATTCTTCGATCAATGTTCTAACATCTGCCATGAGGACTTTTTAATAAATAAGTTTAGCTGATGATAGCACAGCTAGAGATAGTTTAGCAGTTGAGCAGGTGGTAGATATTTTAAACTGGTCTTGATTTTTATATTTGTAACCTATACCCTAGGTCACAGGTTATATATTATCTTGCGCATATGAAAACTGATAAAAAACAGCAAGCCAAACCGCTAAAATGTTCAAAGCAAGCCCTGGGGACATTGGCAAAAGTGATAGAAATGATTGAGAATGACAAATATTGCCCTGAGGTAATTCAGCAAGTGGATAGTGTGATTGGTTTATTGAAAACCACCAAAAGAGAGCTTTTGGCCGGGCATTTGGATACCTGCGTAATACATAAGATGAAGGAAAACAAGAAAGAGGCCATAGCAGAGCTGCTAAAAATCTATAACCTGTCCAATTAGGATGAATAAAAATGAAACATACCGGATAAAGGGCATGCATTGTGCTTCATGTGCCGGAATTATCGAACGGACTTTCAAAAAACAAACAGGGGTGGTCAGCGCCGAAGTGAATTATGGTACGGAAAAGGTGAAAATTAATTTCGATGATACTGCGATCACTCCGGAATCTCTATCAAAACTGATTGAACCGCTGGGTTATTCTTTGGTGATTCCGACTGTTGCAGAAATGGAAATGAGCGAAGGCGAACAGGCTGGACAATCCAGTCCAAATCAATCTAAAAAGGAAAAACTGGCTGAAATTGCTGAGATGAGAAATAAAATCATGGTAGCCATACCATTAACTGTTTTCAGTATTTTTGTCATGGGATGGGATATGTTGGTGCAATTTCAGTATGTTTCTCCGCCTACAAAAATAATTACCGAGTTTTTTCATCATCTGCTGCCTCTGATGGCTACCTACATGCTATTTGTCGTTGGCAAGCCCTATCTCTGGGGCGTTTATAGATTCATCAGATATGGCAAAGCCAACATGGATACATTGATTGGAATTGGTACATCGGTTGCATATATTTACAGTTTCATCATTGCCGCCTTCGCCGAACCACTCAGCGCCTTCATCAATGTCGAGCATAGTTATTATGATGTCACGATTGTGGTAATTGCCTTTATCGCATTGGGCAAATATCTGGAAGCTAAATCGAAAATTAAAACCGGTGATGCGATAGAGAAACTTTTGAATCTGCAAGCCAAGACCGCCCTGGTGATCCGAGATGGTAAAGAATTAGATATATCGGTGAATTTGGTAGTTCACGGCGATCTGATTATCGTTAAACCCGGGGCCAAGATTCCGGTAGATGGAGTATTGGTAGAAGGAGCTTCTTTTGTAGATGAATCAATGATTAGTGGTGAGCCAATGCCGGTAAATAAAAAAATCGGGGATTCAGTGGCCGCTGGAACGATTAACACAACTGGGGCTTTTACCTTTCAGGCAACCAAGATTGGCTCTGAAACACTGTTGGCTCATATTATCAAAATGGTAGAGGATGCTCAAGGAAGCAAAGCGCCGATACAAGCTCTGGCTGACCGAATATCTGCTGTTTTTGTACCTATTGTATTGGTTATAGCGGTTTTATCACTAGGTGTTTGGTTGACGTTAGGAACTTATTATCTGGGATTTTCGCAAGCTTTGTCCTATGGTCTGACTGCATTCGTGGGGATTCTGGTGATTGCCTGTCCCTGTGCGCTCGGATTGGCAACTCCAACGGCGATTATTGTCGGGGTCGGAAAAGGCGCGAAGGCAGGTATATTGATCAAAGATGCCGCTACCCTGGAAGAATTATATAAAGTCGACACGGTAGTAGTGGATAAAACTGGCACGATTACCAAGGGTAAACCTGAATTGATTAGTATTGAGAATAAAAGCCAGGAAAAGGACGCTGAAATCATCTCGATTTTGGCTTCATTGGAAAAGCAATCTGAACATCCCATTGCTGATGCAATCGGTAAATATGCCCGAGAAAAGCAGGTGGAGATCAAGGCCGTGAAAAATTTTGAAATTATTAAAGGTAAAGGTTTAAAAGGAGAGGTCGCTGGTATTGAATACTATGCCGGAAACACCAAACTATTGGCTGACCTGGGACTTACTTTCGCTGAAAATCAAATTGAAAAGGAGACAAAATCCGGAAAAACTCCGATATTTCTGGCGTCAAAAGCTGAGATTCTGGCCATAGGAATGGTGGCCGATGCCATAAAGCCGGAAGCGATTGAAGCGGTTAAGCGTTTGCATAAAATGAGTATAAAGATCGTCATGCTAACCGGTGACAATAAAAATACGGCCAAGTCGGTGGCGGATGAAGTGGGTATCGATGAGGTTATGGGTGAAGTATTACCTGAGGACAAATTGAAGGTGATCATGAAACTCCAAAATTCCGGGCAGATTGTGGCGATGGCCGGGGATGGAGTGAATGATGCCCCGGCCCTGGCTCAAGCAAATGTGGGAATTGCCATGGGAACCGGAACTGACGTGGCTATTGAAACTGCCGGAATAACCCTTTTGAATGGAGATATTTCCAAACTTACCAGCGCGATCAAATTGTCAAAAATGACTATGCTGGGCATTAAACAAAATTTATTCTGGGCTTTTATCTATAATCTGGCCGGAATCCCTCTGGCCGCCGGAGTTTTATATCCTTTTACAGGTTGGTTACTCTCCCCTGTTTTTGCCGGATTGGCGATGGGCTTCTCCAGCGTGTCCGTAGTTTCCAACTCCCTACGTATTAAAGCAAAAAAATTATGAAAAAATATTCTTATCATGTGCAAGGGACTCATTGTAGTGCCTGCAAAATTCTCATCGAGGATATCCTGACCGAAAATCGGGAGGTTTCAACGGTAAAGGTTGATCTATCCAAACAAACTGTGGAAATTACCGGAGAACTGTCCAGTTCACCAGAGGAATTACTGGATATTCTAAACCCACATCTGGAAGCTCATAAATATTCTTTATCGTTGGAGAAAAAAGTGAAAAAGAATGATTATGGTTCCTTTTACCTGGCTGTTCCAATAGCCTTGGTTGTTCTGCTGCTATTTTTTATGCTGCAAAAGTCGGGCATAATAAACTTTGGATTTGAAGGCGGACTGACACCCTGGACCGCTTTGATTATCGGGCTGATCGCTTCGGTTTCCAGCTGCCTGGCGGTGGTGGGAGGCTTGATCCTTTCTTTGTCTGCGAAAGTATCTCAGGACACTTCTTCTTTTCGACCATTTGCATTATTCCATTCCGGTCGTGTGATTAGTTTCGCTGTCTTGGGAGCCGGGCTAGGCCTGATCGGTAATACGATTTCCATCAATCATACGATTACTGCTTATCTGGGGCTGTTGGCGGCTCTGGTGATGATTCTTTTGGGTATAAATTTACTGGACCTGTTTCACTTCACAAAAAAACTCCAACTCACTTTGCCCAAAAAGTTTTTCAAAAAATTGACTAGCATTGAAGAAGGATTCTGGGCACCTCTGTTGGTGGGAGCAGCGACATTCTTTCTGCCTTGTGGTTTCACTCAGGCTATGCAGATTGCCTCATTGGCCAGTGAGTCCTGGCTTCAGGGGAGTATAATAATGCTAATGTTTGCTTTGGGGACGCTCCCGATGTTGCTACTAATAACTGTTAGTTCATACAAATTTGCCAATAGTAAGTTTGCCCCTGTTTTTTATAAATCGGCGGGAATTGTAGTGATAGGACTGGGAATCTTTGCCTTTTTGGGAGGATTAGCAGGGTTAGGAATGATCAGACCATTATTTAATATCTAAAATATATGTCGAAAACCCCACTGATTTTATTGAGCGTAGTTTTGACCATCGGAATCTTTTATCTATTGTTGGCTGGAAACACGAATCCAGATTCAACACAACTTGCCGGTGGTGCCAATGCTGTGAGTGAAGAAAATGGCATTCAAAAGATAAAAATGTTGGCCAGGGGTGGCTATAATCCCAATCAAATTACGGCTAAAGCAAATGTGGAGACAGTGCTGCAGATCGAGACAAAGGGGACTTATGATTGTTCTTCTGCAGTTTCCATACCAAAACTAAATTATAATAAGAATCTGCCAGCCACCGGATCAACAAAAATTCAAATTCCGGCAAATATGGCTACAGATGCTTTGGAAATTTTATGCAGTATGGGCATGTTTAGGGCGACAATTAACTTTGAAGGTTAGGCGGATCATTCCCCATGGGCTGATCGTAGGAATGATCATTTATCAATGACTTTTTGGCCGAAACATGCTATGATAACGGGATTAACAACTTATAGCTGTGGCCACAAAAAAAAACGCGGATTTGGAATATGGAACCAGGATGGCCCTTTGGGGCATGTTGGAGATTGCTGCCTTGGCTCTGATGAAAGGGCTGGTGGGTTATTTTACCGGCATAATTGTCTTGATGGCTGACGCCTTAAGCAGCTTTTCGGATATGTTCAGTATTTTTGCCAGTTATCTCGGTCTAAAACTGAGTCAGAATTCAGCCAATAAAACATTTAACTACGGTTTTTATCGGGCGGAGAGTTTCGCGGCGTTCGTAGCTTCGTTATTGATTGTTTATCTGGGGATCCAGATTCTGGTCAGCAGCGTGCAAAGGTTTTTTGTTCTGGGAACGGGACAATATTATTTGTTAGCGCTGGCACAAGTGGCGGTTTCGGTTCTAATTTCGATTCATACGGCGACTTATTTGATGAAAGCCGGTAAAAAAGTAAATTCGCTTTCATTGATTAATTGTGCCCAGGATAAAAAATACGATGCTTTTTCTCAAATTATAGTGGTGGTCGGTATTGCCGCCAGCTTTTTTCAGATTCCCTACCTGGAAGGAATTATCGGTATCGCGCTGGCGCTGGTGATTTTGAAAGTAGGTTATTCGGCCAGTAAACAGTCTTTATTCTTTCTTTTGGATTATTTTGACAATCCCGTATTGGTCCAAGAGATCGAGCAAACTATTTTAACCAAGTCGAGAATCGTTAAAAAAGTGATCAATATCAGAATGAGGCGGGCTGGAACTTATATTTTCGGAGAAGCATTTTTGCAGATTAACCCTTTTGTTGACGTCAAAGACATGCGCAACGATTTGAATTATCTGCATGCGAACATCCTAAAACTAAATAAACAGATTAAAGATTTCCAATTACTGGTGGAATTTTCCAAATCACAGAATATGCGGGTGGCGGTGCCGGTAAAAGACGATCATGGACTGGATTCGGAAGTGGCTATAACAGTGGAAGAAACCAAATATTATGTATTTGTCGATGTGCGCAACGATAAAATCGTTAATTCATATTGCAAACCTTTTGAACACAAACCCTTTAATGTTCTGGATATTGCCGACTTTTTCAAAAAAGAGAAAACCAATGTGGTGGTCAATAATGGTATGCATAGCCTGCTATTTTACAATTTGAAAAGGCTGCAACATATCCTGGTTTATCCCCATTTCCAAAATGTTACCAATGTAGCAAATACGATTAAGTTGCTGGTGATCGATACTTAAATCCGTCCGCGAATTTGAGCAAAGAAACACTAAAATAGACCGAGGAATTTTTTCCTGGGTGGTTGATCCGGCTGAGAAACTTCATTCAATTGTTGATCCAGGGAGCCCAGGGAGGATTTATCTGCGGTCTGAGAGGCTTTTTCCTGGTCTTTGAGCTGATCTTTGGACAGATCCTGTATAGACAATTTGATTCTTTCGGCCAAGTCTTTTTGAAGTTGTTCGTTCTTTTCGATTTTCAAGTAGTCTACTGCATTGGCTGCCTCCGCCTTTTGGAGAGCTGTAATTCCCAATTGCAACTGTTCCTCGGAGACATTGGCAAAGCGCGCTTTGATTTGAGCCTGCTGTACATCGTCAAGCCATTGAAAAGCTTTCGATGTTTCCAATAAAGAGTTGAATTGCTGTAAAAGTTGAGGATTAGACATAATTGAATTAACCTAATTTACTATAACCGATTCTTCCGCTTTGATTTGACCGGGCAATGTAGATAACATCTCCAACCTTCATTCGGGCTTCATCTTTGGAGACATCAGCACTGAGTCTTTGCTTCAGCATAGCTCGAACACCTGCAGGGACATCTCCCATGTAGACCGGTTTTTCGGTTTGGTCTTCCACCCTGGCTTCTGCTTTAACTTCCACCTTTTGTTCATCGGCTGGGGCTTTTTTGGCCAACTGAGGTGAGTCGGTAGTGGCATCCGGTGTACTGAATGCTTTTTGGAGTTCAGCCATCAAAGCCTGATCTCGTTGCTCCGATTTGGCTGCCACCTTTTCTCTGGTTCCGGCATCAATTTTCTGTAAGGTGGAAGACAATATAGCGGCCATGAATTCTTTGGAACTGTCATTGGCTTCTTTGGCTTTTTGATACGCATCAACGGCCTTTTTCAATTCTTGTGATTTAGGATTTTTGTCACCGAAATGGGCAATTAAATCTTTGGCCAGTTTGAAGTTTTTTTGCATCGACTTGGCATTATCGGAAACATCGACAGTAATTTTCATTTCCGGCTGTTGAGGTTCAGGACTAGGTACTTCCCGATAGATAAACCTTGACTGATTGAATTTAAAATTATTTCTCTGATGATTGATAAACATAGGTGAATATTTATTTTATAGATCATATTACTATACCAAAAAATTGCCAATATGACAAGTGACGGAAGGCTGCCTGTCATATTGGCTGGTGAATTATTTAAAACTTTTCTACAAGGGACGAAAAGTGAGGTGAGAGAGGTTTTATTTCTGAGTTAATACGGCCAGCTTGGCTATTTCCGCTCTGGTGATAGGCTGATTTGGGTGGAAATACTTGGCAATTACCGGCTGATCCGGCTCTTTATCATCAGTCATCAGGTATCCTTCCACAAGGTTATTTGCCTCAGCATAAGCCACATAATCATAGAACCAGTCGTCCTTTTTAACATCATCAAAGTCGGTAGTGTAACCGCCAAAATTCTGAATACCTTTGGCTCTGAGGATGACCTTCAAAGCTTCAGCTCTGGTGATAGCCTGATGGGGTTTGAAGTGAGAGCTTCCATCCAGGTTGACATAACCTTCGACAAAGCCGAGTTTGGCGGCGCTGATCACATAGCCGGCGAACCAATCACCTGACTTGACGTCAAGAAATAAATCTTCAAAGGGAGAAGTACTGAATAGGTAGGTATTTAAGACGATTTTTACCAGCTCTGCGCGCGTAGACAGTCCGTCTGGTACAAACAAATCGTCGGAACGTCCGTCAATAATACAGCGACGATAAAGGTTTTCTATATAGTTTCTGGCCCAATGATGGGAAATATCCCGGAAAGGAACGGTTGAATCTGCGGACCGATCACAACTGGGATGCTCGGGAATGATGATTTGGCCAGAAGTAGTGTTGCAGGATGTGCCTGAACAGGAAGGAGCGCCAAACTGGGCACTTCCACCTCCACCACCTCCTCCTCCCCCACCACCAGAGGTCGGGGATAATATTAAAGCAACGGTTTGATCGGGAGTATTCAGGTTGACAGTGGTGGAAGAGTTTTGATATCCGGTAGCTGAACCGGATAAACCATAGGGATTGAACCCCCCACTTGTTTCAGCGATAGAGGCACTGGTCAGGTTAAAGGCGTGTAAATAGCCCGAGAAAGGAGTATAGCCGGTACCGATGGTCACAAGTGCAGGAGCGACCAATCCAAAAGCATCCCGAAATAGTGCGGTAGCTCCACTCAGCGGGGTGCTTAAAGTATTTTCGATAAAAGCTCTGGCTTTGAACCAGACCCGTACTATTCCTACCCCGGTGATGTCACTGGAGATTCTGTTGAATAAAGTGTTTTTCAAGTCATTGGAGCCAGAGCTATCACTAGCTATATCATGGTAGGCATTGGAGGTAACGACGGACTCATTGATACTATTGCCGGCCGAACTACCGGCAAACATAATGCCAACCGCGTTACCGGAAGACTTGATGTTTTGAAGCAGATTATTGTCTGATTCGATAAATCTGATGCCCGCGACAAAGCCTGTAGTTGAGCGATCCAGTCTGGGTGGATCGGTTTCGCCCGGTTTGAGGGTGGCAGAAGCTGCTGTAGCTGCCGCTGGATTGTAGGAATAGGATCCATCTCCATTGGCAATAAAAATACTGGGGATAAATTGGTCGACTGTATTTGGCGTTCCACATTCATTGGTTAGATAGTCATTTAATCCCGTTGCATCGACAGTGTAACCATTTGAAGTGAGAAAGTTGGACTGAATATAAACCGTCACTTTGCTCCCGAAAACGTCTCCCAGTCCGACATTTACGTCGTCCGTCGCTCCACCGATAGCGATAGTGATATCCTCCCCGTCAGTGTCAAAGAAGACAGCATCGCAAGAATCATCACGAATATAAATTGCAGCGTCCGCCACCCCAAAGACCGGAAAAGTCTGATCATAGGTATTGCCGCCATAGACCCATAAGTTTTTGGTAATGGTATAAACCGAGGTGGCGTCAGTGGCGTTTTCGACAGCCAGATCCTGAATAGTGGAATTATCCAGGCCGTTGACGACGAGGGTGTCTTCTGCGCCCGAGGAATGAATAATGGTAGTGTCGCCGGCTCCGCTGACGGTGACATTGCTGGTTCCGCCTGATGGGCCTATCAGAGTGGTCGAGCCGTAAGTTCCGGCGCCGATGTGAACTGTATCGCCAGTGGAAAGAGCGTCGGGTAAAACAGCTAAAGTATTGGAAAAGCAACTGGTATAATCAACGACGCAGCTGATATCCAGCAGATAATCATTGACTCTGGTGTCAGAAAAGGCACCGATATCGTTAGAACCGTTGATGTCGAGGTACCTGCTGATGGGACTGGGATAATAATCGTCCAATAGATTGATATTTTCCGTTCTGAGCAAAGGGTTGGAGGTAACCGTGTTGACATTCAGGCTGGCAATGGTGCCGGTGTTGTCATACAGATTGTTGGAGAAACCATAAAATCCGTTGTAGCTATCATTCAGGGTTACATTGGCACTGCCGATATTATAACTGAGGGAAATCCCGTTGCCGGCTGGCGGAGTGGTGGTTTGATAGCAGAGATTATAATTCGCTGTGATTGTTACCGGAACATTGGGATTTCCTCCACCATCGAAAACACCGATACAAGCGTCACCTGAGGCTGCTGTGGAAACATTTTGGCCAATGACGGTATTATGTTCGTAAGTACCATCGATGTCATGCTGGTCAACCCGTATATTAAAAGCCCAGGTTCCATTGGTAGCCCCCGGAACCTTGGCAGGTGTGATGAGGTAGTTGCCGGTAAACTCCACTTGGGCGTTCTGAACGGTGATCATGGTCAGATACAGATCACTCATGGTAACTGCCGACTTGATGGTATTGTTGGTAAATCTGATGTCTTTTCCGGCTGGTACAATCACCCAATCCCCGGTTGAGCTGGCGTCATAATTGGTGATGGTATTATTGTTAAACAGAACATGATTACAAATGTGATCATCAAGTGGGTCGCCGGGAGGATCACTGAAATCCGGAGCCCCGTTGGTGACGACATTAACACAGTTGGAAAAACGACATTCAATCGAGTTATTTTCGATCAGGCCATTATCCGCTCCCTGCAGCTGCAGTCTTTGGATGCCGCTATTGCCGCTGATTTCATAACCATCAACACCGGTAAGAGTAAGCCATGAATCAGTTAAGCTGGAAAAAGTATTATTCAAAAAATTGATATTGGTTGTGCCGATGGAATCAAAATGGACGTTTTCAGTGGAACAATCCTGCAAGGTAAAATCACTACCGGAATAGATATTAATTTGTGCTTCCGCGGCGTCGCCGAAAGTATCGGCTCCGGGATCGCAAGCAATGGTAACTCCTGTTGGAACAATAAAGGTTGTGTTGAGGCCACCGGTGGTTTCCGCAGCATTGTCAAAAACATAGGTGGAGGTCAGGGTTACCGTATCGACAAGAGGATCCCCGTCTAGTCCGGGATCAGAAAGGGCTCCCGTCAAAGTCGTGAAGTCGCAGGCGACGCTACAGACCGTATAATTTACGCTGGCCGCCTGAACTTGATTAAAAAACAGCAGTCCGACAATGAGGGTGAAAAAACAACTGGAACGCTTTGTCCAGATTGAGTACTTTTTACTTAAATCTATGGACATATATTTGTGTTTTATCTATACAACCCAGTTATTATAGTATATTTTTGTGAATTTCAAAATGTAGTAGAAGCCTGTGAGTGGATACATTGTTGATTTAAACAAATACTTGATATATACTTGAGTTATCAACTATATTAATATTACTATAAATTTATGACAGAAGTTACTGCCAAGGTAAAATTATTTTTGAATCTGGCCAAGATCCAGGCGATCTTGACTCGTCGTTTTGACAATGGTTTGGGTGGATTGGGTTTCAATGAATTTATCATTCTGTTTCAATTAAGTCTGGCTGAAAAGGAATCACTGCGCCGGATAGACTTGGCTGAAAAGATCGGACTGACAGCTTCCGGCGTCACCCGACTGCTTTTACCCATGGAAAAAGTCGGGCTGGTTACCAGTGGAGCGAGCGGAAGTGATGCTAGAGTAAGAAGCGTCAAACTGGCTCCCGGGGGAAAACGAAAATTGAGCGAAGCCATGGAAAGAGCAGAGTTTTTGGCTGAGGAAATTTTGGAGCTGGCTCAGATCAAAGATATGGAAAAACTGAGAGAAAGTATCGCTAAATTGGCCAATAGCATTTAACGAGATTAAGCCTCTTTCTCCTGCTGGATAATCTGGTCTTCCTTTTTTATGGTGGCTTTGGCAATGGCTTTCTTTACATCAAGATTGAATAATGAAAAGACCAGTGTACTGGCGATCATAATACCGACTACATTAACCAAAAACAGCACTAAACCGTTTTGGGCAAATCCCCAGTTGAAATGAGCAAGCCCGATCCCTGCGACAGCCAAAGGAGGAACGATTGAAATAGAAATAGCTACACCCGGTAAGGCTTCATTCAATTTTGGCTTAACAAAGGCATAGGCGGCCGCGAAGCCCGCGATAATGGCTAAAATTCCCGAAATAAGGGTTTGTTCACCGGTGGTGATGCTTTGGATAATTTGTTTTTGGCCGATGTCACCATCGATAAAGATTAAAGCAATTATGGCTGAGATTAAAATAGAGATGACAGCTGATTTCAGTAAAGTGTAAAATGACCGGAAAATTAGTTTCCCGTCTGCCATGGTGATGCCAAGTGAGGTGCCGAGGATGGAGTAAATGACCGGCGCAATGAGCATACTACCGATCAAGACAATCAGATTGTCCAACAACAAAGCAAAAGTGGCCATGGAAATAGACAGGACTACCATCACAAAGAATCCCAGATCCGGTGAACTATGTTCAATCAGACTTTCTACAGCCTTATTTTTATCTTCTGAAGTGATATTTCCGAATAATTTCATATAACTATAGTCAAAATGTTACCCAGATAATGGCAAGTACCTTCAATAATATCAAATATTTCCGGTTCGCCGTTAGCTTTTTCTATAGTGATATGTCCTTTTTTTAACTGCTGGAATAATTCAGCATGCTGGGGCAAGACTTGTAATTGGCCATTAAAGCCCGGGAGGCTCACTGCCAGGACATTTTCATAAATAGTAGTCTTTTCTGGGGAGAGGATTTTACAAATCATCAGGAAGGTTTAAGTTCATCAAGTGAGCCGATCATATAAAGAGCGTCCAAATCATAATCATCAAATTCACCTGCCAAGATGCGTTCACAGCCGTCCAGGGTTTTCTCCAGGGGTACGTACACACCACTATGACTGCTAAAAGAAGAAGTGGTGAAAAACGGCTGGCTTAGAAACCTCTGCAATCGTTCGGCTCGTTTGGCGGTCAGACGATCATTTCTGGATAACTCTTCCAGGCCGAGAATGGCGATGATATGGGCGAGCTGATGATACTGCTGAAAGGTCTTTTTGACCTCAGAGGCGATATCGAAATGTCTTTGACCAATGATGTCTTGGTCGGAATTGACTGAACTGGTTCTGAGTGGATCGACGGCCGGATAAATGCCTTTTTCAGCGACCTCACGGGAAAGAACCAAAACAGCATCGAGATGCGAAAAGATTGTTGAAACGGCCGGATCGGTCAAATCGTCGGCCGGGACATAGACTGCTTGAATCGACGTAATGGCATTGTTTTTATTTCCATCGATGCGTTCTTCCAGAAGGGCCAGATCTTTTTCCAGAGTAGCCTGGTAGCCTAGTTCTGAAGGGACTTTTCCCAAAATCGCCCCGATTTCCATGTTGGCCATGGCGTAGCGATAGATATTGTCGATATAGAGGAGAACATCTTTTTGATAAGTATCACGGAGGAATTCTGCTGCGGTTACAGCCGATAGCCCAATTCTAGCGCGAATACCGGGGGCTTTATCCATTTCACCGAAATAAAGGGCGGTTGAAGACAAAACTTTCAATTCTTTAAGCGTCTTGTAGAGGTCATTGCCCTCTCGGATGCGCTCCCCTATTCCGGCGAAAACAGAATAACCGATTTTTTTCAAAGAGAAATTGTGAATAAGTTCAGTAACCAGGACTGTCTTGCCCACTCCGGCTCCGCCAAACAGCCCTATTTTATCACCGTATTTGAAGGGGGAAAGCAGGTCGATTACTTTGATGCCGGTTTCCAGGATTTTCTTTTCCACGCCATCAAAAAGCTCTTCAGGTTGGGTTTTTCCATAGATGGGTAAAGTTACCTCAGGATTAAAGGGCTTTTCATCAAGTGGATTCCCAAACATATCAAATAGACGACCCAGAATCTTTTTGCTGAGTTGAACAGAGATTTGTTCCGATTTGAGGGAAACCTTCTCACCCCGTTCGACTTTTTCCAACGGAGTTAGAGCTATGGCGTTGACCTTTGTGGGGCTGGTCATTTCTATTACTTCAAAAAGAGCATGGCTCTGGATACTCTGCAAGAGTGAGTGAAGAGGAGGTAGTCCATCCGGGAAATGAATTTCCGCGACCCCACCTTTGATTGATGTAATTTTACCGATTTTATTGTTCATAGCATATTATGTACAGTAAAGCTTTCCAGCTGTTTTTGAGTAATGTTTTTGCGACGTTCTTTGATAAAGGAGGATTTGAGTTTGGTGATAAATTTTTTGGTTTTTCCGGAAGCATTCTCCATCGACACTGTGCGAGCCCCAAATTCGGAAAGTTTTGCTTCCAAAATAAATTCATAAAGATAAACACTGATATACTTCTCTAATAATAGATCGAAAATAATTTGTTTGGTCGGCTCAAAGATGGGCAGCCCCGGTTGGAGGTTGAGGTCTGCTTGCCCGACGAGACCGGCCGGTTGATGCTCCTCGATATCAAAGGGGAGAAAAGGTACGGTAACCGGATTTTGCTCGGCCAAAGAAACGAATGACGGATAGAGTATATCCAAAGTAGCAAACTTTTTATTTATAAATGTTGAAAAAAGGAAGTCTGTGATGGCTTTGACTTCCTCGGTAGTGGGTAAATCAGAAAATGCCGGGAACACTTTTTCCGGTAAAACGCCCTCTTCTTCGAGATGAGCGTTAATTTTCTGTCCGATCACAAGGATCTTTTGATAGTGCTGGCTGTTTTGAAGGAAAGTATTGATAAGGTGGTTATAAAGCCCTCCAACTAGACCTTTGTCACCACCGATTATAATTAGCCACTTTTGTCCCTGTTTATTTTTCTGTAGCAAAGGGTGATTTTTCTGAACCCGAAAGGAAGAAAATCGATCCAGTGTTTTGGCTATTTCCTGTTTATATGACTGCAATGTTTGGACCTGCGCTTTGAGATCATGAATAGAAGCCGCAGCAATTTTCTCTACGGTTTTCACCGTATCCAAGACGTCCTGGAAGCCTTCGATATCGCCTTTGAATTTAAGATAGTTTTTCATCGGTATTTTCAGAATAAAAGTTCTCTTGAAAATCTTCGACCAACTCTTTGATTTTTGCTTTGACGGAATGATCGAATTTTCCCTGACGAATTTTGATCAAGAGGTCGCCGTAACGGGCTTTGATGAATTTTAGGAGGAGATTTTCGACGGCAGCCCATTTTTCCTTTTTAATTTCATCAAAATACCCCTGTCCCACTGCGTAGAAAAGGATGACTTGCTCTTCCCAGATTACCTGGACATGCTTACCCTGCTTGAGCAGTTCCAAAGTTAATTGACCACGGTGAACTTTCTGTACGGCATCCTGGCTGACTTTAGTTTCCAATTGGGCTAATTTCTGTAATTCCCGGTGTTGTGAAAGCGCCAATCTGATGCCACCGGTGACTTCTTTGAGACCCTTTGGCTGTACTACTGAGCCAATTCTGGAAACGGATAAACCAACGTTTACAGCTGGAATATAACCCTTTTGAAAAAGCCCCCGTTCTAGGTAAATCTGGCCATCGGTAATAGAGATGATATTGGTGGAAATAAAGGCGCTGATGTCACCTTCTTCCGTTTCAATGATGGGTAAGGCGGTTAGAGATCCACCGCCCTTGGCTTTGGACAATTTAGCCGGCCTTTCCAAAAGGCCGGCATGTAGAGAAAATATATCACCGGGATAAGCTTCTCGACCGGGCGCTCTTTCCAACAGCAAGGAGATATCACGATAGGTTTTGGCGTGTTTAGAGAGGTCATCATAAACGACCAAGGCGTCCTGCCCATGATCGCGAAAATATTCGGCGATGGTGGACCCGACAAAGGGGGCCAGATATTGCTTGGCAAAGGAGTCATTGGCTGTGGCTGCCACGACTGTACAATATCTGAAAGCGTTTTTTGTTCTAAATAAATCCAGTAATTCCCGTAATTGTTTTTTCTTTTGCCCGCAAATTACATAGACACAGTGAATTCCCGGGGTAGCGTGGGCCTGGTTCAGGATAATATCGATAGCAATTGAACTTTTACCCAGCTTTCTATCGCCGATAATCAGCTCGCGCTGCCCCCGGCCGAGGGGAAGAGTCGTATCGATCAGCTTGATTCCGGTAGAAACGGCAGTTTTGACAGGATCACGGTCAATGATAGCGGGGGCAGCGCGGAAAACCGGCATTTTTTCTCCCTCGATCGTACCCAGTGAATCCAGTGGTTTCCCAGTTCCATCTACCACTCGACCAAGGTAGTCGGCACTAAAAGGAATAGAAAAAATGCGTTCACTTCTAAAGATCGGTTGTTGAATATCGAGGTTGTCGTCAAAAAAGACAGCTTCGACATAATCTTCGACAAAGCCTATTACCAGCCCCACTTCCAGCCCTCTTTGGTCAACCAATGTTTCATGCAGAAACACATGCGGCAAGCCGCTGATCTTCCCTACACCGGCGTAGTAAGATAAAATATGACCAATTTCTTTGATTTTCTTAGACTGTTTCAGTGGCATGGAGAATTTCATTGAGTAGATTGTTTTCTACGACCAAACCATTAATTTCCAGGCGATAACCGCCGATCAAGTCGCTATTGGTTTTTGTTTTAATTTTTACCGGACGAGTAAATTTGGCGGAGATCATTTTTTGAACCGGCTTCAACTGCCCGCCAGTCAAAGGATTGGCAGTTTCGAGGATGATCCGGGGGCTGGTGGAATGGAAGGCTTCAGCGGGAAAATCGGCAATTTTTTCAGGCAGGTCGGCCAAAAAGTATTTTTGAATATTGGTGGAAATCGAGTCTGAGGATCGACTAAACTTGGCTGTTACAGCTTGGATATTGGTGAAAATTTGCTGTTTTACTTTTTGTAACTGTTCATTTTTGAGATTGGCCTGTCTGGAAGTTAATTGTTTTTTCATTTGAATGAGCATTTCAGACCTTTCCTTTTGGGCTTCTTCTCTAGCCTGTGATTTGATTTTTTCAGCCAAGGTTCCCGCTTCCGCTATTTTTTCTCGGGAAGATTGCTTGGCTTTGATTGAATCTCGATTTTTTTGTTTAAGGAATTTTTCTTTTTCGGCATCCAGATTTTCCTGCATTATTTTGGCTTTCTGTAGATCCTTTTCATCATCTTCAATACGTTTGACGATAGATTTGTAGACAAATTTATTCAGTATCCAGAGCAATAAAGCAAAATTTATGATCTGGGCAATTAGTAATTTTGGGTCAATGCCGATTTGTCCAAGGAAAGAAAGAAACTGCTGCATTATGGTACAAATTTAAGGATTAAGGCGACTACCAGTGCATAAATGGCAACTGCCTCGGCAAAGGCAATGGCGATAATCATGGCGATCTGGATTTTGTCAGAATTTTCAGGATTGCGGGCCATGGCCAGGACGGCCAAGCCACCAATGATACCGATAGCGATAGCGGGTCCGATCGTTCCAATGGCCATGGTAAAGGCAGAAGGATTCATAGTTTAAAGTAAGTTAAATGATAAATTATGGATTACTTTTTTTATTTATATGGAGATGACGCATCGTGCTGGTTTTGATAAATGTCAGCGTTAACATCGCGAAAATAAAAGCCTGAATAATACCGACAAAGACTTCCAAAATCATAAAAGGTAAGGGAACGATATAGGGTACCAGAAAGGCTATAATCAACAACAATATTTCTCCGGCAAAAGTATTCCCAAACAGTCTGAAAGAAAAAGAAAGGACTTTTACCGCTTCTGAAATCATTTCAAAAAAACCTAAAATAAATTCCACCGGATTGGAAAAGTTCAAGAAGCGGGCGATGTATTTTTTCAAACCGAGGCTGGTCAGTGAAAAAAACTGAATTGAAATAACCGAAAAGAGAGCCAGAGCCATGGTGGTAGTTAGATCGCTATTCGGTGAACGTAGCAGTGGAATTGGCCCGGTGGGTGAATTGACATAAAAAGAGCCCAGAAAACCCGGTACCAGTGCGACCAAATTGGAAGTGACGATAAAGATAAAAAAGGTGGCGATCAGAGGAAGGATTTTTTTGGTTAATTTTCTATCACCGGTGACCATATCGGTTAATCTCATCAGCTCAAAAAGCAGTACACTGATGATTTTGATCAGAAAATTTTCGGATTTATTACCTTTCCAAGCAAAGAAGATTGAACAAACAATCAAGATCACACTAACAATGATTGAAGTCAAAAATGAATTGGTGATTTTGAGACCACCGACTACAGCGAGATATTCAGGTTGTAAACCTATATTAATCATGCTTATAGGCAGAATGAATCAAGGGAGATAACAGATGATAAACTTCGTAGATAGTGGTGATAATAGCGAGAACCAAGCCGCCCAGCAGAAACCAGGGACTGCTCTGAAAGATCCGGTCAACCCATAACCCTAAAAAAATCATGATTGCCAGTGGAGCAGCAATTAAAAAGCCCAATTGCCAGGCAAATGAGAGAGCATAAAGGGTTTTAAATTGTTCTTTTTTGGACATGACTGAATGTTGTTTTTGATTTTCTTCTCCCAGAATATAGCATAATACAACAATTTTTTCACAAAAAAAGAGCCATCCTGACGGATGACCCTTTTTGCTCCCTGCCTAAACCTTTCTCTGCCCCCTAAGATTTTTGAAGATAGTCCACAAAGTTAAATACAAAGATTAAATTGTATAAAAACTTGGCAAATGAACTGCTTCATGTAGCGACCACAACCGAAGTTATAGCGACCGATGATAGATTAGCATTACCCATAATATAGACCTTAGAAAAGACTTTCTTTTCCAGTATCCATAAACGATGATCTTTGCTTGAATAAAGTTGCCAATATTCTTGCTCAATCACAGAATGTCTCACTCCTTTCCTGGCTTGCGACAAGAAGGATATTTAACACCCTGATACTACTGACCGGATCAAGTTCAGTTCTTGTTTAGATCTTCCTGCGGGGCTTCCCGAGAACGAAATAAAAAAGGAACCATCCCTAATGAACGTCCCTGCCGACTCCTTGCGAAGTTATCAAAGCGAGTAAAGCCAGAAGCTTTACTTTAACATTAGGTTTTCTTAGAGAACCTACCCATGATTAGTGAGGAGAAAAGTTTCAGGAAGGGCTGAAGGGCGTTTTCTACTTTCAGCCACTCAGCTCTTCCTAAAAACTTCTTATTACTGTTTTTCAAAGATCATATAATACTAAACCTAATAGACTAATATGTCAAGGCATTAATCCCAGCTCTTTAAAATAGCAGTCTATTTAGACTGGACCATCGTATACAACCTCCCATTTGTCTCCTAAACTCTGATTACCTTTCATATAATCCTCCATGTTCTCTGCCTGACCAATTGCAATAATTGAATTATCCATAGTGACGAATTTCCCATTATCATCACGATACCAAACGAAGACGTGGCCAGCGCCGTCTCGAGGATTTTGAATGGCGCACATATTGGGGTTAAATCCATGTAAATAGGCCCAGAAATAGTTAATTGTGGCAAAGTCATCGCAATCGGCCCAGCCTGAACGTAAAGTAGTTACCGGATCACGAAATTGATCCCGGTCGCTTTTGTCATAGTCGTGATATCGTAAAACTAAGGAGATCAATTGCCCATAAATCTCCGGATCTGCTGGTAAAAGCTTAAATATTTCGATCAATTCCTCGATTTTCATTATTTTTGAGAAACTGAAAAATGACTCGGCTACTTCTGGTGAATGCCCGATAGAGTTTCCGAGATGATTGTTTTGTAATTTAACATAGTTTAGGAAATCGCTAATCAAAGGATTTGATTTAGATCTCTTCAAAAAGTCCATGAAAGTACTTAAATCACAGATCTGGACTTCATTATTATCCCGATCAGTGAATGTTTGTAATATTTCCAGGTTTTGATCTAAATACCCACCGTCTTTTTCAAATATCGTAATAGAATCGACCCAATTACCGCCCTCAATACGAGAGGTTTTTAGAGTTCGCTGAAAATCACGCCTAGCTGAATCAGACTGATAATCCGGGGAGTTCAAGTTGTAGTCCATTTCAATTTTAAGCATTTGGCCAACTACTTCAAAAGCGCAACTGATCGGATTTAAGGCAATGATAACCCCCATTCCATCGGTAAAAGTAATTAGATAACTATCCGGATAATTATCCACGTAACTGGTACTATCCATTGCTTTGATACTCTGAATATTTGGGCTTTTACTTAAAAGTGTACGTTGCCCATCCAAAGAATTAATCAAACATTCTCCGATAATTTGCTTTTCTTCATCGTTAAACCGGAAAATATCGATGATATTTATCTTTACAGGAAGATTTTTGTCTAGAGTTTCTTGAAGATAATTTTGACAATCGACTGCAGTGATTTTTTCTTGATCTCTGAGATTGGCCTCCTTTAGATCCTGATCGGAAAATTGAATACCGTAACGGTTTCACAGGCCTCATTCAAGAGAGCCATCATCCCGGTAACACCTAGAATACTTAAAAATTGACGACGACTTTGTTGATTAACTTTTTCAATTTCACCCGCTTTATTTTAGAGAGGACCCTTCCTACCCAAACCGAGAAGGTTTGTTTTGAGGTTATCTATTCTTCTAATGTTGTTTTTCTTTTCTGGCATACCAGATTTATAAAGTCTTTTGATCCATGCATTATAACATGACTATACCTATATTAGGATGAGTAATATAGAAACTTCAGGTCTTTTCGCCCAAAAAGATCCTATGGATTCGTTCCGTATCTATCACACACCCTCTGGAAAGACCGTCGGGCTGGATTGGATTTAAAATGGTGCTATATTATCGGAGCACAAGTGAATTTATTAATTTAGGGAAATATGAAAAAGGCTTTAGGGATTTTTATCAGCTTATTGGTTTTCTCGCTGTCGTTGATGGTGGTTTACCTCAGCATGAGATCAGTTATGGCGGTAGGAGGATATTGTGCGGAAGGCGGAGCATACCAAATTGCTGTACATTGCCCGAAAGGAGTGACTTTTTTGATGCCTTTATCTATTTTTGCCATGACTATAGCGGGTCTGATTTATGCCGCTATCGTCAGTAGTACTGAAAATAGTCCTCAATGGTACTTTTTTTTCTGGTCGGCTTTATTTGGATCTTTAGGTTGGAATTTCCTGGATTTTGCCATGCATCCTCCAGCAGGAATGTCGGATGGCGGGGCGATTGGCTGGTGGGTCTGCGGAGTAATGTTTTTGCTGATGGCTGTAGTGCCATTGCTGATAATTATTTTTGGGGCAAGTAAATCCATCATGGGCGAAACTAGTGGAGGTTTTGGCTCCATCCTGTTTGGCAAGCAAAGTACTGGACCGGCAGTTGGAGTAGGTCAAAACACCCTGGTGGCGATACACGGAATTGCCGTAGTAATAGGGTATTTTTTGGGAATATACCTTTTCTATTTATTGACTTAAAATGACTGGACGGAGAGGACTGGCCTATTGCTGTGATCTTCCTACATATTCCCCGGTTTCAGTGTTGACGATTACTTCCTCACCTTCATTGATAAAAAGTGGCACATTGATGGAAATTCCTGTTTCCAATTTGGCATGTTTGGTCCCGCCACCGGAGGTATCGCCTTTGACGCCAGGGGTGGTTTCGACGATACGGAGAACCATTTTCACGGGGATAACGACGGAAATAGGTTTATTTTCATAAAAAACTACATGCACCTCGGTATCGTCTTTGAGATAGAGTAGTGCGCCTTCGATTTGATCTGAAGGCAAGATGAATTGTTCATAAGTAGAATTATCCATAAAGTGGCCTCCTTCAGCATCATGATACATATAGCTGCAGGTGCGATTTTCGATTTCAGCAAAGCTATAGGATTCTCCGGAGAGAAAGGTCTTTTCGAAAACAGCCCCAGTGATGAGGTTCTTCATTTTGGTACGCATGACAGGTTTGCGCTGTTGCTTGCGATTGAATTGATTCCAGACGACCAGGCAGGGTTGGTCTCCTATTTTGATAAGAGCTCCAGTTTTGATATCGGTAAGTGCACTCATAGGGATTTCATTAGTAAATCGGACACATTATATATAATAATAGTGTTTTGGCTAGCGCAGACAATGCCGGGGGATATTGGGCAGGTTTACGAAATGAGTGGTTTTCAACTCGCTAAGGTAAGCTGTTTTCTGCTATAATAAGGGGAATTACTTTATCTAGTGATGAAAATAAGAATAAATAAAACCATAGTCGTGCTGGTGATCTCCGATATTTTTATCCTGACCGGATTTGGTCTGATTGCGCCGATTTTTGCGATTTATGTCAATGATAGTATCGCCGGTGGTTCAATCTTTATGGCGGGTATAGCAAGTACGATATTTTTTGCCACCAAAAGTCTTGTGCAGTTGCCATTTTCCACCTATGTAGACAAACATGATAATAAACATTTACTGCTGCTGATCGGGACTTTATTGACTACGCTCACCCCCTTTATCTATATGTTAGCCAAGGACATTTCGATTATATTTTTGGCGCAGGTAATTTATGGGATTGGTGCAGGGCTTTCTTTCCCGACCTGGATGGGGATTTGGACTACTCACTTAGATAAAAAACAGGCGGCTTTCGAATGGAGTCTCTACTCGACCGCCGTCAGTATCGGTACCGGTACTTCAGCTGCAATCGGAGCGGCGGTCGCTGATTATTTGGGATTTTATTATACCTTTCTAATGGTTGCCATGCTCTCTGTAACTGGCTTGGGAATATTATTTTGGCATAGCAAAGAATTGGCTAGAGAAGCCGATTTAGTCCAATAGAGATACTATACAGTTTGGGAAGGCGAGAGTATTAAAAAAATTCAGACTGAAATTTAAAGATAAAAAATAAAAATGATCGAAAGAACACTAAATGAATGGGGTTTACTGAGCGTCAAGACAAACTTTCGGCAAATGGGAAGCTCTCCAAAGGGCTTAAGTAAGTCGGAAGCGAAGAGACGCCTGAAGCTCTATGGTAAAAACATTTTAGTGGAAGAAAAAAAGCATAGCTGGGTCTTTGATCTACTGGTTCATTTTAAAAATCCAATGGTGCTGACCCTGGTTTTTGCAGCTATTGTTTCCGGTGTTTTCGGAGAAAGGATAAATGCGGCGATTATTTTGGTAATTATTCTCTTCAGTACTTTTTTGAATTTTTTTCAGGAAAGAAAAGCAGGTGACGCGGCCAAAAAGCTAAAAGAAGGAATGAAAACCCGTGTTACGGTAATCAGAGGGAAAAAACGTTTTGACATTGGTATTGAGGATGTTGTTCGGGGTGATCTGATTTTTCTAAGTGCCGGTGATCTGGTTCCGGCGGATGCTCGAGTGATTGAAGCAAAGGATTTTTTCGTCAATCAATCTTCGCTGACTGGTGAATCTTTTCCCGTAGAAAAGACCAATCTAATTTTGACCGCTAAAAAGACCGGTTTAGCGGAACTGGATAATATTGTGTTTTTCGGAACCAATGTGGTCAGCGGGACGGCTTTGGCTTTGGCTTTGAAAACTGATGCTGCCACCGAGTTTGGTAAAATTGTACATAATATCAGCCGCGCCGAAGAACAAACTGAATTTACCAGAGGAATTAACCGCTTCAGTAATATGATCATGAGAATCACACTGATCATAGTATTGGTGATTTTTCTTTTAAATATCTTGTTGAAAAAGGATTTACTGAATTCATTTTTGTTTGCTATTGCCGTAGCGGTGGGGCTGACTCCCGAGCTGCTTCCGATGATATTATCTGTAAATATGAGTATAGGTTCGGTACGAATGGCAAAAAAGGGCGTAATTGTGAAAAAATTGGTGGCTATACCCAATTTCGGGAGCATGGACATTTTATGTACGGATAAAACAGGAACATTAACCAAAGATAAAATCGCTTTGGTTAAATACTGCGATATAGATGGGGTGGATTCTGAAGAAGTGCTGTTGCATGCTTATTTGAACAGTATTTACCAGACTGGAATTGTCAATCCAATGGATAAAGCTGTGCAAAGTTTCAAAAAAGTGGTGACAACCGGCTATAAAAAAATTGATGAGATTCCTTTTGATTTTTTCCGCAAACGGATGAGCGTAGTGGTGGAAAAGTCCAAAAAGCGTGATTTGATCTGTAAAGGTGCTCCTGAAGAAATATTTAAAATATGTACGACATTTTGGAAGAATGGGAAAAGAGTAAAATTAACCGATAAAAATCGGATAGCGGCGACAAAAGAATATTACCAATTGAGTAAAGATGGTTATAGAGTGTTGGCGATTGCCGATAAAATTGTTCTGGATGGACGGAAAGTCTATCGGGTAAAAGATGAAGAAGGACTGACTTTGCTGGGGTTTATAGCTTTTCTCGACCCGGCCAAAAAGGATGCAAAAAAGGTGGTAAAGGGATTGGAAGCGGCTGGGGTAAAGATAAAAATTATTACCGGTGATAATGAATTGGTGACAAAAAGGATTTGTGCTGAATTGGACATTCCAATCCAGGGGATAATGCTGGGCCAAGATATAGACGGGTTGACCGATGACGCCTTGAATGTGGCGGTAGAAAAAAACAATATTTTTGCCAGATTTTCACCCGATGAGAAGAATCGTGTGATTAGAGCGCTCCAAGCTGGTGGTCACGTGGTGGGCTACATGGGAGATGGGATAAATGACGCGCCATCATTAAAGACAGCTGATGTGGGTATTTCAGTAAGTAATGCGGTCGATGTAGCGAAAGAATCGGCAGACTTGATCTTAACTGAGAAAAGTCTACATGCCATTTTGGACGGCATACTGGAAGGGAGGAAGACCTTTGCGAATTCCATGAAATATATCATGATGGGGGTCAGTTCCAATTTTGGAAATATGTTTAGTGTGGTGGGAGCGGTAGTTTGGTTGCCCTTTTTACCGATGCTTCCAATCCAGATTCTGCTGAATAACCTCTTATATGATATATCCCAGATAACCATTCCGGGAGACCGGGTAGATCCTGAAGATATCATTAGACCGAAGCGCTGGGATATGAAGTTTGTTCATCGGTTTATGGTGACATTTGGATTGATAAGTTCAATCTTTGACTTCATTACCTTTTATTTGCTCTATCAGGTTTATGCGGTTAGTGAAGCAGGCTTTCAAACAGGCTGGTTTATCGAATCCTTGGCCACACAAACCCTGATCATACATATTATCAGAACTAGAAAGATTCCCTTTATACAGAGTCGCCCATCCAAAGGCCTGTTACTTTCTACATTAGCGATTGTTGTTATCGGATGGCTCCTACCGTTTACAGGCATGGGTAGATTTTTCGGATTTGAGGTCTTATCGAACCCTATTCTTTATGCACTGATAGCAGTGGTGGCGGTTTATTTGATAACCGTAGAAATAGGAAAGAGAATGTTTTATAGATTTGTAGAAACGGACTAAAGCCGATAGTAATATTGACAAGGATGGGTTTTATCCTATAATAGATTTATAACTTGTCTTGCAGGATTTTGTTTTGAATTTATTCGAAGCATCTACTGATAAGGAGTTTGAGTTCTTTGACTTACGTTGTAGCAATTTTCTGAAAGGGGTGGATATGTTGCATAGATCGATGCCGATGGTGCTGATCGTAGAGGATAACATCGACTTGCAGGAGCTCTATCGAATGGCAATGAGCCAGGATTTTGTGCTCCTGCAGGCCATGGATCTACTGGAAGCAGCTTGCCTCTATCAAGAGTTCAGGCATGACCTGTTCGCCTTGGTATTGGATGGATTTCTGGAAGGAGAAACGAGCCTGGCTTTTGCCAAGAAGGTTGTCGATGACCATTTTCAGGGTCTTCTGATCGCCAATTCAGACCACTATCGTCTGCAGGAGGCGCTGGTCGAGGCAGGATGCCATCATCGAAATATGTCCAAGGCAGACTTGCCTGAACTGCTGGTCAGCCTTGCCCAGGTTGGTGACAACCCGGTCTAACTTGACCCGCTGAGTGGGAAGCTTGAGCACCAGCTCGCTTCCCACTCAGCTCGCTTTTTCGCCCACTACAACGTAAGTTTTTCCAAAAATTATCATTTCCAAAAGAGTTTGCTTGACTTATGAAAGATTCCTTATATACTTAACGCACTTAATTTTAGGAGTTTAGATTGCGCTAAGTATAGCTTTGGTTACTTACTTCGACTGCGATTTAAATCCAACAGCTATATAAAGCTATTTATCTATGTTCAAAAGAAATGATTTTAGAAGTAAATCGAGAAGTTTTTCCAGAGATGGAGGAGGAAGCCATGACGGCGGTGGACGACCTAGCGGTGGTTACCAAAGAGGTGGCGGTGGCGGTTCGAGATTTCGAAACAGCAGCGGCCGACGCGGCGCTATGAATAAGAGCCCACGTTTGCAAGGCACAACTATGAATATTGATCAGTTGATCAAGAAAGTAGAAGTCGAAGCGGCGGCCGGAGAGATAACTTATGACATTAAAAATAAGTTTATCGATTTTGCTTTGGATTCCAGATTACAAAAAACTATCGATCAAAAGGGCTATACAAAGCCTACTCCGATCCAAGACCAATCTATCCCTTATATTTTAGAGGGTCGTGATGTGATTGGCCTGGCTAATACCGGTACGGGTAAAACTGCGGCATTTTTATTGCCATTGATTAATAAAATTTTGGCAGATCGGAATCAAAAAGTCCTGATCCTCGCGCCAACCCGTGAATTGGCGGTACAAATACAGGATGAGCTGCGCGCCTTTACCCAAGGAATGAATTTATACTCTGTGCTATGTATTGGTGGGACTAACATTCATCATTCTGCCCGACAGATTAAAATGCCTTTCAATTTCCTGATCGGAACTCCAGGTCGAGTGATTGACCTATATCAGAGACGTTGGTTATTTTTGGATCGTTTCCAGAATGTTGTTCTGGATGAAGCGGATCGGATGGTCGATATGGGCTTTATCAACGATATGAAACTGGTATTCAGCCAATTACCCAAAGCCAAACAAACACTATTTTTCACCGCCACTTTGGATAGAGCCATCGAAGGATTAGTACAAGAATTTTTGAATAATCCTGTGAAGGTTTCAGTCGTCCAGAGACAAACTGCTGCCAATGTCGAACAAGATATTGTAAAAGTTTCCGGTAATGGCCAGAAAATTGAGAAATTAGTTGAATTATTGCGCCAACCACAATTTGAAAAAGTTTTGGTTTTTGGACGCACCAAGTTTGGAGTAGAAAAGATCTCCAAGAATTTACAGGACTTTGGTTTTAAGGCTGATTCGATTCATGGCAACAAATCACAGAATTACCGTCTGAGAGCATTGCGAGCATTCAAAGCCGGACAGGTGCAAGTATTGATAGCCACTGATATTGCGGCGCGCGGCCTGGACATCAACAATGTCAGCCACGTAATCAACTTTGATTTGCCGGCCAATTATGAAGACTATGTCCATAGAATTGGACGTACAGGCCGCGCTGACAAAAAGGGTGTAGCTCTCAGTTTGATCGCCATGTAGTTTCCATTATAGATTGGTCAAAAAAACATCTGGATATTAATAAATATTCAGATGTTTTTTTGACTTGAGGAGAAAAGACTTTTAGGCAGCGGCCCAGTCATGGTGAAAGACCTGTACTACTTTGCGCGACTGATGGTATTGCCAGTCATGAATAATGGGGAAACCATTTTCTGAACTATTACTGACAGCTAATTTGTCACCGATATAAAAGCCGATGTGCTCATGTAATTCTCCAGTGAAATCACCGGCTTTTTCCCAGATCAGGATGTCCCCTTCTCCCGCCTGACCGATACTCACCTCACGCCAGCCTGCCTGTGACAAGGCCTTGACTGTGCCGGAGACGGTCGCATGTCGATTGTCGATCTTTCCAAAAAGACAGAGCACTGATGTGACAAAAACCGCGCAACTTAGTTGGCCATTTTCTAGAATATCGATGGTATTCCCCGCTTCATCCTGGACATAAAGGTTTCGGAAAAGTAATGATCCCGGAGAATTTTTGATAGTTTGTAAATATGTTTCTCTATCAAGTCTAAGCATTTCGTCCTGGTTTTTTGGTAACTTTCTTGGTCTTTTTTGGACTTTTCTTTAAACTTTTGGGAGCTGTAGACTTGGCTGACTTGGTTTTGACGGAAGGCTTTGGCTTAGCTTTGGACGTCTTTTTCTGGGCGGTTTGTTTGGCCCATTCCGCTTTCAACATCTTGGTAAACTTTTCAATAGATTTTTGCGACCATTTTTCCGCTTTGCTAACTTGCTTGATGACGTCGTCAATGGCCTTTTCGATATTGGGTTGATTGGCCTTGGCCTGGATTTTCAGCTCGTCAATGGCTGCCATAACCTGACTTTGCACTTCCAAATATTTTTTCTCCAATTCTGCGCTTACCTGACCAAAGATCTCTTGGACATTTTTCTGAATGGTAGCGCGATTTTTACGGAATTGTTTAGCTAAAACCTTCGCACGGGTTTCAACCTCTTTGCGGACATGGGAGTTTTGGTAGGCTACACCGACGCCTACCGCTGCACCGATAATTGCCATGATGGCAGCAGCCAAAGCATTATAATTGGGCTGTTTGTTTTCGAAGGGATTTTTCATAATTACCTTAAATTAAGGAATAACAAAACAATACCCCCTTGGGTTAGATAGAGCAAGTTTGGGCTGAGGAGATTAATTATTCTCTAAAAATGCTTGAAAGCGCAATAAAACCTTTTCTTTACCCAAAACGCGCATGATCTCATAAAGATCCGGAGATTGAGCGCGTCCAGTGAGAATGATGCGGTAAATCTGGGTTATTTCTCCAAAGTGACCTTGGTAAAGTTCAGGATTGGTTTTGAACAGTTTAACTTCGGGAGCAAAGCCAAGTTCGGTGGCCATTTGTTTTATTTTGGCCAACCATATTTCTTTATCATCCTGGGGGTCAAAAACTTGGAGAAATTTCTGACAAGCTGATTTTTTGATCTGCAGGTCTAGATCGGGCAAAAGGCTGTTCAAATCAAAATCGAGTTGCTGATAAATTTGATCAAAGAAAAAACCATAATAGGATTTAACCATGGACCAATTGGCCAGATCTTTACGCTGATTGGGATTGGCACTTTCCAAACCGAAAATCGCCAACCAATAATCACGATTGTTTTCCATTAATTCCGTCAATTGCTGATCATGCTCTTTCGCCCATGTTAAAGCCAAATTATAAACATCTGCAATGTCCAAATTGCTGATAAATAGAGTGCAGACATGATTCAATTTCTGGAAATCTAAAAGCGCCCCGCTATGTCCGACATTTTTAATTTTCAATTCATACTGGTCGAGCGATGTAGTGGAATTTTGTCTGCGCCATGGTTCAAAACCTGAATCGGCAATGGTGAGTAAATAATCGATAATTCCGCCAACAGGATAACCTTCGTCAAAATAATAAATGACCCCGGCTTCGGGATCCTGACGTTTGCTGAGCTTACGGCGATTGCCTTGATCCAATTTTTGAATAGGGGCGATATGAGCATACTTTGGGGGTACCCAACCCATGGCCTGGAAAAGCTGGAGGTGCAAAGGCAAAGAAGCGTACCATTCATCACCACGAATCACATGAGTTGTGCGCATCAAGTGGTCATCGACAACATGAGCAAAATGGTAGGTTGGTAAACCGTCGGATTTGATCAGCACAATATCGTTATCATTTTCAGGTAAATCAGATTTTCCTTTGATCATATCTTCAACTTTGATCCGTTTGACTGAATGCCCTTCGCTACGGAAACGAATAACTGGCTTTTTCCCCGCCTCCAGAGCTGCTTTTACTTCCTCCAGAGATTTGTTGCGCCAAACCGCCCATTCTTTATAATAACCGGGTTTCAATTTTAACTGAGCTTGTTTTTTGGAAGCTTCTTCCAACTCCTCCGGTGTACAGAAACAAGGATAAGCCTGACCTTCCTGGAGCATTTTTTTCACAAAAACTTCATAGAGATCTTGGCGCTGACTTTGAGTATAAGGACCGTAATTACCTTTGGATGAACCGTCCAAAGTGGGCCCTTCGTCAGGATTAATCCCAAATTCAGCCAGCCATTTGATAATCATTTCATTGGCGCCGGTAACTTCCCTCTTTTTGTCAGTATCTTCGAGACGCAGGAAAAACACGCCATTACTTTGACGGGCAACTTTGTAACAAATCAAAGCTGTATAAACAGTACCGATATGCATAAAACCGGTGGGACTGGGGGCGATCCGGGTGACCATTGCCCCGTCCGGTAAATTGCGGGATGGATATTTTTCTTCAATTTCCTGGGGTGTGGGGAGAACATTTGGGAAAAGTAATTCTGCTAATTGGCGATTTTCTTCG
Organism: uncultured Candidatus Peribacteria bacterium; assembly: GCA_964494085.1. Lineage (GTDB taxonomy): Bacteria > Patescibacteriota > Gracilibacteria > UBA1369 > UBA1369 > CAZBQJ01. The sequence continues at coordinate 90,806 of CAZBQJ010000004.1, forward strand.
GTCATAACAAAAAGTAAAGATAGTTCGGACGAGATTCTAGCACAAAGGATGGAGATAAACCATGACGCGAAGATTTGGCCGTTTTTATTTGGTCAGTCGTCGGGTGGATGTTATAGTTGCCACAATTCTACAAATTAATTTCCCGATATGTCGAGAGTAAACTTACCATTGAAATTGAGCTTTGCCCAAAGGTTATTATTTGGATTTTTTGTTTGTGGAATGATGATTCCGGGCGTTACATTCGCTCAGGAAAGCGGAGGGCTAGAACATCCCATAGACTCAAACAGATTACCATTTCTGCGTAATGCTTCCAGTGGCAGTACGGAAAGTACCGTACAGAATGGATTGCCGGGATCTAATGTTGGAGGGACTAATGTCATCGTAGTTCCGGGAGGTCTGATCAGCCAAGCCAATCACTGTCGTTTCCAGGATATTTCAGGAAATAGAGCGGAGGGAGCGATCAATTATCTCTATGATAAAGGTGTGACGGGTGGTCGCCGACCTTGTTATTTCGATCCGAATGCAGCTGCCACCAGAGCCGAAGCGGCGGCCATGGTGGTTCGAGCAGTACAGGTACCTCTTCCTGATTCTCCTTTACCAAAAGCTTTTCCCGATACCGACGTGAAAGCTTGGTCGGCCAAGCAGGTCAAAGCTGCCAAAAATGCTGACATTGTTCACGGTTATCCGGATGGACTTTATCGAGCTGAAAAGCCGGTTAATGTCGTAGAATCTCTGAAAATTGTGACCCGAAGTTTCCAAAGTGATTTTTCGGAAATTAATCTGACGCAATTACAAAAAATTAACGATATTGAATTGAACCAATGGTATGTCCAATACGTTCAGGCTGGTTTGAATGAAGGGATTATCGATTCCGATACAACAAACATTTACCCGGCTGCCTGGGTAAGTAGAGCCGAGTTGGCTGAAATGGTTTATAAAATGATGATGAACAGGGATATTCCTGGTGTAGACGCAGGTTAATCCCTATTTAGAGAATCAGGAATCCTTCTTTTGATAAATTGTGTGGAAAAGTGCCAAGTATTCGACCAGTTCCGGCTTCAAGGTTTTAGGCTCAGACAAGACTTTCTGTTCATATTGGCGAAGGGCTTGTTCATATTGTTTATATAGGTCGGACTCCATGAATTTCCAGAGTGCTTGGGCATCTGCTGTAAAATCAGCTGTTTCCCTATTATCATCGAGTTGAAGATAATCTGAAATAGACTGAGGAGAGCCATCAGGTCTGGGTGGTGGAGCAACGGTTTCTTGTTCATTTATAGTCGGATCCCGAGGAGAAGGATGTGGGAGTCCCGCTAATTTTGGTACTGCCAGATTGGGGATGCGGAGGACCTCGGCCTTTGATCCACTATCATCGATAATATCTGGAGGAATCAGGGGTAATCTGTTGGCCTGCCAATCAGGTGGAGCGGGAATGGTGAGGGGTTCATTTGAGACTGGTGGGAAATCAGGCTGATCTGTTTGACTATCTGACAATGGAAGACCACCACTTTCCAAAGTGTAGAAGGTTTGTTCCAAAAAAACTTCATCTCGCAGATAGTCCGGTAATTCATCTATATCTATAGAATCACCTTGTTCTAAAACAGGATGATCCTCGGTAATTTGACTTTGAGTTGAGCTTTTGAGGGCTTCTTTGATTGTATCTCCGAGACCAGAGACCGCTTCCTGGTCAGAAAAACCGCTTTTGGGAAGAGCTTCGGGAATAGCTGGGCACCGCTCTCCTTCAGCAACATTATCTGAGCGATCATTTTCAACGAATTGATCGGCTTTTTCAAACGGTTTTTTAGAGGGATTTGTCATCACTAATTGAACATACTCGGTCTTTTAGGAATCTACTCTAAAGTAATTTCCATATTTGTCAATAAAAGAGTGATCAAGAAAAATAGCCCCTGAAGGCATTTTGACTATTTTTGGAGCGGTACACGGGAATCGAACCCGTGTCTCCGCCTTGGCAAGGCGGCGTACTACCATTGTACTAGTACCGCAGATTTTTAAAGTAGCCGCTCATAATTACCTATAGTGCCTGCTGTGAGGGCAAATGGAATATAACAAAATCTGGTAAAATTACAAATCGATTTTTTTCTGATTGGTGAATGAGCTGGCTGCTGCTAAAATCATGCTATTGAAAATTGTTTTACAGTTTGAGTTATGTTAGATAAACATTTTAATTTTGCCAATAAAGAAGCGGGAATCTACCGTAAATGGGAAGAGGCCGGAGTTTTTAAAGTGGAGAATAGTGGTCAGGAAGCTGAGAAGCCTTCTCACTCCTACGGGGCCCCTGCACCCCGGGTTCGTTCGGAGGCTTCTCAGCTTCCTGCTCTCCCTCCGGTTTTTAACATCACTATGCCCCCACCCAACGCTAATGGTGAGCTGCATATCGGACACTGCTATGGACATACCATTATGGATATTTTAGGGCGTTATCACCGACTGAAAGGTGATCGAGTCTTGCTCATACCGGGAAAAGACCATGCCGGTATTCAAACACAGGTGGTTTATGAAAGGAAACTGCGAGCCGAAGGAGTTGATGTAGAAAAAATGACCAGAGATGAATTCTGGAAAAGCTGCTATCAGTTTTGCGTGGACCGCTCGGCCTATATGAGAGCACAAGAAAAATTAATTGGTACCGGTGCCGATTTCGATAAGGAAATTTTCACCCTGGAAGAAGGAGTCAGCAAAATTGTCTATGAAACATTTGAAAAGATGTGGAAAGACGGATTGGTTTATCGGGGAAATCGGATAGTAAACTGGTCAATTTATTCTCAAACCTCGATTTCCGATGTTGAAGTTGAATACAAAGAAGAGCCAGGGCATTTATGGCATATCAAATATCCCTTGCTGGAAACAGTAAAAAAACCTGACAGAAAGCGGATACAGCTGGATGAATTGGGGGCAGTAGAATTACTGCATAATACCGGTAATCATTGGGTGGTTTTGCTGGAATCGGAAGTAGAACTCAAAATTGGTGAAGTACTGATTAAAAAGGACCGGGCTGAAGAGGTTGAGATTGAAAGAGATTTTGTAATATTTAAAATCAACGATTTTAGCGGAGAGAAAATCAAGCCGGAATTACTGGAAAAGTATAATGAAAAGATTCGTGAAAAGATCCTGGAGAGCCCCCAAGTTACGATTCTGGAGATAGTCCCCGAGTTGGACCAGAATGATTGTATAATTGTAGCGACAACCAGGCCGGAAACTATGCTTGGAGATACTGCGGTGGCAGTCAATCCGGCTGATCCGCGCTATGAACATCTGACCGGGAAAAGTGTTCGTGTCCCGGAGTGTGGCCGCGAAATAAAAATCATCGCTGACGATAGAATAGATATAGGCTTTGGAACCGGAGCGGTGAAAATAACTCCGGCCCATGATTTTTTGGATTATGAAATTGGCCGGGATCATGGATTGGAACAAATTCAGGTGATTGATAAATTTGGCTTGATGACTGAGGCTGCCGGAGAACAATATCAAGGGATGAAAATTTTGGATTGCCGAGAGGCTTTGATAAAAAATCTGGCTAAGGATGGCTATCTCTTATTGACCGAAGAAATTACTCATAAAGTGCCGATTTCGGAGCGTGGTAAAGATGTTGTGGAACCGATGATTTCCACTCAGTGGTTTGTGGAAGTGGATAAAGAAGGCCTAAGTTTAAAAAAGAGAGCTTTGGATTTGATTAATTCCGGCCGTATCAAAGTTTATCCGGAAAGACTGAAAGATCAAATGATTCAATGGCTGAATAATCTCAATGATTGGAATATTTCCAGACAGATTTTATGGGGGCATCGAATGCCTGTTTGGTACAAAAATAAGGATACTGACAAAGAAGAGATCCAGGTGGGGGTTGCAGCCCCTGCCGGCCAAGGCTGGGAACAGGAAACAGATACTTTTGACACTTGGTTTTCCTCTGGCCAATGGCCTTATTCTACTCTGGCCAGTTTAGGTCTTTTGGATTTGGAAAATATTGGAGCGAGTGACTTTTTCCCTACTCATACGATGGTTATGGGTAGAGATATATTGCTATTTTGGGCCTGCAGAATGCTACTTTTCAGTGCTTATCGTTTCAATGAAATACCCTGGAAAAATATCTACTTTACGGGGCTTATCCGCGACGCCAAAGGCCAAAAAATGTCTAAATCCAAAGGGAATGGAGTGGAACCGAAAGAAATGCTGGCAAAATATGGTGCTGATGCTTTACGGGTCGGATTGATCGCCGGCTCTACGGCTGGCCAAGACATCAAATTCAATGAAAAGAAAATAGATTCTTTCGCTAAATTTTTAAATAAAATCTGGAACGCCGCCAAGTTGGTGGCTCAAAAAGGCGAAGGTGATTATCAGCTGGCTTTGCCTGAATCCAGCAAACTAAAACTGTCCAGTTCCGCCTGGATTCTGGAATATGTTGATCAAGTACAACAAGAATACTGTCGACGGTTGGAAAATTATGAGATTAGCAATGCTTTCGACATTATCTACCATTTTAGTTGGGATATTTTCTGCTCCTGGTATCTGGAAATGGCTAAAATTGAACTGGAAGTGGCCAGTGAACATACAGAAGAGATCAAATCGGTAATGTTTGCCGCATTTGGTGAAATACTAAAAATGCTGCATCCTTTTATGCCATTTTTCACTGAAGAAATACATGAATCAATGGAAAAATTAGGTGACAGCAAACTGTTGGCAAGTCGAACCTGGATGGATTTTTCCAATTATAGAGCGACCGCGACTGCTGATTCAGATGCTAGAATATCAGTTCAGAAGCTGATTGATTTGGTTAGTGTGGCCAGGGAAATAAGGATTTCTTTGGAAAAACCATTTAGTGAGACATTGACGCTGGAAATAGAGGGAAAAGCGGACAGCCACTATCCCCAACTCTTGAAAAAATTGGCGAATGCCGATTTGGCCGAAGTCAAAGAAGGCATTGTCAAACCAAGTCGTAGCGGAATTATTCGGATTGCCGCAACCAGGGATGAGAAAAGCCAATTCCGCGATAGTCTGGAAAAGACCTTGGCCAAAAAAGAAGCTGAATTAAAAGTATTGGAAACCATTCTAACTCCCGGATTTAAAGAAAAAGCAGACCCGGATTTGGTGGCCGAACGAGAAGTCCAATTTCAACGAGTTAGTGAAGAGGTTTCTGCCTTGAGACAAGAATTGGCACACAATTAATCATAAAAAAACACGGTACCGAAGTACCGTGTCTAAATCTCGATGCTAATGGGTCCTCAGAAGTTAAAATAGTGAGGACTCTAGCTTTTGTTTTTGTTTTAGAGATTTATGGATTGACCGATCCGCATCATTGCCTAGGCTTTGGCTGATTTTTCCAGTCCAGCCACGGACCATCCGCTAACCAGTGAAGGTTAGTAGCGAAAGTAGAAGCCACTAGGGCTAAAGTACCACGCCGGATAACTTTGAACGGAAACGAACCCGGTCGGGTGTTCGAATCCATCGCCCAGCAAAGATAGAGAGAGGCCAAAATGTTCTAGGGCGTTTACTCCTAAAGCATTTAGCTTTGATTGAGGCAACCACTTTGTCCCCTCATCTATCTTCACAGTTACACTCCTCGCCAAATAATTTTGCCAAATAATTTGTTATTGAGAAGTGAGGTCAATTCTTTTTGTGAATGATCTTGATTTCTATTTTTGAAGAAATCATAACATCATAGCAGATAAAAATTTCGAATCAAGGAATGAGAGTAGACAGCCCTTAAGTCTAATTGTAAAATATACTTTGAAAGAATTTTAACGGATTGTCAAAGAGCACAAATAACCCAATTAAATTGGGCTTTGTTTTAGATGCATCTAGGGCACCCTATTTGTGGTGGCTTCGGGAAGCCTGTTACTCGTTTGCTTTGGAAAAGTCTTCCCTAACTTAGGAGGTGGATTGAACGAGAGATTTCCACGGAAATCTGCAGAGATGCAATCCTTTGGTAGTTGTGACGGAAGAGATGATAAAGCAAGGAGCGTAGAGAACTTTTTAGGGAAGCTATTTGGTCTTTAGGTTGTTTGGCGCCAATAATGTAGGCAGGCCTTTTGTTTTTGTTTTTCCTAAATTCAAGCTTCATAGCATCTTATCAAATAAATTAATTATGGCAAATTACTGATGTATACATATTCTTGATGTGTCTTCTAATTTAGGGTAGAACTAATCTAGTAAAATTGTATTTTTAGCAATGGAGAGGCAAAAAGAGAACATTATCGAGACATTATCAGTACTGGCTATTATTGAATGTTTAAAGAAAGTTCCCGATCTGAGTCTGGAAGTAATCGAGACGATTTCTAATCGACAATTAAAGCTAGTGCTGAACAGGGACGGGCAACTTTGTTATAGAGACGGGATAAATATAAAACTCGTAGATCCGTGGGCCAAATTGGTCTTGGTGGGGACCATGCCTGTTCTACCTACAGCAGAGAAAGAGTCAGTAAAAGTCGCCGGTGATTGGTCTGCGCAGGATTACCGGAGGATTGCAAATGGCATTAACGCCTTGATTGAGGACTTGACCAGTTGTAAAGAACCGGTTAACGAAGGTGATGACGACAATGTCGAAGGAATTGGAAATGCCTTAAAGATGTTGGAGAACCATCAGACAAATTTTCAGGTAATAGTTCCTCCCAACTACAAAACCAAAGATTTGGCGCTGAAATACTATCGATTGATCAAAGACAGTATCGACACAGTTTACAATGATTTGATTGATATGGGGAAAATATCATTCAGAATAACCACCGAAGGTTATGTGAGGAATTTCAAAAAACTAAAAAGGAAGTTGGCGAAACTGCTCCATGAAAATGGAATGGAATTTGAATTCATTGATCCGAACAAACCTTATGCTTATGTCAAAATCAGGGTTTGGCAGGAGGAAACTTATGACCAGGAAAATGATCTGGATATTCCCTTTTAATGTGATCGGAAATTACTCTTGGCGTTGCCTCTAGTGATGATTTTAGTTATGCTGTGGACGCACTAAATAACTATTAAACATGAGATTAATAATTGGCTGGATACTGTTTTCTATTGCGATTTATTTAACCGCTTATCTGCTTCCGGGAATTCATTTGGTGGATTTCACTTCGGCTTTAATTGCAGCTGTGGGCTTGGGGCTTATAAATGCGGTTATCAAGCCAGTCCTGCTCATACTGACTTTGCCTCTAAATATACTGACACTGGGGCTATTGACCTTTGTGATCAACGCTTTATTGGTACTTTTGGCGGCCTATTTTATCACCGACTTTAGTGTGGATAATTTCTGGTGGGCGCTACTATTCAGTTTGGTTGTGTCAGTGATTAACGGGTTACTTCAAGCAATAATTGGTAGTAATAAAAAATGATCAGACCTATCTGGAACCCTTTTTCACGTTATGCTGATAAACTGGAAAAACGAGTCGATAAACTGCTGCGCCGGGCAGCTTCGATGGGAGTGTTTGAAGCTCAGCGCCGCGTGTTGGAGCTGATGCAAGTCAATCTGGTGATCGTGAATTTATTTATGGAGGCCAAGTTTAAAGGTTACAGATACCTGACACGCGGCGCTCGAAAAAGAATGTATAGAAATAATGAAGTGATAGCGCGTGAGTTTTTGCAATTTGAGTCGAACCTAAAGGTCTCCGACGAAGCTATCGCCAAAAATATTCTAGAATTGGGACTACATATACTACCCGGTGGCCCCGGGACGATAGAAAGATTGCGCTTGATCGTGGCTATCATGACCTTTTTGAGGCCCGGGGCAGGGCGTTTCGAATATTTGGAGGGAGCATCTTTTGGAAAACTCCTGACCAATCCTCAGAAAAAACAGAAAATGATCGGTGACTGTAATCAGATAGTTACATATTATAGTTTTCTTTATTCTCTCAAATATCCTCTGAAAGAATTGCAGATTAAAATTTTGAAAGAGCATGTCTGTTTGCATTTTCAAGGAGTGGACATTGAAGCAACGGCAGGCAGTTTCACTCATTACAAAGACTTCTTGCAGATTTTGCCGATAGTGGAACTCATTTCGACCAATTTACTGGATGTCTCCGATTTCCGTGACAAACAAATCAGAGTTAATCCCAAAGAATTTTTAGTCAGTGCTGAATTGGCTTACAGTTTGTCTTCTGAACGTGAAATAGTGACACGAAACCTGAAGATTGCTTATCGGAATATGGCGATTGAGGCGATGAAAAACAATAATTTCTCATCGGCAGAATTTTTTCTCCAAAAGGCTGGTATCGATTCCATAGAGGATCGTCAGGTTTTGCAGTCGGTTTACCATAATGCTGTAGTATATTTCGTGAAGTCCAACACATTCAGAAAAGCGCGGTTTTTTGCCGGTAAAAGCAATCAAGAAGACCTTCGTAAATTTGTAGATGAAAAGGAAGCGTTTTACTATTTTGACCATAATCAATTGGATAAAGCGCGGGAATTGTTTAGTAGAATGGGCAATAATCAAATGGTAAAAGCCAGTTATGGCAAAGAATACAATAAGGTTCAGGCCAGAGTAGCAGGCTTAAAAGATCTGCCGACCATGAAGGCACATCGTAGTGATTACCAGAAGATGTTGGATTTAGCTCAAAAAATGGAAGATTATAGTTTGGCTGAACAACTGAGAAAAATCTTGAATCAACTATGATGAAGAATGAAAGTGCTTATTTACTTTAGTCGAACTCCAGATATTCATCATCGTCATGGTTGACATCTTTCTCCAAAATAACAAAACTAAATTCCAAGCTATCATGCTCCTCCAATTCGCTGTTGGAAACGATTTCGAATTCCTCAGGGATTTGATCCGGGAAAGATACATCGCAATCAAATTCAGCTTCGATACGGGTCAGGTAAATACGTTCCAATTCCGGGTGCAGAATGGCTTCCTCGTATAATTTAGCGCCCCCGATTACAAAGACTTCGGCAACTTCGTCACTGGTTGAAAGGGCGGTGAGAGCATCGTCCAATGAACCGAATTGCAGTACGCCGTCGGGTAATTCCAGGTCGGGATTACTGCTTAGGACGATGTTTATTCTGCTCGGAAGAGGCTTAAATTTTTGGGGGAGAGATTCCCAAGTACGACGTCCCATGATGACGGCGTTTTGTAGGTCTGGTGAATCGGTTTTACTGGTGATTTGAGTAAAATATTTCAAATCCTCAGGGATATGCCAGGGTAAGTTTCCGTCTTTACCTATCCCCAGATTCTGATCGACCGCTGCGATGATGGAAAAATTGGTCATGATTTATACGGCTACTTCAAATTTAATAAACGGGTCGAATTGATAATTCTCCAGAGTAAAGTCTGCGAATTTCAGCTCATCGAAAGGCTTATCGGCTATCTTTAAAGTCGGTAGGCTGTGCCCCTGGCGCTGCATTTGCGTCAGTAAACCATCAATGTGATTAACATAGATATGGGCATCACCGATAGTATGTGTAAAAATCCCTGCGGTTAGCTTTGTTTCCTGGGCAATCATACTCATTAAAATAGCATAACTGGCGATATTGAAAGGGATGCCGAGGGCAAAATCGGCCGATCGTTGGTAGAGCTGGCAATCCAGACGGCCATTGATTACATAAAACTGCGCGAAAGCATGGCAAGGAGGCAGTCTCATTTCCGGTAAATCCGCGACATTCCAGGCTGTCAAAATAATCCGCCGACAGTCGGGTTGGGTTTTAATTCGATCGATAATGTAAGCAATTTGATCCAGATGAGTTTTTTCATATTGTTTGGTTTCCGGGTTCAATTTGAATTTTTCCCATTTACGCCATTGATAGCCATAAACCGGTCCCAACTCGCCATTTGGCAAAGCCCAATTATCCCAGATCGGAGTATGTTGGGTGAGGTCATCATTGATATTGGTGGACCCTTTCAAAAACCAGAGTAATTCTCGGAGTATTCCATCGTAGCGGACCTTTTTGGTGGTTAACAATGGAAAACCTTCTCGTAAATCGTATTTTTTTTGCAGGCCGAAAATAGAAATTGTCCCTGTCCCGGTTCGATCCGGCTTGTATTCACCATGGAGGAGGATTTCACGGATTTGTTCGAGGTAGGCACGATCAGTGGGATTGAGCCGAGAACTTAACTCCAGGAGTTGATGTTCATGACGAACTTTAGAAATCTTGTCATTGACCTCTTCGATGGACATGATCCGGGAAATTTCTTGTAAAGCCATGGCAAAGTATTAGCAAATACTTTGCCATGCTAAACTTTGCTGTTCGAACTGCAAAGTTTTTACGGGTGACTGATTCTTAAAAGTATTTTAAACTATTTACTTTTGGAATGATTTGGCTTATCGCTCGGCAAAGGATTGATATCGATAATTGGTCCACCTACCTGATAAGTCTCTCCACGATGGGGAATAACCACATTTTTCACTCCACTTTCATGGAGGAAGTCTCGTAAACTCAAGCTTTGGCTTTCTTCTCCATGAACCAAGAAGACTTCTTGGAGCCCCTTAACATTGGTAATGTATTCCAATAAATCAGAACGATCGGCATGTCCGGAAAAAGCATTCATTACTTCCACTTCGGCCTTGAGGTGATACTCCTGGTCAAAAATCTTCACAATTGGCTGTTTCTCCAGGATTTTTCTACCCAAGGTGTTTTGAGCCATAAACCCAACAATCAAGATGAGATTTTTAGCGTTTTCAATATTATTTTTGAGATGATGAAGGATTCGTCCATTCTCACACATTCCTGAGGAAGAAATAATTATCGCCGGACCATTGATAAAGTTGAGCGCTTTAGAATCTTCGACACTATGGATGTATTGGAGGCGACCAAAACCAAAAGGATTTTTGCGATTATCGATAAATTCCTGATAAACTTCTTCATCAAAACATTCAGGATGATTGACAAAAACTTCACTGATATTAACCGATAAGGGGCTGTCCACATAAACCGGAACATCCGGGATTTCTTTGTTTTGCCATAAGACATTCAATTGATAGATCATTTCCTGAGTACGCTCTACAGAAAAGGCCGGAATGATAATTTTTCCGCCTCGCTTGGCGACTTTGTTGACTATTTCTTTTAGTTTGGCGCCGGCATCGAGCATGGATTCATGAAAACGATTACCATAGGTCGACTCGATAATCAGATATTTACTGGGTGGCATGGGGGTGGGGTCTTTGAGGATAGGGAGATTTTTGCGGCCCAGATCACCGGTATAAGCGAATGGATAGGTAGTTTTGGTTTCCTGGTCTTTGATCAATAAATGAATCAAGGCAGAGCCAAGAATATGACCGGCATTATAAAAGGAACAGACCACTCCGTCGGCCACTACGAAAGCATTTTCATAACCGATACCATAAAATTGATTAAGGGTTTGTTTAGCATCCTCCATGGTATAAAGAGGCTCAACAGCTTTACCTTTAGAAGGATTTTTTCGATGTTTTTTATTCATATATTCGGCGTCTTTTTGCTGAATAAAGGCCGAATCCATGAGCATATAGTTACAGAGATCGCGAGTAGCAAAAGTGCTGTAAATCGGGCCTTTAAAACCTTGCTTGACCAGCAAAGGTAAACCGCCCGAATGGTCGATATGGGCATGAGATAAGATTACCGCGTCAATTGATTTCGGATCAAAACCGAAAACTTTGGTTTTTTCGGCGGATTCTTTACGGTTTCCCTGAAACATTCCACAGTCGAGCAGGATTTTTTTACCATTTACTTCCAGCAAATGACGGGATCCGGTAACTTCACGGTCAGCTCCCCAAAAATGAATTTTCATGTGACAATAGATTAATGATCGTATTATTGTAACACATTTTTGGTTAGAATTGAAGTTTGATAATTATGCTGAAAGAGGCTTGCTCCAAGACAAAACCTCCTATTTATCCCAATCATCAGATCGATCAGTATGACGATAGAGAGCATTTATAGACTGATCGGCTGTTTTATTGAGGCTGATACAAAGGCTTTGATAGTGACTATAAAGGGCTTGTTGATTTCCCAGAGTAAGCTCTGCCGGTTTCAATACGTTGATTTCAGCCATCAATGGACGAATAGTATTTACCAATATGGAAAGATCTTCCTGACCGTAAAGGGCTTTGAGAGTGAATTCAATTACTTGAAACTTCAGCAGTGGACTTTTATGTAAAAACTGTTCAGTGATTAAACCATAACGATAGAGATATCCGACCAAATCAAAATATCTTTGAGAGTCAAGATAATACATTTTGTCCAATAATTGATGTTGATAAGCATCGGTAAGAATTGACTGCTTTTCTGTATCAGTAATTTCCGGGAAACCAAAACCCATGAGGAATTCACTGAGGCTGTCAGTCAAATCCAGATTATTGACGGAGATTTGTTTGATCAAATGGTGAGTAATTTGTCGGCGAAACTGCGGCTGGGCGAATAATTTTTCTCCAATGTTAGTGAATATTTCTGTGAAAGCGGTTTTAAATTGGGGGATAGAATGCAGTTCGGATAACATCTCTACAATTAGCGCCCAATTTCCTTGGCCGGCCAATTGGAGGATTTTGTCACGCAAACGACAATAATACATTTCACCGGCAATTTTTTGGACGTCCAAAATAGTCTTGGCGACTTTTTCAGCCAATGGGTCGCTTTCCAGGGGGGCGGGTAAATCTGTGGAAGGGCTGACCATAAAATTTATTTGTTCTACTGATTCAAAAGAATTCATCGATAAGTGATATTCCAATGAATCAATTACCAGCTTTTGAATAGCCTTTTGCAGAACGATTTGATCTTTGTCATAAGGCAGCATATCAGGATCGGTCGAAGTGATTAATTCAGGAGCTAAATCGGCGGGGAGCAGTGCTGAGTCCTGATACGCTGCCAGCAGCTTTTGATATGCCAATTCCTGACGATCTTTCTCCTTTAATACCGGATGCGTAAAAATACCGTTGTTGACTAGAAATTGTCCGACCGGATGTTGGAGAAGAGCTCTGCTTAGACTAGAGCGGATGTCGGCTCTGGCCTGGTAAGTTTCTCGATAAATTTCCAGTGGAAAAATGGATTGGATAGTGGCCGAGTCATGCTCCAAGGTATCCTCTTTCCCTTCTGAATAGCGTCTATGCTCCGACATTGATAAAATTTAAATAAGCACCAATTCTAAATACAATTAGCGTTTTGTCAAGACATGTGTCCTTTTATTGGCAAATAGCTGTGAAATATTCCCCTGAAATGTCCAAGTCGGGGGAAGCTACATTTAGATTTCCACGCACGATGGCATTGTTGATGTCAGTTATTTTAAAACTCTTTAATTGCTCAGAATCTAAAGTGGTCTCACCTGATGCTGTTTTACGAATAGCAGTAAGCTGATAATCAGGGTTATCGGCAAATTCACCTTTGGCAATTGTGGTTTTTGGATCTTTGGCTTTGATAATAATTTTCAGCGATTCTTCACCTGTCTGCAGGGGCGGCTCTTCATTTTGACAAAAAGCCACTTTGGAACTGGTTAATTCGATTTCCAGGGCACTTTTCTGTTCATTGAGATAACTGGAGGTTTGACTTCGTAAAACCATTTTGGAGGCTTTCCCCTGTTCAACAATTTGTAAAGTGGGCAGAATTTCTTCATCGGGTCGAGTTTCGACCGGGGCCTTCTGACGACCGACGAAACCAGTGTTGACATCAGAGTCCTGGCAAGCTGTAAGGGAGACCAAAGCTAAGCCGAGAGATAACATCAAGATCAATTTATGCTTATTTATTTTCATATTGCTTAATTCTTTTTTTAGATTTTAACTCCAATAGAAATTACTTTTTCTAATCAAATAAATCAATTATTTGCGATTTTTATGACAATTTTTCCTTTTAAAATCTGATCTTTTGTTTCCTGGTCATATCGCCACCAGTCAGTTAATTTTTGGAGGAAAAGCTGTTTTTCAGAAGGATTCATCAGCCTAAACTGGGCTCTTTCGATTTTTATCGGCAGCAAATAGAATTCTATTTGATTTTGAGTGAAACGAATACTGACAGTAAGCCCTTCTTGCGTATCGAGAGAAAAATACTGATCAAAGATTCCATTACCAAGTGAGTAAAATATCGGAGCATTGTTGTATATTTCGATACTTTCCACGACATGCGGGTGCATCCCAATTATGGTAATTGCTCCGGCATCGATAAAGGCGTGGGCCAGATCGACCTGTTCATTGGTTGGCGTATGAACATATTCAGTTCCCCAATGAATAAAGGGGATAACCTGATAACCCTGCTCGGTTAAATTTTTAATTTTTGCTACGACATCTGCTTTGGTAAGTTTGAAATCAGTATGGTTTAGTCCGAGTACAGCTATTTTTCGACCATGGAGGTCGAGCAGGGCGGCCGAGTGCTGATCGTTGCTGCTGCGGGGATTACCGAAAGGAGTAAGGTTGGCCGCGGAAAGCAGGCGATAAGAATCTGCGAGGCCGCCAGTCCCCATATCCAGAGCGTGGTTATTGGCCAGAGAAAGTAGGTCGAAATGATATCTTTTCAGTAAGTCGACAACATCCGGCAGAAATCGAAAAGCGATCGATTTGGAAGTAAAGACAGCTTTTTCGGCCACCGGACCTTCTAAATTGGCGATCAGTAGATCATTCATTTGCAAATAACTTTTATCCATATTTTGGAAAGGATAATCCAGCCCATGTTTATTCATGCGTGAGCGGACATCACGACCAAGCATAATGTCACCAATAAAGGTCAGATTGAGATTGGAATTAGGAATTCCAGTACCTTTTGCCAAAAATTGGATTTGATACTGATGAGTCTGATCTTCCAAAGTAGGTAAGGCTTTGAGAGAGCCATTTTCTTTGGCCAATTGATAGACGGCTTTGACGACTTCAGGACTGGTAAAAGCGATCGTCCCTAGAGCGGCTTTATTGAGATTGTCAAAAACATCTTGGTAATGAGCTTTTTGCAGATATAAAAGAGCAGGGTCATAATCGCTGTAATGGAGATATGTTTGGACGATAAAAAGAGTGCTGGAAGTGGAAGAATAGGAAAGTTCAGAATATAAATCAGCTTCTGTTTGATCTGGGTGAGCGTAAATGGTGGAGTATCTGGCTTGGGGAAAAACAAATTTGGCCTGTTCCTGAAAGGGGTCAGGATCAGTGACGGGAAAGCCGGGATCAAAAATAACTACAATCTGATCGTATCCTCCGAAATGTGGATCGGCCTTTTGTAAAGCTGATTGATTTTTCTCCAGATTGGTGAAAAGAGTGATCGCTGCATGATAGAGATTGTTGCGGTTGAGATCCGGAATTTCAGTGTCTTTTTGACTGAGAAAGACAGCTTGGATCGGCCGTTCAGAAGTGAAGTAACTTTGAGGAGGAGTCAATAAATCAGTCTGGAGAATTTGAGTAAAATTGGCAGTGGCGAAATAAACAGTGGCGGCTGCTGCACCGGATATTATTAAAGCTAAGCCTAAAAGTAACTTTTTGGACATTAGTAATGGTAAGTTTTATTGGCTAAAATAGTAAAAGCCCGATAAATCTGTTCGAGCAGCAATAGGCGGATTTGTTCATGAGTAAAAGTGAATTTGGAGAAACTCAAAAGTAGCCGGGCGGAATTTTTGACAGTGGCCGAGAGTCCGAATGGGCCGCCGACGACCAAGTCGAGGCGGCCTCCTTCAAAGTCACGGATTTTATTGATTTGTCCGGCAAATTCCTGGGAGGTCATTTGTTTCCCATATTCATCTAAAACGATGAGAAAATTGCGGGGATTTAAATGATTGAGAATAATTTTCCCCTCTTCCTCGATGGCCTTTGCGCGCATTGACGGGGAGTCCGAGTCGACACCATATTCTTTCAGTTGGATGATTTCCAGATTGGTGAAAGCGGTCAGTCTTTTCAGATATTCTTTTTCACCATCCCGAACAAAAGAGTGTTTGGTTTTGCCGACCTGAATGATACGAATTTGCATAAATCAATTTTTTTTATATTACAGGGGGTTGTCCGAGGGTGAAATTGACTGATTGAGTTTAGTGTTATCCAATAGCTGGAAAAGTTGTGTTATAATCGGCACACTTTAACAATTTTATTATGGCCTCAGAATACTCTTTTGATGTGGTCGCGCAATTCGACCTACAAGAAGTCCGCAATGCCGTGGATCAAGTAAAACGTGAAATCACTACCAGGTACGATTTTCGTGATAGCAAAGCGACGATTGAGCTAGGTGATGATATCATTACAATCACTGCTCCAAGTGAGATGAAAATCGCTCAGGTTTGGGATGTTTTATTACAAAAAGTGATCAACCGAATGCAATCGCCCAAAATCCTGGATAAAGGCGAAATCAAACCGATTGGTGGAATGGAGTTTAAACTGGAAATAAAGCTACTAAAAACCTTGCCACAGGAAAAATGTAAGAAGATTTCGGCCTTATTGAAAGAACATAGTTTCAAAGTAAAAGCTTCGATCAATGGTGATGCTGTGCGAGTTTCAGCCAAAGATAAAGATGAATTACAGTTGGTAATCAGTTTCCTGCGTGGCAAAGAAGAGGATATCGGAGCAGCACTTACTTTCGAGAATTATCGTTAAATCAATGTATAGAAAAGGCGATCGTTTAGTCGTGGAAATCGAGAAGTTGGTTTTTGGTGGAGCGGGACTGGCACGGCTACCGGCCGATAATTCGAATGACAAAAAACTGGTGATTTTTGTGGAAAATGTGACCCCTGGGGATCAGGTAGAAATAGAGATTTTCGCTATCAAAAGAAATTTGGCAAAAGCCAAAGCTATCAGGTTTATCAAATTATCAACGGAGCGGGTGAAACCGCCCTGTCCGCATTTTGGACAGACAATTGATGAATCCGGTCAAGTATGGGGAAATGGATTTGCCGATGAATTGGATTTATCCAAAAACTGTGGAGGCTGCAGTTGGCAATTTTTGCCTTATGAAAAACAATTGGAGGTTAAGGAAAAGGAAGTTTGGGACGCTTTGAGGCGGATTGGAAATTTCGATGAAGATCAATTGAAAAAGGTCTGGAAAACAATTATGCCGGCAGAAAATCCCTGGTATTACAGAAACAAAATGGAATTCAGTATTGCTTTGGATAAGAAAACCGGACAACGCCATTTTGGCCTGCATATGCGAGGACGTTATTGGGAAGTGACGGAGATAAAAGAGTGTTTGATCGCTTGGCCCTGGCTAAAAAACTTTCTCGAACCAATGCGTAAATTTTTGGCGGAAGTGGAATTGGGTGAAGGTGAATTGAAATCCCTGATAGTCAGGGCCGGCACGAATACTGGTGAAGTAATGGTAAATTTATTGGTGGAAAATTCTGAACTGGATTGGGCGAATGACTTTTGGCAAATTGTCAGTGATCTGGAATATGGTGAAGATCGGTTGGTCTCAGTTTTTCTTACGTCGATTACCAATAAAAAAGGCCAACCGAAAAAATTTGCAGAAGAATTATTGTGGGGGAAGCCGGTTTTTCGAGAAAAATTAAAGCTGAATGACGGGCGAATATTAAACTTTGAAATAGCGCCACAAGCCTTTTTGCAGCCAAATACGACCCAGGCGGAGAAATTTTATTCGCTAGTGGGAGAATTGGCAGGACTGACTGGCGTGGAAAATGTTTTTGATTTATTCTGCGGAACTGGAACAATCGGTTTGACTCTGGCCACCAAAGCGAAAAAGGTAGTTGGAGTGGAATTGAATGCTGAGGCGATTACCAATGCCAAGAAAAATGCTGAAATTAATTCAGTGGAAAATGTGCAGTTCTTAGTGGGAGACGCGACAAAAATTTTGCCGGAATTGAGCAAAGAAGTGGATGTGCTGGTAGTAGATCCACCACGAGCCGGGCTGAATCCAAAAATCATCCAAACCATCTCTGACACGACAGCCCAGAAAGTAATTTACGTTTCCTGTAATCCTGCGACTTTGGCTCGTGATTTGAAAGAGTTTGTCGAGCGAGGATGGGAGTTGGATTTCGTCCAACCAATCGATCAATTCAGTCAGACCTATCATGTGGAGACGGTGACGACACTGAAACGCTAGAGATGGATTTTATTTTATCGGGGGCCTTGGCAAAGTTGTGGTGCGAACATTTAACCAATTTAAAGATATCCTGAAGTTTAGTGCGATAATATTTATCGACGCTTTCGGCCTGGGGGATGTCGTGATTATGTTCTTCCCTTCTGGAAATTAGACTTCTTGAGCCATTTTTCGGCGCCACCGCGGGTTTTTATTTTGCCGTCAATTTGAAGTAGGAGTAGCTCAGATTTGATTTTGCCGATTTCAGCACCCGGTGGGAGTCCACTGATTTTCATAATTTCAAGGCCGGTCAGAAATGGCTGAGGTGGCTGGGGATATTTTTTTAATTTAATTCGATAAAGTCTTTCGATTTTTTTGTAGAGAGATAAATCTGAGGGAGTTGTGCCTTCCGCATCGGCCTTCATCAGGATAAGGAGATTACTCATTTGCTTATTGAACAACCAATGCATCAGGCGGCCGTCATTCATTTCCAGAAAACTCATCATCATCATATGATGTTCGATACACCAGGTCACAGCGTTGATTTGTTCGTGACTGAAATTGAGCCGATGCATAATTTTGGCGGCCAGTTTGGCGCCGATGGAAGCATGTGAATCGAAACGAATACGCTCCTTGAGTTTGTAAGTGTCAGGTTTGCCAATATCGTGGAAAAGTGTAGCTAGACGCGCAATCAAGGGCGCCTCCGCGGGGAGGGAGTCGATAGCGGCCATAGTGTGAGCCCAGACATCGCCTTCTTGATGATATTGGACTGGTTGAGCGCAACCGCGGAGGGCTTCCAACTCCGGTAAAATCAATTCCAGAATTCCCAAATGACTGAGGTCTTCGAAAGCCATAGAGGGATTGGTCTTATCCATCAACATTTTGCAGAATTCATCGCGGATGCGCTCTTTGGAAACTCGCTGGAGAATTAAATGCGCATGATTTCTAACCGCATCATAAGTAGCCGGATCATATTGGAAATCGAATTGATTTCTGAAACGTACCGCGCGCAAAAGACGGAGATGATCTTCTTCGATACGCTGCTCCGGATCGCCGATAAATTTGATCAAATGTTCTTTCAGATCCTTTCTCCCACCGACATAGTCGAGATATTTCTCGGCAATCGGATCATAAAACATCCCGTTGATAGTAAAATCACGGCGTTTGGCATCCTCTTTGGCATTGGTAAAAATAACAGCGTCAGGGCGTCGTCCGTCGGAATATCCGGCATCGGATCGAAAAGTAGCGACTTCGAAACTAACTCCATCCTGAACGACCAAAATTACACCAAACTTTTTGCCGACCGGAATAGTGTTAGTGAAAATTTGCTCCAATTCGTCCGGAGTGGCATTGGTAACGATATCGAAATCTTTGGGATAGATATTGAGTAGCATGTCCCGCACACAGCCACCCGCGAAATAAGCTGTGTAGCCAGCTACTTGAAGCACACGGACTAGATCAATGGCGGTCAGACGCATAATAGAGAAGCTTTGTTTTTAATATGCTTATTTTAACACATTTCGTTGAACTTTGACATCGATAGCAGGGTCGATCTGGTCAAGTTTTTCTTTTGTTTAGTAGCAACTGCAACGATGCGAGTTAATTTATTGATGCTCATTGCTCCTTTAACTAGGAGATCATGCAAGGCAGGCTTGTCTTGAAAGCGTACCTCGAGATTCAGTGCAAGGCGGACTTGATCTTCGCTGACGCCGGCTAGTATTTGGCATTTCGGCCATATTGCCGGCAAAGCGTAAAAAGTTTTTGATCGGTCATTTTTTAACGATTAATCTCATGCTGAATGACAGCACTAATAAGCCATTTCGTCCAATTTTGTGGTTGGTAAAATCGGCTCAATTGTGTTGAAATTAAAGGGGCAATCGATTGGCAGAAACACGGGTCTGAGGTAGATTCTGTGTATGAAAATTTTAGCTATAGAAACATCTTGTGATGAAACAGCGGCGGCGATAGTGGAAGATGGAGTAAAAGTAATATCATCGGTGATCGCTTCGCAAATTGATATTCACCAGGCCACCGGCGGAGTGGTGCCGGAAGTAGCCGCGCGTGAACATGTCTTGAAAATCCGGGCAGTGATTGAGGAAGCACTGAAAGAAGCCGCGCTAAGCCTGGATGAGATCGACGCTTTGGCGGTGACCCGAGGATCGGGGTTGCTGAGCTCGTTGATTATCGGATTTAGCGCGGCGGCTACTTTGGCCAGAGTTTTGAATAAACCTTTGATTCCGGTTCATCATGTAGCCGGCCATATCTATTCCAATTGGCTGGACCAAAAGTCGAAACCGGAATTTCCAATTGTGGTGCTAACTGTTTCCGGAGGTCATAATGAATTGGTTTTGCTTAAAGCAAATATGGATTTTGAATTGATTGGCGAAACCCTGGACGATGCTGCGGGAGAGGCTTTTGACAAAGTTGCCCGCCTGTTGGGCCTCGATTATCCGGGCGGCCCAGCCATCAGTAAAGCAGCTGAAAAGGGTGACACTTCGGCGATCAGATTCCCCAGAGCTCTGAATGATTCTAAAAACTTTAATTTCAGCTTTTCGGGACTGAAAACGGCCGTACTGCGAGAAATCGAAAAGTTTTATCAAAAAAATGGAAAGCTGTCAGATCAATTTATCAATGACTGTGCGGCATCATTCCAAGAAGCCGTTAACGACAGTTTGAGTGAGAAACTGATCAATGCCGCTCAAAAATTCCGGGCCAAAGAGATTCATTTGGCCGGAGGAGTTTCAGCGAATCAGCGCCTGCGTGAAATGGTGACAGAAAAGATGCAGGAACGAAAATTAAAACTGCTGCTCCGCTACAATGCAAAATTGCAGTATTGCACAGATAATGCCGCCATGATCGGCGCTGCGGCTTATTATCTTTACCAAAAAAATCCGCAAGGTTATAGTAGTCGCGCTGAAGTTTTCCCCGAACCGCAATTAAACCTTTATAACGATCATGTTTAAAAAGCTGAATAAAAAAACGCTGATATTCCTGATTTTTTTGGGTTTTGGAATAGTACTGTTTGTGATCTCGGTTTATAACGCCGGTTTGACTAATATTATCAATACGCTGAAGGACTTCTCGCTACTAAAATTCATGATCTTGGTGACATTATCTTTCCTGAATTTCTATCTTTACAGCTTACGTTGGGAACTGATAGTCAAAGCCTTATTTAAAGAGAAAAAAATCCCTTCAGCGACCTTTTTCTGGGATCGCATGGCGGCTTACGCGATTAGCTATGTGACACCGACGGCACAGCTTGGTGGCGAACCACTACGAATTATGTTGATCCAGGAAGAAGGTGTGCCGAAAAAGATAGCCACTTCTTCTACGATCATCGATAAAGCGTTGGAAATTTCTACATTAATCGTTTTTATTTCTTGTGGAATATTGACCGCTCTGTTTGATCACCGCGTAGCCCTGGCAGGAAAGCCTCTATTGGGTCTTTTGGGCGGGGTTATGTTGTTTTTGGTCTTTTGGTTTTATTATAGCTCGATCAAAAGTATTGGATTTTTCAGCTCAATTTACAAATTCCTGCGCTTGAGGAAAATCCGACGTCTGAAACGTTTTGAGGAAAAATTAAATGGCTTTGAACAAGAAATGAATTTATTTTACAAAGAAAATCCCCGCGCCATCTGGAAACTGATGGGGATCAGCCTGGTAACGATTTTGTTCATCTTGGCTGAGCATTTTCTGATCGCCTGGTTTATGGGGGTACACCTGACTTTCTTGCAAGCCTTCCTATCTAGTACGATTCCTTATATTGCTTATCTGCTGCCGGTTCCCGGAGGGATCGGGGTTCTGGAAGGTGGACATGCCACGATCTTTTTGCTCCTGGGAGTTTCAATCAATGCAGTGGCATTCGTCTTTATTATACGTCTGCGGGATTTCATTTTCGTGGCACTGGGCTTAATACGTGGCTGGCACAAAGGCTATCACGTTATCAAAAAGGAATTTCAAGAGAATTTTAAAATCGAGGAAAAACTATAAAGTAGCCCAATCGATCGGATTTTTACTGACAGACTGGAGGTATTGATTGGTTTTGCTAAAATGGTGATTACCGAAAAAGCCGTGGTAAGCGGAAAGTGGTGAAGGATGGACTGATTTGAGGACCAAGTGCCTGGATTCATCGATGATTTTGCCTTTATTCTGAGCATATTTCCCCCAAAGTAGGAAAACGACCGACTCTTTTTGGTCGGAAATTACTTTAACGACTGCGTCGGTGAATTCTTCCCAACCTTTACCTTGATGAGAACCGGCCTGGTTGGCCTGAACGGTGAGGGTGGCATTTAACAGTAAAACTCCCTGACGACCCCAATTATCCAGATTGCCGGAACGTGGCATGTTGACGTCGAGGTCGGAATCGATTTCTTTGTAAATATTTTGCAGAGAAGGAGGAAGAGGCATGCCGTCGTTGACTGAGAAACATAGGCCATTGGCCTGCTTCGGGCCGTGATATGGGTCTTGGCCGAGAATGACGACTTTGACTTGGTCGAAAGGGCAAAGTTCAAAGGCCCGAAAAATATTTTTGCCGGAGGGGTAAACTTCTTTGGAAAGATAGGCTTGCTTGATAAATGCGGTAAGTTCGCGAAAATATCGCCGGTCGAACTCATGCTGCAGAACTTTCCGCCAGGATGGATGGATTTTTACTTGAGTCATGGGTATTGAGCCAGTTTCTATAACTGGGCTAGAATATACCAAGTTGACGGAAAAAAGTTAAAATTAAATTCTCTAAGTCGAGGAGATTTTCATGACGATAGCCGTAAAAGATGATATCATCGTTTCTCTGATCAAAAGAAGACTTTGTCTTACCTCCAAAATTCCCTCTTTCACAGAAATGAAGTTTGTAGTATATTTTCTCATGCGATCGGCGAAAAGCCGACGTTTATATAAATATTAAAGTATATGGCTACAGAGGAGAATCAATTGGTCAATGAAGCCGATAGAGAAGAGGGAGATGCTTCCAATGAAGGCAGGACTCCGCCTTTTCAAAATCCCAAAGGGGTACATGATATCCTGCCGGCTGACCACGAATTTCATACATATATCAAAAAAATCGTGCGCCATCGTTGTCGACAGGCCGGTTTCAAACGCATCACTACGCCTGTTTTTGAATACACTGAGGTCTTTAAGCGATCGATCGGTGAAGTGACTGATATCGTCAGTAAAGAGATGTATACTTTTGAGGATCGTAAAGGCCGATCACTGACCTTGAAGCCGGAAAGCACCGCGGCCATTTGCCGTTCCTATATTCAGCACGGCATGCAGAGTTGGCCACAACCGGTAGAATTATTTTATTATGAGCCTCATTTTCGTTACGAACGCCCGCAAGCAGGACGTTATCGTCAATTTTGGCAATTCGGCTTTGAGGTAATCGGGGAAACCGATCCGGCTTTGGACGCACAGGCTGTCCTTTTGGCCCACAAAATTTATCAGGATTTAGGGATAGGCCATACTTTGACACTGCAAATCAATAATATTGGTGATCTGAATTCACGCAAAGTTTATGCAGAATCTCTCCGCGATTATTATTTTGGTAAAGAACGTTATCTCTCAGCAGAAGACCGCGTCCGTTTACAGAAAAACCCGCTGCGTATTTTGGATTCCAAACATGAAGATACAATGATTCTCAATCAATCAGCACCGAAATTTAAGGATTTTATTTCCAAAGAAAGTCAGGAATTTCATGATGAAGTCTTGGAATATTTGACTGATCTGGGCATACCTTTTACAGAAAATGAAACCCTGGTGCGAGGATTGGACTACTATAACCAAACTGTTTTTGAATTCTGGGATGAGAAGAAAGGAGCGCAGAATTCGGTGGGCGGGGGTGGAAGATATGATGGCTTGATGGAAATGATGGGCGGGGACCCTACTCCGGCGATAGGATTCGCCATGGGAATTGAAAGGATCATTGCCCAAATGAAACGAAATAAAGTTCGTGTTCCCAGCAAAGATCAACTACATGTTTTTGTTGCGCAGTTAGGCCGTGCGGCTAAAAAGGCTTGCTTACCCCTGATTAATGAATTACGTGAAAGAGGAGTCAGAACAATGGGGGCACTTGGCAAAGGAGCAATTAAAAATCAGCTAAAAATCGCTGACCGGTTTAAAGTTCCTTATTGTGTTTTGATTGGTCTGACCGAAGTCCGTGAAGGAACGGCAATTGTTCGTGACATGGTTAAAGGTAGCCAGAAAACTGTAAAAATGTCTGAAGTAGTTCCAGAAATTGTTAAAAGAATCGGACCGGCAGAATTGGATTCCTATAATCCTAAAGACCCAATTGATGACTGATGCCACTAAAAAACCGACTCCTCCCCAAAAATGGGAATTGTATTTGAAGATTTTTTTAGCTGTGGCGGTATTGTTGGCGATGGGGAAATTTTTATTGGACCAAAATAACTCTTCCGGGACAACGACAAACAGGGATGATTTTGCTAAATGCTTGAATGACCAAGGGACAATCATGTATGGTGTGGACACCTGCGAGTTTTGTCAGATTCAGAAAAGAATGTTCGGATCCAGTTTCGAAAAAATCAACTATGTAAATTGTGATTTTGACAAGCAAATTTGCCAGGAAAAACGTATTACCGCCTACCCGGTTTGGCAGATCAGTGATAAGCTGTTCCCTGGGATTGAAACTTTTGATCAATTAGCTAAAGCCACAGGCTGTGTGGCGCCAAAATAAAAATTTAAATATTAACTATGCCTACGAAAAAAACAACCAAGAAAGTTACCAAGAAAACTACCAAAAGAACAACCCGCAAGTCGCCAAAAGCAAATTTAGTGGAAAGTAAACTTGAATCAGCGGTGCAGGAGAAATTGGAAACTGGAGAGCGTTCAGGTAAATCAAAGCCAAATAAAAAGACTCAATTCCCATGGTGGGGACTGATTTCACTTTTGCTGGTTTTAATTTTCGGATCGGTGCTGCTTTATCAATACAACAATGATTTTCGAAATAATCTAGGTCAGATGGTCAATTCGACAGGTCTCTTTAAGATGCCTGTAACTGAGGAGAAAGTGGTTGAAGAACCTTTCCAGATGAATTTGGATATTGTTTATAATGCCGCAGACAGCAAAATGAAATCTACTATTGATACTTACATTACCAATATTGAGAAAAACTTGGCCAATACAAAGGTTACTCCCGTCTGGCATGATAAGAATTCTCCAGAAGGGCAGGCAATGATTAGTAAACTGGAAGCAAAATTCTTACCGATCTTCACTACTGATCAAAATATCCAAAAACACCCACAGTATTCTATGTTTGCCGCAGCCATCACAGTTAAAAATGGCATTTACCAATTCCAAGCTGAAGGTATGGAATATTTGACTCTTCCTGAGGCTGGAGATGCCAGATATATAGGAGCGGCTCCGGACAAAGCCAAGGTAAGAATTATAGAATACTCCAGTATGACTTGTGAATACTGCAAGATGATGCACCCAATCCTGGAAAAGATTGCCAAAAAATACAGTAAAGAGGTTAGCTGGATTATCAAAAACTATGATCGAGGAGGTTTGGATTCAGTGCTGGAACAGGCAGTAGAGTGTGCCGGTGATGAAAATAGATTTGACCAGATGATTACCGAGATGTACGACCGACAGAATGATATTTTTGCAGCACTGCAAGCAACTAAAGACGTGGAAGCAGAAACTTATAATCAGATCAAGATTTCCGCTAAAAATGTAGGGGCAAATGCCGATAAGGTGGAAGCCTGTGTGAAGGCTGGGACTTATGCGGACAAAGTCGCTAAACAAACTGCTGAAGGTTTGGAATTCGGTGTAGTAGGCACTCCCGGCTTCTTTATAAATGACAAATTTATCGGAGGCGCCATGGAAGAAGGTGCATTTACCAAATTGATTGAAGACGAATTAAGTAAATAAAATCCTCTAACTCTCGGCCTTGAATAAAAAAATTCTGGCAGCCGGTCTAGTCATCTGCAGTATTGCCGGTTCGATGACGGCACTGGCAGCCAACAGTCCGTTTCCCGATGTACCGGCAGATAGTCAATCTGCCGCAGCGATCATTTTTTTGAAAGGTAAAGGGATTATTTCCGGATATAGTGATGGGACTTTTCAGCCGGATAATACTATTAACCGGGCTGAGGCCTTGAAATTGGTTTTCCTGGCTCGCCAGTCTTTGGGAATCAGGACCAGCGCTGCCGCCTCAGCCGATTTCCCCGATGTGAAAGCCAGTGACTGGTTTTATGATTATGTAAACGAGGCGGCAGCGCTGGGTGTGGTCAAAGGCTATGATGATGGGAAATTTAAACCGGCCAATGAAATAACTGCAGCTGAAAGTTCGAAAATAATTTATAGTGGGCTAATCCCCGACTTTGCTCCTGAAACGGTGACTGTTTCGCCTTTTACTGATGTGCAGTTAGACGATTGGCAAGCGCCTTATTTGGATTATGGTAAAAAGAAGCAATTCATAGAAGCGAAAGCTGATGGAAGTTATGATCCAAGCAGGGCAATCAGTAGAGCGGACTTTGCCGAAGAAGTATATAGAGTGCTTTATGCTCAAAGTAATAAACTCGATTTATTTCCTCTCAATCAGGATTGGCCATATTGCAATAATTATCAACAGGGGTACAAGATAAAACGACCATTTTCCTGGGACACTATAGTCGCTGGAAAACAAATGATTTTTTGGAAAAGAGATATCGCCAATGGCCAGGTAAGCTTTGCCAGGATTTATCCAAACAGTGGAGTGGCGATCGTAGCACTGGACGACAATCCCAATCATTTGCATTTGGAGGATTATCTCAAACAGATAGAATATGGTAGTGGGTCGAGCAAACAGATTATCTCGTTGAATGGCTTACCATATGCCTCGGTATTCATTGAACAAAGTGGACTCCAGGACAATTACTTTGAGATGCCCAATGGGAAAATACTGATTATCTATACACAAGTTGGTGATGGAATATTAAATGCTCAACTGAAAAATGAATTGCGCTATATCATCGCCAGTGTGCGGGAATCAAGCGGAGCAAGTGATGGTTTGAGTTGTTTGATTGAGCAAACTTCAGTCCCGATGAAGACAACTCCAGATAGTTCCTCTCCAGATCAAATCAAAGCCAATGTCCTAAAATTGGTGCTGACTGATGGCAAGGCTGACGCTGCTTTGGGACAAGTCAGTGATGAAGTGTTGATTGAGACGGATTCAATTGGTATTGGAACTGGTCCGGTCGACTATTATTATTCTGCGAGCATAGATTTAACTATGAAGATTGACCGCGATTCTGCTACATTATTGGCAACAAAAGTTGGTAAAACCACAGCATTTTAGATTAATACTATGAAGAAATTATTGATATTAACGTTGGCGACTCTGACCTTGCTCACTTTGGCAGGCTGTCAAAACGAACAATCGGATCAGAATCTACAGGATAATACTGCTAACAATTCTGACTCAAGCAATTCCAAAGACTATGTTGACCATGGACTGCCTTATTCTGCTGGACCTGCTGCAGCTCCTGCTGTGAACGGACCTACCAGTGCACCACCGGAATCCACCCAAGCACAAGCTGTCACCACTGATGAAAATATTCGCCTGACTTTACCTAGAAAAACCGAATAAGTTACTCTTCAAATTTATAGAGGGTACCGGGGTTAATTGTTTTGGGAGATTTGGATTTTTTGGAGATAGTCTTGGACTCCGGACTGCTCTCAGCAGGAGTTTCTTTGCTTAGAGATTTTTTTAACTCAACTTTTACCGGCTCGATGGGAGTCTTTTTAGGATGATGTGTAGCAGTGCCTGCAGATTCTTCCTCGACTATATTCAATCTTTTGGCCTGAAATTCCTTGATTTTATCAATCACCCTTTGGCCATGTGTCTCATAAGTAGCGTCTTTGATACGGAAACCGGCGGCCTTGGCATGACCACCTCCACCAAAAAAAGCGGCAATTTCACTGGCATCAACTCCCTCGGCAATTGTTCTGATACTTCCAGATAGTAAACCGGGCTCTTTTTCCTTCAGTAACAAAATTATATCAGTGTCGGGAGCATTGGACATCAATTCATCGATGATGCCGCCGGTTTCATCTGCTTTACTACCTGTTTCCAGTAAATCCGTTTTGGTAATAGAGGACCAGAGAAAGCGATGTGGTTTATCGATGCGAATATTGGAAAGCACTCGTCCCCATAAACGTAGAGTGGAAAGTTGTTTGGTTTTGAAGATATGCTGAATAATTTCCTGTTGCCTGGCTCCCCTTTTAATCAGCTTGGCGGAGTTGGCGAAAGATTTGGGGTTGGTATTGGCATTTTGAAATGAACCGGTATCGGTAATTACTCCGGCCAACAATAACGTGGCGATGTCTTCGTCGATGATTTCCTGGCCGGAGTGGTCTTCCATGGCTTCCAACAGGCCTAAAACCATTTCGGTAGTGGCGGAGCTCATTACATCGACATAATTGATTAAACCAAAACGTTCATTGGAAGCATGGTGATCGATATTAATAACCGGAATCTCACTAAATAACTTCACATTGTCTTCGTAAAACCGGCCGAGCTGTTGAGGGGAAGCGGTATCAACCGTTAAAATCAAATCGTAACGATGAGGCCCAGAAGAAAAACTGACCTGATCAGAGCTAAAACGCCCATTTTTGGCAGTAAGAATAATATTCACTTTATTTTCCTCAACTTGACTCTGCAATGAGGCCAGCTCGGCCTTTGCTGTATCGAGGGTAATGATAAAATCCGGGTTTGGAGTAAATTCATCAACGATTGAGTTGATCATAGGGAGAAATTGGAAAGCCTCGGGAATGGGATCAGCACAAACGACTGTAGAAGTCTTATTGATTTTGCGTAAAGCCAAATACAAAGCAACTGCACTTCCCAATGAATCTCCATCCGGAGGACTGGAAGGCATGATCAGAATACTCTGAGCCTGGTCGATCAATTTAATAATTTGGGATTCAATATTGTTCATCAGCTGAAATTAGCAATCTGTATATTATAGAATGAAACTGCATTTTTGTAAATGAAGATATACTTCATTCGATGAAAGCTACTATCCCCAAAGATAATTCTTTATTTGTTGCTTCCAAGAATACATTGGCAAGTCTTTTTTGGTGTAAACAAAATCGTTTTCACTCAGAGGTATTCTGGTGTTGGGAGACTGATTCTCTGAAGGTTGTGGGATTTGTGGAGAAAGCGGTTTTGAGATCGGGCTTGCTTTAACAGGATCAGCTTTAGGTTGGCCGAGACCAAAGAAGGACTTGAAACGTTGAACGGTTCGAGAAATGACGCCTGACTTTGGCTGAGTTGTAGGTAGTTGAAGCGGAGATTGATTGTAGCCATCAGGCTGGATAAAGACATTGTTAAAGATTGGTCCAGAAGTGGACGGAGCTGAGGCCGGTTTTGGGGGGACAGGCTTGGTTTCTTTGATTTCTACAGTATGTTTGAGTGCTTGATTGAGATAATTGTTGGCGCCGGGAGTACCGAAACACCAAGCTCGCTGCATATATGTAATTCCTGATCTGGCATCAGTGTCCTGATAGGTGTTTTTCACTTCAGTAAGACGATCACAAGTGGCTTGTTTAATCATATCGAAGTCATTATAAGGAACCAGCTTCTGAGGATCAGTTTCATTCTGCATGCGGCGACCGGCTTCCAGATAGGCTTGATAAAAGGTTGGGGCGGCTACTTTCATTTTGGATAGAGCAGGATTGGTTTCAGGGTTGATATTTGGAGCATAACCTTTGACAGAAGCGGAAGTGACATACTTTAATGGGGCTTGAAAAGCAGCGAAAAACTGATTTCCACCAATATCAATTCCACGAGAATCCCATTTACCGGTGGTTTTAAAATTTTGTAAGGCTCGCTGATGATTGCGGAAAAACTTGACCACCCACTGATTTTTAATATTCTGCTTGAGAGCCTGGTTTAAGAAAGCCTCCATGATGGCGATTCTCTGTTCAAGGACTGGTTCTTCACCACTGAGAGCGTTCAAACCGGATTTTTGGGCAGACTGCAGGTCTGCAGGACTTTGGAAATAATCAATTTTGACCTGGCCGGAAATATCCTTGATCATAGAAACCAAGCCAGTCGAAAGTTTGATCGACTGCAAATATTTTTTATATTCGGGGTGATCGACATCAATTTTAAAAATTCCTTTTTCGGCTTCGACTGTTGTTTCAGCCTTTTTTTCTGTAGCAATGGTCTGATCCGCAATATTCGAAGAAACTGTAGGTTTGGCTGAGGCGGAAGCTGCTGTAGAGGGAAGATCCGTAGAACTCTGATCATTGGAATGGCCGGGAAAATAGTTGATTCCGCCGGCTACCCCAGCGATGCTCAAAGCCCCGGCTAGAGCCCATAATAATGATTTTCTGGTGGAAGATCTGACTGTAGTTGGAGTGGTAGCCGGCTTTTTTGGTTCTATCGGAAGACTATTTGGAAGGCTTGGCGACCGGTCTTCAGAGATTGATGGAAGGTTTTCAGAAATTGGTGGACGATTGCCAGTGAGAACTTGCTGGTGACCAAACTTGGACCCCTCTTGCTCCACCCACTCCTTAGTAAATACACCTAAGGTTTTTGGAGGTTCCGGCGGCTGAGGAATGGGCGGTTGAGTAACGATGATTGGTTCCAAAACTTTGGGTTTATAATCACTACCCGGTCTGATCACTGGTAAACCGGCCGCCAGATTTGATTCTGCTGTAAACGCAGCGCCAAGAAAGGACGGTCCCGGTGCTGAGGCTGAGGCTGTTGCAGGAGAGGCAAGGTCTTCAAGCCTGACAATAACCGAGGGCTGTTCAGTCTCGATAAAGACAGGATTTGGCGACTTTTCAGTGAGACTTTCAGTAGTCTGGTCGGCTGGTTTGGATCGGGAAATAGCGTTGTATAATGCTCTATTTCTTACCGCTGTGGTTTCCTCCTGATTTTGATTAAACAGATCGGTCAAGCCGGACAAAGAACCAATAGCAGCATCGCCGGGGATATTGACTGAGTGGGCGGCTCCTGCCTGACGCAAAGCCTCCTCCGATTCTAAACCGATACCCGGCATCGTTTTGGACCGATGTCCGGATGGCCCTGTTTGTTGGGCTTTCAAAGCGTGTGTTGGTGGTAAAAAGCAGCGGTCGGTTTTCCTCCCGCCGGTTTCTTTATTTTCTATATCATTAGTCGCGACTGTGGCTGGAGCGAGTCGAGGACATTGTGAAGTTTCTGATGATTCCGGAGTGGTGATCAGCCCGTAACTTACGGTGATTGACCTTTTTTGCGGAGGCTTTTCTAATGTCTTTTGGGAGGCTATGATCTCTTGGTAGACAGCCATTAAACTAGCTCCATATTCCAAAACACTGGAAGCTTCCTGACCATGTTTACCTAACAATCGGACAAATTGATCACCCAATTGCAAGGCCTGCATTTCACTGTCGATTTTTTCTAAAATAGTACGACAATGCTTTATATAATCAAAAGCGGCCGACTTTTGTTCGATACCGAGATGCCCATATTGACCGATAGTCAGGGTCATGGTTTTAAGGACATCGGACAATGTGCTAATCATGTACTGAGGCTCATAGATTGAACAAGCTACAGCAAATTCGCGTAATATTTCTGTGGTGGGCTGGACAAAATCTCCGCTTGACCAGAGGATCTGGTCCTTTTCAAATTTAGTGGAGAGACCAACTACTTCTTTGGCCAACTGCCGCGAAATACTGTGCATTTCATTGTGATCGTCTAAACGGTCCATTTTTGTAGATTAAGAGAAGAGCCGAGATTAACTAAAAAAGACGGAATTGTCAAGTTACTGCAGGCCTTAGATCTACTACCTGGAACTGAATTGATTGGCGACCATTCCAAATATTTTTTTCCAGATGGAAAACCAGATCGAAACAAGGATATTCGGTTATGGCCGGAAAGAGCTTCCCCATCTTGAAAGCAATCGAAGAGAATCGTCCGGAATTGGTGTGAGTTTGGAAATGCAAATGGTTTTGGTCACGCCCAACCGGCTTGAACTCGGATGCTTGGACGTTTCGAAGGAGGAATAGAGGTTTTTCATTACTGGTTCCAAAAGGTTCCATTTGGCTGATCAAACGGAGGAAATTATTATTTATGTCATGATGTTCCAGGACGGCGTCGATATACAGGTCCAGATGATCCCCCGGGTGATCCAACTTTTCTGCAGCGTAGGCGGTGACTTTTTCAGTAAAGGCCTCAATATTATCTTTTTTCAAACTAAACCCTGCTGCCTGAGCATGACCACCGAAATGATCCAATAAATCCTCACAATGGTTGAGGGCGTCGACTGCATTGAAATCCTCGGTACTGCGAAACGAAGCCACCAGATTATCATCAAACTCTTGAAGAATTATGGCTGGTAAACCATATTTTTCGACAATCCTACTGCAGATCAACCCTAATATTCCCACATGCCAATCGGGACTCCAGGCGACAAACACTTTGCGGTCGGAGGGCCATTCAGCAAACTTCAGTTCGGCTTCCAGCATGGCTTTTTGAACCATTTGTTGACGTTCTTGATTGAGCCGTTCCAAACGTAAGGCTTTGGATTTACCTTCCTGTTCAGCTCCGTCATGCAGCAACATTTGTAAGGCATAATAAGGATGGTCGATCCGTCCGGCAGCATTGATGCGAGGTCCTATTTTAAAACCGATGTCAGTAACCGCCAGTTTTTGGTTGAGATCAATTCCGGCTGATTCCATCAATAGAGTGAGACCGGCCCATTGAGAATTTTGCATCGCCTCCAAACCATATTTTACAATAATACGGTTTTCATCTAGCAATGGTCCAATATCCGCCACAGTTCCCAGACTGGCCAAATCTAACAAAGAATATAGGAAACGCTCACGCTCGGGGCTGGAGAAACGATTGGTAATCAAAGCCGAAGCCAGTTTGTAGGCGACCCCCGAGCCGGTTAGTCCCTTGAACGGATAAGGGCAGTCTGCCTGTTTGGGATGGAGGATGGCGTAGGCGCGTTCGGGAATTTGTGCAGGAATAGTGTGATGGTCGGTAATGAGTACATCGATCCCGGCGGCTCCGGCCTTATTGATCTGTTCACGGCAAGAAATTCCACAATCGACTGTGATTAAAACCTTTACATCTTTCTCAATGAACTCATCAATGAATTTGATATTCAACCCGTAGCCGTCATTCACACGATGGGGTAGCCGGTAGGAAAGATTGGCATTGCAGAGCTTCAAAGCATTGTAAATTACGGCCGTACCACTGATACCATCGACATCATAGTCACCAAAAATAATAATTCTCTCCTGTTTATCAATAGCACGATTAAGACGTTCTATGGCCTTATCCATGTCCTTCATCAAAAAAGGATTATGGAAACCCTTTTTGTAGCTGGGAGAAAGAA
This sequence comes from uncultured Candidatus Peribacteria bacterium, assembly GCA_964494085.1. Taxonomy (GTDB): domain Bacteria; phylum Patescibacteriota; class Gracilibacteria; order UBA1369; family UBA1369; genus CAZBQJ01. Next base: position 124,012 of record CAZBQJ010000004.1, read on the forward strand.
AAGCGTTGATCGCTTCGGGATCCTCGAAACCGCGGTTTTTGAGGATATTATAGATAATATTGAGGTCAGAGTCCTGAGGACGGATCTTCCAGTTGCGGCCGAGTAGGGATTTTACTGATGATGAGGTGGTGATTGGCATGATTACTTTTTGTTCAATTCGGCAAGCAGCGAGTGGAGTTGTGCTCCAGGAATTGAGTATACCTGGGTAAATTTTCTAAACCAAGTTAATTGCCTTTTGGCGAAATTGCGGGTGTTTTTTTTAAATGTTTCGATGGCCTGTTCCAAGGGAATCTCCCCTTCCAAATAATCGCCAATCTCCTGATAACCCAGGGAAGATAATGCTGGCAATTCTCTCCCATATTGACTGAGTAATTGCCTGGTTTCCTCGACCAATCCGGCGGCCAGCTGTTGGTCAATTCTTTTTTCGATACGGCGGTAAAGTTCAGCGCGGGGCCAGTCGATCTGGATGTATAATGGGTGAAATGTAGAATAGCCTTTTTGGTTCTGCTTTGGTCGGTCAGTTTGAGAGGCAATCTCTATGGCGCGGATTACATAACGAAGGTTATTTGGATGAATTTTCAGGGCAGACTCGGGGTCAAGAGTTTGCAAGACCTGATGTACTGCCGTGTTCCCCTTCTCCTTTGCCAACTCTTCATATTTCTTCCGTAGGAAAGGATCGGGTAGAGAATCAGGTAATTGATAGTTTTCGGTGATGGAATTGATATAAAGTCCGGTGCCTCCAACCAAGATTGGCAGATGGCCGGTTATATGGATTTGCTTGATCAACTGAGTGGATATTTTTTGGAAATCAGCCAGGGTAAAACTATCATCAGGATCGACGTAGTTGATCAGATAATGTTTGGCTTGAGCTAATTCTGCCACTGTTGGCTTGGCGCTACCGATATCCATTTGTCGATAAACCTGGCGAGAATCAGCGGAAATGATTTCCCCCTGGAATCGATTGGCCAAGGCGATGCCCAGAGAAGTCTTGCCGGCAGCGGTTGCTCCAATCACTACCAGCAGGGGAATTTTCTTTAACTGGCTGCTTTCTTCCAAGTGCTGAGTGATCAACTGTTGGAGCTGTTGGGCTGATTCAATGATGGGATTTTCGATAATATTGGTCGAAGTTGGCATAGGTCTGAATTGTAGAGGAAGAACGACTGTGGTTTCAAGCTCTTGACTTTGACGCAGCTGTTAGTATAGATTGTCCCCGTCCAAGACAGTAGGTAGGCACAGAAAGGTCGTGCTGTAAAAACCTGCCGAGACGCAAAAAATCGATTCGTCCGAGCGCTATAGCACCTCAATGTCAAGCTGGCACGCCAGGATAGAGAAGTTTAATTGCAACTCAACTGTCTTCGGGAATGTTGAGTTTTTTTTATTTTAATTTGGTCAATTATGCCAATCACAAAATTACAGAAAGGCCAAATCCTGAAAGACCTAGAAGAGAAATTCTCCAGAGCAAAGTCGGTTTATTTCGCAGAGAATAAAGGGCTAAGTGTCAAAAACGCCACTTTACTACGCAAGAAACTCCATGAACAAAATGTAGACTTCGTAGTAGCCAAGAAGACTCTGATGAAACTAGCTGCCAAAAGCCAAAATCTCCCAGAGATTACTGATGAAGTTTTGACCGGCCCAATCGCCGCCGTGATCGGCTACGATGAAGACCTGATTGCTCCATCTAAAATGGTTAAAGATTTTGGCGATACAGTCGAACAAAAAATCGTTTTGACCGGAGGAATTATGGAAGGAAAGTTGTTGAGCAAAGCAGAAGCCATAGAATTGGCTTCCCTACCTTCAAGAGACCAATTATTGGCTCGTTTGGTTGGTTCAATGAAATCTCCGCTGACCGGCTTCTATATGGTTATCAAAGGATTGTCCGAAAAGAGTCCTGCTGCTCCAGAAGCAGCTGCGACTGAGGCAAGTGCTCCCAATGAAGTAGCTTCTAGTGAAGCAGCTCCAACCGAAACTGTGCCAGCTGAAACATCGGCCCCAGTGGAAGCCCCAACTGCCGAGGCAGCGGCTCCTGCAGACGCAGCGTAAATTATCTTATCAATTACATTTTAACTATTTCTCAAATGTCAGATATTAAATTAAGCACAGATGCTGAGAAAATCATCGAAATGGTGGAAAAACTCTCAGTAATCGACTTGTCCAATCTGGTCAAGGCTATGGAAGAAAAATTCGGAGTCAGCGCAGCTGCTCCGATGATGATGGCTGCTGGTGGCGCTGCTGCCGGTGGTGCAGAAGAATCATCTACTGTAACCGTAAACCTGGTTAGTGGCGGTGGTCAAAAGATCGCAGCGATCAAGGTTGTTCGTGAAATTACCGGTCTTGGCTTAAAAGAAGCAAAAGACTTAGTGGACGGCGCACCAAAAGCAATCAAAGAAGGTGTTTCCCGTGCTGAAGGTGAAGAAATGAAGAAAAAACTGGAAGAAGCCGGCGCAACTGTTGAATTGAAGTAAATCAAAGATAACTTCTCAAAAAAGCCCTGTCGTAATGACCGGGCTTTTTTTAATGGCCATTTTGTGCTAAAATAATAGGATTTATTAATAAAGCGACCATGGAAAATCTCAACCTTGGTGGAGGAACACCAGTTGGCGGCGGCGAACCAAGTGGCCCTGACAGTGGGAAAACCCAGCCAATCACACCTATGGGTAGTGAAACAGATCAACCTACTGCTGGTGGTAGCAAGCCTGATTCTATTTCTATCAACTTTACACCAAAAACTCCCGATATTGCGACCGATAAGCCAAAGGACAAGATAGAAAGTCCGACTCCTCAGGTGATCAGCATGGACATTAAACGCGATGATCTAAAAAAGGAAACTCCCGAAGCGCTTCCTGCTCCTGAAAAGAAAGGGTTTTTGAGTGGTTTTTTTGGCAAGAAAACTGAAACAAAAACTAAGCCCAGCTCAGCCTGGAATGAAAGCCTCGATATCGATAAAGAACCCCAAAAAACGGCAGAGGCGCTGAAAATTTCTACGCCCAGCCCAACACCAACCACCACTACCATTCCAGCCGCCGACGCTAAACCCGAAGAAAAAAGTGATTTCTTTTCCAGTGCGGCACTTCAGGAAAAAGCAGGCAGTAGTAAGTTGATGGAGAATATTGTTACTCAGAAAGCCCAATTGGAACAACCAAAAATGGAGGACTTATTGGGTAAGAAGTCGAATATTCTGGAAAAGACTATTGAACAGGAGTCACAACTAAAACTAAAAAAGAAATTACGACTGATGCAGTTCATGGCTCTGATGGTGGCCGTAGCAGCAATTTCCATAAATGGATATCTTTATTATCAACTCAGTCCGGGAATTGATTTCCTCGGTTATGGGAAATATGATTTTGATTCCAATTTACGTAATAATGTCTTCAATCTCAATGAAAGCTTGAAATCCACTCAAACTGAATTGAATAAATACAGATATTTGTCAGGACAGCTTTATCTGGATCAGTTTGGATATGAGAGCACCAGATTTATTGACGGGGTCAGCAACCTGGAAGCTCCGGGACTGGCAGCAGATAAAAATGCCATACAAAGTGTGATAACTGAAGCAAAAAACAATATGCCGGACTTATTGGCAGGGGCGAAACAAAACCTGAGCCAACTGATTTCTGTGGAAACTTATGCGACCAGAGGAGAAGAAGAAGTCGATCCTAATCAGGTTGATCTGGAAGCTCAAAGGCAATTGCGTCAAGCGATCAGCAGTGAGAAGCAACATTTGGTGGAAGCCAGTGCTCAAAGTAATTTAGAATTACCAGCCGGATCCATAGCCTTTTTCAACAATACCTTACGTTTGGTGGGCAATAACCGTTTATTGGCTAAATTAAAAGCAAAAACCGTAAATGCCTTCCAATTGGAGGCTGAGGATTATCAGAATAGCAATGACCCGACACAAAGATCAGCTTTCAAGGGTTATATCGATGATTTATTGGCTTCTACCAAGGTGAATTTGGCAACAATTACCAATTTACGAAATGCCAGGGTGGCCTGGACTGATGTGATCGACAGGATTGAACAGATTACCAATAAAATTAATAGTGACCATAACAGTGGTTTGGGATCTTCCAACGCCAGTAAGATTATTTATTCCAGTTTTGACCTGAATTCTGATACCGGAAAGGTTACTGTCAGCGGAGTGAATACTACTCGTAGTGGCACAAACAGAGAAGTAGTCACCTATCTGATTGAAGCTTTTGAAGCATCACCGGAATTTAAAGATGTTTCCAACAGATCATTCCCATTATCTAAATCAACGGACTTGAACGGACAAAATGTCTATACTTTGAATTTCAAGATCGATATGGCTCTGGAAGTAGGGGCTTTCTCCAAATTGAATCAGCCAATCGCTGATCTGCAAGCCCAAAAGGTGGCAGTTGTAAAAATACCAGTTAAAAGAAATAACTAATATGGCCAATCAACTAATTACAAAAAGGAGGATTCAGCAGGGTATTGTGCAATATGCGCTGATCACGCTGCTGATAGCAGTATTGGGTGGATATTTTGGTTATATGAATTACAGCGAATATCAGGCGGCCACTGTGGCTCTTAATTCTGAAACAGAAAATCTCAGTCAACTGAAAGTGTCTGCCGAAAAATCCAAAATTGACTATGAAAATTTAAAGAAACAAATGGATCAGACCAATTCAGGAGTTAATGAATCGATTGAAAAGATTTTACCGCCGGAGGAGTCATTCACTGACCTGGCACGCCAATTGGACAAATATTTCCTGGATAGCAGGGTTTCCTCCAATCCGATGTTCCTAAGCGATTTACGTTTCAATACAGCCCGCCTGGACACTGACCACGACTACTCTACCCTACCATTTTCAATGAATATTTCAGGAGATGAAGATGGCTTTAAACAATTCTTGAATTATATCTCTAAAACCGGTGAATTGACCGATAAATCCAGGCTGATGAATATTGCCAGCATCGCCTTGACCTTTCAACAGCCGGTGACTGGTTCCGGGAGTTCCACCGGTTCTGTTGGCGGAGAAGATGGCTTATCGGGGACAATCCCAACCTCAGTACCGAATAGTCTAAATACTACCGTGCCATTGGTTACGGCCTCAATGAATCTGAACGCCTATTTCCAAAAGCCACTTGATGCAAGTACTACAGCAGCCGCAGCAAACTAAAAAAAATGGAAAATCAAGCCCCAACTAACAACCAGCCACAACCTACTCAGGAAGTAGAACTCAATCCGAAGCTAAAACAGCTTCAGGATGCTATATTGGCGGGGAATATTCCGCAGATGGTTTTGAATATCATTAGTTATGCTTTGGATTTGCGTTCTTCGGATATCCATATTGAGCCGGAAACTTTCACGGTACGCATACGCTACAGAGTTGATGGAGTGCTCAGACCGATTGTTGAGTATCCTTTGAATATTCATCCGGCGATTGTTTCCAGAATTAAAATCATGTCCAACCTGAAGATTGATGAACAAAGAATCCCTCAGGACGGACGTAGTGAAGTGACAACCAAAGATAACCGTGAAATGGATTTACGTGTTTCGACACTACCGACTGTGAACGGAGAAAAGATAGTTATGCGTATTCAGGACAAATCCCGAAAGATTCCTGATTTACCGGAGCTCGGTTTGGATCCACATAATTTTGCTTTATTGACTGAAGCTTTGGATTTGCCGAATGGCATTATCTTGACTACCGGGCCGACAGGTTCGGGAAAAACCACTACTCTATATTCATGTCTGAGCCGCTTAAACACCAATGCGGTAAATATTTTAACTATTGAAGATCCGGTGGAAATTCAAATGGATGGTTTGAATCAAAGTCAGGTTCATCCGGACATTGATTATACCTTTGCCTATGGACTGCGCACGGCCTTGCGTCAAGATCCCGACATTATCATGGTGGGTGAAATTCGTGACCAGGAAACTATCCAAACGGCGATTGAAGCTTCCCTGACCGGTCATCTGGTGCTCTCCACCATCCATACCAATAGTGCCGTGGAAACTTTGACACGCATTGATAACTTGGGCGTTCCACCATTTTTGATGGCGGCAACAATTGAACTGATTATCGCCCAGCGTCTGGTCCGAAAACTATGTCCAACCTGTAAAGTTGCTGATCAACCGAAACCGGAGATGTTGGCCAGAATAAAGCTCGCCTTAGAAAATATCGGTACACCGGGAATAGTAACAAAAGAACAAATCGAGCAACCGACTTTCTGGAAAGGAAATCCCGAAGGCTGCCCTGAATGTGACGGTATCGGCTACAAAGGTCGAATCGGTCTTTACGAGATCATGCGAATGAATAATGAAATCCGACGAATGATATTGGACAACTCTTCCCCACTGGACATAGAAAAGGTGGCGATGAAAAATGGGGGGATGATTACCCTGGAACAAGATGGTGTGATGAAGGCTTTGCAGGGCATAACTTCACTTGATGAAATTTATCGGGTAGCCAAAAAAATGGAACTTTAGCGTAAATAAACTATGGCAGAAAGACAAACAAAAGGGTTTTATCAGGATCTGGAAGGACAGACTTTTGAAGTCGGTAAAAAAACCGATGCCGCTACCGGATTGGTTGATGGGAAAGCCTCTCCCAGTGAAGGTTTTATCATGAATATCGGCGCTGACACTGCCAAAACTCAAAAAATATTTTTAAATAAAACGGCTACTTCGACCCGCTTGACCGGGAATGCTCTGATAGACAGTTTCACCAGGTTAAATGACTATTTGATCGACCATAGTAAAATCAAAGTCCATGAAATAGCGGTGGCTTTCAGATTGCTTTCGACAATGATTAATGCCGGAATTCCTTTGATCAAATCCTTGAATACCCTGGGTGTGCAGTCCGAAAAAACTCCGAAACTGCAGAGAGTGTTATTTGATTTGGCCCATCAAGTGGAAAGTGGAAGCAGCCTTTCCAAAGCCATGGGGAAATACCCTGATGTTTTCTCTGAAGCCCAAACCGGGTCGGTCCAGGCAGGTGAAGCCACCGGTCAATTGAATAAAACTTTTAAAAACCTGGCTGAAGAAACAGAAAAATCTGCTTCAATCGCCGGTAAGGTAAAAGGAGCTTTGGTTTATCCCGTAGTGATCATCACCATTATGTTTGCGGTAGTATTTCTGATGATGGTGTTGGTGGTCCCGCAGATTTCCAAGTTATATACGGATTCCGGAAACGCCCTGCCAATGGTTACACAAGTATTAATCAAGTTGAGTGATTTTACCGTAGCTTACTGGTGGCTGATCTTGTTGGCATTATTGATCATAATTAGCGGAGTGATGGCTTGGAAAAAGACCAAATCCGGTAGTTATTACTGGGATTTAATGCTGATTAATCTGCCGATTTTTGGCGATTTGGTAAAAAAATCGGTGCTTTCCAAATTTGCCTATGGCTTTGGTAACCTGCTTTCTTCGGGAGTTCCGATTATTCAAGCAATGCAAATTGTCTCAGTGGCGGTGGGTAATGAGGTTTACCGTAAGCGTTTTTTACTGACTGCTGAAGATATGAAAGGTGGTATCCCGATGGCTGAAAATTTATCAAACAGTAAGCTCTTCCCGACGATGTTGGTAAATATGATCGAGATTGGTGAACAAACCGCTCAATTGGAGAATGTCACCCAAAAGGTTGCTGAATTTTATGATGAAGAGGTGAATAATTCTGTAAATGCTTTGACAAAAATCATGGAACCATTGGTAATTGTGATCGTTGGTATTACTGTTGGTGGGCTGGTGGCTGCGATAATGCTGCCGATCATCCAGTTAACTGATATTGCTAATGCCGGTTAAAGACACTTTTGTGAAAACAGTAAAATTGATCAATAAGTGGACTTGTGATTTGCCGATAAATGATGTAGAATAGATGGAAGGTTAAAAAGAAATTAAAAAAAACAAAGCTATGAAGCAAGGAAATTTTAGAAAAGGTTTCACACTTATTGAACTGCTGATCGTAATTTCGATCATCGGTATTTTGGCGGTTGCGCTTCTGCCAAATGTACTCAGCGCTCCTATCAGAGCGAGAGACGCAGCTAGAAAAGCGGACATATCAACTATCGTAAAAGCGGTTGAGACATTTAATGTTGATAAAGGGAAATATCCTACTGGCCCACTTTGTTTCACGGGTGCAGCATTTTCAGAAGGCGACGGTCAAATTTTGAATACCTATTTCTCCGGCAGTATTCCTCCAAAAGACCCATCCGCTGCAGGTATGGTATCAGATTGTGCAGGTTATTACTACTGCCAAAAGAAAGGTAGCCCAGTTAACTATCTATTGATTGCTAAGACTGAACAAAAGACAAGTATGAATCATAAGTATACTGCTGGAACGGACACAAATGATTGTGATGGTACAACTGAATGGACAGGCGGCTTGGTTGCTGAAGGTGCTGACAGCTATGTACTCGCTCAGTAAAAACCCAAGTTGATTAATTAAAAAGGGTGGAGTGTGAATACTCCACCCTTTTTTGATGGTCAAACATATATAATAGGCAGGTCAACCCGAAATGGGGGTTTTTGGCTTAATGTATAGGCGGGAAGGCTTTTTTTGTATAGGCGACCTTTGCTATACTGGAGCAGGCTTTAAAAAGCCTTAAAAACAAATATAAATCGGCAAAAGTCCGGATTCTCCTCATGGGACAAAATAAAATACCAATTTGGTTAAGATTGCTGTTCAGGCGTCGCAATATCAGCGTCCTGCTGCACTGGAAGAGAATGCTCAGCTCGGTACTTCTGGGAGTTTTCTGTTTTCAATTGTGGGCGCCGTCGGCACTGGCGTATTTTGCCTTTGTAGATGTGGCTAAAGCGGAGGTATTTGGCGGTTCAGTTGCCGCTGCCGTGAGTAGTGTCTTTGGGAAGACAGGAGAAGTATTGCAAAAATTTTCAACCAAGTCTGAAGCGATTAATTATCAAGCCTCCGCTGCCAACAAAACCCAATTTGATCTGGTGGCGATTTTGGTGGACGAGGAAATTGCCAATAACAGCGGCCAATACGAGGGATTGACCAATAGTCATAATCCATCTGTCCCAAATACTCCCGATCAGACTTATCGCAAACTGACCGATCAGACTCTGATGGGGAGAATAGAAAGATATGCCAAAGATATTCAGGGGATCAATAAAGTGATCGATCCTCAGCCTTTCCTGAAAACCGTAATAATCAAGGTTAAACGTGATGAACCAACTGAAAACATCGCCAGTTCACTGGAAAAATTGTATCGGGAAGGCGATGGGGCTACCAACGAAACCAACCATCTCAAAGGAATTGTAATTGTCGGAGAAGTGCCTTTACCGGTGGTCAACAAGAATGATAACCGCTTTGTCAGCTTATTCCCTTATACCGATTTTGAAGATCCTTATTACATATATGATGCTCAGAGCAAGGACTTTCGGATCAATCCGGCCAATCGAAAGCAAGGGGCGGAAGTTTGGCATGGCGTGATAGTACCGCCGGCTGATGGAGAAGATGGCAATAAATTGTTGGCTGAGTATTTCGATAAAAATCACTTATACAAAATCGGGGAGCCGGAATATAAGGATTTTGACAAGAAACTGTTCTACAGCGATATGAACAAAGAGTATCAACTGCTGGGAGCAGAAGGTCTTCCGGCTTATTATCAATACCTGAAATATTGGGAAGATATCAGTTATTTCCGTTTCAATAAAACTTGGGCGAAAAAATTATATAACGAATCCAGTGGGGCGGGACAAGACCAGGGTGATAAAATGGATAATGATGGTGATGGAAAGATTGATGAAGATCCGGCAAATGGTTATGACGATGATGGAGATGGAGAAGATGGTAGCCCACTATTTGGCCTGAATAACGGTGTGGATGATGACGGAGATGGGGTAATTGATAATGATGAAGAGGGAGTTTGGGGATTTTGTCACCCTGTTCCAGCGACTGGGAAAACTCATTTGGAAAACTGTAAAACACCGGGAAAGCCCTATAAAACAGGAGATTTTTATAATACTGTTCCGGGGAGTATCTATAAAATCAAGGATGGAATAAACAATAATCCTGAAACCAATCAGTTAATTGATGAAGGAATTGGCGAAGACCCGGGAGACGCCACAATCGGCATAGATAATGACCGTGACGGGCGTATCGATGAGGATACTTCGGCAGATAATGATGCTGATGGAGATAAAAGAGCTGATGAAGACGGTCCGGGAGACAGCAATGGGGATGGCTGTCCGGGTGATTGTGGAGTCGATGAGAACAATGATTCGATCGACGGGGATGGTGATGGTTGGCCGGATGGCTATGAGAAGGAGTATGGCTCACTGATATTAACTCCGCTGGAAGTTGGGGATTTGATTGATGCTGTGGCTAACGGTAATTCCAAAAAAGTCTTTGCTTCGAAAAAAATATCGACTGATCCCAAGGACCCGTTTTCGTTCCCGATTATCGTCATGTTGATTCCGCCACTTCCGCCGATAATTTTCCCCAGATTTTTGCCCTGGCCGGATCCCGAAGAATGGGTAGATAACAGCGTGGCCGCCGATGACGATGAGGATGGCCTGGTAGATGAAGATGGCACTGCTGACAACGATAATGATCAAGATGGGAGTTTTGACGAAGATCCCGGTGATGCCTTGGGAACAAATGCCAAAGGCGATGGTTCCGGTATTTTTGATAATTTACCGGATATCCGATCGAAGGATATTATCCTGGCCTTCTTTAAAAATTATAATGAGCTATTTGATAGATTTTATGCTGATTTAAATACCTGGACAGGGTATACGGGTCGATGGGATCCCAGCTATAAAGCGGCAGACGGAAGCAGTAAAACCGATTTGGTCAGTTTCCCTTATCTGATTGCCGCTAAAGATGGTTTCACCATGGTATACCTGAAAGCCGTTAATGATGCGATTGAAAGGAAAGTCGATGATTATGTCCAGAAACTGCAATATGATATCCGAATGGTGCGGGGGGCGACTTTGAGTGGGTATGTAGTACTACCGGATGATAATGGAGTATTTCCTGTAGATTCTCATATTACTTTCAACAGCATTAATTTCATCAATTTTGGTTATCGGAATGATGGCTTTTTTGCCGGTATTGGTCCTCTGTTAGTGGCTTTGGCTCCCCTACTTCCGGCCTTTGTCGAACAAAAGAAGAAAGAATTTTTGGATGCGATCAAGGGACCTGTTGGCATTTCAACGCCAATTTATATCAATGGGAAACCGATTGAATCAATCAACAATATTCAACAATGTAGTTTGTATAGAGGCTCAGAAGGAGTAGAAAATAGCCAAATGGTGATCGGAAATTCCGTCTACGATCCGACTTCCAACCAAAATACTGAATTGCCGCCACAGATGCCCAAAGAATGGAATCTCTTTCCGAAAGAAATGCTGACTGGAGAGGATGGCAACGATTATGAGGGGTTGTATTGGTGGTGGAATAATGATGATGCCTCGCCAATGGTAAAATGGCTAAAAAAACAAAGGGTACTGAATGCGTCATTTGCAGGATGTTTCTCGGAAAACACCATTCATCCGGAACGCTGCTATGCCGGTTTGGCCACTCGTTACATCTTTAGCCTAGGAGGAACCAAACAAGTGACTGGAATACCGGAAAGTGCCGTTAGCCACCAAGCCTGTTTTGATTTGAAAGAAAAGAATGGTTATGACGCCTTTTCTTTGGATGCGGCGATTTATTTGAGTGCCATTGGCAGTAATCAGACAGAAGAAGCTAAAAAGAAGTTTGAAAGCATTAGACCGGATCAGGCATCAGCCTATCGCGCTCCCAGAGATATAAAATTGATGGATTTTTTCGACAATCGTCCGAAATTTTATGAAATTACCCCTGGTGTCACCAACGTTATTACCACGGTAATGACTCAGGCTGCACAGGTTTCCCCAAAACTAACCGGCTTTAGTATAAATTTTGAAGATGTCCTGAAATCCTATATGGCCGGGAATAGAGTGGATGACAATGGCAATGGAATAGTCGATGAAGCAGCAGAAGCCAATATTCAATTCTTTCCGATCAACAGTTCAAATCATCAGCCTAATTGGCTGCAAGTAGGTGAGCAGCTATTGCAAACTGCCCGTACCAATGAATCCGCCTCTGATCCTAAAGCCAAACCGTTAAAATTTGGGAATACCATTATTCCCGGCACCAAAGAAGTTTCGATCAAAGTAACGCCAATATTTGGTCAAACGATCAGTTCCCTGGTCCTTCACAAAGAACCCACTATCGATACTCTGGAAGCCCAGACTTATGAATTAAAACGTGATGCACAAGGAAACTTTATTGTCGACTCGACTTTGACGGATAAAGAAAAGCGTACATTAGGCCAATATGAAACCGTTACTAAAACAGCACCGGACGGGTCTATTGTTAAAAATGAAACCCGCTATACGCTCAGCATGCCGATAGACAGTCCCCGTTATGCTTCATTCCGTGACTGGCAGGGGAATTATCAAAAGATCGTTTATCCGAATGCTTTCAAAGCAAAAGATGCCGCTGATTTGAAACAGCAGTTGGCGAATTTGGAAAATCAGCTCAAGGCAATTCAAGTCAATCCGGTTTATGCGGGGCTGGGACCCTCGACAGTGGATGGTTATTTGACCGGTGTAATTGAACCTTCATTAAAGAATGATGTAATTAACACGACTCTTGACGCTATCAGTGTAGTTGCAGAGAAGAAATTGGATGATGCTCTGCAATGGCGAGATATGGATATCGATCAAAAGCATGAATACTCGGTGGATAAGTATTGGGGCAGTGCCTATACGCCTTATACTCCTTTGTCAGAATCTAAAAACGGATATGAAGTACTTTATTTGAATTCGGCCGGTCAGGCGGATGCCTTGTCGATGAAATTCAATAAAGACATTCCACCGAAGCCACCTGAACCAAAAGTGGAAAAGGTGGATTGTAGCAAAGAAAAATATTGGACTTATGCGGCTTGTAAAAATACGGCTCCAAGCACTCCACCACCTGGAGGATCTGGTTCCTCTACTCAAGCTGATGAGGATAATTCCGTAATTATCTTTGCCTGGTTTGGAGAATTGAAAAAGTGGGCCGAAGAAACTGCCGATATAGTCAATGGCAAGGGGTCGGTGACCAGTTGTCCTGTGGATGGATTCACAGATATTCCCGACGACCCCGGGGCTGATCAGCCATATCAACCGCAAGTGATGATCAAGATGCCAATTGACCTTGACGGTAATGGCGCGCCGGATGATTCGGATAAGACTGTCAGCCTTTCCATAGCCCTGGAAAATAAAGGTAAAACCGTCCTGAAAGCAGGGACAGGTGATCTGGTCAATGTGATTGTTCAAGCATTGGATAAGGATGGAAAACTAAATAATGTCGAGAATAACAATCAAGTAAAACTTAATATTAAAAATGTCAGTGGGACCGGAGAGATAGCGACGGTAGTCGGGCAAGATACCCTGACTTTTGCTTCAGGTAAGGCTACTTTTCCGGTCACAGGAGGTGATGTGGGTGGGACCGTCGCTCTGCAGGCACAATTGGTAAAAAAAACTACGATAAAGAGTGGGTCTATAGCCTTGACCGTCAGTCTGGAGGCAATCAAATTAATCGCCTATCGTCGTTATAATTCCTATCAGTTTACCCAAGGTGCAGCAGCCGGGTATTTGATTTTTGATGGAAACGGTAAAGCTATTGCCGAGGTAGATCCGCAAAGTGGCTATATCAATATTCTAAATGATAAATATGAACTGGGAGTGCTACCGGCAAACGGATTCAAACCACTTAGACAAACAGTGGTCAGCAAAGAGGATGGGACAGTCATGGCTATTCTGTACTTTGTGGTGGGAGGAGATCAGGTCATTACTATCGATGCGCCCGGGATTGATTATGCAAAATCATATCAGGAGCTGAGTGGAGTCCATATCAAAGATTTATCAGCTTCAGACACGATCAGTCTGCAAACAATCAGTGATGATCCGGCAATGAAGGGAAATGTTTTACTGGTGGATAGTAAAGTTTCTGAAAATAAAGGTCGAGTGGGCCTGCTAGACAAGAAAGGCAATTTGTTTACATCGTTAAAGATGCAGGTAAAGGCCGGACCAAATAATGGGCCGGTAGTCTTTGTAGTTGATGGTGATAATGGTGGTCCGGCCTTTGAACTGTATCTAGGCGCTAAATTTGAAATGGTCAAAGTGTTGCCTTATGAGCAAATTAAGGGCTTTTTTGCCAGCCTGCCGGGGGCATTATTGTTAAAACAAATTGCTGAAACCCATTCCGGCTGGGTAAGTCTGGCCAATCTGACTAAATTGAAAACTGTACACGCGGCCCCGGCCCCCGAAGCGGCTGCCACCACCTCACCAGCTGAAGCCGGCACTACATCAATTGGTATTCCGGATACTGACCAGGACGGCCTAAATGATTTGGAAGAAATTATCATCGGAACAAAAGTCGATAATCCTGATACAAACGGTGACGGCATCACTGATCTGGACTCCTTAAATCAAGGAATTGACCCAAGGGTCGCTGGAAGCAAGCCACTATTTAGTGACATTAAACCCGGTGATGCCGGATTTATCGAAATAGTGAAATTATTCCGCAGAGGTATTTTTGTGGCAGATCAAAATGGCCAAGTAAGGCCGAAAGATAATATTACCAGAGAAGAGTTTATAAAATTGGATTTAGGTGGTATTTGCATAATTTGCGATCGATTTGCTGAGAGCGTCAAGACTTCTGTCTGGAAAGTTTATGCCCAAAACCCTTTCCCCGACCTGGATATCGGGAATGATTATAAATACTGTGTAGCTGAAGGCAAAAATAGAGGTATTATTTCCGGATATAAAGCTTTCCAAAACATCGGTTATTATGTTCCGAAAGCCAATATATCCAGGGCTGAAGCTACTAAAGTGATTTTAGAGACGGCCCGCCAGCAAGTGGAAAGCTTCCCTGATTTTGTGGTGGACGAAAATCTGACCGGTAAGCCCTGGTATTATAATTATGTCCTGACCGCCCAAAAAGAAGGGATTTATCCAAAAGGTAAATTCCTGGCATTGGACAGCCTCTCACCAGATCAGTTCCAGACCTACTTTGGTAATGAAATTGTTCAGGCTAATTCCGGTTTGCCCGGAGGAATAAGTAACAGCCAATTTTTACTTTGGATGGAACAGCTTATCACCAGAGGAGAATTTGCCATTATGGTTTCCCGCTTTGTGGACAAATATAATTGCCAAAACAATGACAGTGATGGTGATGGTATTCCGGATAATTTCGAGAAATACATCTATGGTACGAACCCCAATGATGCTGACACCGATCATGGAGGAGTGAATGATGGAGTGGAAATCCTCCGTGGCAGTGATCCGCTCGACCCCAGTGATGACTTCCCCAAAGCGCCGGGACCGGACCTCAATGCCGACCCTGATGATGATGGATTGATTACCGGCAAGGAAATGGCGATAGGAACCGATCCTTTCAACCCGGATACGGATGGTGGCGGAGTCAAAGATGGTCTGGAAGTCCTGATCGGTATTGACCCTCTAGACCAGGGGGATGATAAAGATTATGGAAAAGGCAGTGGATTGGAAGAAAAAGACTCCAGTGGAGCGGCAGTAGACGGAGCATATGTGTCGGGAATAGAAATCGGGCCGAAAACGATTTACAATTTACCGGATGATAATGTGATTGACCAATCACAAATAAACACAGAAGAAACTGATCGAGTTCCGGCAGATGGAGAAAGTATCCTCTATATCAAGGCATCTCTATATGACGCCGAGGGAAATTTACGCAGTACTGATAATAGCAGTGTCGTTCGATTTGGCTTCAAGAACCCCGATGATGATGATTTTGCCACTTTGAACCCCTTGAATGTCAAAGTAAAAGGAGGACAAGCTGAAACAACGCTGACAGCCAAGACCAAGACTGGTTTACCGGTGATAATTGCCTCAGTGGATGGCGAACTGATCCCGACTGATGAACAATTAATTGAAGTTTATGCTCTGGAGCCTGCTACCGCCACGCTTGAAGCAGTTTCACCGATTATTCCCAGTGGGGGAAAATCAGCCACTGCCTTGAAAGCGATTTTCCGAGATAAAAATGGAAATTTAGCCAATAGTGGAAATTATAAAGCAACCTTTACCGTGGAAGCTCTTGGAGATGGTCAAGCTCAAGCGGTTTTGGATAATTCCCAAGATGAACTTAAAGACAAGGATGGACTGCAAATGAGCTCTGTAACCGGTGAATACAACCTGTCATTGAAATCTGGTCTGGATCCGGAGAAGGTAAAAGTAAAGGTGATTTACCAGGGAGACACTGCAGAAATTAATGATAATATCAATGATCTGACTGCTCAATTGCTGAATTTGGGAGCGCAGATTTTCAAACCGGCTGAAGTTAGTGGTGAGGCTGATGTAGAAACACGAAATGATTTACTCATTTATCTCAAAGCCAATAAACCCGAATTGAAAAGTGATGGCCAGGATCTGGTTTCGGTACAAGCAAAAGTTACCGATGGCCAAGGTAAAACCTTGGATGGATTCAAAGGTAAAATTAATTTAAAATTGCTGAATGCCAAAATGGGTTCCTTGATCGGACCTGATGGAACTGAGCAGAGTTCCATCACTATGCCTTTGGCTGCGGGGGAAGTTGCTTTCAAGGTTAAAAGCTCCTTAAAGGCGGGTGAAGTCAAAGTGCTGGCAAGCGTGGAAGGTCTTCCCATGGCGACTTTGAATTTGCTTAGCTACGCTTATGCTCCCACCCAAATTGTACTGGAAAGTAAGGATTTGGAGATAGACGCCGACCCCGGTCAGGTTTATACAGCAACGGCAAAACTATATGACAATGCCGGGAATTTTGTGAATCGCGATAATGCCACCCAACTCAGTTTCTCGATTGATCCGGAGACAGCAAAGTTTGGCAGTTTGATTTCTGCTCCAGTGATTAATGTCACCAATGGAGAGGCCAGCGTCAGCTATAAAACCGGTACTTTGACAGGACCGATTCGATTACGGGTAAAATCCAAAGATTTGCTTGATGGAACTCTGGAGGTAAATGCGGTACATCGCTTTAATGGCAAAGAATTCCGGGATATGAAACCCAAATTTCTTTATGGAAATTTGCTGGGAGCAGCTTATGGAGAGGTGACTAAAAATGATTATTTCGGTGGTTGGTTTATCTTCAGTGGAAAAGTAGAAAGTGCGGCTTCCCTGATCACTGACCCCAAGCCGAAATTACGCCTGGCTGAAGTATTGACTACCGGAAAGATAAATTTGACCGGTGATGGTGATTTGGAGATTAAGCTGATCCCCACCGGTGCGGAGAATGGCTTTGTGAAACAATTGGTCACTGATAACGAGGTCGAAAAGGATGTGCTGGAAGTGACTATGATTCCCAAACCTCAAAGCCAGGCAAAAGTTGTGAACTCTTTGGAAGAAGCTGATCGCAGCGCAGAGACGGTGAATGTGGTAAATCTGGACCCCGGAAATGAGAAATATAGTTTTGATAATGATGGGGAGGCGGTAACAATCCTGCGAGATGGACAATTGATTGCCAATATCGGTAGAGATGCCAAGATCAAATTACTAAGTCCGCTAGCGGATATAGCAGCGGATGATGAGGACGTCAGTAGTGAAATTGCCTGGACCATTTCGGACAGTGGGAATCAGATTGCCACTATTGTGATTTCCGCTGGAGATTTGGGTGATGTTCAATTATTGGATGAAAAAACTCCTGTTCCATCTACTCCCGGCATCTACCTGAGGAGATTATCGACCTTGCCGGCACGCAGTTTCGTACAATCATTCTCGGGTAATTCAACAGCTGCCTCCAGAGGATATTACTACACTGATGACAGCAAGGAATTGGATAAGAGTAAAGCGCCGGGGCTGGCCTATCTTTCCCTGGAATCTGCCGATACTGAAAATGGTGTTGGCCTGCGAGGTGAGAATAAAAATATCCTGCTATTTTCCGGAGGAAATTCCGTGGGTGAGGCAAATCTCCCTTATGCTTCAGATGCAGGGGTTGTATTGGGTGATCCTACGGTACGATTGGACAATAAAACCGACCCAACGAGTGGTGAGAAGTTTTATTCCGGTACCGGTTTCACCAAGGACTTGGGTAAATTGATTTATGCAGGTGACAAACCGATTAAAGATATTTCCACTATTGATTATGATAATGATGGGGACAAGGATCTGCTGATTTCCTATGAAAATGGCGAAATCAGGCTGATAGAAAATATAAATAAGGGGAAAGAGTACCGGGATAGAGGAATGTTTTTGAATTTCCCTACCGGAATATTGAGTGCGACAGTAATGGATATCAATGATGACGGTTGGGAAGATCTGATAGTGGCAACGGCGGATAGTTGTAAAGTTGGAGAAGTTTGTGTTGATGCTTACTTAAACGACCATAGTAATTTCACGCGTAAAAACCTCGGACTACTCGGATATACCGCCAAAAACAAGGTTTATATGATCAAGTCGGCTGATATGAACCAGGATTCTTATCCTGACCTGGTCGTTTCAGATGACACCGGTACAATTAAGGTTTTTTATACTAAGTTCGGTCAGATCGAAAAACAGGGACAAATAGTTGGTAATTTGGGTGTAAAGATCAATCAAACCAATAATTTAAAGGAAGAGGTTTTCGCTTTCTATGATGGAATGGCCGGTAAACCAATCGGATCAGCTAACAAAGATTATGAAGAAATTGTTTTGAGAGGGAAAAATTCCTCTGAAGATAAAAAGTTAACTTTCAAATCACTGGCGGCGGATGCCAATCTGGGAGTGAGTAGCGTCAAGAATGCCAAGGATATGACGGAGCCATTTAATGTACTGGCTGAGGGAGATCAGCTGGAATATACGATTAAATTGGTCAATTCCGGCAACAATGCCTTGAAAAATCTGATCATTGGAGATATTGCTCCGGAAACTGTGGATTTGGATAGGTCTTCGATTAAATGCATTGATTGTAAAGATCCGATTTCTTTGATTGAGACAGGCCAGAGCCTGCGGCCATATCTAATCGTGGGAATAGATTTACCGGGCAAAACCAGTAGAACCATCACTTACAATGTTAGGGTAAGTAAATTACCAAAGGTAAAGATTGTTATTGGCCAGAACCTGTCTCCCGATTATCCGGTAAAAGATGGTTATCCGGATATAGCGGCCACTCCTGACGATAATCCGACCGGCAAGGTGGTTTATTTTTACTCGGTCAACAAAGATAATGTTACCAACCGGATTAATTATGCCCAGTTTGTTACGCCTGATCCAAATATCGGCTTGACCAAGGGATATACCCAGCCAAAAGACAATGTCGGAAACCCGGTGGGACTGGATTTAGATTTATTTGAACAAAAA
Organism: uncultured Candidatus Peribacteria bacterium; assembly: GCA_964494085.1. Classification (GTDB taxonomy): domain Bacteria; phylum Patescibacteriota; class Gracilibacteria; order UBA1369; family UBA1369; genus CAZBQJ01. Next base: position 143,297 of record CAZBQJ010000004.1, read on the forward strand.
GGGTCGGATGGAATACCGGTTGCGGTTAAACATTATATGGATTACGGCAGTTTCCCGGGCCTTAGTTTAAGTGATGTTGTGGGTGGAGCCACTACTTCTACTGACAGTAGTGGCGACACGATTTCCGAGTTACCGGGGATTGGAGCTGCGTATGATGGTTTGAGTGCCGGTTTGGATGATGTTGCCGGAGCTTTGGATTCAGCGATCGGGGCTTTGACCTGTTCCGGTGGATGTATTCCCATGCCGATCAATTATGCCTTCTTGGCACCGGGCCCGATCAATGTAATGGGTATTCCAAGTGGTGTTGATCCCGGTGTTCCGATATTTGCCTGGGGCGTACCAGCCATTATTCCCATCTGGCCTCCATTTCCATACCAGACTTCGCTTGGAGGACGAATTTATGTAGCGCCGACACTGACGGCCAAAGTAGCCATGTCGGTGTGCCTCGGCCCATATTGGATTGGTTTCGGACCTGTGCCGGGAAACTGCTTCACCTTTGTTATCCCGATTGATCCATTGGCGGGATTGTGTGACGCGATTGCCGGAGCAATTGAAGGGACCCTCAGTAATGCTCAAACTGCGATTACCGATGGGGCCAATTCGATTGGCCTGTCGACAGATGGAAGTCTGGCTTCAACTCCAACACAAGACGGGAAGAATTATACCGGCGGGTTTGAGTCGGCGGACAGTTTGGGGAGTTATGGATTTAAAGTGAATGCCCATACCAATATCCGTATCCCCAGTTTTCCTTCTGTACTGACAACCTGGCTTGATAATCAAACAACAGAAATAATCGACAAATTAACCGATTTACCGGACCTCTATATTTTGTTGCCGGATATTATCTCTCCCTTCAAGCCTACCCCAAAAGTAAAGAGCCAAACGGTTTCACCAAAAGGCTTGCGTTGGGTACTGACAGAGATCAATAGGATTCCGATTATTTCGATCGAACCCAAGGAGGTTTTGATCATGGTCCCATCGCTAACTCCCGGAGAAATAGACCGCTTTATCAATGATGCCAAACAATGGGTAGAGGATGAGAAAGCTGAAGGGCAAAGAATCTTGGGGATTTGGCGTTGCGGCCCATTCAAGGAAACTGTTCCGGACCCCAATGGGGGGACCGATGCTGATGGCAAGCCCAAGACTGTTGTAGGCTATGTGGACAGTGATGGCACAGTGGTTTACGGAACCAGGCCTTACAACACTATTTGCGACATGTTTACCGCGGATATGTCCAAGCTGATTGAATCGGTGGAAAAAAATATTGATGTCTTGAACAGCTACAAGGAATTCCCCAGACAAGTTTTGGCTTGGAGGAATTATCTGACCAAATACGTCACTCAGATTATCTGTTATGTTGATGCAATTGTTCAATTCTTCATCGGAAACCTGGCCAAATGGCTGGATCAAGCCACTGGTTGGGTAGATGCAGTAGCGACAATAGTTGAAACGATAGCCACCTGGAAGCTACTCTTGGACTTGGTAATTGATTACCAGGCCAGCTGTGACATGTGTACCTCTTCTCGATTCAGTCTACTGGAGTTGATCTTGAAGCTGTTTATGTTCATACCGAGCCCGCCGATTATCCCCTTTCCGAAATTGCCGGATATTTATCTGGATTTTTCACAGATTCAATTTGGTATCAAGATTTTGTTTCCGGATATTAAATTCCGTCCATTACCGATTGTTTTACCGAAACTGCCCAGATTAGTATTGCCGGATTTACCGTTATTCAAGATAACCTTGCCGGCTATACCAATCTTACCGGAGCTGCCGACTCTGCCGGAACTGCCGGATTTACCACCTCTGACTTTGCCGGCTTTGCCGAATTTACCGCCACCTCCGAAAATTCCCGAATTACCGGGAGCAATTCAGGCGACGATCAGTATTCTCAAAAAGATTTTCCTGATTTTATGTTTGATCAAAAAAGGCTTTATTCCTACATCTGAAATGGTTCTAAAGACTACGATTGAACATATGACTGAACGCGGGTTGGATCCGCTATTGCCATTTGATCTCGGCTTGGCTCTGCAGTGGCCGGAGATCAGTTATAACTTCGTGGAAAGAGTGGTAGTGACGCTTAAAGTCAATTTACAGCCTGATTTCAGTGTTGTTTATGACGTCGTTCAAAATGCGGCCAATAAATTAAATTCTTTGACTACCAATTTTACAGATGCTGCCAATGCCTTTACCAATGCGGTTCAAGCCGTGGCTGATAGCACTGCGGACAAGGTGAATAATGCTCCGGAAGGTTTGTTGAACTATTTACCAAAAACAAATCAAATTAATCCTACTATGGCCCCGGTTGACCCGCATGCCAGTATTGCAGATATTTTAAATAATAATCCGGCAATAGCCAGAGAGTTTAGAGCTATCAATCCTCAATTGGCTGACCAAATCGGGGCCCTGGCCACTGTCAGTAAAGAGCTGGAAGTAACCAGACAGAAATTTATCGCCATGGAAGAAAAGGACTTCCAGGACATTCATCTGATCGCCGGTACGATTACGATTAGACCGACAGATCCATTGGCAAATCGGCCGATTGAAGAATTGGAAAACTTTGATCTGAATAATGCCCTGGCCACCCTCGGGCCGGAATTCCAGGAAACCAAAAAACTGGTAGGCCTCCGCCAAAACCTACTGGCTTACTTGCAGGAGAGTAAGGCGATAGATAACCAAGCAAGGGGGACAACTGATCTAAGTAAATTTGCCAGTTTAATGGCTAAGGCTCCGACAGTGGGTGATGTACTGATCAAATCCGGTTATTCCAGCTCCGGAACTATGTATGCCCAGGGTACAATGCTGGCCGATCAAAAGAAGCTTTATGCGGCCAACCCCAGTTTAAACGATATAGTAAACAGTTCCGGTTTACCGCCAAATATGCAAAACAAGACTGTGGCCAAGGGTATGTTTATCTATAATCAAGCTCTCAAACAAAATGAAAAATTGATCGCCTACGAGGATGAATTGTCACTGCCAACGACCATGAATTTTGTTGATGCCGACAAGGATTCGGACAAGGATTTGATCTATTCATTTGGTTCAAATATTTATTTCAAACAGAATTATCAAAAAACTGCCAATATCGGGAAATTTTATGGGGCACTGCCCAAATATTATAATCTGGAGGATTTGGTACCGGCCGGACCATCCGTAAGTGGATTTGGTTCTTCTTTCAGTGGTAACAAAACTTTGGACCTGAAGTGGAATAAAGCAAGTAGCCCCAAGCTGACCGGCTATGAAGTAATAATTGGGAAGAGATTGGGAGGGGTAAGCTATAAAGGAGTGATTAATGATTTGAATGGTGATGGTTTACAAAAGTATGTGTATTTAAACGACATTGCCTCTACAGGAAGCATTTCGACTAATTCTGTACTGCAACCGGCAGCAGACAGCTATGACTTCCCTGCTTCGCAACTCTATGAATTGGTAGCTTCGGCAATTACCGGAGAAGTTGACTTTGATGGTCCAAAACAACAGATAATTCCAGCAGGATCAAATAGGATAAAGGTTGTCGGGGGAATTCAGATTTATGCAAGTCAGGATACAGTCCTCAAAGTCTGGTTGGATGGTATTCAAAAAGCCGATAAAAAAATGGCCGCTCATGAATTGATTACCATGTCCAAAAATTTTGGCGCTGATCTGGAGATCCAGGTGAGCAGTGGAGCGATTACTCTGATCACTGCAGATCAGATTGTGGAGAATCAAAAACTGGTTGAAGGCAGTAAAGTTGAATTGAATACCAAGTATCGATCAGTAAATCAGGGTAGTGCGCTGATAAAATTGCCGAAAAACGCTTATACCCGTGTAGATGCGGGGCAGAGTATGGAAATCCAGGTATTGAGTAATCCAGACCAACCAGCTACTACACTGCAATTGGATAATGGGTTTTACTATGCGGTGATTCGTTCATTTGATCAGACCGGCTTCCGTAGTTTGATTTCGGAGAGCACTTTACTGTGGCCAAATATTTGTTCAGACAGACAAGAACCAATGCCTGTCGCCGGCCCCAGTGAAAGAGAAGTGGCGATATTCAAGGCTCTGAGTATTGATGCCAGCAAATCATTCGATACTTTTGGTAAAGTCGTCAGTTACTATATCGATACAGATTTAGAAACAGATAGTGATGGGGATGGGGATAAAACCAATGATAAGAATCTTGGTCATGATTTAAATTCTGCAGTGGATAGTGATGGTGACGGGACTACTTACAATGATCTGGATGATCCTAAATTATTTGTAGGGCCCTATAAGGATTTGAATGATCGTGAAGTAATGCTCAATGTGGTAGATGAGTCGGGCAATACCGGTAAACAGAAAATTACTATTCATATTTATGTGCCTGCCATTACTTTGGAGGAAAGTTCGACCAACTTAAAGATTGCCAAGAATGGTGATGGTGGTACGGTAAGTGGAAGTCTCGACCCGGCTGAATCAAATGAACCGATCTCCTTGTTACGCGATCGAGATGGGGTAAAGTCCTCCATAGTCACCAGGTCGGCCGACAGTAATGGTAAATATTATAGCGATGACCAAGGTAATTTTTCGGTTAATGACCTAAACCTGAAAGACACAGTTATCATCAAAAACGCTAAAGGTGAAATAGTGGCTGAAATAGATCCAAAGACAGGTAGGATTATTCTCAAAGACCCCTCTTACTCGATTGAAGCTTTGCCTGCCGAAGAGCCGGTATTACCCACTCGCGTAGTGGTCAAAGATCCCGGCGGACAGATTATAACCACTTTATTTATCGTGTCCGACGCCAACACCGATGTGACTGTCGATGGCCCGGAAGTTCCTTATACGCAAACTTCAGTTCCTTTGTTCAAAGGCGTTCATTTGAAAAATTTATTGAGTGGAGCTGAAGCCACTGATTTTGAAATCAAAACTATTCCTGGCGATGCAGCCAAATTTGCCGGAGGCGTAGAAATGATTGAAAAATCTACCCTGAAGAGAGTGATGGTACTTGATCCTGGTGGTAATTTTTATATTTATGACCCTCGAATCAAGCTGCTCCTAAAATCCACTGCAGATCTGAAAGAACCAATGATTTTCCAGGTTATGCTGCAAAATGCCGATAGCAGTGTGAAGGAAATCGCCGAATTTTATGTTTCCTTTACCAGCAAAAACCCTATTACCATACTTGACCCTAACCAATTCAAGTTGTTTGTGGGAGCGCCCAATCTACATGGGCCGAAATTTGATACCGATAAGGATGGAATGCCGGATATTTGGGAAATGCAGTATGCGCTTGATTATAATGATCCGGCAGATGCCAAAGAAGACCCGGATAAAGACGGACTGACCAATCTGGACGAATATCGGGCCGGAACCAATCCTTTGATCGCAGATACTGATGGAGATGGTTATCCCGATGGTTTAGAAAAGATTTTAGGTAAAGACCCGACCACTAAACTGGTTTCGCCTTTTGCCGATGTAGATGAAAACAATCCTTACTATGAAAGTATTCTGAATTTTTATGCCAGAGGGATTTTGGCCGGCATCCCAGCTGGTAATCAGTTGAAGTTTGGCTTTGATCAGCCGATTAATCGTGCGGAATATGCGAAGGTAATGCTGGATACTTTCTGTATTGTACCTAGACCGGAGGCTTATTTGGCCCCAGGGGTCTTTACTGACATTCCTTATTTGGCCGGTCAGCTGCCGTGGTATTATCCCGCTACCAAAGAAGCCTACTTCCAAGGATTTATTACCGGTTATAAAGGCCAGATTGACAAGCTGACCGGCCGTACTCCATTTGCACCGGAAGCAACTATTACCAAAGCTGAAGCAGTAAAGATTATTTTGGAAGCATTGGAAAGAGAGGGTGTGATCAGCCTGGCCAAGCTACCTTTGACCGAACCTTATTACCTGCCCTACATGGCTATGGCGCAGAATCTGGAACCATATGTAGTGAAAGGTATGACAATTCAGAATAATTATATTTTGACTGCCGAAGAAGCCGCAGATCCGGAAGGAAACCTCAACCGGGGAGAATTTATCAAGTTGGCTGACCGCGTTTTGACGGCTTATGATTGTTCTCTCTTTGACACTGACGGTGATGGTATGCCGGATTTCTGGGAGAATCGAAACCGGCTCAAATACCTGGATCCGAGTGATGCTGATTTAGATCCGGATGGAGACAGATTGACGAATTTACAAGAGTACAAATATGGAACTGATCCGCATAACCCGGATACAGATGGCGGCGGTGTCCCGGATGGAGTAGAAGTATTGGACAGACAAACCAATCCGCTTGACCCAAAAGATGACTATTTGGACACTGATGGAGATGGTCTTTCTGACTATGATGAAATTAATAAATACAAAACTGACCCGAATCTTTATGACACGGACGGAGGTGGAGTAAGTGATGGTGAGGAAGTTTTGAAAAACGGAACCAATCCATTGAATCCACTCGACGATAAAGATAGTGATGGTGATGGTTTGGGAGACAAAGAAGAAACTGATATTTATAAAACTGACCCCTATAATCCGGATACGGATGGTGGAGGAATAGACGATGGCGTAGAAGTATACCGGGGTACCGATCCTCTCGACCCGGCCGATGATCTGATTGATCCGCGAAAGGACTTGGGACCGGGTGTATATGTGATACCGGCTCCTTGCACGAGTTGTCCATGCCCCTCGGCGATTGATCATACAGCCGACTTGATTGCCGGAGACAAAATCCTGGCGGTTATATCAAATAAAGATAATTCTCAAATCTTTAGTCAGAGTAATTTGGTGCAAATCGTTGTAGTAGAAGAAAAAGCTGAATAAAAAGCCATTTTATGGTAAAATAAGAAGATTAAATGACTCATAAAAAACCCTACAATTCAAAAGTCTTTCACCCTTTGGCTATTACCGTAAGTCTGATAGTACTGCTTACTTTTGGGAATGCTTTGGGAATAGGCCATATCGGGACGGCCGCCAATGATACCGGCACGGGTTCAAACGAGGTTATTACTCCCATAGAAGGAAATCGAGATATCACCAATTTACTCAGTTCGACAGAGTGCCAAGTTAAATTGACTACCTGGGGAGATCCGGAGCTGGAGAATTATAAAATCTATCTGGAAAATACTTTTAGTAATAAAAGTAATACCAGTTCGCTGATGAAGTTGGGCATGGCCCGCTATGATAAATTCAAAACCGATGTTCGCAACCAATTGGAAGTACTGATCGGTCGTCAAATCGATTTGGCTTCGGCATCGGGAGCCAGTAACAGTGCGCAGATAACTGGGCTGGCAGCCTGTGAGCAAATTGCCCGAGATTACATCGACAATGCCGGAAAATTGCTGCAAATGAGAGCGATCACGACGTCCGGTATAAAAAAGGCTTCGATATTTGTGGAGAAATACCAACAAATCAATACGAAACTGAGAGTTTTAAGTCAGGATTTCATGAAAATGACGGCGAATTTTACCGGATTTGAAGCGAAACTACCTTGTTTTCTTAAAACCTGTGTCTAATGAGAAATAAAGCTCTTTACATGGCGGCGGGTTTACTGGGGATGATGGGACTTGTCATGTTGTTGGGGGCTGCTTCCGGGAAAGCTGAAGACAGTGGAGTTGCCGAGCCATACGATGCCAACAGCTTTGTAGATTATTTCTGTTTCGATGGAAAGTTGGGAGAGATGGATGTAGGGGACGTCATCAAAGAATATAAAAAGCAGACCAATGATTTTTTCAATCAAAAAATTGCGGCGACTATGAGTAATCCTCAGGAAGAGGTGCCCACTCCCGATCTAGGTAAATATAAGGCTATGGGCAATGCTTTATGCACCTCCAGTGGCGCTGGAGATTTAACCTGTCAATCGATCGCCATATGTAACAGCACCAGAACTGATGCCAAGATTAGTCCAGCCAATCATCCCTATTGTCTGGGGGTGACTTTACTGGGAGTGCCGCCATTCAAATATGACCACTATGATTATTCCAAGTTAAAAGCCCTCCCGCAGTTAAAATATAGTTATTTCTGTTTCAAGGCAGCTTTAGACAGAAAACGTGATGATATTTACGATAGCACGCCATTGGGTATCTTGGCCAAATGCGATAATGGTAGTGAATATGCTGATAATGATATTTGCCAACTAAAATCTAAACTGGACAGTGAAAAGGATCCAAACAAAAAGGCCAAGATCCAGGATGACTTGAATTATCAGATCAACCAAAGACGGTGGTGGTCGACCTCATACTTGGGTGCAGTGAGCAGTTTAACCGGAAATCTACTGGATTTGACTGATTCCACGGCAAGTAAGATTAAATCTATTGACGCTGAAATTATCAAAGCGAAAACTGCCTTGGATCAGACTTTAGATGCTTATAGCCAATTGCGGACTTCCTGGCAAATGCATGTACGTTATATTGATATTTTCAATGAATTGGTCAAATATCGCGACCACCTGGTAGAGGTCCGTAAACAGACCGATGCTTTTTCGCTGAAATTTATTGATGCCACAACCACCAAATGTTTATAAAATGAAAAGACTCATTTATACAATTGGAATTCTGATGTTTCTGAGCGCACCGGTGCACCCCTGGATCGGTTTCGCAGAAGATTCTGTAAGTCCCGATCCAGCTACTTGCGTGCCAAATGAAGACGTTACCTGCGCTGAAGCGATTCAGAACGCTTATGCTTTGAAAGACAGTGCTGAGAAAAATCTGGAATGGGGACAAAGCTTCGGTGAGACAGATCCGAAAAAAGTTGGTCAGAATCTCTATTTAATGGTTTACAAAAAGGCTTCTGGAGATACTCTCAGCGAGGCTATCATCGCCACAGCAAACCAATACGGTATTCCACCGGGAAAGATGTCCATGATACTAAGTGGTAACATTAAGCCGATTTTAGAAAGAGCACCCTTGATGACTGTCGAGCGAGCTACGGATATCTATAATCAAATAATTAGAACTTATAATGATAAAAAGGAAAGTGCTGACCTGCAAGCTACAATTGAGGCCATGTTTGTTCCAAATGAAATGTTTTCTGATGGCGATTTGGACAATTCCGGATTCGATTTGATCAATGATTTGGATAACATTGAAATTATTCTTTTCCAAAAAGCCGATGAGGTTTCATTTGGAGGTGATTATTCCGGTCCCGGTTCAGAAAAAGGAGGAGTAACGCCACCGACGCCACCGATTGGAGAGAATATTCCTGTGCCGATCGACCTGAATGGTCCTGGTGGCGGAGGGGGTGGAGACCAACCGGTTCCGGCCAAGCCTGAAGCGGCAAAACCTAATCTAAATAACCCTTTTCAACAAGCAGATGAGGATAAAGGTCCGGTTTTTGTTGGTGGAGTAAATCCCAATCAATGTTTTGCGACTCAAGACCTGGATCAGGCTTTGGATAACTTTTCCCAAGACGCTCAGACCAATAGTAAACTCAAAAGTCGATTTGATCCGGCCAAAGATTTGGCCAAGATTGATAAATCTCCAGGTTCGGCAAATAAAGGAAATTCCTCAGGACCGGCCGGTGGTTCAGGACTGAATGTACCGATACCGGGCGTCTCTGATGTAGCCCCTACTCCAAATGTCCCTGAAGCGCCGGCTGGGGATTATAGTCAGCCGGCGCTTTGTGATGACATAATTTGTTTAACTATAGAATTTATAGAAAAGCCTGTTACGCCGGGGTTCAATAAAACTGATAATTGTATTCAATGCCATGTCCAATATATAAATGATGGCCTACGAAAAACTCTCAGTCATAATTTGATACCGGGGAAAGCCAGTGGGAATCTCGGTGAAAGTGGACTTTGCAAAAATTCCGCCGGAATATCATTGGGACGGATAGGAATGTCTGTGAATCTCAGTATTGTACCGATTGTCACCCCGGTGAAAAATGATTTGATGAGTTTAGGTAATATTGGAGACGAATGGGATAAATACGCGTCCAAATATGGAGGTTGGAACTATGATGAAAAGAAGAAACGCGATTTGGTGTCCAAGGCTACAGGAAAGCCTGTCGATACCAGCCCGCTAATGAGTGATGTCGAACGAATGCTGGAGGTTCAGATTGCAAACTCCAATGACAATACGACAATTGGTCAAATAATGGCTCAGACAGCGGATGGTTATGATGCCAAAAAGGCCAGGGAAACCCAGGAACAATTGGTGGCCGAAGTAGCCAATGATGCCTATGGAGAAATTGACACTTTGAGAGTATTGGATGAGCAAATGCAACAGATGAATCAATTCTTTGAAGGGTTTAAAAATCAAATACGGACTTTGAACGAAGATGTTCCCGGCCTCAATTCATCTAAAGCCTGTGTTAAATTACAAAATAAACAGCAATGTACCTGATGAAAAAAATCCGACTCAAATTTGGTGGATCATTTTGGGAAAAGCTCTCAGTGGCCTTGCTGATTGTTTTAGTGAGTTTGGTTTTTACAAATAAATTCTCATCTTTCCCAATAGTGAGGGCACAGGGTCTGGGGACCAGCTCCGGATCCGGCGAACAACTGTTTTGTGCCAGAGATTTTAGTAATTTTATTACCAATGGATTGGACTTTGACGGTGAAGGTTTTGTAGATTACTGGCGCGATATTCTGGTAATTTATAATACCAATTATTGCCAATTCACTGATATCGATAGCATGCTCAAGCGTATTGATGGGGCCAGGAAACAGCTTCGTCAAGCCTTCTACGTTTGTGACAACAAAACTGTGGAACGCGTCACCGCTCAATATTACCAGCTTTCGGCGGAATTATATTATCTGAGACATTTTGTGGACACCAAGGCCTCCCCTGACCCCAAAGCAACTGATGTTGAAAAAGCCGAGAAGGTGCAAAAAAGTCCCAGTGTCCATGATAAATTCATCAATATGTTTGTGAATAAATTGAAATATTTTGATTCTAAAAAAGCCGAGCAGATCTATGTGCAAATCCAACAAAAATATGAAACAAAGATCGACGAATACCGTAACTGTACGGATCCTAATTTCGGAGCGCTAGTGCAAAAAGTCAAGGACCTCTCGCATACTGTTGAGACGGTTCAACAAATGTTTAAAAAATTCTATGAGACCAATAGTGCGAGAATTAAAGCGGCGAAAAAGAAGATCGCGGACAATCCAGGTTTGCTGTCGGCCTTTTCCGCAGACAGTATGGGGGATTTTATGAGTAGAGTGACTAGTACGCGGATCAACGGGGAATCTCCATCAGAATCAACCATTTGGGAGCAGATCAGCAATACGGCGAAAGAGAATGCCCCTTTTTACTATGGTACTACCAAAGCCTATCCTCCAACCGTCACTTTTGACACTATTCTTGATGACTTAAACACAATCCGGGCGCGTGAGGAACAAAATGATTTAGATATTCGATACGTCTCTGCCTATGACGTAAAATATCGTCAAGTTAGTGGTTCCGGATTGGATAAATTGAAGGATAACTTAAATAGCCTGATCACTACGATTGATGAAACCTTCTCCCCGATTGACCAAGTGAAGGTCTGTGCCACCTACATTGTTGATAAACAATGTGGTGGTTAAATCGATACTATAGACAAACCACAAGCCCCATCTTTTAGGAGTGGGGCTGTTGAGGCATTCTAGGGCGATTTTTGAGTTGGTCTGACTTGTCTTTACTAGCGGGTGACCAGAGTGAGGATTGATCCTTTGATTCTTTCTTTCCAGGCCTGATAATCTTGTTTATTACTTCTGCCGGTGAGGTGCTCCATAGCTTCCAGATTACTGATTTTGCAGTGAGGGCAATTGTCGTGTCGGGAGGAGATGGATACTCCGCAGTTAAGGCAGTTAAAGATCATGTGGCTTGATATTTATTGTAGTAGGTAAAACTGATCGTCGCCTCCTTTCTGGGCAGGGCTTTGATCCCCAGACTCAATTATTTCAACTTTAGTTACAGTGATTTCAGGGTCTAGGGTAGCATCTGCCTTGGTTTTCGGCTCTATTTGTTTATTTAAGGGAACTTTGTTTTTGTTTTTGCTTTTCTTAATAACTTTGGGGGTACTTTCCTCAGCTGTCTTATCTTTGGATGAACTTTGTTCAAGGAATCCTTCCAAATCGCTTTCCCGAATGCGGTAGACGCGTCCTAGCCTGCTTGCTTTAAGTTTGCCCTGTTTTATAAATTTTAAGACAGTAAACTGGTGTACTTGTAAAATTTGAGCAACTTGCTGAGGAGTAAGTATTTTTTCCTGCATTTAGTTAATGACTTTATCGATTAACTAAATTTTAGCATTATTTTTAACGTTCTTCAATCATCACCGCAGTATTTATCTATCTGTAATGCATTCTACATATAAATTTATAGATTTCAATAGGATTTTATCATTCTATTAAACTTTATTAAACTTTGCACACCTTTTAGACAACTTATGCACATTATTTTAACAATTATACACCGTGCTAAGCTCTTTTTAAGCAGAGTATCGTGGATGTACGCCAATATACTTTATTAAATTCTATTAAACTTTATTAAAGTTTATTAAACATTTTTACTGTATTTTTACTATAAAAATAGCTCCCTTACTAATTTGAGTCATTTGGACTTCCAACTTAGTTTGGGAACTTTCTTATTTGAAAAGATAACTGAGTTACATAATTTTCTTTAACCACATGGCCGTATATGATCCCTTGATCTTTGTTAATTGCTCCGGTGTACCAACAGCAATCACTTTTCCCCCGCCATCGCCTCCTTCGGGACCCAGGTCGATCACATAGTCGACGGACTTAATTACGTCCAAATTGTGCTCAATGGTCAGAACCGTATTCCCCTTCTCCACCAGTTTTTGAAGTACATCCAGGAGCTTTTTGACATCTTCGAAATGTAAACCGGTAGTTGGCTCGTCCAGGACATAGAGAGTTTGGCCGGTAGATTTGCGGGATAATTCAGTAGCCAACTTGATACGTTGGGCTTCGCCACCAGATAGAGTAGTAGCCTGCTGTCCCAATTTAATATAATCCAAGCCTACTTGATGAAGTGTATCCAATTTCACTTTTATATGAGGAATAGCGTCAAAGAATTCATGTGCTTCCTCCACGGACATCTCCAGAACATCGGCAATATTTTTACCACGATAGGTGACTTCCAGGGTTTCAGCATTGTAACGCTTCCCTCGGCAGGTTTCACATTCTACATATATATCAGGAAGGAAGTGCATCTCGATCTTTTTGATACCATCTCCCTGGCAGGCTTCACAACGACCACCTTTAACATTGAAGCTGAAACGCCCAGATTTATATCCGCGTAATTTGGCTTCGGAGCTGGAGGCAAAAAGGTCGCGAATTTCAGTAAATACGCCAGTATAAGTGGCGGGATTCGAACGAGGAGTTCGGCCAATGGGAGATTGATCGATGTTAATGATCTTGTCTAAATTGGCGATTCCTTCGATTTTCTGATGAGCCCCAGAATTAACTTTTGTGCCATAAACGGCTTTAGAAACCTCTTTCACCAAAATATCATTAACCAAAGTGGATTTACCTGAGCCGGAAACCCCCGTGATGGCAATAAATGTTCCTAGTGGCAATTCAACTGTCACATCTTTGAGGTTGTGTTCAGTTGCGCCGACTATTTTCAGTCGCTGACCATTACCCTTACGTCGCTTGGTTGGAACCTCGATTTTTTCTGCGCCGGAGAGGTACTTACCGGTGACTGAAGCCTTATTCTTCATAACTTCAGCGGGAGTTCCAGCAGCCAAAACATTTCCACCATTCTTCCCCGCTCCCGGACCGATGTCCAATATATAGTCTGAAGCAAGCATAGTATCGATGTCGTGCTCCACCACTATTACCGTATTACCGAGGTCGCGGAGAGAAATCAGCGTAGTAATCAGTTTGGCATTGTCATTTTGGTGAAGCCCAACGGATGGCTCATCCAGGACATAGATCACCCCTGATAATTTAGAGCCGATTTGAGTGGCCAAACGAATGCGTTGAGCCTCTCCACCCGACAAAGTGTTGGCGGCTCGGTCTAAGGTCAAATAATTGAGTCCAACATTTTCCAGGAATTGTAAACGACTTTGGATTTCTTTGATAATCATGCGAGCAATCTCCTGTTGATATTTGTTCAAGTCGAGATTGTGGAAGAAAGCCCCGATATGTTTGACGGAAATACGGGTAACATCAATAATGGACTGATTATTGATTTTGATAGCCAACACTTCCGGTTTTAGCCGGTTGCCCAGACATTTTGGGCAAAGCAGGATTTGCATGTACTTCTCGATCTTTTTACGGATATAGTCCGAATCGGTTTCATGATAACGACGTTCCAGATTGGGTATAACTCCCTCGAAACGAGTTTGGTATTCACCATTAAATCCATTACCTTCCTCATGATATTTCGAACCGGTCATTTTGACTTTGTAGCGCTTATCACCCGTGCCAAACAAAACAATATCCATCTGCTCCTTATTGAGTTTTTTGATCGGTGTATTCATGGAGAATCCGACCTGCTGAGCCACTGATTCAAGGACACGGTTATACCAGGTCAAATGACTGGTGGTCGCTGACCAAGGCATGATCGCACCTTCGGCGAGAGTGAGGTTTGGGTTGGGAATCACCAATTTTGGGTCGATTTCCAATTTGGTGCCGAGGCCGTGACAATATTCACAGGCACCCTGAGGTGAATTAAAGGAAAAGAGACTGGGGGTGATTTCCGGTATATTGATGCCGGAATCGGCCGAGGCATACTGCTCAGAGAAATTGTATTCTTCTTTACTTTCATTATCCACTACCAACATCTGGCCATTTCCCTGTTTCAAAGATAATTCGACTGAGTCGGCTAAGCGGGTTCGATCCGGATTAGTGACTTCGATCTGATCACCATTAGACATTTGCTCAAATTTCTTGGCGAAATTTTTCACCACCAAACGATCGATGACAATTTCAATATTGTGCTTCTTCTTTTCACTCAGTTCCGGTACGTCAATTATACTGATTACCTCACCATCTACACGGACACGGACAAAACCGTCTTTTTTGATTTTTTCAAAAACCTTGAGATGCCCGCCTTTTTTTTGAGTGACAATTGGAGCAAGCAGTAAAATGCGTTTGCCTTCGGGCATTTTAGCAATTATTTCCACTATTTCTGAAGCAGTCTGGCGGGTCAAAGGCTGGCCGGTGACCGGATCATAGGGTGTGCCTACTTTGGCGAACAAAAGACGTAAATAATCGTAAATTTCAGTGACGGTTCCGACCGTGGAACGAGGGTTGCGGGGAGCAGTCTTTTGATCGATGGAGATGGCTGGACTGAGCCCATCGATCGAATCCACATCCGGCTTCTCCATTAACTGCAGGAATTGACGAGCATAAGTAGAAAGACTTTCCACATAACGCCTTTGACCTTCGGCATAAATAGTATCAAAAGCCAAAGATGACTTCCCTGAGCCGGATACACCGGTTATTACCGTTAATTTATTCTTGGGGATTTCTACATTAATATTTTTCAGGTTATGTAGACGGGCACCTTTGACAATAATTTTATCATTGGACATGTAAGTCGAATTAATGATCAATTTAACGCTAAAACAAGCGTAACCGTTGATTACAACAACAATTGCAGAATAGATTCTTCGCGCCATAGAAGATAGCACGGCTTTTAACCAAGATCAATAAACGGAAGAAACTTTTTTATGAAATCGATTCAACTGTTTTCAGTTCTGGCATACTGTTTTTCCAAGCGTCGACTATCAAACATGTAAGTCAGCACGATAAAGCCGATAGTGAGGTAAGGGACAATTAAAAATGTCCAGTTCATTTCCAAGAAAATATTGAAAAAGGCATGCAGTATAATGGCCAACCCTAAACCCTGAATGATTTTCTCATCGTGAAAAGTACGAGTTTTATTGAGATGAAAAGCTGACATAACTGCACGTAAAACGGGCCATTTCCCTTGATTGTAATTTTCATCCATGACTGGACCGGCAAAAGTTGCCAAACCATAATAGTAGCCAAGAATGCCTGAAAACATGACATGGGCAAAGGTAGAAAATAATGATCGGAAGACAAAGGGTAGAAAAATACTATCCGCCCCCCGGACCTGCATTATATTGTAGAAATAAATTATATTTTCAGCGAAGGCGAAACCCAAGGCAACGATGATAAAATACTCGATACAATCAGTAATCGACTTGATCTGTTTATGGTGGATAATCCGTGCCGCACTGAATTTAGCGATTTCTTCAATAACGCCAACTATCATGAAAGTAGCCAGCACATCCAAAGGAATAAAAGCGATATTGGCAAAACCGATTAAATTATCCTGGAAGGTGTTTGTATAAGCAAAAGCATTGATCCAAGGAAAATATTGCCAAAGATATTTATAGGCCAAAAGCGGGGTGACGGTGATCATTCCCGATAAAAACAGATGGGCAGTGGTAAGCTTATTTTCAGGTTTCTTCCGATAGAAAATAAAACCCCAAAACAAGGCTGGCACGATAGCCAGGGCACCGGCTAGCAAAATATTGGTAAAAGAGTGGTTAAACATGATTATTGACAGCTTTTGGAATCCTTTCACTATACCATTTTTAAGCGGTTTTGCCAATGATCATTTGATGGCCAGAAGGAGAAAAAGGATTATGCTAAAGTCAGAACAAATTATCGACTATGTTAAAAACACTGGAATTAGAAAATTTCCGAAATTATCGCCACCTGCTGCTGGAATTCACCAAACCGCAAGGCCTGACCTACCTGATTGGTGACAATGGCCAGGGCAAAACCAATGTCCTGGAGGCAATTTATATGCTGGCTTTAGCCAAATCTTTTCGTATTTCCGGTGAGGAAAATTTGATCAAATGGACAGAAGGATATGGTCGGATAAAGGGGCAATTCGCAGAAGCAGCTGACGATAATAGAGAGACGATACCGGCCAATATGGAGATATTTCTAGGGATTCCTCCACAACCGCGAAGGGCTTTTAAAGTAAATAATGTGAAGAGTTCAGCGGTTAACTTTATCGGTAGGATTAAGGCGGTTTTTTTCCATCCGGAAGATTTGAATATGCTTTATCTGGGTCCTGATTTACGTCGCCGTTATCTGGATATTTTGATTCTGCAGATGAGTAAACCTTATTTCCTGGCCCTGCGGAAATTCAAAAAGTTGAAAGAACAGCGTAATGCCTTACTGGGTCAAATACGAGATGGGATGGCGGTAGAGCGTGATTTGGAGGTTTGGGACGCGCAACTGGTGCGTGAGGGTGCGCTAATTTGGCAGGAACGAGCCAAGGCATTGACCTATATCGCTGAACGGTTGGAAGAGAAATATGAACAAATCAGTCAGAAAAAGATGAATTTGACGATAAAATATGAAAATAATTTGGGACTGAATTTCGATATTATTAATCTGACCAGTAATTTGGAAGAAGTTTATGCCGAGGAAATGTACAAGTCGCGGCTGCGGGATTTGGGCTCCGGGCATACGCAAGTCGGCCCGCATCGCGATGATATGGTGTTTTTGCTGGAGGGCCGCCCGATTGTGGAACATGCGTCTCGCGGAGAATATCGCACGATTTTACTGGCTTTAAAGTTGATTGAGATGGAGTGGTTTGCCCAGGATGGAGGGCGGCCAATACTGCTGCTGGATGATGTTTTTTCGGAATTAGACCATGCCAGGCAGAGGTTTTTATTGGAAAAAGTATCCAATTTTCAGACTTTCATAACCACTACCAAGGACTCGGTAATTATCAATCGAGAAAAGCTTTTAGCTGGGGATTTTGTGGAAATTACTGAGGGGAAAGCGGAGAGGATTTAGGGAAATTATAAAATCCTCACAGTATCGCGCCATCGCAGATAGTCATCCCGAAGACTAGTACTATTTCCATACAAGTAGACAAAGTCATCAAACCAGTAGCCAATGGCCAGAGTTTTATCTTCCGGTAAATTCGAATCCAATAATAGGCAATGAGTGACGGTTTCCAGTGGCTCCCCTACTTTCAAAGCTCTCATTTGAGCTAATAGATAAGATTCATAGCTAATCGGAGTAAAACCATTTTGTTTGGATTTTTTAGCGTATTTTTCGGCCTGTAAACCATAACAATATGCTTTACCTTCCGAGTCTTTCTGAATTTGTGGATCTGCCTCCAAGTGTGGTTTTGTAGGAATTATATCGATCAAAATTCCACTATGGTCTTTGATCCATTGACTTTTGGTTTTTCCACCAGTTATTTTGATGACATTTCCACCTTTAACTGCTTGGACAGTAGTCGGAGCATAGTGTAAATCTGCCTCTCGAATCGCGTCCCAGACATAAGTATCATCGACATTGATTTTTAATTCTGCTCTTTTTGCGTCGATTTTTTTACCGAGGGTAGAGATTTGCAAAGCGATTGGCGTGATCTGTAATTTTGGCTCCAGTCCTTCCTTTTCCATCTTTTGGTAGAGTTTCAGATGAGTGGGCTTGAGCCTGGCCTGAAGATCTTTTATAGTTGGAATGACAATAGTTTGCCCGGCAAATTCGGCATAGTCTGCGGTATAACTTTGGCCATCTTTGTTTAACCATTCGTAGAACTTACCCAACTTCAGGCACTCGGCGTAATCTTTTTCCAAATTGGCTTTGATTCGCTTTGCTTCTTTGCTGTTCAGGCCATACAAGAGACCTTCCAATTCGGCTAAAACCTCTTCCATTTCGTCCAAAATCCGGTCCGACACCTCAATATTCGGGCTTAGATCGGCTGCTGCTACTGCCAGGGCTTCCAGATCTGCTATAGCTGCGGCCACTTGCTCATAAACTTCGGCCACCAACCGGCACTTCTGCTTTGGCTTCGCCCTCCTGATTTTAGCTAATAATTCTTTTATCGGTTAATTATAGCAGAATTAGCTGCTGAATTCTATTCCTAAAAATGGTGTTTTGGCCTTGTTTCTGCTAGCTTGGAGCTGGTCAGAGTGATTAGATTTTTTCTTAGTTAAATAGATTGGGGCCAAGCTGGAGGCACGACTCAACTCGATTTTTGTTTTTGGCATAAGTTTTGCTATATTTACTCTGCTCTTATTTTATAATTTTTGAGTATGTCGGCCAAAGATATCCAGAAGAAAGATCCCCAAACAGAAAATTCAGCCAAGAATACTGGATCGACGGCGAATACAGCTTCCACAGCTACAATTGACCAAGCTCACACTGAGGAAGAGAAACTTCAACATATGCGCCACAGCTGCGCCCATATGTTGGCTCAAGCGGTACTGGAGATGTTTCCGGAAGCCAAATTGGCAATCGGACCAACGATAGAAAATGGCTTCTACTACGATTTTGATTTACCCAGGACTTTGATTCCGGAAGACTTGGCTATACTGCAGAAGAAAATGGAGCATATCGCCAAACAACGCCAAACTTTTCACCGTAATGAAGAACCCATCGATAAAGCGGTCATTTTTTTGAAAGGGAAAGATCAACCTTATAAAGTGGAAATTGCTGAAGATTTGGCCAAAGAAGGCGAACGGACAGTTTCATTTTATGAGAATAAGTTAAAGGACGGTACGATGAAATTTTGGGATTTATGCCGTGGTGGCCATACAGAAACAACCGGTGATGTAGGGGCATTTAAATTGGAGAAAATTGCCGGTGCCTACTGGCGTGGCGATGAAACGCGACCGATGTTGCAGCGTATCTATGGTCTGTGTTTTGAGACTAAAAAGGAATTGGATGACTATCTGAAAATGCAGGAGGAAGCCAAGAAGCGCGATCATCGAAAACTTGGAGCTGAGCTGGGAATTTTTACCTTCTCTGAAGAAATCGGACCTGGTTTGCCGTTATGGTTACCGAGTGGAGCGGCGATGATTGAAGAATTGGAAAAACTGGCAAAAGAAACCGAATTTAAAGCCGGTTATAAGAGGGTGAGAACACCACTAATTACCAAAGAAGATTTATTTATCAAATCGGGACATCTCCCCTACTACAAAGATTCGATGTATGCGCCGCTGCAAATTGATGAACAGAATTATTATTTGAAACCGATGAATTGCCCTTTTCATCATGAATGTTATCTGGCGGCGCCGAAAAGTTACCGCGACTTACCGCTGAGGTATGCTGAATATGGCACTTGTCACCGTTATGAGGATTCCGGCTCATTGTTTGGCTTGATGCGTGTGCGTTCAATGCAAATGAATGATGCGCATATCTATTGTACGGAAGAACAATTTGAACAGGAATTTTTGGACGTAGTAAAAATGTATTTGAAATATTTTGAAATGTTTGGTGTTGATAAATATGTGATGAGACTGTCGCTGCACAGCAAGGAAGGCTTGGGCAAGAAATATGTGGATGAACCGGAATTATGGCTGAAAACCGAGAATATGGTCCGTAAAGCGATGAAAAAATCAGGTGTCCCGACAGTGGAAGTTGAGGATGAAGCAGCTTTTTATGGACCGAAGATTGATGTGCAAGTTTGGAGTGCGATCGGCCGAGAATTTACTTTGTCCACCAATCAAATCGATTTTGCCGTACCAAAGAGGTTTAATATGACTTATGTTGACCAGGACGGAAAAGAAAAGACCCCACTTTGTATTCACCGTGCGCCACTCAGTACGCATGAACGATTTATCGGCTTTCTGATTGAACATTTTGGAGGAGCGTTTCCGACCTGGTTGGCTCCGATCCAGGTCAGACTCCTGCCGGTAGCTGAGCCACATCAGGAGTTTGCCAGAAAATTGATGGAGGAATTGACGGATAAAATGGTGCGTGTGGAAATGGATGATAGTAAAGACAGCTTGGGTAAACGCATTCGAAATGCTGAAATGATGAAAATTCCTTATATGCTGGTAATTGGTGACAAGGAAGTCAGTGGTGAGGATTGGTCAGTGCGTAGATATGGAAGTAAAGACCAAAAAACGCTTTCCAAAGAGCAATTTATGGAACATTTGATGACGGAGATTGAGGAAAGAAAATTGAATTAATTGTTTATATAGGCGTGGCGAATAGCTCGCGCGCTAGTAACCTGATGGTTACGAAGCGGGCGAGCTATGAGCCAAATAGGCGGCTAAGCAGGATTGTCCGTACTGAGCGTCTCGACGTGGTCGAGCAACCCAGGGGGCGGAGCATACTCTGGAGCAGGGAGTCTAAGGGTATTAAGCTTTTTCCAGAGTTCTACCATTCGAACATTGACGGACTCCTGGTAAGAAGTCAGCAACTCCTCGAGGATCTCGTCGAGCAATTGTCGCTGTTGCGGCAAGAGCTCGCGTGCCTCTGGATGTTTCTCACGTCGCAAGTGACCGATGGCCTCTTGCAGGCAAGAGGCCACCAGAAGGTGAACGGCAGCCTGACTCTGCTGGTCCTTCCAACAGTCAACCCAACCCGGGCGGCTGTAGAATTGCAGAATGTTGATCTTTTCTCGATCAAGCAGGTCGATCAGACGGATGAAGAACTGTTCGATAATCGCTTTGGTAGCTCCTTTCCGATTCTCGAGGTAAACCACTACATGTTTCCCATGAACAACCATAAAGATGGTGTTCTGGTTAAGGTTAAAACTGCTGTCTTGAATCATTGGTTTCCTGACCTATTTGGCTTTTCGATGAGCGGAGTTTCAGCCAGAAAATTTTCTAACCGCTACTCACGTTGGTAGATTGTAGATGTTTTCCCGCATATGTCAAATGGATAAAAACAATTGCCGAGCTACAGGTATTGATTTTTTCTCAAAATCTGCTTTAATATATGCTTGTAGTGAAATATTAATCGATCTAGTGTGAGTCTTCTGTCGGGTCACCGATCTTTAAAATTTTGGCTATAGTAGAGTGAATCTTGTGCACAAGGCATTCCAAACAACTTTGGTGTGGTTTTGTGCATAGAAAACACTCTGCTTATTACTTATTGGCGAAGTGCGGATCGACTTGGGTTACAAAGGAGAAGAAAAGAAATGTGGGGATCAGTGACGGCTTTCGTGATGATCGTAGCTGCGATTGTCGGATGGTTTCGACAGGATTTTGACGTTTTTCTATACACCGGTTTGGCCGGATATGGCGTAATCTTCGTTCTCACCATGGTCTTTCAGACCTGGAAAGAACAGCGGGCCAAGGAGGCCCTCAAGCAGTATAAACCTTATCAGTTGAGACTGCTTGGTTCGGTGGTCCTGGAGGACTACCGAACCAAGCTGGAGCCGATGAAGCGGTCGCATCCCTATTGGGAGCACCATAAGTAGAAGTAGAGCAATGCCGCCCGCGCTGGAAATAATATTCTGGTGCGGGCGGCTTTTCCGTGTCTGTTGAATTGATTAAGTACCCTCTTTCAACTGCTGCTTTTCTTCGTGACTTAATTGTGCTCCGGAAGTGCCTTTCATCTCTATTGCGGCCTGTTTGGCTAGAGCCGCCAATTCGGCAGGGTGAGTTTTGGCCAATTCGCTAATGGCCAGATTCAATTTATTTCTGAACTTGCTTTCTTCCTCTTCGTTCAAATGTGGAGCCGGATTGAACAAAATGTCATTAACCATTTGAGAGAGAGTGCTGTCTTTTGACAGTTTGGCAACTCCTCTGGCTAACACTTTTATAAAATTCTCGGTTTCATCACTGAACTCTTGGACTCTGCGTTTTTTATCTACAATGGGTCGATCATTAAATTGAACTTCACTTAAGCGCAAAAATGGCTGGTTGTAATTAATCTTACCTTTAACTGAATGATTAAAATAAAGGAAAGAAAAAACCATTTGGCCAAGCTCGGCGGCCCGGGCAAGATTATCTTCGGTGTTTTTACCTTTATTCAAGCGGTTGGCGCGAATAATTAATTGATTATTGTAACCAACATACATATTTTTGGCGATTTCCGGTTTGGGACTACTGCCCCAACTTTTACCAATGATTTTATCCAAGTTGTCTTCTTCCCAGACCAGCGGCCCCAGGTAATGATAGGCCCCGGGGGCAATGTCGGCGCTACCGGCCTTATTGGCTGACTGATTTTTGACCAGGCTATTGGTGAGAACTTCAGACTGAATCCAATTGATGGTATTTTTACCGGCTTCATATTTACTGAGGTCTGACCGGCCATTGGACTCGATGTCCTGAGCCATCACCTGAGTGAAGAGATGCTGGAAATTATTCAGGCTAAACTTCCCTTTCTTTGGTTTTAGATTGCCTTCAGGATCTGTTTCCATAATTGGATTACCGCGCTCATCCAATAATTCGTGCCCGACCGCAAAGTAGAAAAATAACTGATGATTACGCAGATCTTTCACAAAAGGATTCAGACGTGAGAAAGGAAGTAAAGTCTGACCTTTCTTGTTTTTTACCGCAAAGGCGGCCACCAGTAGCAATATGCCTTGTTCGATGGAGACTTCCATTCCCTGAATAGCTCCGGCCAGCAAACCATCAAACTCGGCAGGATTCACCGGGCGATCATGCTCCCAATCATAAACCATCTTTTGTAATTGACGACCGATGCCTCCCTGCAAAAATTCGTATTTATGCATATTGCCCTGGGCCTCCTCTCTTTGAGTACGATACTCACGTTCATTTTGACCACTCCAGGAATCGAAACTTCCGGCGCCATAGACTCCATCCAAAATAATCCGGTATTGATCAAAAATACTTAAGGTTGGATCGATCTCCAAAGCTTCCGGGTCCCCTATCACTACTATTCTGTTACCCAGTTTTTCTTTAAATTTATCCGGATATTTGAATTTGCCTTCGGCATTCAAACGGTTGACTGCTGCCCACAACTGCTCGTCGTCTTCCCACCGGACCACGCCCTTTTTGGTGACCAATTGAATAGCGGCTTTAAAATTAATTTTTGCTTCGGAGTAAGTTGGCTTTTCAGCAGTTTGATACATCGCCTCAACGATATCCGCTAAATAGTAATTATTATCAAACCATTCCATGAGTTCTTTAACATCTCCCGAATTTTTAGCGTTCCAGGTGCCTTCATAGGAATCCGACAAGTCATTGAGACCGCCAAATTTGGGGAAACCTTTATAAAATTCTTTACCGACTTTGGCCACTCGACGCTCTGAACGATCCTTTAACCAGGCTTTGACACGATCGCTGGGAGCTTTGACAAAGAGCTCGTACATTTCCATCAAATTTAGAAAAGTAGCATTTTCCCAAAGACTCTTCCAATAACCCGGAACCTTTTGCTGGGGGGCAGACGTAGCAGGAGCCTTGGTGACGGTTGGCTTCTCCGCTGCGTCAGGAGAAATTTCGGTTAACTTCTGTAATTTGTCCTGATCATTTTTGGCCTCGGCGATGCGTTTTAATTCTGCTAATTGCTCTGCGGTCGGTCTGGTGATGCCATGCTCTCGTACGATACGATAAAACTGTTGTGGTTTGAGCAAATCTCCTCCTTGAAAATGCAGTCCATCCTGGTCTATTTTTTCGATGGTCAATAAGGGTAAATCCGGATCATAGGCGGAAATCAAATGGATCGGCTCAGAGAAGTTATCCAACTTAATAGGCTGACCTTGACCCGCTGGCCACCCCATTTCCCGATATAATTGCTGATGATGTTTTTCCAGAGCCTGATCGACTTCATCGAGGTTGGCAAATTCCGGAACTGCTTGAGTTTTTTTATACCAACGGGCAAATTCTCCAAAATCCATTTCTTTGATAAAACGCGGCGAACTGATGCCTCGTCCGGGACCACCTTGATCCAAAATCACCATTCGATCCAAGGTTATCAGCCCGTTTTCAATTTTTTCAATTTGAGTTGTCTTGATCGAATAGGCCTCACCATCTATTGTCGCCCCCTTTTTAGGCTCAAGATACTCGATAATTTTGCCGGGACTGAGTAGGCCGGACACTCCCAAATCCTCTTCCAAAGCCTCCAGATCTTCAAATTTTTGGCTGAGTTGGTTGCGAGCTGACCACTGCTGAAAAGTGGTCGCACTGAGTTTGTGACTGGAACCCTGACCATCCGGGGTGGTGATGGTAAACTCAATGACCGGTTCCAGGGTCGGGATCCTTTTGCGGAATTCAGGGAGGATTTCCGGATCACTTTCTTCTTCTCCGGAAGAAATTCCGGTAATTTCAACTTGTTGATCTTTGACTTTGGTCCCGGTAGCTGAATTTTCCAGATCAAAGCCCCATAAGATCTGTCCGGGGCGGATGGGCAGGCCGGTTTCTCTGGCTAATTGTTTCAGACGTTGCTCTCGAAATTGTTGATTTTGATCAGCTTCCTGCGTTTCGCTGAGCTGTTTGACCAGTCCTTCCACTAAATGATCATATTGTTCAATATAAGCATCAATTTCAGTTTCCAATTGATCTTCGTTTTTCAGGGTTTGCAAATACTGAGGATAGAATTGAGTGTGATTAGCTAAATCAAAGCCTTTGATTTTGGCGAAAATGGTATTGCGGGCTTCGATGATTTGTTGGTCGGTTTTAGGACCCAGTTCGATCAGTTTCCGCCCTTCTTCAGCAGTAATTTTATGCTCTGATTGGAGTCGATCGACGATAATCTGGATATTGTCCGTATTAGCCAAGGTGAGATTGTCCCGATCATCCTCGGTGAGGGCTGTCAGATCCGGGTTGTTTTGCTGATTGCGTGGGGTGAGACTTTGGATGTAGTTGGTATAAGGCTGTTGCGCTACCACTCCCAGCAAATGACTTAATTCAGTATTGGAAATAATCCCTTGCTTGGTTAATTCACGATATAGCCGCTGACGTTCAGTATCGTTTTTAACCAGATCATTATAGGTGCGGTTGAGATCATACTTCAATAAACTTTCGATAGGTTCTTTGTTTTCCTCAAAGAAATTGGCAAAACCTTCATTTTCATCCTTACTCAAATAAAATTGCTTTAAGCCTGTTAATCCACCAACCAAACTCTGGACCTTTTGATTGATGGTGTCCCTGATATGACTGGAAAGCTCGACGGATTCTGCAGATATGCGGATTTCCGGAGTAGTTTGATCGGACGACTGCTCAAAGAGACCTTCTTCCAGACCGGAACGATGGTTTCTTCCGGATCGCTGATTGCTCGATTTGTTTTGTCTGTATCTAGCCATAAGTACTAAAAATGAAACCTATATAATTATAACAGAATTTTTATTTTGTCAAATTAATGACTAAGGAGCTGGGAGAGGCCCTTGGCACCCGCCCCATTAGTGAGAATATCATCAATTATTTTTCCGGCTTGGTCAGTTTGGGCGTCAGTCGGATCAGCACCTGGACCAGCCAAATGTCGAGCAAGTTTTCCGATCAAAACGTCTCTGGCTGCCGCCTTGCCGGCTCTTGTGAGGTTTGCGGCATCAAAATTACCTTTAATGGTTTTGGCTACTACTGCAGAAGTAATTACACCGGTTTGTCGATCGACAATCGTCGACATGTCAGTGCCCTTGACAGCATTATTGGCAGCTTTCAATTCTTCGACTCGCTTGGACATTTCGGCGACTTCGTTCCCTATCCTTCTGACTTCTGCATCGCTTGTGGCCTTGGCGAGTTCTCCACGTTTCTTTATCAAATCAGTAGCCGCTTGATCTAAGGCCGGCATACCGGTATCGATAACTGCGTTGCCGGCTGTACGCCCACCTACATTGGTAAGTGCTTCGTTTGCCACCTTTGTAGCGGCATTTTTATCCACACCTTCCGCGATAAAGCCTTGGGCTTTATTTTTGTTATAGAATTCTTCCATCTGTGCTTGATTGACGTTTCCACTCTTTAATGCAGTCAAGAATGTGCCTCTATCGAATACTACAAAACTCTGTTTAAGTTGAGGGAATTTCTCCAATTTTTCAGCAATTAATTTCTGAGTATCTTCATCTACTCGAAATTTATTGCTGGCTAGAATGACATTAGCAATAGCCTTCTTAGCCTTTTCAGCAGTGTTGGCCTGGTTCAGCTCCACAGCCGCCTTTTCTTTGTCGCCGCCCATAATCTTGGCATCTTCTCTTTCTCTTTTATTGATATATTGCTGCAGAGGTCCACCACCGGCAGCAAGTGCGTGTAAACTGACTTTTTGCCCATCTTTGCCGGTAGGAATGATTGGGGCGTATAAAGGAACTTTGGCCAAATTCCTGCCAACTCCTCCCACAGCATTTTTGATCCAGTTGACCGCCGGCTCTGCTTTGGTTCCGGAAAGAGCTTTGAAAGCAGCAATCCAGACGAAAGCGGCACAGGCCAATCCGGCGATCAGGTCTTGTAAAGTGGAGGCGCTGGAGGTGAGTGCCTTGAGGGTGGCTGGGTTGGTCGAATATTGGGCCCCCGGTGAAATCTGTTTGAGCTGTGTAATCATAATCATCCCGATAGTCAGCACGATGGCTACTTTCAGTGGAGCGAAAGCATGTTTCATAAATAAACTGAAGAATGGATCATCATCCCCCATACTCTTTTTAGCGGTAGAAAAGGCGATACCCAAGAAAGAAAGCGGTGAAGTGGCAATAGCTATCCACAGTACGACCACTCGAACGATTAACACACAAAAGAGGGCAATGAAAGCTGAAGCATAGATAACCAGGAAGATTATGGAAAATAAGGTTTGTGTGGTTAAAGTTTTGATGCCTTTGACCTGAAGATTATTGACATCATCAAGTTGAGTGACTCCCATCAATTCAACCGCCATGACCAGGGCGGCATTTTGGGAGTTGAAACTACTAAAGAAGGATTTTCCCGCATCACTCAAAACTGCTGTTGCCGGAGTCCCGGAGCTTTCGCCGGAGCTTGCTGAAACTTCACAGAAGGGGTTTTTGTCCTGATCGTCTTTGACAGTAAACATCTTGTTACAGATTTTGTTGGAAAGAATCTGTACTTCTTTACCATTTTGATATTTTTGTAAACTGGTGGAAGCCATTGGTATAGCATAAATCGCCGTAGTGGTAACGTTCACAGCATCCAGGATGACTTTGCAGGCCAGGAAGGAAAAGTTTACGGCAATTAAAGCAACGACAATCATAGGTAAAACCTTTTTGATCGAATATTCATCTTTGGTAAAGCCGATAATATTAGCTATGGCTACGGCCAAAAGCCCCAGGACAAAGAGGATATTTACAAAGTCACGAACAGCGCTCCAAATATTCAATAAGATGGTGGCCATACCTCCGCTAAATAGGAGGTCGTTATTGGTCAGACCGCCAATTAAAAGTAGGATTGGCCAAAGAATAGCCTGTATTCCGGACAAAATTACATTGAAAAACTTGAAAGATTCGTCGATGGCATCAGTCGAGGCAGAGCTGCCTTGAGCAAAAGTAACTGCTGGAATGAGGAATAATGACAATGCCAGTAGTGTCGGCCAAAGAGCTTTGATGTTTAACGATTTGTTGATGGTTTTTTGTCGAAGCATGTTTATTCGGTGAATTTATTTTGCTGTATTGATAAGTATTTGGGCAATTCCCCCCATTAGAGTGGCGACTATCGGTAAACCTGTGCTGAGAGCGACGATCGCTCCGGCTGGAATCTTGCGCTTGGGTTGGTCGGTGGGTGAACTCGTTGCAGAGTCACTGGAAGGAAGTTTTCCTCTAGTGCCTGCTTGCTCGATCGTACCGGTCGGTTGGCCGACTTTTGGCAAGACTCCTGCGCCCACTCCTGACAAAGGTTGTCCGGCCTTGGGGGCCGGAGATTTGGGCTGGAGAGGTAAACTGCGACCTGATGGCAGTTTTGGAGGTTGCTGGGCGCCACTGATCTTCCCACCGTCCTGACTGGGTTGGCTAACTGTCATCCCGGGAATTTTTGGTTTACGGCTTGCACTTAATCCAAGGCCGGGCAATCCTCCCGGCCCAAAACTACTCTCTACGCTACCTTGATCTGCAGGGAGGTTGGGCTTTTTGCCCGATTCCGGTAGTTTAACGCCAGACAAATCGGGTACTACGGTATAACTCTCGGGCGCCTGCATTTGCCTATAAAGAGCCAAAAGAGGGGTTTTCAACCTGGATAATTGGTCTTTGGGTAATTTGATTTTTGGACTTGTCGGGGAATCCAACTGAGGTTTTTCATATATTTTAATATGGTAATCAGGCTTTCCATCGATCCTGTATGTAGCAGTGTCCACAACTACTCGAGCACTGACTCCCTGACGATCGGTCACAAAAAAGACAACATTATTACCTGCTCCTGATTGATCTAATTCCAGACTCAAACCGTTTAAATCAGCATTTATACCACCGGAACTTACTTGAAAAACAGGAGCGGATAAATTGAGTGAACCTTTACTGGCGATTAGGGCATCGTACTGGAGCTGTCGACCCTGACGTAATTTCATTTCCTGAAGTAATTCGGCAAAAGTCTGCCCACCTTCGATCGGGGTCGGCAAATCCCCGGGGTTTCCGACAGCATTCTTTCCGTTCAAATTACCACTGGCAGAAATGCCGGTAGCAGACATAAAAGTGACTACTTTGCCTTCCGCAGTGAGGAAAATATTTAGATCAGGGAATCTTTCGCGAATATACTCGCTGAGTAATTCGACGACTTTGCTTTGATCCAAGCCTTGTTGGCGTAATTGATCTTCTTGGAGAGCAATTTCTTCCAACTGAGCATAAGTTAGAACTACATCAAATTGTCCGGATTGTCCCTGGACGAGGAGTTTTTCTCCTAACTGTTCATAGGGATTAGCCGACTTTTCCCCACCACCGGAAATTACTGAAGCTGATTTTCGCTGCTCGACCGAAGCTATTTCCCTTTGTTCGATACTGAACATTAAAGGATACACTACCCCTCGGACCAGGAAGGCCGTTTGGTTTTGATTAAAAGTTGGGATGGCAGCTTTTTCGTCTGTGAAAGAAGGCCTGAGAAAATCCATTCGGTCGAAACCAAAGGTGCAGTTTTTGACCTGTGTTCGAAATTGATCAAAAAAGAAGGCTTGGTCTTGCTCTGAATCTGTAAATGGGACGTCTGGACGAGGCGTATTTGTGCTGCCCCCAAAATAAAAATATTTTTTAAAACTTTCTCTTTCCAATGGCTGGAGAGTGGCGAAAGGCGCTTCTTCCACTTTGGAGAAGATTTTATGATGCAGGGTAGCGAATTGCTGTTCGTTTTTGGAAACAAAACGAGCCTCATCGGAAAGAACTTCCTGAATCAGGGTTTGTAGTTTTTGGACGAATTTTTGGTCAACTGGTGTGTTCATAGATTAAGCTACGCCTTGTTTCTTTTTTAGATCTGTTGTTAATGCCAATAATTGGTCGCGAGTGTTGTAATGTAACCCCGTCACTATTGCCATAACTCCTCTCAAAGTATCTTTGAAGTTAATGTCCTTACTTCCCAATGCTCCATAGGCTTTGGCCAAGGCATCCTTTTGTTGAGGGCCGGAAAGGGCCAGGATCTCCTGATAACTGAAATCGACCGGCTGTTTTTTATCCATTTTTGCTTTGACTAAATCCTGGACAACTTCCATTCCACATTTTTTTTGACCATCGGGGAACTTTTCAGTGGTGGTGAGAAATTCCATTAAATAAGGGTTCTTGGTTAATTCTGTTTCCAAAATTGTCTGCAATTCTTCTTTGCGACCCAATTTTTTGGCTTGAAGTTTTTCAGGACCGGAAAAAAAGTCGACAAATTTCTCTTCATATTCTCCATAGGTTTCCGGATCGGCAATTTTGATTGAACCGACTACCCCGACAGTGGCCGTGCTGGCTCCCAATAAGAAATACGGATTGGTGACCCCTTCCGCTAAACTTTCCAGAGGATGGTCCCAGTTGAAGTTCATTTTCAGATTGACTAATGCAGTAGCGATTCCCCAAATTCCAGCCGCGGCCAGCATCAGCGGTGACCCAAAGGTTTTATTTACTACATTATCAGCGTTTCGCCCTTTATTCAGAGCGGTTAACCTATTCAGTTTTTGTTGATATTCACGTTGTAACTTGGCCAGATCGCCCTTTTCCATTTGTTGGCGAAGCTGGGAAGCATATGGCTCAGGGATGGTTTTGTGATTTAGTAAGTTCTGTAATTGGAGATTGCTGATAATACCGGCGGTGAGGAAGTTCTCGAAAATAGCAGAAGCATCCTGAAGCGGTTTATTTTTAAAAATTAATTCAACCAATTCCAATCTTTGAGCATCTGACATAACGGCGATGATTGCCCCTGTTTGCCCAGCCTCAAAGAGTGTTTTTGGATCGATTTTCTCCAGATCTTGTTGAATGGGCATCGGAGTGATCTGGTTTACCAAAACGATCATTTCCTGGGGCCCCAATTTTTCCTTATTCAAAACTTTGTAGAAGAGCTTTTCCAGAGTGGGGTTGGTTTTGAGCTTGACCATTGCTGCCATCAGGGCGTCAATTTTGGCCAAGTCGGCATCATCGATTTTGCCCATTTTTTTGACATAATCGATGATTTTTTCATAAGGAAAATAGATATCAATCAAATCCTGTTCAGTTTCGCCCAACATTAATTCCAGGTGTTGAGCCTTTTCCTGATCCATCAGGGCTTTGAATTGGTCTTTCTTCTGTTGAGCTGCCAGACGTAAGCGGTTGATCTGACGAGCATTGATTAACTCAACCTGATCTTTACCGATTGACCCCAATGAATCATATCTTTTTCTAATTTCCTCGGTTTTTTTCTCATAAATTTCCCGCTTGGCGTCAACCTTTTTGTTGAAATCCAAATCAACCGGTACTTCTGGGGTTGAAGCCCGTTCCTGCTTACCGGGGGGTTGTTTTTCCGGAGCGGGTTGAGGAGAGAGATCTGGTTTTTTGTTTTCTGGGGCCATGAAGAAAAGATTATTAAAGCTTCAGTAAACGCAGTAATTGATCGGTAAAATGCTCTTTGACTCCGGTGACTTCGACCAGGTGTTTTTCCAGAAAAGCTCTGATGGCCTGAGGATCCTGATCATCCAATTCGATGACCAGATCCGGAAAAAGACTGTCTTTGACGCGTAGAAACAGTCGTTTTACTTCGGGCGGATTGTAAATAATCCAAAAGAATTCGATATTTTCATAAGGTATTTTGCGATGCCCGATCTTGACCCCTAATTCCGATAGATTGATTTTGGTATATTGCGGCGGATGAAACTCATGAGTTGTCCAATAAGCGATAGCGAAAGTCAAAGTGGCGGCCAACATGGTCCAACTGCCGGTGAGAGCTTCGATAATCGAAGCAATAACTACGACAATGGCTGCCCCTGCCCACCAACTGGCTGATTTGGGATGTTGCAAATACTCCTGGGTTACCCAAGAAAAGACAGCGCGGTTAAAATCTGGTAAAGAATGTTCTTCTGATAGACTTTCTTCAAATACAGATGGATGGTAACTATCCCGTAAAGGTTTTTTGGGAAGTAATCTCTTCATGTTTCGCGAATTAATTAATCCTTTAATTGTAGCACAAAAAGCCACTTCCCTGAAGTTTGCCGGGTAGTCTAAGGCGTAGTTCTAGTTGCGATTTTACGCTAGATGTTTTCTGATATATCTTTTGCATTGATGTGCAGATACCCTTGCCTTAGTAGACGGCTTCTGTTAAATTTCCAGCGCTTCTTTGTGCTTTTTGGTCTGACCAGCTCAGCTGGTGCGGCTACCGGAAGGCTAAAGCATTATTTTTTTAACCAAACAAAGATGGCAGAAAGTGAGAACAAATATGAGTTGATGGTAATTATCGACTCGGGAATCGGCCAAGCTAATGTAGATAAAAGGCTGGAAGCGATTCGTAAACAGATTACCAAGTTCGGAAAAATCTTTTTCGAAGACCTATGGGGTGAAAAAGACTTTGCCTATCCGATCAAAAAGATGAGCAAAGGATATTATGCTGTCCTGGATTTTAGTTTTGATCCATCGGAACTGGCTGAAATGGAAACTACTTTGCGTTTGGAACCTGAGGTAGTTAGACATTTGATCGTCAAACTTCCCCTGAAATATGAACCGATAGCTCTGGAGGATCTACAAAAGGCTCACCTGGAGGCAGCGGCAGAAAAGGAAGCAGAACAGCAAGCCAAGTAATTCCTAAAATATATAAATAATTATGGCAAAAAATAAGTACAATAAGAAATGCCCTTTTACAGCTGACGCCACTCAATATATTGATTATAAGGACGTGGACCTGTTAAAAAAGTATGTTTCTAAATATGGAAAAATTGTTCCACGCTATTATACCGGCGTAAATGTGAAGTATCAAAAGATGCTGGCCCAGGCTATCAAACGAGCCAGGCAAATGGCCCTACTGAAGTTTGTTCGCTAAGAATGGCCAACAGACCTTTAGCCCTTGACTTTTTAGCTACTTCGCAGGCTTATGTATTGATTTTTAGAAGGTTTCTGCTATGATAGGGTGGTAAGTAAACGACTGAAGAAGTTAAACTCATAGACATTTAGGCTTATTCTAGCTCTAAAACAAGTAACAGTATCACCGGGCTTACCCTTAATTGGGAAGTGGATTGACCAGAGATGACGGAGATACAGTACATCTTAAATTTAAAACTATTAGTACGACCAACAATACACCTATGGAAAGTTCTGATTTAGTTCTTTCCGCCAATCTAGCCGCTCGTAAAGCTAGACATAAAAGAGTTTTTACCGGTACCAAGACTCTGATCGCGCTTTTACCGAGCTTTGGAACAACCAAAGATGCCTCCGAAACCAAGTCACCTCGACGTGTTTCCAGCGTTTCAGCTTCGACAAAATTATTTCGCTCATATAGTGTAGCGGTAATTGCCTTGTTGCTGATAGGAGCCGTTAATCCGGAAAATGTCTACTCACAAAGCACCAGGTATTCCAGCACTCTGGATGGGGTGCAGGATTATTATGATGGGGGAAGTTTGATGACCAATGAAGACGGTTATATTCCAAAAATTAATCCTCAAACTGAATTGGGAGATCGGACTACTACCAATGGTAAATTGGTGCATGAAGTGGTTTCTGGAGAAACTATTTCTACTATTGCTGAAGAATATGGACTAAAAACCAATACAGTGCTTTGGGAAAATGGCCTGGGAGCCAGTTCAAAGCTTAAGATTGGCCAAAAATTAATCATTCCACCGGTTGATGGAGTTTCGCATACCGTTGATAAAGGCGAAAGCGTGACCAAGTTGGCTTCATTATACGGAGTTGATGCCAATGCCATACTTAGACAAAATCAATTATCCGCTGATGCTACTCTGACTGCCGGCCAAGGACTCTATATACCTGGGGCAAAACCATTGCTGGTTCGTAATGACCTTTCCAGAACCGGAACCAGCACTAGAATCAATGCGGCCGGGACGAAGATTAATGTTGGTAGTAACCAGCTGGTAACCGGCTCTACGATCGGCTCTGAATCTGATGCCAAACCGGTGGGAGGTAAAATGATGATATTCCCGACTGTTGGTACTATTACTCAGGGTTTCCACGCCGGACACTATGCCTTTGATATCGGTAATCGTTCCAAGCCACCTATTTGGGCGGCGGCTGACGGTGTAGTTATCAAGGCCTCCAGTGGTACTTGGGGAGGCGGTTATGGTAACCATGTGATTATTGACAATGGAAATGGTATCAAAACACTTTACGCTCATATGGAGTATCTCTCCGTAGCGGTTGGTGATCACGTAACCCAGGGCCAAGTGATCGGTAAAATGGGACGTACCGGTAATGTACGAGGGGTAACAGGAATTCATTTACATTTTGAAGTAATAGTAAATGGAGTCAAAAAAGTCCCATCGAATTATTATTAAGAATGTTATCCTCAATAGGCTGGCGGAAATTATCCGCTGGCCTGTTTTGATGTTAATCAAATTGTATCAAAAAACTCTTTCTCCCGACCATGGTCTGCTGAAAGGGCTGTTCCCCTATGGATATTGTAAATTCCAGCCCAGCTGCTCTGAATACGGATATCAGGCTATCAAGAAATATGGATTGATGAGAGGTGGGATTAAGTCGATTTGGAGAATTTGCAGATGTAACCCTTGGTCGGCCGGTGGAGAAGATCAGCCCTAACTAGCCAAAAAGGCTGGTAGGTATGTGATTTTTTGTTAGAATATGGCCATGAGTGAATCAAACAAATACAATCGGGAAGAAACCTGGGGCGATCTATACCGTAAACATAACGAAGATAAAACCGGGCAAAACGATTTTCGTAGTTTTGCTGAACAATTTGAAGAACGGGGAATGAAAGGTTTCAATAAAGCGGAAAAAGGAGACCATCGCTACCAAGGTGAAGCCCTCGAGCGGAAGAAAGAGCGTTACCCGGACAATCCCCAGGAAAACCTGGATTTACATGGGCTGACGGTGGAAGAAGCGAAAAGAGAGCTGATCAAATTTATCAGTGAAGTTAGACAAATAGGCTTAATGTTCGTTTTAGTGGTTCCGGGAAAAGGGCAGAATAGTCCTGACGGTAAAGCAAAATTGAGACCAATGGTGGTTCAGGAATTGGAAAGGTTGGTCAGCGACCGGCTGGTCGCTGACTTCAGAAGCGCCGAACCCCGCCATGGCGGGTTCGGCGCGCTATATGTCTATCTCAAATAATCGGGTTTAGGAGAAATAATTTAATTTCGGTCAAGACAGATGATTGGCTTTTTGCCGATCTATTATCTATGCTATTCGGGAAATTTTTATAATCGCAATGACGCTTTTACAATCGATAATCTTGGGTTTGATTCAGGGAATAACTGAATTCTTACCGGTTTCTTCCTCGGGCCATTTGGTCCTCGCCCAATCGATTTTAGGGTTGAAAGATGCCGCTGCTTTGAAAGGATTTGATGTGGCGATTCATGTGGGGACGCTACTGGCTATTTTTGTGTATTTCCGGAAGGATTTTGCTGAATTGATTGTAGCTGGTTGGCGCTGGCTGGTGGCGGGTTTTAAGTCTGATAAATTAACTGACATCGATAATAAACAGGTATTGATGATCAAAATCCTGATTGTTGGCACGATACCGGCGGTGGTTGCCGGTTTGGCTTTCAATGATTTGATTGATAAATATTTACTGAATCCCCTCAGCGTAACGATTATGATGGCGGTTATTTCTTTATTTTTCTTTGCTGCTGAAAGGCTTTACTCCAAACTTAGCCATCACAGCGAAGTGAGCTGGAGAGAAGGGATATTGATTGGGATTGGCCAATGTTTGGCTTTGATACCCGGGGTTTCCCGCTCAGGGGCGACAATCACCAGTGGATTATTTCTGGG
This sequence comes from uncultured Candidatus Peribacteria bacterium, assembly GCA_964494085.1. Taxonomy (GTDB): domain Bacteria; phylum Patescibacteriota; class Gracilibacteria; order UBA1369; family UBA1369; genus CAZBQJ01. Next base: position 179,155 of record CAZBQJ010000004.1, read on the forward strand.
CATAGAGAGGTCAAAAGCTGCTCGTTTCTCCTTTTTGCTGGGATCTGTGGCGATTACGGCGGCGGCTGTCTACGCTTTTTCTGAAGTGCTGAAAGGTAAATATTTTTTGCCGGAAATAGATGTCTTATTGGCCGGTATTGTCACTTCATTCCTGACCGGCTGGCTGGCGATCAGTTTTTTACTCAATTACCTAAAAAAGCATTCATTAGCCGTTTTCGCCTGGTATCGGCTGGCAATTGTCGCGGTCTACCTGATCTTGACATGGAGTGTGACCATTTTTTGAAATGATAAATACTCAGATGTGGAAATAGGAGAGTTGGTGATTGCAGTAAATCTTGCTACAATTGCGGGTGACCGCCTGTAATTGATGATGTAATTAAATCCGTCGGCCAGATGAATAAGCAGCATGATGTAAAGGCTTCGATTGTGATTCTAGATTTCCGCAAGAGTAAACGCGTTTGTGAAAATGTAGAAAGCTTAGAAAAACAGATCACCAACTTTAATTTTGAGGTGATTATTGTTGATAATTCCTGCCAAAAGGAAAATGCGGAAAAACTGGAAACCCTGAAAAAATTCAAGAATGTTCAAGTCTGGATCAACCCTAAGAATACCGGCTATATTAAGGCTAATAATCAAGGAGTAGCTTTGGCCAAGGGAGAATATTTGTTGATTGTAAATCCGGATATTGTTTGGCCAAATCGGGATAGTTTGCAGAAAATGATCGATTTTATGGAAAAACATCCGCAAGTCGGGGTCTGCGCTCCAAAACAGATCAATGATGATACCGGGAAAATTGAGCGGACGGCTAGAGCCTTCCCCAGTTTAACTGTGCAGATAGCTCGACGGACCTTTTTCCGGAATTGGCCAATTTTAAAGAAATGGGTGGCTGAATACGAAATAGCCAGTTTAGATTATGATCAGATCGAGAAAGTCGATTGGATACAGTCCTCTTTTTGGGTAGTGCCTCGTAAAGTCTGGGACAAACTGGGTGGTTTGGATTCGGCTTATTTTATTTTTATGTCTGACCCGGATTTTTGTTTCAAAACCTGGGAAGCCGGATATGAAGTGGTTTATTATCCTGAAGTGGTGGTGCATGCCGATGGTAGACGGGCCAGTGAGGGTGGATTTTTGGCTTTTTTTCAAAAATGGACAATGCGACAACACTTAATTGACGCCATCGCCTATCAATGGAAGCATTTATGGAAACGTAATCCTCGATTGGTTTATCTAAACAACACTAAGCGTTAGAAAGTGGTGGCTGAGTTTCCGGCTGAAAGGTCTGAGGGGGTGGTGAGTTTTGAGGTGGTAGTGGAGGATTTTGTTCAATGCCGGCCGGGTTTGGTTGGTCAGTTACGGCTGGCGCGGAAACATTGTCGGGAATTGGTGGCGTTGATGGTGATGGTTCCGTTGGTAACGGTGGTGACGATAAATTTTGTTTTAACCAGCTTTGGCCGGTTGGAGCGGACTGGATTGGCTGCTTGGCGACATTTTTGAGTAGTCTTTCTTTGCCCAATGCTTTGTACTTGGCGGTGGTTTCATCAATTGTTCTGGCGGCATCCACAGGATCATATTCGGCTTCAGACCATCCTTTGGGAGGAGTTTCCAATTGAACGGTTTGAATAGGATAAGGATAGTAAACGTTGGCGTCGTCATAAGCCTTGGCAATGTCCATAATGACGGCGTTTTTTACTTTGATCAAATTACGACTATGGGCATCAATCCAAACTTTAATTTTAAAATTAATGAAAGAATCATCCCATTCAGTAAACATAATACTGGCTTTAGGTTTTTTCAATACCCAGGGAATAGCGTTTACCGTTGCCAAAGTCAGATCGACCACTTTCTTCAAATCGTTGCCATAACCGACGCCCTGTTCAAAAACAATTTTTCTGAAAGGAAAAGAAGTCTTACTCAAAACGACATTGTTGATCATGTCAGCATTGGGAATAATATTCTTGAAGCCGTTAAAGTCTTTGATGATGGTAGCGCGAATCTGGATTTCCACAATACGGCCCTTAATGCCACGAACAGCGACGGAATCACCTATAACGAAAGGACGAGTAGCAAGGATGATCATACCGGCCATCATGTTGGAAATGATATCCTTCATGGCGAAGCCCACACCGAAGGCGCCAGCAGCGACAATGGGCTTGAGATCTATGCCAATAATGCTCAGCGCAATGGTAATTCCCAGGGTCAAGGTGCCGAAAAATCCAATTCTCCCTGCCATGATTTGAAATTCCTGATGCTCGGTTTCCACTCCTTCTTTAGACAGTTTAAATTCGATTGCTCGGCGGACTGCAATAGAAGCCAAATAACTGGCGATACCGACTATAATCGCAACAATCCAGAGAGGGATTTGCAGGAAAATCAATGATCCGAGTTTGGCCAATTCACTGCCTGTAGAATCGGCCACCTGATTAACCTGACTGCTGCTAACTTGAGCAAGCACAGTCGGGATACCGATAATGTAATTTAATAAGCTGGTCATGCTTCTTTGATTAATCTTTGAATTATACCAAAAAAGCGTCATTTCATCAACTGCTTGTATTAGGGAAAAACGCTTAATTAAGATAATAATCTATCTTGACTATTTTCTTAACCAGTTTTATATGGAAATGATTGTCATAATAATAGCTGTGGTGCTGATCTTTTCAGCGATCAGACAGGTCAACCAATATGAAAGAGGAATTGTGCTGACTACGGGCAAATATACTTCGACCAGACAACCTGGTTGGACCTTTATCTGGCCGGTATTTCAATCTATGCAAAAAGTGGATATTCGCATCAAAACAGCTGATGTCCCCGAACAGGAGGCCATTACCAAGGATAATATTCCGATTTCCATCAACGCGGTTATTTATTTCCAGGTTACAGATCCAAATAAGGCTGTTTTGGATGTAGAAAATTTCTATTATGCAGTTAACCAATTGGCTCAGATTACCATGAGAAATGTTGTGGGTGCAGTGACATTGGAAGAATTGTTGCGTGATCGTGAATCAATTTCAGCCAGAATCAAAGAACAAGTAGACGCAGCAACAGATACATGGGGAATCCAGGTGCATAATGTCGATCTAAAAGACATTATTATCCCTCCGGATTTGAAAAGAACAATTTCCAAAGTTGCTGAAGCCGAAAGAGAAAGAAAAGCCTCAATTATCCGCGCGGAAGGTGAGGTTATCGCTGCAGAAAGTGTAACTAAAGCTGCCAAAATGTTGGCTGAAGCTCCTGGAGCGCTGCATTTGCGTACATTACAATCGATTAATGATATTTCTTCTGATCAATCCAACACAACAGTTTGGATGGTCCCATTGGAAGTGTTGCGAGCGGTTGAAAATGTGGGTGATTTGGCTGCCCTGGCCAGAAAGAAATAAGTAAGGGAAAATTCACAATCAAAAAGGCCTTCCGATCCGGAAGGCCTTTTGTGTTTTTATAATTAACTTTTCAAAAAGTCTCCACCGGTTTTATCTTCAGGAAGTTGATCTTCAGCTTCTGCTTCAGCTACTTCCTCTTGTACACCGGCGTATTCAACCCCATAGGAAGTGGTGGTGGCCAGAAAGTCGTTACCCCAGTTAATGTAGTACCAATAGTAAACCATAGCGAGGCTGGCCTGGAAAAAGCCGACAGACCCCCAAGTAATAGGTAAAGCCGTAAACAAGAGTACTGTAGGACTCTGGAAGAGCTGATAAATAAAGAGATTGGTGGCCGTAGCGATCAATATTCCGATGATGGTGGTATAGACTGCCATCAGTGGATAGCGATCATCATTCAATATTTCCATAATCAAAGCACTGGCGGTGGATACCAAAATAATCTGCAAACCGGCGGCATAAGCTGTAAATTCAACGCTGGCGGTGGAAGTGGTCAAATAGATCGGAGCAGTAAAAGCGAAAATGATCAGATTAATGATAAAAATCTGATAAATAGCGGTGACGATCCGGGGATAACGTAAACGCTCAGTATAAGAAAGTAACCAGGGAGTGAGCATACTGGTAATCAAGGTTGTGGCAAAAATCATGGCCATCAGAATGACAATGAAAATCGGATTGATGCTTTCGCTGGTGGTATCAGCCGGACTGAGGACCGGTTGTAGCACGGATGAGGCGGACAAGAAGACGATCAAGAGCACCAGTGAGCCAAAAATACCACCACTGATTCCTAAAAAGGTTTTAGCAAAAAGAGTAAACAAAGAAACCTGACGTGGCCCATAGACTTCACCCTGGTTGTTAACCCCAGGAAATTGTCCTTGAGAATATTGTTGTTCCGGATATTGCGGTTCTGAATAAGCCTGGCTCTGAACAGGCGGATTATAATCTGCCGGCTGATTATTAAAGTTTGGAGTATTCCCACCAGTGTTGTCATTAGCTGTATTTTGATTTTGGGTATTGTCCTCCGTGATCATTTGGGGAAATTTAATTTTATCTGCTTATTTTATCATAAAATAACACCAGAAGGAAGATCGAGACAGTGATAAAGCTGTCTGCCAGATTGAAAACCGGAAAACTTCCGATAGAAATAAAATCAATGACATAACCCAGTCTAATCCGGTCGGCCAGGTTACCAAGGGCGCCGGCGGCCAGTAAAGCGAGAGTGATTTGGCTCAAAGGTTTGCGGAAATCCAGATGCGTAGCTAAATAGTAGATAACGGCGCCAAAGAAGATAACATTGAGTCCCAATTGGATTGGATAAGGCAAAGTCAGACTAAAAGCCATGCCGGTATTGTGCTCCAGATGAAGATTAAAAAAACTTCCTAAAATTGGAAAAGGTTGTTTAAGAATATCGTTAAGCCATATTTTACTCGATTGATCAAGTAGAAGGGCTATTACCAGGAGAAGAATCAGCAAAAAATATTTATTGATTTTGGTCTGTGCCATGGGCACAAGATACAGAATAAGAATTGGATCTGCAAATTGCTTTTGCGACTTTGATTTGATAGTATTCTGCTACTGTTTTGAAGGCTTTTATTGAAGGGATTGATGGGGATTTGGAGCAAATTAACTAAAAAAAAGGCGAGACGAGAGAAGGGCAGAGCCAGCGGTAAAAAGGTAGATGGGATGCTACTGGGTTTGGTGATTATACTGATGGTTTTTGGCTTGGTGATGATTACCAGTATCGGAGTCCCCAAATCTATTCAACTGTCCGCACCAAATGTACTTTATCCCAATTGTGGTGATCCGGGAGTGGATTGTTATTTGTTGTTTAGAAATCACCTGATACGTTTAGCGATCGGTTTTGTACTGATGATAATCATGACCAAAATCAACTATAAATTCTGGAAGAAATTGGCTCCGACATTTTTTGTCGGCACAATTATAGTATTGTTTATTGTGCTGTTTTTAGGCTCCAAGTACACCACCTTTGCCAGGTCATGGTTAATTTTATTCAATACATCGCTCCAACCGACGGAATTTGCCAAACTGTTTCTGATCTTCTATCTGGCCACCTGGATGGAGAAAAAACGTGATACGATTAAATCTTTTCAAAATGGCTTTTTACCATTCTGCATAATACTAGGAGCAATCATTTTGCCGATTATTCTACAGCCGGATTTGGGTGGAACTTTAGTAGTTGCCCTGATTGCTACGACAATGTTTTTTGTGGGGGGAGCCAGAATCAGACATATTCTCTTGGGAGCCTTTATCGTGATGATGGCCAGCTTCGTCTTCCTTTCCAATTTCTCACATTTACGTGATAGAATAACCGCTTTCGTTTCCAATGATGCTAATTGTAAGGAGGATTTTTGTTGGCAAACCGAACAATCAAAAATCGCTATAGGAAGCGGGGGTTTTTGGGGCAAAGGTTTGACTCAAGGTGTGCAGAAATCATATTGGCTACCGCAATCGACCGATGATTTTATTTTTGCAGCATCAGCGGAAGAACTGGGATTTGTCAGAATGTCACTATTAGTGCTGGCTTATTTGGTGATTGCCTGGAGAGGGTATTTGATCGCTAAAGGAGCGGAAAATCGCTTTATAGAGCTAACGGCGATTGGCATTACCAGCTGGATTGTTTTCCAGGCCTTTGTGAATATTGCTGTTAACATTGCGCTTATGCCAGTGACCGGAATTACTTTGCCATTTATCAGCTATGGCGGATCGTCGTTACTTTCAGTATTGATGGCCACGGGTATTTTGCTTCAACTTTCTAAACATTCCAATTATGAAAATCCTGGTAGCAGGAGGAGGAACGGGAGGTCATATCATTCCCAATATAGCTCTTCTCGATGAGTTAAAAAAAGAAGTGCCCAACTTGGATGTCCTCTATGTTGGCTCGAAGAACGGTATGGAAGCTGAGTTAATCCCCCGGGAGGGGTACCGGTTCCAAGCAATCAGCTGTGGTAAATTGCGACGCTATTTTAGTCTGAAAAATTTTTTTGACGGCTTTAGAACTATTGCCGGCATTATCCAAAGTATGATGATAATTCGTCGGTTCAAGCCCGAGATTATTTTTTGTAAAGGTGGTTATGTGAGCCTCCCGGTGGCTTTAGCCGGGGCAATTTTAGGAAAACCGGTAGTTATCCATGAATCTGACCTAAAGATGGGATTGGCCAATAAAATTGCCGCGCGGGGAGCCCGGGCGATTTGTGTTTCATTCCCGGAGACCGCTGAATTGATGCGTAAAGATAAACGGGTAGTATTTACCGGTAATCCGGTTAGAGCGGAATTGAAAGATGGTAATCGCTCCAAAGGTTTCCGGTTCACGGGACTGACTGAAGGAAAACCGGTTATCTTGGTGATGGGAGGAAGTCAGGGAGCGGATTTTATCAATGATTTAATCGCTAAAAACCTGTTGGATTTACTGAAACACTATCAGCTGGTGCAAGTCTGGGGGAAAGGCAAAATGCCTCATCAACGTGACCTGAAAGGTTATTTTGCTTGTGAGTATCTGGGTGCTGAACTGAAAGACATTTATGCCATCAGTGACTTGATTATCAGTCGGGCGGGAGCCAATAGTCTGGCGGAAATCGAGTATCTGGGCAAACCGGCCATCCTGATCCCACTTTTAAAGGGTAGTCGCGGAGACCAGATTGAGAATGCTGAAAGTTTTGCTTATCATAATAGTGCTATAGTAATCAGTGAAAAAGCGAAGAAAGTAGATTTGTTGGGAAATATTGAAAAATTGCTTAGAGGAAGATCTAACCAAAGTAAGCCCAAAACCAGTAATGCCGCCCGAAAAATAGCCCATCTGTTGATAGATTTAGCCAAAGCTAAAAATGTTAAAAAAACTTAAAATTGGGGTTAATGGCAGGTTTTTCTGCCAACCATACAGCGGTATAGGCCGCTATTGCCTGAACCTTTTTCCAGAACTGGCCAGACAAAACCCGGAAATGGATTTTTATATTGGCATACCGGAAGACCTAACGCCGGAAGTGGACCTGGCGCTGCGTGGGATTAATAATTTGAGATTTGAATTGGTCCCGGAAAAAGGCTGGTTGAAGCGGATTCATCCTGGTTTGGCGAAGGCCGATTGGGAAAAAGAGCTACTGAGTAAGTTTTTTATCTCTGAGGAAGTTGATTTGGTCCATATCCCCTACCCCGCACTGTATAAAAGATGGGATGATATACCGGTTATGGTGACTGTCCACGACGCAATTCCCTGGGTGGATGAAGAATATTTCCGCCGGAACCGACTTAGTGAAGTTTACAATAATTGGACTTTGAAATCGTCTCTAAAAGCTGACTTTTTATTGACTGTGTCAGAGCAATCCGCCAAAGAGATTTTGTGGCTGGAAGGTTTTCAAATGGATAAAATAGCGGTGGTTTACAATGCTTCGGAATTTGACCTGGATACAGAGATTGAGCCACAGGTGGCCGAGCGGTTGATGCAGAGGCTGGGGCTGGAGAGAAATGACCAGTTTCTCTTTTATATGGGTGGTTATGATAAACGCAAAAATGTAGCGAGGCTGGTGGAAATTTTCCTGACTGAAATTGCTCTACACAGTGATTTCAAATTAGTGCTGGGGGGAAATGCGATTTTGTCGAACAGCTTGTTTGAAATGATTAATATCAAAGACTCTCCCTACGCTGACCGTGTGATCAAAACAGGCTTTCTGAGCAATCAGGAATTGATGACTCTGTACGGATCAGCTTGGGCATTTTGGTCAATGACAACGCGTGAAGGATTTAATCTACCTTTACTGGAAGCTTTAACTTTGGGCTTACCGGCTCTGGTAAGCAACTTGCCGGTTCACCATGAAGTGGCTGGGGACACCCCATTTTATTTGGATCTTAATGCCAGTAATTTGGAGATTGGTAAAGCAATATTAGCTTTGCAGAAGGACACATCCGAGTATAATGAATTACAGACTCGTACAGCTGAATTCTCCAAAACTGCCGGCCAGAGATTTTCCTGGAGCAGAGCAGCCGAGCAGGTAGCAGCGATTTATCAAGAACTCACAAAATAATGAATTTCACCCCATACTATAATCTGATTGCTGCGGCTATTATCCTTTTGATTGTGGCCCTCGTATATATTGGTTTTCAGATCAAATCACTGTCTGCTGAAATTCAGGTTGCTGCTTATAAATTATATTTCGAATTGACTGCCAAAGATGATTTGTTGCCTCAATTAGTGGAAAAACTCAGTAATTATGTCGACCGGGGAAAATTCGCGGAGATTATTCAACGAAGGCACTTTGCTTTAGCCAAAACCCAAATTGGTGCCGAAAAAAAGCACATAGAAGAGCAGTTATGGGAAAGCTTTGATTTTCTCTGGAAAGCGGTCTCGGCTCAGACTGATCTGCAAAAAGACGTAGGTTTGATGGCCTTAACCAAAAACCTAAAAGAAGCCGACCAACGAATTGAGGAAAACAGCAAGGCCTACAATTCGCTGGTAAAAAAATATAATAGATTGGCTGGAAATTTTCTACTTTTTCCAGTGAAATTGTTGGTCAAAGCAAAAAAAGTAGAAGCTTATTAGGCCCTTCGGTAAGCCCAAACCTTCCAATTTGTGAAAATAGTATTGACGGTGAGTAATTACTCACCTATACTTGGGTCGTAAGTTGGTTCAAACAAAAAATTATGGAAAATATTTTGACTGAAAAACAGGAAGCTCTACTAGACTTCATTGAAGATTATCAGATGGAAAATGGTGGTTCGCCGACTCTACGCGAAATGAGAGAATATTTCGGAGTCAGTTCTGATAATAGTATTCTCAAATTACTGAAAGCCCTGGAAGAAAAAGGTAAAATTATCAAAGATGAAAAACATCGGGGGATCAGATTACTCGATACTATTAAAGAAAAACTGGGAAGTGGTTCGCTGAAATTGGCCATACTTGGAACAATTCCCGCCGGTCGGGCAGTGGATGCGCAGGAACATGTAGAAGGATATATGTCGGTGGGGGAAGATATGGTGGTTCCAAACAAACAGTCTTTCTTATTGAAGGTAAGCGGGAATAGTATGATCAACGTAGGTATTCACGAAGGCGACTTACTCTTTATCTGCACTGATATAACTCCTCGGGTTGGTGACGTAGTAGCGGCTTTGGTAGATGGACAAAGTACAGTCAAAACTTATACGGTGCGTGACGGTAAAGTTGTTTTGAAAGCTGAGAATCCAGAATACGAAGATATTTATCCGGAAAATCAGTTATGTGTTCAAGGAGTCGTGACGGGATTATATAGACGCTATAAACGCTAAAGCTCAAATCAGGAAATAAGGATTATCAGACGAACTTTTCAGGGAGCTTATTAACTTTGCTTAAAAATAAAATTTAACAATTACAACTATGCTAAAGATCACCATCACCAAAGGCCCTGTAATCAGACTATTCGATCGTATGCCTATGCCCAGGGCCAGAGTAAGGTCGCTAGATATACCGCGAAGGAATTTGAAAGCCTTACGGACTTCACCCTTCCTGCGCAAAATTTCCAAGATTCAATAAACAAATTCACTTTAACCACTAAAACTATGTCAGTAACACAATTTGCCAAATTATTGAAAAATCTGGGACGGGAAAACCAAAGAGATCTGATTATAAGAATTGAGACCAATAGCCTAAAAAAGGGCTTACAGCGCTCGAAACAACTGATGAAAAAGATGGAGAGAGAAATGCGTATTCAGAAGTTGGAATTAGCCATCAAAGGAATGAATATAACCAGATCATGGGTGTGAAGTGTAATAAAAAAGCTGGAATGCTCAATAGCCTGGATAAAAGCCCCTGAGGCCATTGGGGGCTTTTATCCGGGAATAATTTATAAACTTTTTTTCCAACCACCGATCATTCTCCCTACTTCTTGAAATTTTGATTGTATCTGGAAGGCCTGGGTTTCATTTACTAATTTCAATTCAAGCAGCATTCTTAGATTCAAAGCTAATATTTCTAAAGCAGCTTGAGCTTTGATTAGATAAGATGATTTAATCGGTATTGGTGAGTTTTTCGCATAGATCAGAGACTCCATTAGGCTAATGACTAAATTTTCGGTGTTTTGGCCTAAAGTATATCTGAAACGCTTTGACAGCGCATTATTCATCAAAACAATATTCTTGTGACATTCATAAACTAGATTGATTAAAGGTAAAGTTAGCATGGATTGTTCGATAGAAAATATTTGGCGTACTTGGAAGAAATACAGCCTGGGCAAAAAGAAATCTAATCAGTTATTGAGTTTTCAGGAAAATCTTGAGACTAATCTTTTTAATTTGTCTGAAAGATTAGCTTCAGGAGTTTATCAACATGGTGCTTACAGAACGTTTCGCGTTACCGATAATAAACTCCGGATAATTTCAGTTGCGAGTATTGAGGACAGGATTGTTCATAGGCTGATTTATGACTATTTGGTGCTAGTTTATGACAAACACTTCGATTTCGACGTGTGGTCATGCCGCAAAAAGAAAGGACTGATCGCAGGAGTAAGAAGGGCTCAATATCTGGTTCAACAAAATGAGGGCGGCTATTTTTGGAGGTCGGATGTTAGAAGATATTTTGAAAGCATCGACAAAGCAATGCTGTATGGAATCATCAAAATGAAAATCAAAGACAAACAAGTGCTTTGGTTGATAAAAGTGGTATTGAAAAGTTTCTCACCGGGTATTTCAATCGGCAATTTAACCAGCCAGATCTTTGCCAATATCTATCTGAATGAATTTGATAGATTCGTCAGGAATCAGATTAAACCGAGGGCTTACATTCGTTACGGCGATGACTTTGTTATTTTTGATTGTGAGCAACGAATCCAAGCGATAAAGGTTTTGGCAAAATTATTTTTGGAAAAATTTTTGCACCTAAGCGAGAATCAGAAAAATGATTATGTGGGAAAGCTGACGCAAGGGGTAAAATTTTTAGGATGTAGAATTTATTCTGATCAGATAGTTTTAAACAAAAGAAATCAAAAAAGAATTTTCCGGAGGATGAACCAGAAAAACGTTTCTAGCTATTATGGCTTGATCAAGCAATTTGGGAACACTCAGTTGAAAAGGAAACTGGCTTGGGGATTTCTGAAGCACACATAAACCTTCACCGAAGACCGGACCCGAACATTATCATTCTGATTATCAGTATTGTTCCTGTTCAGGTTGACGTTGTCGTCATTCCAGTTGCCGTTGGCAAGATTCATGACTGTAGATTTCCCAGCACTTCCTCAGTCGCAACCAAGGTTTTCATCAAATTATCTACAGCTCACTCGTGAGGGTTTATGTTTTTTGAATTCATTTTCTTCACCATTTTTTAAATTTTGGCTACTTTTGTGAAAATGAACCTGAGGTAGCCTTAGGCCACGTCTCCGAACTAACTCCCCCAGCAGATTCGAGAGTAACAAGCCCAGGTGACTATTCACCTCGGTTTACAAATATCAAAGTTAAAAGACAAAAGCAAAGCCTAAAGGCAAAAGCCAAAGTTATAAAACCCTCACCGAAGACCGGACCCGAACACGATCAGACTGACCATC
>CAZBQJ010000005.1:0-9402 GCA_964494085.1 uncultured Candidatus Peribacteria bacterium
AATAACGAATGGGTTTTCCGGAAAGCTCGCCCAAAACACACTGACTCATTTCAATTTCTCTTTTCTGATCCGCCTCGGAGATTTGAGCAAGATAAGGATGAGTGACGGTATGCGCTCCTAATTCGATGATGCCGCTCTCAACGGCCTGTTGAACTTGTTTATTGGTCATGCCGCCGTAAAGAGCCTGTATTTCCAGAGGCAATGGATACGTCTCTGCCATCTTTTTGCAAAATTTAATCAGAGAACCGCTAGATTTTGCAAGCGCGCACAGGCTAACCCAAGATTGCTTCCGTTGTTTTAATGTTCGAAGCGGAAAAATTCGTGAGTTTACGTGCACCTCAGGATAGAGATTCTCAAAGCACAACGCTTTCAAATAGCTAAACCAAAGTAATTCGCCTCCATCTAAGTGGCCTGTCGAAACGAAGATCGCGGCAGGGAGATTACTCTCAACGAGGAAAGGAAAGACGCACTGAAATGTGCTGTTAAAGCCATCGTCAAACGTGAGTGCGATCGGTCCGCCGTAACGCGGCGCCTCCTTTCTTTTGTCTTCCAAGTATTCCTCCAAAGACACAATGCGATAACGACTAACCAGCCATTTAACGTGACGCTCAAACGCCATCTGGGTTAAGGCCTGCCCTACGCACAGTCTCTCAACAGGACTGTCATTTGGAATGACGCCATGATAGAGGAGTATCATGCATCTTCCTTATCTAGAAATGGGCTAACTCCCAAAAGATTTTCGTATACATTTGTCATGCGTTGAACATAACGATCCAAACTAAAATGCCCAAGCATTTGAGCACGTCCATCTTGCCCCATTCTGATCCGTAATTCGGGAGAATTAATCAAGTTGAGCAAATGTTTCGTAAAAGATAAGGAGTCGCCAGGTTCCGCCAACAAAGCTCCTTTACCATTTATCAAAAGTTCTTCTATAAAGGGCATACGCCAAGAGACAATTGGAACTCCAGCCATCGCCGCCTCCATAACGGCATTTGGCAGGCCCTCGTCCAAAGATGTAAAACAAAAAACATCTAGGGCGCTTAACAAGACGCTCGCCCCTGTAATCTCCCCAGTAAAAGTGACACAATCAGCAATTCCTAAAATCATTGCCAGTTTTTCAAGGCGCAACCGTTCTGGGCCATCACCAATCAAAAGAAAGTGAAAACCCTTTACATCTTCCCGTAATACTGCAATCACTCTCAGGAGCAAATCAAAGCGTTTTTTGGAATCGAGGCGACCTAAAGAACCAATCCACAAATCCTCTTGAGGAAGGCCATAGCTTCGACTCAAATTTTCCCGTTGAAGTAAGCGATCATTAATTTGGTCTTCTATGGCATTTTGCACCGTATAGATTTGACTAGATCTAAATCTTGAAAACACCCGAATTTTCTTAGCTGCAGAGTATGAGTTTACTAATAATGCATCTACTAGATAAAGAGTTAACTGGGCTATTACAGGACTATCATGAAAGACTCGAAAGCTACCACGATGTCCTCCGAGGCTCTTTGCGCCTAGAAATTTCGCGGCTGCTCCGGCATATGGGCTGGCAAATAGGTGCCAACCATGGACCAGTTGCGGTTTGCATATTTGAAGGTTTCTAACAATGTGGGATAAACGAGCAATCGGGTTTCTTCGGTGAGGAATGTGAAACAATGGAATATCTAATGCCTCAATGGGCTTTTCCCAATAATCCCCAAAACCCGGATGAAGGGTTAAAACAATTGGTTGAAATTTTTCACGATCCAGATGGGATAACCACAGGTAGAGTTGTCGTTCTGCCCCTCCCACGACAAGCTGACCCGCAATTATGGCAATGGGAATGGCTTGCACATTCATAGATTCAGTTTGAGGCGCGTGAAGAGAAAATATTGGGATGACTTGTTGTCATTAATAATTTTCACCATTTCAAGTTACTCTTTTCGCACAATACCAATATACTTGGCTTTGGCGGGTGAAAAATTATTGGCATCCATAGACATCTTAACAACCAAAGAATTAGCGCCAACAATCTGACCAAAATCACGAAACGCCAAATTATCACTAATATCGTCCGATATTAGGTATCCACCAAGACGTAATGCCTTCCATAACCTCTGATAAGCCCAGATCCTACCTTCATAGGTTTTATCGCTATCATAATGGCACAGATCAATACTACCAAAGCGTTTAATAGCTTTTGGAAGAGCTTCGCGATCAGCTTGGCGAATAATCAACCATTTTTCATTATATTCTGGCGGAACGACACACCCCACAAACAAATCATTCTTCAGATTCTTTTCAACCCACTCTGGTTCGTAATAAGGCATATCGGTGCTTATTAAAAATGCGCCATCTCGCTGAGAAAGCGAAAGAAGAAAAACAAGAGATGACCAGCCATAAGCAACTCCTGTTTCAATTACATTCTGCGCCTTAGTAAATTCGGAAATCCAATACAGCAAATCTAAACTGCCTGCTCCGCCCAAGGTAACAGGACACTTTTTAACCATTTCTTCAGCATAATAAAATTCTTTAGGAAATATATCTCTAACTTTTTGATTAGGAACCGACGATCTTCCTGAAATCTTTCCTAAAGATTCCCAGACATTTATTGCTCGATCCTCACACCATTCCTGCGCTTTTTCCGATTCGTTCAGATGTAACGGGTAACCCAAAATCCTTTTTTTTATTGTCCTAAATAATTCGGGATAAAGTTCAGGGCGTTTGATAAACCAACGAATATGGTTAATGTAATTGGACATCATTATTTTTAGTATCTCCTTACCGCGATTGCGCTTTAAGCCGTCGTGACACTACCATTATCACATATTTTTGTATCTACCAGAGTAATTCTCAAATGAATTTGGCTTTGAATATTTTGGAACTGATTTCTCTATAGTTATCATTGGAGATTCAAGAAAAGAATAGCTATATGCAATCACCGCGCATCCCCAAACATAAGCAAAGGTTGTATTTGCCACAAACACCGTGATGAAGCCAAAAACGACTAGCGGGAATGGGTCAAGGTCACTTAGAACGTTCAAGCCATATCGAAAACTATTTCTTAGAGCAATTAACCACAACACAGAAAACGGAATGACTGGGAAGATTCCCGAACCAAGCCAAAGCAGAAGGAAGGGATTATGTGGACTAGATATTGGAAGAATGCCGATTTGACCATAGCGCGCAATATTCCTTGAGCCTCCCAAGACATTTGTTCCATAACCAAGCCACGGACGAAGTTGAATTAATTGCACAGAGGCGCGCCAAATAGTTAATCTACCGGTATCTTCTGTCAATCGCAATTGATAATATTGAAGGCCTGTTTTTGTAAGAGGAATCATATTAAATATAAGATAAATAATGCCAAGTCCTATAACAGCCCTCACCCGATAATGTTTAGGAATAAATCTTATCCCACACATACCAGCAACAACCAAGGCAAATAATGCGCCGCGGCTGACTGTCAGCATTAGCAACATTAACCCACCGACAGCCATTCCCCAAAAAAGCAAACGCCTCAGACCGTGTTTTTTCCATCCTAAAGCCCAAAAAATCAGAGCGCAAAAGCCAAGCCATGCCGCATAATCATTAGCATTGTCAATTCCACTTCCAGAATATAACGCTTCTCGAACATATGCTTCAGATGGCTTATTAATCAAGTCAAATCGCAAGATGACGGCAATTAAAAACATAGCGAATGCTAGATGTTTGAAAAAACCTGGTCGCTTAGTTAGTACAAAAACCGGTATTATAAGAATTAACCAAGACCAAAACGGCTCATTATATGGGTCAGCCAATGATGTCTTAAAAACAAAAAGTTGAATTAATAAATGTAAACCCGTTGTAAATCCAACTAATAACAGCATTGTTTTACCATTCTTTCCAAAATCTCCAACAAATAATGAGATTAAGGTTAATACAAACAACCATAGAACTGCCAAATACGGAACATAAATATCAAAAGGGACGGCCAACAAAGAATAGAACAAATAGCCAAAGAATAAAAGCTCCACACTTTGCATTAGATTGCTGTTTTTATGGGAGGAGATCCATTTGCTCATGATTACTCTCGCATGAAAGAATTCTAAATAAACTTCTTAAAATATCTTAAATGCTCGTTAGCTATATGATCGCGATCATAAGATTTTGCTTTTAATCGCGAAACATTCCCCATCATTTTTCTAAGTTTTTTATCTCCCAATAGTACCTGAAGAGCATCCGCTAATGCCGAAACATCCTCAGCCGGAATCAACAAACCATTTTTTCCATCAACGACCAGATCTTCGCTCGCCCCTTGTAAACTCGCTATAAGCGGCAACCCGCTAGCCATCGCCTCCAAGGCAACAAGAGGCATTCCTTCAATCAATGATGGCATTGCATAAATATCTGCTGCCTTGAAGTATGTTTCAATTTTTTCACTATCGGGCATAATGCGCCCAGAAAAATCAATCCCCACGGGCAAAGCTTGACTACATAAGCGAACATGTTCGGTAACACCCATTTGCTCTACAACTGGCGCAAGGGAACTCACACCTTTTCCTACAATGAGACATAATGCAACCGGGTTTTTAGGGGCTATTAGAGACATCGCCTGAATTAAGTAATTAAATCCTTTCTTGGGATGATTTCTACCAACTGCCAGAATTACCAGCTGACCGGAATTTATCCCCAAGGAACGACGAGCTTGTTCGTTTCTTCTCGCTAATGTATGAAAGCATATTCCATTAGGGATCAACGTGATTAACTGTTCGCTAACGCCCAATTTGACATATTCATTATAAATATCATTGCTAATTGCAATCAGACCGTCTGCATGACGAAGGGCATGAACAATCATACGATCTCTTTTTGGATTCAAACGATCTCCGTAGCCAATTTCAGGTATGTATTGTATATCGCTACCATGCGAGGTAATAATAATGGGGACTTTAATTCTGTTCTTGTTCTTAATAGCTGCATATCCTCCTGGCCAAGCATAGTTTATCTGAACAATATCTGGACGCCATCTGCTGATGCTTCTAACTAAGTGCCAGCCTATCCACCATTCAACAAACCCAAATCTCTCAGAGCCACGCGGAAGCCAAAACCGTTCAAGCTCATAATTATGGCGATGGGCAGGATATCCTTGACGCGTAGATGTACTGACTAAAACTTCATGGCCTAATGAAACCAACCCTTCAGCCAAATTATGAACAGCCAGTTCGGCGCCACCAATCGTAGGTAAAAATCTATCCGTAAAACAGAAAATGCGCATCGATAGGATTCCTTTTATAGTTTTGTTAGCATCAACCGCCGATACAGTAACTCAAACGAATCTATACTTTTCTCAACATCCAGGTTTTTCTCCACCCAATTACGAGCTGCTCTTCCGATAACATCTCTCTTGCTTTGATTTTCCAGCAACAAGACGATTGATTCTGCCAAGTCATCCGGATCATATGACCCCAAAATATACTCTTGTCCCGGATTGCCAAATTCTTCCGGTAAGCCTTGATAGGGCGTTAAGATACATGGTAAGCCGGAAGCCATCGCCTCCGCAACAACATTAGCAAATCCTTCGAGTCTGGAAGGTAATACAAATACATCCGCTATGCACAAATAATCCTCAACATTTTCAACTTCTCCAGTAAATTTAATTCGTTCTGGCATTGGAGAATTCGATATTAATGCGTCGACCTTCTCGGCAAACATTTTCTCGGCGGGATCAATATTTTTATACCCTATTGGATGACTATGTCGCGGCCCCACTAACAGAAGATATGCTTTTGGCCGCCGAGCAATAATTTGGGGCCAAGCCTGGAGAAGTACATCTACCCCCTTTCGAGAAGAAACAAATCCAACAAAAAGAAGGATTTCATCATCTTCTGAAAAACCTAATTTAAAGCGGATTTTATTTCGCTGTATCTTGGAATCGCAGGGCTTGAAACGTTGAAGATCCACCCCGTTGGGAATTATTTCAATACGGCTCCGAGAAACGCCTTGCCCTGCCAGGGTTTCAGCGACGACGCTACTGCTCGCAATCAATGCGTTAAATGGCAAATTTTTTATCCATTGATAAATCATTACCTTAATTCGAGTAGTCGCTGCAGTAACGTTCATTGGACTCATCGTAATTGTATTTAAGCACGGAATTCCCATCCATCTAGCGCGCCACACCTGCGGTGTTCCATAGATCGAGTGACTAATAATCTGAAGTATGTCGGGATAACGTGAAGCAGTTTTCCATTTTTCTATCACGCGATGTAGTAAGGCAGCTGATAAGTCCTTATCAGAAGACGCTATCGGAAAACGGTCAATCTCTATCCCATCCACTATTTCATGCGAAGGAACATCCGAGTGTTGGATGGTCATCACGTGCAACTTAACGCCCCGCTCAAGTAGCTTCGGAACATAGCGTCGAAAACGCTCGGTTGCCCCAGACAAAACTGGATAATAATACAGCGTTACAAGGCATACCTCTATTTCATCAACCATAATACTTTATCGCAGCCCACGATTAAACTTAATAAGATTTTCTACAGATTCGAATAACAGTCGAACTGAATACAAATCTATCCCATATTTAATTGACTGAACAAATGCCCATATCATCCGCTTCGCGTTCCCATTTTTCCCATACAAGGGAATAAGATTTTGCCAAGTTCTTTTATACGAACGCTTCAAGGAGGAAATTAACTTCTCACGTTTTACTATCATTGTTGCCTGGAAACTGTAATCCAATGCCTTGATTTTATTTTCGTATGTTGAAATGTTTGGACTACTCAGGCTTCCTAAAAGTTTATATCGAGTGACGCATATCCTGCTAATGTATGCAAAATGGGCATCTGCCAAACTTAATCGCCACCACAATTCGAAATCCTCTGGACCATTCAACGCCTCATTAAAGAAGCCTACTTTTTCTAATATTTCTCGTCGCATCAAAACGGAGCTAGGACAGATAAAATTCGAAACAACTAAACTTTCCGGCATTCCGCTTTTAATAAAGAACAAGTTCCCGGCTATTTGCTCCACATTTAATAACTTTACTCCCTTTGAAGTTTGTTCAAATCCAGATTCTTTTAGATTAGTATTCAAATCTATATTCAAAAAATCCCCAAAAAGGACGTCCAGTTGCGGATATGAACTCATAATCTCTACTTGATCGGCTAATTTCTTGGCGCCCCATTCGTCATCAGAATCTAAAAAAGCCAAATACTCACCTAAGGAATATTCTATTGCCCGGTTCCGGGCGTACGCGACTCCATGATTTCCATCGAAAAAATATTTAATTCGTTTATCTTGATAAGATCTCACCACATTTTCAGTCTCGTCTATAGAGCCATCATTCCATATAACCAATTCCCAAGCAGGAAAAGTTTGCGCCAGTACAGAATCTATCGATCTTCGAAGATATTTGGCATGATTATATGTCGGCATAATCACCGATACAACAGGAATATTTTTCATAGATGAACTCAGATTCACCACGATATCAGAGGTTGTGGCAGTTTTCAGAATTTCTGCGTCGATGGCTTTTATCGCAACAAAAGATGCCGATTAAGATCTAATCGCTTCAGATAAAACCTTCTCAATTTCATCTATATATCTTTGCAAGGTACAATTTTCCTCGATCTCTCTTCGCGCTCCAGCCGTGACTTCCCAAACCATTCTTGAATTCACTTTCAGTTCTTCAACAATACTGATTATTTCCGCATAATCTCCCGGCCTAACCAAAAAACCGGTCCTACCATGCTGAATAATCTCATTCGAGCCTTCATTTCCATAAGAGACTACGATACAACCACTCGCCATGGCTTCCAACGGCACTCGCGAATATCCGGTTTTATGATGGCTCGGAAAAAAACAAATATCCGCCGCGTGATACAAATTTTTTAATTCATCTTGCGTGAGCATGGGAAAAAAGGCGATCTTATCCTCCAAACGCAATTTCTGAATGGCAGCAGTTACCTCCAGAAAGTATGTTTTGGAAAAATTTTCCCCAACAAAAATCATTTTCCCATCCAGCCCAGATTCCATTAATTTGTCAAGTAGCCTGACCGCGTCCATCTGCCCTTTTGGGGGTTCGATCCTCCCAGGAACGATCAAAAGAATTGGCAAGCCAAGTTTCTCTCTAGGCAGAAAATCGAATTTTTCCGTGTCGATTCCAGATCGTACCACCAGTGCGTCTCCGATTGGAATATTTCTTGAGATCGTGTTGTTATAATTTAGTTCGCTGTTGAAAATAACCTTCACTTTCGTAGGCCACAACCATTTCGGCTTAAGCCGGTTTTGGCTAATTTTACAAATCAAATCAATTATCGAAGGTTTTAATTTATTCAGAATGGCATATCGGCTAACGTATTCTTCAATAAAATAAAACCAACGGCCTCTGTTTTCCCAGGAAGCAATTACCCCCATGCCACCTTCATCGAACACCAGAGAGGTTTTTCGTTCCGCCAAAAACGGTATAATTGCCTTAGATAAGGGCATAATATGCGCTAAGTAAAGAATGTCTGGTGCAAAGCCCTTAATTTGCCTATCAAGCAACGCAGTATCCTGTAAATCAAAGATTAATTCTTCAATAAAACACCTGGCTTTCTTTCTTCTGTGCAACTTCCTGACAACTTCATATCGATATATATGAGCAGATAATTTCAGAGTTCCTTCTTTCATAGAAGTCACAACGCGGATCTTATATCCTCTATCAGTTAATTGCTCCAATATATCTTTGATTCTTAGCTCGTAACCTCCAATATGATATGGAGGATAGTGCGAAGTAATAACTAATATTTTTTTTGGCATACAAATATTATCATATGACTAGAAAATTGGATTGCATCTACTCGCTTCAGCCACTGCTTAATTTTCCAGCCGCCGGGAATACGATCAAAAAACCGAAATAAAGCAGGCAATTCTTCTATCAAGCCGAAATATCCAGCAATGCCTCGACTCTCGATAATACTAAATCCTGTTTTCTCCAACAAATCAGAGAATTCTTTTTTATTAAAAGCATATTGATAGAAATTTTTAGCGGAGATATTTTTAGCATTTCGATAAAAGCCCAAACGGCCCTTAATGCAGCGCAGTGAATTTATATAGGGTACTGTAATAATAGCATATCCCCCCGGCTTCAAAACTCGGTAAGCCTCATCCAGATATGGCTCTGGCCCTAGTTCGCGATGTTCAACCACTCCCAAAGATACATAACCATCATAATAATTATCTTCTTTCTCAATTTTCATCACATTACCCACATAGACAGGGAGATCAGGATAAATTGCCTTCACCGTATTGATTGTTTTCTGGCCCCAGTCAATTCCTTCAATATTATGAAAACCTCTTGCCAGTAAAGCCACAACATATTGAGCAGTACCACAACCTGCTTCTAAAATAAAATCGTCCTTACGAAAATATTTCTCAAAAAAGTAGCCAATCTCATCCAAA
>CAZBQJ010000006.1:0-7832 GCA_964494085.1 uncultured Candidatus Peribacteria bacterium
CCAAGTTATACATGCCCCCCCTCGAAAAAGTCAGTACACTCAATGTAACCAGAATCAGAGAAACGGTCAGCGAAACCCACCGCATGGCAATGGTGGATTGCATGGCGAGAAGAAGAAAAAGAAGAGCCCCTAAACCAAGAATGGCAGATACCTGGTTAGGACCGAAGCCGCCGCTAGTTGTGAAATTGGAATTATCGCTGAATAAAATCTGTTGGGCAATAATCGTACGCCATACAGCGACGCTCCCTATGCCAACAATCGGAGCGGCAAAATAGTAAGCCATTTTTACCCGTTCAGACCAGTCCAGGGAAACCTGCAAAAAAAAGATCACACTGACCGCTAGGGATAAGGGTCCCGACAGGTTAAAACTGATGGCATCCCTGGCAAAATTCCAAGGAAGATTAAAGATCGTCAGTGGTATGGATACAACGAGCAATAAAAAATATAAAATGGGCAACCCAGCCATCTTCGCCTGCCTTGTTCGCAACAAATAGACAAGCATGATCGTAACAATGGCGTATTTTCCAAATTCCCAAAAAATATGGGCGGAGCTCATACGCCAGAGCACTTCAGCTCCAGCAATATAAGCAGCGACATAAACCACTCGGCGCGCCTCCCTGCCAAACAATGCAAACCACAATCCCAGAATCAAGGTAATCATGGCGTAAACCGTAGCCGCAAAGCTCGATTGCCGGACCACCAATGCCAGAGGAATATGAATTAATATCCAGAATATCCAGAGTACTAATTTGTCGTTCTTGTCAGTCATAACTGTTGGCGGTTTGGTAAGTTGCATAGCTGGTTTCAGATTCATACCACAATAGAATAGCCCATATTCTTTTGCAGATCTTCAATAATATCTGTTAATCGGTCACGGAATCTTTCCATTGAAAGAGCATGAACATTATTATGGGCTTTTTGCGACACAAACTTTAATTCATCTCTTTCACGCTGGAGGATATTTGCGAGAAGAACAGCCAAACTTTTCGGATCGGGATTGAATAGGAAGCCATTCTCAGAATTGTTGATTATATCTAGTGAAAGTAACGAAGCCGCAACAATTGGGATGCAAAAATGCGCCCAAGCCTCCGCAATCGTTTTAGGCCAACCTTCACGCGTGCCTGGCATAATCACAAAATGGGCATTCGCATAAATTTCCTGTACTTGATTAAAAGGCAATGCACTAGTAAAAGTAACTCTGTCCCGTATTTTATTCTTTTCACATAATTCCTCTAGGTCTTTCCGCAGTTCGCCCCCTCCAACCAAGGTATAATCCCAAGATAAATCGGGCCTTATCCGATATAACTCTCCCAATCCATTAATCGCCAGGTCGAAATCCTTATAAGGCGACAGCCTGCCCACAGAAACGATGTGGATTTTTTCCGTATCCCATTTCTTATTCTGTGAGATACTTTCTGCCATATTAATTTCAGCCTCACTCATAAGCGCGGGAATAAAACTTACAAAGTGTTTCCTTTTTGCCTTTCCATAAACAAGCACCCGGTTTGTCTGGGTGGGCATGGACAGGAAAACGCGTTCTGAAATGGATGTCAGTCTTTCGCCAGGAAAATAGCCAAAATAACCGGCGTACTTTGTAATACTCGGTTTTCTAAACAATCGCGCGATCACATTCCCCACAAATGCCGGATGTCCTGGACTTCTTGGTTGAACAAAATCATGGGCAAGAATAAATTTGGCAATGTTAATGGTTAACCTGGGTAATTGATATGCCCTGGTCAATGTATATTTCCATCCTACGGCATTGGCATATTCAACGGGCATCCAGGAAATATTCGCTTTCTCATATGCAGCCAGAGCGCCCCGTGGGGCGCCTTCTCCGCGCGGCGCCAATACATCTACTTTTGAAAATAGATCTGCCCAAATCCGTATTTCGCGGGCATATGGCTCATAACAGATTGGTTCTCCATTTTGATTTAGCCAATGATCTACATGAGTAATCACTCCTAAAGCGCAATTGTATTTTCCATCCACCACATTAATTTGATTCCCATTTTTCATGTTTTTAGCAGCGCCCATTAGAACTCTTTTAATTTTGTTCAGCGACCCAGGCTCTTTGAGTTAAGTTTTCTGCCGCTCCTTGACCAACGTTGAAGAGGCAATCAATGATAGATAATCCTGCCACATACCCATCTCCTATTTGTGAATAGCTTACTTTACCCGGATCAAAATCCTGCCATATGACTTTGATGTTTTCCTTTTCAAACAAGGCCAGGTTCATATAGTCTTTGCCGCCTCTCCCGGCAATATAAGCAGTTGCTCCTAGCTTCCTGCATATTTCCACCAACCTGCCTGTAGGATCTGACGACTGGATCTGCATTTCAGATGCAAGACTTATATCGGTTTGAATATTCAGCAGTTCTTTTAAATGCATAAAAGTTACCAGATTGATATCAGCCAGACTGTCGCTTTCGCATCCAGCCCAAACTTCGTATAACGCATCACTGTATTTTGAATAATATGGGGCTTTGGAGTAATTTGCATGTATCTTGCCGATAATTTTTTTCTTCCAAGCGCTCTCAGATATCCTAATATCGGATATCAAATCGCCCAAATGGTTATGCACAGGGAGCGTCAACCAAAGGGTTACTCCTGTGATTGACTTAATTTTTGTTCGATTTTGAAAATAATTTTTCCTAAATTGAACAGTGTCCAGCCATACGAATTTGTCGCTATTCATGACCTTATTCATATAGCCCATCCAAGGCAAAAAGTGCGGTTGATGAATACTGACGATCATACAATCAGCCGAATAAGTTCAAAACATTCCGCATATTGCTGCCCAATTTGCTTGCCCCGTACCCGCGCGAGGTCCATAACAATATCATTTGAAAAGAAAATCCTTTCTTTTTGTGTTTTAAAAGCGTTAATCGCCGCAGTCTTTTTATCAATTTCATCCTGGCTCAATGTTATAAACACGTCCATATTAAATTTCATGCAATTCCAGGGGAGTTCATAGCCAAGGATGGTTGAAAATTTTAGCGCGCGTCTAGCCTCAGAGAATACAACTTCATGGGACTGGTGAATATCTCCGCTGGACGGAACAAAAACAATATCCGGATTAACTTTTTTCCCGAACTGGTAGAGGAAGTCCAGTATCTCAATTCTTGAACTAAATAAATCCCTGGGGTTGAAATTCTTTAAGACCACATTTGTCTCATTCAGTCCCAGTATGCGCATACTGTCATGAAATTCATTTATTAATATGTCTTCATTCACTAAAGGAGGAGAGGACAAACCAACATAATAAATTTCGTTGTTTTTGATCCATTTGGCAATTGTGCCTCCCAAACCCAACTCCACATCATCAATGTGGGGCGCTATTGCCAATATCTTTTTTCCTGTTATTTCAAACATGGTAGCACCTCTTTTGTCATTAGAAAGTGACTATTTGAACGCCCGGCGATTTTTAAACCATTGAGTTCATAAAACTTTATGGCATTTCCATTATCTTTTGCAACTTTAAGAGAAATCGAATGAATTGAGTCGTTTGCCGCCTGATTGGTCAATATATTAAGTAACCCGTATCCAATCCCTTGTCTTTGATAGCCTGGGGCAACTCCCAGCCGATGTATGTGATACATTTTTTCTTTCATGGATGCAATAATAAATGAGATCGCTTTATTTTTGGAAATAACAAGATATGATAATTCCCATTTTTTTGGCAACTCTAACAAGAAGTTTTCTTCATTCCAACAGACTGAGAAAACACATTTATCTAAATTAAGCAAATCCTGCATGTAACGCATTAAGACGTCAGGATTTGCGTTTAATAGCTCATAACCCAATAATTTAGTATTCACTTTGGATTGTCTGTTCAAATGAGACATCATTTAGATTCAATTGAGTAATAAACATTTATGAAATCATCAATTTTTCGGCTAATGTCAAATCCATCCTCAGCAATTTTTCTTCCGATTCTACCACGCTCTTTGAATTCTACAGGCGATAGATCAATCAACCTATCCATTTCACAAATCAAATCATCAAGGTTGTCCGGGCAAATTGCCCCTGGAACATGAAGCTTGAGAAGTTTATTAGATATTTCGCCAACTCTAGTGTAGATGACCGGGAGACCCGATACTATATATTCAATTAATACTAATGGGCCAGATTCCCAAATCGAAGGAATCACCCCAAAATCGGATTGGCAAATAAAATTGACAACATCTATTCGTTCACCAATGAATTCAAATTGATCTTTAACTTGCAATTCCTCAATTCTTACTTTACACTGTTCATAGTATTCCTGATTTCGTACTCCCCCAATGATGAGAATTTTCACTTTCTCTTTTCCCGAGATCTTAGACATAGATTCGATCAACAAATGAAGACCTTTTTCATAGCGAATCCCTGCCACAAATAGCCCAGTCAGGAAGGGATGGTTGGAAGGAATCTGCTCATTAAACCTATAACGACTTAGATCAATGGCATTGTTGATCACATAAATATTTCCATGGGGATAACCAGCGTCCAATGCCCATTTCCCCAATTCTTCACTTACGCCTATATAAGCTTGGATTCGTTTTTTACCATAGAGTTTAAACCAGAAAGGAATTGTCCGATCAACAGACACACTCCCGTAATGGTCATGGAATATCAAAGGGATCCTTATATTTAGAATAATGCAATACAAAGCAACCAAAGCGCAAGTTGACCTGCTGTGAACGTGCAAAATATCCGGTTTTTCCTGTTGAATCAATTTTTTGAATCGATATAATCCGCCTAAATCGAAGCGACTTTTCCTTTTTAGGCAATATGTGTTTATTGAACGGTCGAGATAACTCCTCAGAACGCCTTCCTCTCGCGTCATGCATACAGAAACCCGGATCCCCTTTTTAATCAAAGTATTACTTATATCTACTAACATCCGTTCAGCCCCCCCAACCATGAGAGCATCAATAATCTGCATAATGTGCATGGGTTATGCTCTTCCAGCAAAGGGGGGGATATCCGGGTTTCCTTCCGCGAGCATATACTCGGCTTGCCTTTCAGCATAAGCCAATTTTATAATCGTGTCAGGCAACAAAAATAGAGATATGATCGTTTTTGCTAATTTTTTAAGAAAATTACCGCGAACAGAAAATGTGCCTAAAATAGATAAAAGGAAAGATTCATGAATACTCTCCTGATCATAATACCGCTTCAGAATGTAAAACTCGGCATGGTTTAGTAGCCTTCTTTCGAAAAGGCTTTTTCGGCTGCTGGCATAAGTGATTTTTCGCTGGGCATGCGCCCGCAACCCCCCGCTTGGCGCGTGATAATGAATAATCTTCGTATTGGGGCTAAGAACCATCAACTCGCCTTGCAGGTACATTCGAATAAAAAGTTCGCCATCTTCATTGGATTTTCGATCGAGAGCCTGGTCGAATAAACCTGTCTTGTCCAGAACCTGCGTTTGGAGTAACGCATTGCACGTGGAGAAGATTGGACTGATTTTGAAAAATGAAAAGTCTCGTAGAACTTCCCTGGCGGTAAGATCATCCACGGTGCCACAGGAAATGTTGGTTCTAAACCGTTCCAGGTTTTCCAGATGCAGTTCAATCAAATTGACGGGAATATCGGTATCATCATCCAAAAAGAGAATATAGTCCCCACTGGATGAATTCAATCCCAAGTTCCTGGCAGAACACTGCCCCGGTTGATCCAGGTAAATCACCTTAATATCTGTTTTGGGATCCGTTGAGGTGATTTTCTGTCTTTGGTTGGTCGGGGTTTGATCCACCACAATGATTTCTTTGGGTTTGACCGTTTGAGCTTCCAGTTGGGGAATCAACTCAGTAAGATAAGAGTAGCGGCTCAGGGTTGGAATCAATACAGAAACCGAAGCGTTTGGGGTGCCTTTAGTCGTTTCTTTTGGAAGCGGATGATGGTAATTATCGCAGTGGTATATTTTGGTTTCCCGAATGATGGTCAAGATCGATTTCAATTCATGGAAACTATTAATCCTGCCTTTCAGAAGCGCCCGGCATAATGACCAATAACGCCATTGCTTGGGATAATAAAGGCTGAGAAACTTGAATTGATCTTGAATGGGTATTCTTACCTTCTCTAGTGATGCAACGCCGCTTAACCCTGGGATGTAACGCGTGAAAACGCCGTTATTAACATAACGATACCCCAATTCTAAGGACGCTGCCTCTGTGGACGAAAACATCTCCAGCGGTCCTCCCAATTGTTTGATCACATCCCGCTTGAGCAAGCAACATTTCAGCGATAACCTCCAGGAGCTTGATTCCATTTTTACGTCAGGGTCAAGCCCTAACGACCATCCTGGAATAACGTATCGTAAAATATCTGGAGCGCCTTGCATACCTAGCGATAAGCCCCCATGCCACACATCACCTGGTTTTTCGAGAATTTTCTGAACATGTTTGAAGTCTGGCGCGCCTAAGGCGAAATCCCAAGTCAACAAATAATCTGATTCAGAGTTGTTTAGAAACTTTTTAAATGCGCCGGAAATTTCCGATGAGGATTCAGAGGTACTGTATACGTTTCCGTGTTTCCAGAGAGTCTCTACCTTGTTCTTGGAAACGAGGATTAGATCAATTGCCATCAACTGATAACAACTCCCGATATATAGATAGGTATGTATTCGTTTGCCGCTCCAAGGAAAATTGATTGATTATCTTTTCTCTCCCCTTTTTTCCCATTTCCCTTCGTAAGTTTACATCTTCAATTAACGAAGTTATTTTCATGGCTAACTCATACGGATTTCGCGGGGATACAATAAAACCTTCCAAACCATCAGTGATCGCCTCTCTTGTTCCGCCAACATCAGTGGCAACAACAGGAAGTTCAAGAGCCATTGCCTCCAAAGTCGCATTACTTAACCCCTCTGTTAAACTGGATTGAAGGTAAATATCCGCCTTTTCAAGTTGTGCAATTACTTCACCTTTGTTCAATGCGCCAAGAAATTCTACATGACTGGCAAGCCCCAAGTCATGTACCTCAAAGATTAGTTTTTCATATTCAGGCCCCCCGCCAATGATACGGTAAATTAATCCATTGTGTCCCTTTTCCAATAATAGCCTAACCGCTTGCAAGGCATATTCGTATCCTTTTCGCCAATCCAGCCTACCGACTGACACCATACTAATACCTTTATAGTCATAAGTTGATTCAACTAATTTTCTACGAAATTGCGAAACGTCGATCGATGGGTGGTTAATGAATATTTTATTTGCATCATTGCAGTATGGTTGAATTTGGGAAGCCAATTTATACGAAACACAATGGATTTTATCCATGCAAGCAAATGTACGAGTCAAGTCAGAAATCCTTTGCTTATCCACATATGGCTTTGTCTGCTCTTCTGCTCCTCTACAACTGACTAAGAATCTTTTTACTTCCAACAAGCTTATTACATCACGATAATATATCGCCAGCCCCGAAAACTCGAAGTGAACAATATCAAATGTTTCTTCCATGAATGGAAGAGAGAGAATCCAAGATCGAAATCCCTGACGGGCGTTTTCTTTAGATATTCTTAATGACTTAAGAAGAAATCTTACTGATTTCACAGGGTGACTACTTACACCTATAAGAATGCGCAACCCCATTATCAGCATATTCGAATCTACACAAGCCCGAATAACTTCCTTTTTGCTAGGTTTAAAATCAAAATAACTTGCATCATTCTTGTTCGAATGTGTTAAGACATGCACATTCACACCAGATTTTTTCAATTCCAAAAACTGGTTAAAAATAAATGTCTCAGATATTTTGGGAAAGGATGTGGTTACTAATAGAACATTCATTACAATACCTTCGCCAAATTGAGGTGAAAAAATAGGGCTTTTCGGGTAAAGTAG
>CAZBQJ010000007.1:0-5766 GCA_964494085.1 uncultured Candidatus Peribacteria bacterium
CTCCATCACTCTGCATTCATCCTTCATCCTTTATGCCCGTCATCTCCGTCGAAAACCTCTCCAAATCCTACCGCCTCGGCCAGATCAACACCGGGACCTTCTCGCGCGATCTCGAAGCCTGGTGGGCGAGACTGCGCGGCAACTTAAACTCTCTGGTTGGTGCAATATTCTTGGGCAGGTAGAACAGGTGGGGTGATGTGAAATTTAGTAAATATATATTTCTCTTGAGGTCAGATTTGTATAGGTATTCTGGTAATGCTAACTTGCCAAGTTTTCTTTTTACCTTTATGCTTGAGCCTGGTTTTAAATATTCTTTTTGGATGAGATCCTGCGCTTATTTGAAACTGCACCCAATTTTCCGATATTTCCTTTTTCCTCTAGCTTGGTTAATTTTGGCGCACTATGAATATAAATATGGGATATCAATCTCTTATCGTACCCAAATTGGCAGTGGTTTATATATTGGGCATTTCGGGGGTATTGTTATTAATAAAAATGTGGTTGTTGGAAAAAACTGCAATATTTCCCATCAGGTCACTTTGGGCAAGGCAAACAGAGGCGTCAAAAAAGGCTATCCAGTGATTGGGGATAATGTTTATCTAGGTCCGGGGGCTAAGGTGATTGGAAATGTGAAGATTGGGAATAACGTGGCTGTAGGAGCTAACTGTGTTGTCACCAAAGATATACCCGATAATGGTGTTGTAGTCGGAATTCCAGGAAAAAATTATTTCTCTGGAAGGTTCGTTGGGTTATATCAACAAAACGAGTTATGAATAAACTCGTTTTGTTCTTGAAAAGGAACTATCCTTAATGACTACCGTAATATCTGTTGAAAATCTTTCCAAAATATACAGACTTGGACTGATTGGAACTGGTACTATTACCACTGATTTTAATGTGTGGTGGGCAAAAATGCGCGGTAAGCCTAATCCACTGCTCAAGATTGGCGAAAAAGATCACGGAAACCGTGATGGCGAAGAACTGTGGGCCTTGCGTGATGTTAGTTTTAAAGTAGAACAAGGTGAGGTATTAGGTATTATCGGGCGTAACGGCGCGGGCAAGAGTACCCTGCTCAAGATTCTTTCACGCACTACCGCGCCGACCTCTGGCAAGATCAGAGTCAAGGGTAGGATTGCAAGTCTGCTCGAAGTCGGGACCGGTTTCCATCCCGAACTGACTGGACGCGAGAACATCTATCTCAACGGCGCGATCCTGGGTATGAAGCGTGATGAAATTACCCGCAAGTTTGATGAGATTGTGGATTTTTCTGAAGTTGAAAAGTTTATTGACACACCGGTTAAACGTTATTCAAGTGGTATGTATGTGCGTCTAGCTTTTGCTGTGGCAGCGCATTTAGACCCCGAAATTCTGGTGGTGGATGAAGTACTTGCCGTTGGCGATGCGACTTTCCAAAAAAAGTGTTTGGGCAAGATGGGCGATGTGGCCCAGGAAGGGCGGACGGTATTGTTTGTGAGCCACAATATGGTTGCCGTGCAATCATTGTGTACTCAAGCTATTTTGCTAGAATTTGGAAGAATAAGCTATTCTGGTGAAGTCGATTCAACAGTTACAAAATACTTGAACCAAATTGATAATAATGAAATTGTAGGTTACGAAATATTGCCATCCATGAGGGAGAATGATGGTAATGGTAAGCTGAAATTCGAAGAATGGTGGATTGAAGATGATGCTTCGGTAAAAAGCCGTGCTGTGCGTTCGTGCCATAAGTGCATGTTCAGAATAACTTACAAAACCGGCTCAAAAGAACCACTTTCGAAAGTATCAGTAACATTGACGATAAAGGATAATTATGGGCGGCCATTATTGTCAGGATCTACTTGGCTACTAAATTCAGATTTTTCCTCAATTCCGCCGACTGGTTTTTTTTCTTGTGTCTTCGAAAATTTACCGTTAGCGCCAGGCGTATATATTTTGCACCTTTATTGTAGCGTACAAAATGATAGAGTAGAACGTATAACAAATGCCGGAACATTTGAGGTTATCGCAGATGATGTTTATGGTGTTGGTAGAATTCCGCCAAATCATCATGGGGTCCTGATTGTGAAAGATTTTTATTGGACGGTTGATCCATGTTCCTGATAACATCTCAAGATGGGTACGGCGAAATAGTGAAGCCTTTTTTAGTAAGTGTTAATATTCCTGTTTATAATGCGGCTGATTATGTTGAACAAGCAGTCGAGTCTGCTTTAGCACTACCACAAACAGCTGAAGTTATCCTTGTGGAGGATTGTTCTACGGATAATAGTTGGAAAGTGTGCCAGGCTTTAGCGGCCAAATATGGTAAAGTTCATTTATACCGCCATCCCGATGGTCGAAACCATGGTTGCAGCGCGAGTCGAAGTTTGGCAGCCGAAAAAAGTACCTGTGAATATATCTCGTTTTTGGATGCCGACGATTTCTATCTTCCGGGGCGTTTTGATACGGCTGAGCAATTGTTTGGCGCGGATCCGGAATTGGAAGGAGTATATGAAGCAATAGGAGCATACGTTGAAGATGAAGTTGGACTTCAGCGATGGAAGGATGCCGGTCGGGAAGGGTTTACCCTACATACAATGACCGAATATGTTCAGCCAAGGGAATTATTTTCTACATTAATTGCCGGAAAAACAGGAAGTTTTTCGATTGTAGGGTTGGTGGTGAAACGTAACGTCTTTGAAAAAGTTGGTTATTTTGACGAAACTTTGTCGCTACACATGGATGAGATTTTTATGTTTAAGTTAGCCGCACTTGCTAAACTTTTACCGGGGCAACTGGATAAACCCGTTGCCCTTTGGCGTGTCCATGATCACAACCGCATCTCCGCATATCGGTCGAAAAGTCTGATTTATAAAATGAAACTCAAATGGTGGTACGCATTGTGGAAGTCGAGCCGAGGTCAATTAAATTCAGGTGATCAGCAGTTGGTGCTAAGCATGCTCATTAAACATGGGATGTCGTTTCAACGCTTTGGCAAAGAACCCGGAAGAGGATATAGGTTAGGAAAGCTGTTATTGTGGATAATGTTATTAATGGATTGTCCCAAGTTATTTTTTGAGATTGCTTACTGGCGCCAACTGGATTTTTAAATAATGATAGATTATTTTGTTGACCTTGATGAAGCCAACTTTGTTAAGGCATTGGTAAGCGTTATTATCCCTGCATATAATGCGGAGAGATGTATAACACGCGCATTGTTGAGCGCAATAAATCAAACTTATAAAGATTATGAAATTATTGTCGTCGATGATGGATCTACTGATGGTACTTTTTCGATAATTTCCCCTTTTTTAGATGATTTGCGAATTAGATATTTCCACCAAAGCAATCGAGGCCGATCAAATGCGCGTAATCGGGGTATCCGGGAATCGCATGGAGAATACATAGCTTTTTTGGATGCCGACGATGAGTGGCTACCTGAGTTTTTAAGCACCTCTATTGCGGCATTATGTTCAAATCACCAAATAGGATATTCTTATTCTTGGGGAAAGATGTTTAATGCTATAAATGGTGAGTTTGTTGGGGATTTTATGGGGAAACAAAAAAAAGGAGTAGCGCCAAAAAACGAGATGTTCAAGAAATTAATCTTGGGCGAAAAGATATTATTTGATTCTATTGTGGTAAAGCGTAAAACCTTGAAACAGGTTGGGGGATTAGATACCAGAATATCGGTGGCTGAAGATTGGGATTTCTCGATGAGATTGACAGCATATAGTGATGGGTACTGTACTGCGGAACCATTGGTAAATGTTTATCAGGATATTCAACATCAAAAAGAGTACCAACGGCGAAACAATTTTGAAATGTATTTGATGGTTTTTGAGAACTTGAAAAATATAAAAATAAGTGAAGAAAATCAAAGACTTATTCCTCAAAGTCTGGCAAGAGAATTATACACACGTGGAGTTGTATTATTGGCAATGGGCGATGTCGAAGAAAGCAGCCGTTTGCTAAACCGAGCGTATGATATTTATCCTAGTTTGTTTCTCAATGGGGAATTATCTTTGTCGTTCGCACACCAATTTCTTAAGTTTTATGATGGCAGCAATGAATTTTCTGATTTAATTTTTGATTTTTTCAGAAGTACTGAGAAATTTCCGAGTCTTTCATCTATTATTAATCCAAAAACAATCATATC
Source organism: uncultured Candidatus Peribacteria bacterium (assembly GCA_964494085.1). Taxonomy (GTDB): domain Bacteria; phylum Patescibacteriota; class Gracilibacteria; order UBA1369; family UBA1369; genus CAZBQJ01. The sequence goes on from CAZBQJ010000007.1 coordinate 4,136, forward strand.
AAGCATTTACGGATTAATCGTTATCAGGGAATTACGATCGTCTGGGATTATTCTTCAATCTGCCATAAAAGCAGTGAAATATGATTTTTTGTGGTTAAGAAGAAAAGAATTTTTGATCAATTGTCTAAAAGCTGTTTATCGTTTAGCAATGAGGATAAAATGAAATTATCATATATCAACTCAGCTAGAGCCCTGAAAACTGCGCTTAATCTCAATGATATGCAAAAACTTAAAATAGCCTATATCCATACTATGACATTCCCTAATCCAGAGGCAAACGCATTTGATGCTGTTTGGTCGGCGGCAGCTCTCTCAGAGACGGTAGATACAACTTTCTTTATGCCTCGGGTTCGAGTTTCGGCGGATGCGCTGCGGACATACTATGGAATTCCTGATTTGAGTTTACAATTTCAAGCCATGTATTTACGTTATTTCCCTGATAGGTTTTGGCCGAAATTTAATGCTGAATATTATGAAAAAGCCCTTCTATCCCTTTTTCGTTTTCATCCTCGGTGGATGCGTTTTCATGGCAATAGAATCTTATATGTTCGCGATCCAAAGGAAGTGATTTTCTGGGGCGAAATGAGGAAATCACAAAAGTGGTTATGGGATTGGATCTTCCTTTATGAAGCGCACACTCCGCTAGGATTGGACCCTAATCAATTTTATGGAGACCACCCTTTCGATGTTAACGAAGGATCAGAAGGGCAATTTCGGCAAAGAGTATTACAAGCGACATTAAATTTTGATGAAATTATTTGTAATACACAGACGCTGGCTGACGATTTAAGGGCTTGGACACATAGTAAACTTAAGCCGCGTGTTATCAGGTTGGCGAGTCCTTTACCTCGTTTGTCTAAACCTCCGGTGCTTGATTCTTTTGGAGATCCTGTTATTTTGGGATACATCGGAACTATTGACCAATATCGGGGTGTAAATATTTTACTGGATGCGATGCGTTATTTACCTCATAATTTTAGGTTGCGACTGGTTGGTAGATTTAGAGAAGAAAAGGGAGTTGACCCAAATTGGCTGGATGAATACACAACTGATCCTGAGATGAAAGACAGAATTGAGATCAGATTTGAAATTCCTATTCGTAATGTACTAGCAGAAATTGACAATTGTGACATTCTGTTACAGCCGGCTAGTAAGGATATTGTCGATTCTCGTTATGCAACCCCGCAAAAATCCTTTGGGTATATGGTGCGTGGAAAACCGATAGTTGTTGCGGATGTCCCTTGTCATAAGGAATTATTTCAGGATGGGGAAAATGTCATTTTTTATCCGCTTGATCCTAGAGCGCTTGCAGATCGTATACTGTTCCTGGTCAAACATCCCAACCTAGCGAAAAAAATAGCCGAAGGCGCCTGGAAACAATCCGTTGACTATACCTTTTCAAGAAGAGCAAGCGAGATAATTTCTTTGGCGCAGGAAGTTATTTCAGAAAGATCTTCTGCTAGTAGAAATTCTTTTAGGAAGCCTCATGAAAACTAACCGGCTAAAAATATGGAAAAACGAAAGAATTGTTTTTTATTACAATCATGCAGATGCAAGTTTTTGGGACGCTGAGTGGGAAAATGTCATCACTAAGGATTATTATAAGAAATATGAAGCAGGAAATTTGGATG
>CAZBQJ010000008.1:0-4037 GCA_964494085.1 uncultured Candidatus Peribacteria bacterium
AACCGCCTCAACCGACGCTCCTGCCGAGACACCCGCCGAAGCTGAAGCGGAAACCTCATCCACTGACCAAGCCGAAAAGAAGGAGGAAGAGCCGGCAACTGACAGCTGATCCGGAAAACAGTCAAGCCACTAATCCTGTTACCTCGACTACTGCAGCCTTACATCTGGACTTCGGTTCCCCGCCCGCGCCACCATACTGGATTCGCCTACGAATTCACCTGGTCGGCGCGGGCGCCCCGATCCAAGCTTCTCCTTTTTCCCCTTTGAATCTCCCAGTCTAACCGGAATAGTATGCCCAGCAAAATCTTACTTTATACAGATACGCCACTTTATGGAGGTGCCGAGCGGCAGATGTTTTTGTTGGCAAAAAATTTAGATCGACAAAAATACCAGCCAATTATCGTTTGTCGTTATAGTGATGCTCTTGATGACTGGATTAAACAACTGGATGCAGCCGGCCTGAAGACCTATGTGACAAAGACCCGCTCCAAAAACAGTCCAGCCAATCTCATTCAGCTTTTAAAAATCATTAGCTTGGAGAAACCCGACCTAATTCACGCCCAAATCTGGAATCCTGTAGCCAGCAAATTTGCCTTTGCTGCAGCAAAAATCAAAAAAATCCCTTTAATTATCACTGAACACGACCCTTTTGCTCTTCGCGGGGCGCGTAAACTTTATAAGCAAGTTTCCCTCAAAATTCCCGCTAAAATCATCACTGTTTCCCAGGCCAATCAGGAATTAATGGCTGAGCTTTACTCGGTTCACTCCAAAAAAATCACCACAATTTACAATGGTATAGAAAAGCCCATCTCTCCTCTCTCCGATCAACGAAAATTACAAATCCGAAAAACAATTTTCCAGGCAGGGCCAGAAACTATCATTCTCTTTTCTGCCGGTACACTTCATCAGCGCAAAGGTTATAAACACCTGATCGCAGCTTATGCCAAGATCGCCCACAAATTTGAAAATCATAAACTGATCATCGCCGGCGAGGGACCGGAACGCGAATCGCTCCAAAAATTAATCCAGAATTTAGATTTAGCTAAAAGAGTTGTGTTATTAGGTTATCAGAACAATGTTTTAGAATTAATGCAAGTTGCTGACATATTTATCCTCCCCAGTCTGAAAGAAGCCTTTGGACTGGTCATTCTAGAAGCGATGCAAAGCGGATTACCGGTAATCGCCAGCCAAGTCGGCGGTATTCCTGAAATCATCACTTCAGAACATCTGGGTATTTTAACAAAGCCGGCAGACAAGAATTCAATGATTAAAGCATTAACTAAAGCATTGTCCGATCAGGCACTCAGGAATAAGCTAAAAGCCAGCGGTCTCATTCATTGGCAAAATTTCTCTGCCAAAAAAATGGCGGTAGAAACAGAGAAAGTTTACACTGAAGTGCTATCTAAATAAACATTCATGAAAACGAAAACTATTTATATCTGCGAAAGTTGTGGTCACCAAAGCCCCAAATGGCTCGGCAAATGCCCTGACTGCAGTGCATGGAATACCATCAAAGAAGAACAACAAATTACGCCAACCAAAACCAATACTATCACTGCCTCCCGGCACGCCCATAAGCCTGTTAATCCTGTTCAGAAGCTCAATCAACCGATCACTGAGAGCAGCGTTCGTCTGCCAGTTCGCTTCCCCGATTTAAACACAGTTTTGGGTGGTGGCATACAAACCGGTAGTTTAATTTTACTGAGCGGTGAGCCGGGCATTGGCAAATCCACACTGACTTTAGAACTCTGTCACGACGCTGTTAAAGCCAATCACTCAGTACTTTATATCTCGGGAGAAGAATCCAGTGAACAGATAGCCAGCCGTGCTCAACGCCTCAAAGTCCGGTCTGACGATATTTCCATACTTTCCGAAACTTGCCTGGAAAACATCCTTGGCCAACTTGATTCGATTCAACCACAATTTTTGGTAATAGACTCTATTCAAGTGATTTATTCCCTGGACATCGGATCACTTCCCGGCAGTATCAGCCAAATCCGCTTCTGTACCGAAAGATTAATGGAAATCTGCAAAAGTCGCGGGATTACCTGCCTGATCATCGGACATGTCAATAAAGAGGGTGAATTGGCCGGCCCCAAAGTGCTCGAACATCTGGTTGATACCGTTCTTTTTATCGAAGGAGAAAGGCATCAGCATTTACGCATTATTCGTGGGCTGAAAAATCGCTATGGTTCCACCAATGAAATTGCCATTATGGAAATGGGCGAACACGGACTGGAAGAATTATCCAATCCATCCGAAGTATTCCTCCAAGGTCGCAAAAAAAATGCTATCGGCTCCGCTATTACCGTCACTCTGGAAGGAAGTCGTCCCCTGGTTTTAGAAGTACAAGCTTTAACCAATGCCACCGCTTTTGGCTATCCCAAGCGTACCGCCAGCGGCTTCGATCTGAACCGCCTCCAATTACTCGCTGCCGTTATCCAAAAATTCCTCAAACTCAGTCTCAATTCCCAAGACATCTTCGTTAACGTAGTCGGCGGCTTCAAACTCCAAGAGCCATCCGTCGACCTCTCCGTCGCCATGGCCACCATTTCTTCCTTCAAAAAATTCCCACTTCCGGAAAAAACCGTTTTCCTAGGCGAAATCGGCCTATCTGGCGAACTTCGACCAGCCAGCCACATCGAAAAACGCATCAAAGAAGCCGAGAAACTGGGCTTCAATACAGTACTAACCGCTGCTTCACCCAAGCCCATCAAATCCTCCGGCAAAATCAAAATCCTCACTGTTGCCGATCTGGAACAGGCAGTGAAATTATTTTTTCCCTAAATCCCAAACATCAACTTGGCATTCTCAGTAGTAATTTCGGCCAATCTCTCTAAACTCAAACTTTTCAGTTCAGTAATGAATTTGGCTGTCTCCAGCACAAAAGCCGGTTCATTTCGCTGACCTCGGTGCACCTGTGGAGCTAAATATGGACAATCGGTTTCCACTACCAAAAGATTTTCCGGGGCCCGGCGGGCCACTTCCTGCAATTCAGTATTTTTCGGATAAGTCACTACGCCGGAAAAAGAAGTGATGTATCCCCTACTCCAAGCCAAATCAGCTTCTTTCATTCCACCACTGAAACAATGCAAAATCACTTTTTTATTGCCGGCATCATCCAAAATTTCCAAAGCATCTTCATAGGCATCGCGAATATGTACCACTACCGGCAAATCAAATTCCTTAGCCAGATCCAACAATTGCAAAAAAGCTTTCTTCTGCAAATCATGTGGCTGCAGGTTACGGAAATAATCCAAACCAATTTCACCAATCGCCACTGGTAATTTTTTAATATTTCTCCCTTCTCCGCTCAAAATATCGCGAATTTTTGCCATATTTTCAGCGGTGCATTGATCTGCTTCATGTGGATGAATACCAATCGTCCAGGCTAGATTATCCAGGCCGGAAGCCATCTGATAAGCAGCCATCGAGTCATTCATATCACAACCCACCAAGACTTGCTGGGAAACTCCTGCCGCTTCAGCACGCTCTAAAACCGCCTGAAAATCAGGAAATTCTTTCCGAAAATGAATATGCGAATGGGTATCAATTAATTTCACTGCGACTTTTTTAAATTTGCCCTATACTAACCTAGAAAATTTCACCTGTCCAAAATGGAAGACCAAACCGACCAAGAAATAATAATCGATCTGCTCAAAGATCAAAATCAAACTTTACATCAACTCTTGGATCTCCAGTTGAAACAGGATCGCTCTGAAGCACGTCATCGTCTCATCTCTTTCATTCTTCGGGCTATTCCATATGTTATCATGATTGTGCTGGTTTATTATGTTTATATTACGCTTAAAGGCTATCTGGACGCCTTAAACGCTGATATCAAATCCATTCAGGACAATGTCACCTCCATCACTGATTATGTGAAAAATCTTCCCACTGCTATCGGTGATTCCATCAAAACCAATCTCGGTTCAATTGGAACCGGGATTACCAATCTGTTTAAGCAGTAATTCAGCTTCCAGCGGCCGGACTGCCAGACGTGCCGTCATCTTAGCCAGCGGCCGGACTGCCAGACG
>CAZBQJ010000009.1:0-4007 GCA_964494085.1 uncultured Candidatus Peribacteria bacterium
GCAGTTCAATCGGCTAACAAGAAATTCGAAGAAACTTAGTTTACGATATACTAAACTAGGTTGTGCGCGTTCCAAAGAGGCATTATACTAGATATTGTGTTATAGTTTTTAGACAACGTATTCTCCTGCCGGCATGCCTAAACTACGATTTTTTTGGAAATTACCTATTTAGCGAGGCAATATTTTTATGTATACGTCAAAACACGCAAAATACAATACACAAAATATCATCAGCAAATTCCTAGTTCATCGTTTTACCGCGGCTTTGCAAACGCTGATTCTTCGACATGCGCATGGTCGTATTCTTGATATTGGCAGCGGAGAAGGGATGGTTCTTGGCGGCATCTCTGAGAAATTGCAGCCCGCAACAAATCAGATTGTAATTTCAGATTTAGATTATAAAGAGGTCATAGATGCTCAGCGTAACATACATACTTCCAGCCCGGTTGTCTCAAATATAAAACAGCTCCCCTTTGAAAATGACACATTTGATTTGGTTATTTGCACAGAAGTGTTGGAGCACATTGATGACTATGGAGCGGCGATGCGAGAAATAGCTCGGGTAAGCAAAAATGTTTTTATTATTAGCGTGCCGCGCGAGCCGTTATGGCGGTTCTTAAATATGGTACGGCTCTCTTATCTCCGTGATTGGGGCAATACTCCTGGACATCTTAATCACTGGTCTAAAAGAGCTATTTCAACAGAAATTGCCAAATATGCACGGGTTCTTGATGTTATCTCCGTCCTCCCATGGACAATAGTTGTTGGAACAATAAACCGAGATTCCTAAATCATTTTTAGGTTTTAGCGTAAAGTGTTTTTTTGATTTCATACAATATCTTATCTTGGTTTCTGCGCACGCGGTTAAGCATATCAGATATTAGAGCAATTACCAGTATTAACAATCCAAAGATTAAAAACCCCAGCCCGATAAATCCGGCAGATTTATATGGGGTGTAACTCCCTGCAATGAGGTAATGTCCAAATAAAAATATTTCAAAAGTGATGCCCAGTGCGATGAAAACTCCACCGAGAGAACCAAAAACGCGAAAAGGGCGATAATCAAGCAGAACGCGGAGGATAATTTTGCTTGTCTGAATCATATATCGTAGGAGTGAGCCTGCCACCCGCGACCGTCGTTCGGGGTCATATTTAACGCTTACTGGGCACTCGGTGACATGCAACCCCTGGAAAATTATCGACAGGATGGTCTCGTGGGTGTAAGTGAATTCTCCAAATAAATTCAGCCGTAGTAAGGTTTCTCTATCATACGCTCGAAAGCCACAAGAAACATCCTGAAACCTTTGGTTGGCAACGTAGTTGATGATTTGGGCAATTTGTTGGTTGCCCCAAAACTTCATGGACGCCATGTTTTGCGGTATTCCTTGTGTGAAACGGTTGCCGATGACCATGTTGGCGTTGCGTTCAAGAATGGGTTTGATGATGGCAGGGATTTCTTCCGAATTAAATTGTCCGTCGGCGTCAATGCCTACCAAAATATCGGCATTATTTTCCAAAGCAAACTGAACCGCGGAATGAAAAGCTGCCCCCACACCGCGATTCCGTCTATGTTGAACTACCGTTGCGCCTGCTTTTCTGGCTATCGTTGCCGTGTTATCTGTGCTTCCATCATCAACTACCAAGAAAATCACGTCGCTCACACCCTCAATTGACGGGGGTAAACCTTTTAAGACGGCTTCGATCTGGCGCTCCTCGTTGAAAGCAGGCATGTAAATAACTAACTTTGAGTTCGTTGTGTAAATCATTACTTCACCTTAATAATCCAAAATCCTGCTACTTCTTCTACAGAGAAAAGTTCGGGCTTCTGAGCAAAATAATCTTGCAGCTCTGGATCGTCCGCGAGTATTGCATCAATACTATACTTTTGCATAATTTTTTGTTTGTCTTTGTAACTTACGGTTCCGTCTATAGTAAATAACAGATCTGTTTCCTCGTGGTTTGCATATAGGGACGATTCGAAAAATGGTGAAGATCTAAAATAACGAAAATCTATCACTTTGGCATTGGCAGATAAACCGGGTAAGTAATTCATCATATTTTGTTCGGAAAGCCCATATATAGGCTTGGAAAGTTTCTTTGGAGTAATAAACCGTGCAGGTTTATCGAACTCTGTATCTAAGTGTTTACCCAAGTCAACCAATCTCTCCAAGCTACGCGCATACTTTCGCTGTTGCGTAAGGACATGCCATTTTGCGCTGTAAGAAAGCCTGGCAGCGAAGGATGCAAAAAGGACCAATGCTAACCAGAATAGAATCCCTTCGGTTGATAGTTTTCTGCAATTGTTGTTGGTTGCTGCTCGACGGTCAATGAAATTAAAAAAATCACGCAGAAGAAATAAGGCAGCAAGCCCGATGGGATATATCCATGGGATTCTCCAAAGCATACGAGCGGCGACGAAGTAGCCCAGTAGCCAACCTGTATAGGGAATTAACCCTAGCAGGACAAGCAGTGAGCTTACAAATAACAATAAAGCCACCTCGTCATTCCTGCCCCGGATGAACGACCATATAAATGTCAAAACCAATACCCAAATGTATAACCAGGCAAATGGCTTATATGAATAATTGTCGTTTAGCAACGTGGTAGCCGCCGTTATTAGTTTTACACGCTCTGGGTTGAAGCCATAGAAGGGGGTACCAGGAATGACGGCAATTCTGGAATCGGTAATATGCCTATCTTGATTTAAAGCCGCGTCCGAATCATAAGCAATCTGAGATACTCCGTCGTTTACAAAACGCAACAATAAGCCTGGCACTAGAATAAATGCCAACAACGCAGCCGATAATAGAAGAACCCTATAATTTCTTCTATGCCATAAAAGAAAAATTATTGTATAGCCTGTGCCAATGAAGACAGCAAAGGCTAGAATGACTGGATGGGTAAACACAAGACTCCATCCTGAAAAAACGAGAAATAAGGCGGTCTTGATAGATGGACATTGAACCCAATGGCGAATTGCAAGTAAAAATACTGGGGTAAGAATAAAAGCGGCAACCACCTTATCTTCTGAAAGCCGGTACACGAAAAGCTGGCCGCTTTGTTGACGACCCAGCAAAAGAAGTAGAAATAGAGCGTGCATCAAAAGTGCTGAAAGGGATAATTTCTTAGAATTTAGAAATTCTTTGTAGAATAGATATATGGTTATAAGGGAAAGACCGACCAGTATAGGTTCGATATATAAGCCTAACAACAACATGCCGTGGATGCCGCTTAAGTTAGCAATAAGAGCCAGGCTCATTGGGAAAACCGCCAACCAGAAACGTTTTGAGTCTATCGCATTTGAACCAAAGTAAACTTCAGAAAAATTTAATGACGACGAATGTTGCCAAGTCGTTAAATATGCTAAATAACTTTGGTCGTCCCCGGAAAATCTACCTGAGAGAGTAATAACCGCGAAACAAATAAAAACGAATAACAGGACACCTACAACGCGCCAGCATACGACTTCGCGCCGGTATAAAGGCGTTTTGGGATGGCGGTATTTATGAATTACTAAAAAAATGGTAATAATAATCCCCACAAGAAAAAAGAGAAGTTGAACACTAGCAAATGAAAAGTGGAAAATTCGTCCAAGTAAGCCTATGCATCCAATAAGAAAGATTGATAATGAGAAGCCGCTAGCAATATGCGTAGCGAGCGATAACCGCTCTCTTAGCAAGAAGATACTTAGTGTGGTGCCGGGAAAAATAAATATTCCTAGGCTTAAAATAGTTTTTAGCCATGGTAAGAAGAGCAAATAGTATAGTGGATAAGGAAATTTAGACACAAAAACGGGCATAATTAAGGTGTACTTTCCGGAGAAAACGCCATGCCCAAACGATGAGGTGGATAAGACTTTTTAGACTGAAAAACAGGCTAGAATAAGGTGGCGTGATTTGTTAAGATTAAGTATACCACAGGTGCATGGGGCGTGCACGCCCCATGCACCTGTGCCAGCAATTCCAAATCTGAAACTCGTTATGGAGGGGCGGTAGCGATTTCCAGTC
>CAZBQJ010000010.1:0-1966 GCA_964494085.1 uncultured Candidatus Peribacteria bacterium
TGGTTTTCAGTGACCAGTGTTCAGTTTGGGAGAGCGAGGGGATTATAACTGATGGAAAGACGATGGACGATAGACCGTTAACCGTGGCCTATCGTCCATTGTTTGATTTGCGTTTCGTGCGACGGAGGAGCTAATTCTGTTTTGAGAGGTTTTATCTACGCCTTTGGTATTAATAATTTACTTTAACTGCCAAACCTTTATATCATCAATATAAACTTCATCATCTTTTCCTATATAAAAGCCAATCGTTCCAGATTCACTAGCGGCAGGTTGCGGAATATCGGTATTTGTAACCAACTTATTATCAACATAAGTTGACAATTGGCCATCTTGAACTTCAAATCGAACTAAATACCACTCATTGCGAGTAATCAATGATTTTTTTTCAGTTCCATCAATGACCCTCCAGCCAAATGTCGGCAGGTTATACTCTACCAGTCTCACATAACCATCAGAAGTGATGTAAGAGACAAAAAAAGAGCTAACTCCATTTGGGTATGCATAGCTTCCAATAAAGATCCCACCATCCTTTATAAACTTTATTCGAACTTCAAAAGCATAATCTTTCCAATCATCCGTACCTTTTGCAAAATACCAAGCGCTGGGATATTCGGCTCCAGTAGCTGTTGCAAGCCAATAGTGGTTTCCCTTTGCGTCTTTTTGAATCGTATATACTGACGACCAATCACTACTTACAGTATTGTCCTCAAAATCCTCTTGCAAAAGAAAACTACTTTGAGGAACAGGTGTAAGAGTTGAGGTGGAGGTTGATGTCGGAATCTTAGTTTTCGTAGCAGTTGGCACAATAGTCTTTGTAAGTATCAACTTCTTAGTTGGGGTAACTGTAATTGTGGGTGTTGGAGTTCGGCTTATTACAGAAACAAGAATGGGGGAACCTATAACAGCAAAAAGGATTAAAGCAATTCCGCCAAGAAATGCAAGGATTGCTTTTCGGCCTAATCCCTGGTGTGCTTGAGACTCCTGCTTTGCCGCCTTTAGCTGGGGAATTTGTTTATGCTGAAATGCTTGTTCTAATTCTCTTATCTTGATATCGACACGTGGATACAGATGGTCAACGCGTTTTATTTTGTACCAAATTTTCAAAGCACTCCAGAAATCGCCTCTTAACTCATATTGAATAGCCTGGCTCTCTAGTGATTTCAATTCAAGTTCTTGTATCTTTTCATCGATACCCGAATAAGAAGGATCTAATTTCTTTAATTCAAGGTACGTGCTTAAAGATTTTGAAAAGTCACCTCTTTTTTCAAATTCCACTGCTTTCGACTTAACTTCATCGACTTTTGATATTCTTTCAGGGAGCAATGTAGCGTTTACTGTTTTTGCACGAGTTTCTAACGCCTGAACTAGTTTTTTGTAACCACTACTATCATATAAGTCAACCCAATGATAATCAGCGAGCCTATCAGGAACATTGCAATCTTCTAGCCGAGCAGGAATAATAAAAATGGTATGCTCTGGTTTCTCATCTGCGATATCCAAAGCTTCTTTTATTTCCTTTTGTACGAACCCTTCCTTATTTATTGAATCTTTTGATAAAAAAACCAATATAACATCGGAATTCCTAATAGCTTGTGGGATTTCCTCCTTCCATTTTTGCCCGGGCAATAAAGATTCTGTGTCTAACCAAGCATCTACTCCATCTGCGACCAGACGCCGATACAATTCACGAACTTTTGGTTTGTCGCTAGATGAATGACAAAGAAATGCTTTAAGTGGGCGTTTAGTTTCAGGCATAAATTTCCCAGCAGAGATGATTTCTGAAATTATACGTCAATTACCCGCACACAGCCTTGCGAATCTCCAACTCCGAATCCTGGCCTGGGAGAAGTTTTTCCTTGTCCAGCCATGCGTCCACGCCATCGTTGGTGAGACGGTCGTAGAGCGCGTGGACGCGGTCGCGGTCCGCGCGGGCATGGCATAAAAATACTTTGAGGGGGCGTTTGGC
>CAZBQJ010000011.1:0-1529 GCA_964494085.1 uncultured Candidatus Peribacteria bacterium
ACTCAAAAGCTTCTGCGTGATACACCTTTGCCCATTGAAAATCGAGGTTTAGATCGAATTTGGCGAGCATGACATTCTCCGCGTTGTCGGTAAAGGGGAATGTCGCGGAAGTTGACCCCAGAAGATACACGCCGTCCTCCCCGACATATAGTTGCTCCAGTCCATGCGGACCGATAGTTTTCATGATGGCGGGCGTGCCGTCGGGCTTGAGATTTATCACAAAATAGTTGCCTTGTCCCGGGCCGTAATAATTGCGAAACTGGCCGGTGATGTAATATCCATTATTGGGGGAAGATGCAATTTGGCCGGTTGTCAACTGAACTGAATCGAGGCCTTCTTTGCTGAATCGAAATCCCTTACTCCAAATGTTATTGCCGAGGCTGTCTAAATAGTAAAAATCCATTCCGTCATAGTATGAAAAGCTGACTATCATTATATTCTTTGAAGATGGTTCTCTGGAAAAATGATATGGGCTTTTATCTCCTATCTCGTAGCCGCGTACCCATAAGCGGCCATTGTCTAAATTGTAATTATATAAAAAGACGCCTGATAATCTGTGAATTGAAAGGATAAGCAAAGTAATGTTATTCTCACTAAAGTCAGCTCTGGATAAAAGTTTAAATGCAGTTGGAGTAGTATAACTCACTGTGTCAATAAATCGTCTGGCGCCATGAGAGTTTAATCCCTCAGATAAATCCATCAGGTAAAATGCAGATACGTTCAAAAAAAATTCAGGCCCAAAAAACATACCCACTATATCGTCATCTTCGTTGACCAATATATCGCCTAATCTATACGTAGTATCCATGGACATTTGAAAAAAGGATGACTGTCCGTAAATATTATGGCTGTAGAAAACATAAAAGCAGGAAAGCAAAATGATAAAATATTTGCGCATGGGAATTTCTTTTGAGGTGGGCTGCCTGAAGTTAGCGCCTTAAGCAGCCCACCAGTAGAAGAATTTATAGCGCTAAAACAGGCCTGCAACCACAATCTGTTAGTTGTATGACACATGTCTGAAAATATCCAGAGTCATAATCACCCGGATAAGAGAAAGTAATCGGATCAGAAACATATCCATAAGCCTCTTTTAAACCACAGTATGGCTTAAGTTCTGTATCCTGACAAATTACTCTGAAGGTAATATTCCAATCAGGTAAAACATCGCCTTGGGGGCAATCTACCCAAAGAAAAGCAGCATAAACAGGGAAGAAAGAAAATGCCGGTATCTGACAATTAAAATTGCGTAACCCTTCTGGAGGAAGAGGTCCTCCCGTCCAGTCATCAAAGCAAGGTGTGTTGATTGTTCCACAAATTTCTCCGGAGGAGTAGTAAGTTGCACTGTAAATGGGACAGAAAAATAACACTCCTCAGCTGAAAAAAATTCTACACCAAAATCAGGGTGCCCCATGGGTGTTTCAACTTGAACATCCTCAATAACAAAAGCACAATTGCAAGGCGTCGTCCCAGGGTGAGAAGCACCCTCAGCGACACTTAGTGAATTATTCAACCTGTCTTCAAGGATACCT